>JAGKSW010000217.1 GCA_018993265.1 Nostoc sp. TH1S01
ACTCGCTTGTCGCCCCTTGAAGCAATCAGGACACATAAAGTCCTTAAACACCTTGTAATATCAGTAAATAGCTAGGTTTAAGCTAGATTACTAACTTTGGGGTAGCCCAAAGTTTCTAGTAGTTCACCAACCCAACATTGCTATGTAGTCCCAGCAAGGGAGCGGGGGAGAATGAAAGTATGCTCTCCCCTACACCCCTGCACCCCGGCTCCCTGGCTCGATTCCGCCTGCACAAGTGCTAAGTTTACAGAGCAACTTTGGTTTGCTAGACCAATAGAAAATGCCGCGCTTTCAAAGGAGAGCCAAAAACAGAATCATCAATACTCACGCGCGCATGATTGATTCAATTACTACTCCCGACTCCCAACTCGCTTTTCTCTTGCGAAGAGTGATTGCGTAATCCTTGAGTTTTTTACTGATATTTACTGAGGAACACAAGTATTTATTTATCACTCTTTGAAAATCGAAAAAACAACTTTACCAGAACTTTAAATTAAAGATGTTTGTCAAATCTAATACTGACAAACCTTAATATCAGGTTAACCTTTATCTCTGCACAGATATATTTTGGTTCCAAATCAAAAATTCGAGTTTTAGCAATTTTCAGCAGTTTTTTGAGAAAAAACGTATCTCTTGTTTGCGCTAAAAAGCATTATGTGATAGCAAGCTTGGCTCAATTTATATAAGCAAATTTTATGGCTATTTTACAAAGCTAGGCTTAGTCAAGCAAATTACATCTTTATATAAGCTTGATATAATGTTTTTAACCAGAAGATATTGGTCTATGATGTGCATAGACAAAAGATGCTCCCAACCTTCAATTGCCAATCCACTAACACGACTGAATTCTCTGGTGTTATGTGTGACTAATGTTAAATTGTTGACTATTAGGATATAGAAACTGGCGAGTGTCTAAAAACATTGAGAAGCGATCGCCCTTATGAACGCATGAACATCACAGGCATGAAAGGTTTAACACCAGCCGAAATTGCCACACTCAAAGCACTAGGCGCAGTCGAAGACAAAGCATAGCTGATAAATTGTTTGGTAAAACCCGTACAATTATGAGTGACAAGTTATACTTTTAATAAATTTGTTCTCTCCAAGAAAACCGAAAGCTCATCCTCCACCGGATTCAAATACGTTCGTTTCAACTCCCCCAAAAACTTCAAATGTCACTTGTGGGTATTAGTCGCACCGTTGGTTTTCTAGAGTTCTGCACTTAACTAGGTATCTTTTGTAGAAAACTGTCAAAAGCAATCTGCTCAATCAAGCCATTTTCTACAAGGATTCGGCGTACAGCGACCAAATGCACAGTGTCAATATATGCCTTTTTTTCATATCCTGGTAAAACTACCAACGCTCCAGATGATGGATACTGGAAAACGTGATGTGAGCCAGCCGTAGGCACAAGAGTAAAACCTAGTCTTAACAGTAGTTCTTCTAGCTCAGTAAAGGTAATATTTCTAAGCATGATGGCGAATCACTCCCTGTAACTGCCTGAGAACATCATCCCTATATTGAGCAAATTTTTTAATTGCCTCTTCATTTAGTATATTTGCTTGAGATAAGCGAACTGTAAAAGTTTCACCAATTTTAGAGAGGTCAAATTTTTCCAAGCTTTCAAAATATGCTTGCAAGTATAACCAATAACTGACACTTGCTTGGGCATCATACACAATCAGAATACATGGCATCGGCTCAAACAGCCATAATTCTATGTCTGAACGTTTTAAAGTAAAAGCAATAGTTTCTTGAGATGCAAGTATCCTTAAAGAATCTCTAGCCTTTATTTGTAAATAAATTTGTCCATTTTCGATTTCGCCATTAGCATCATAAGTGAACATAACCAAATCAAAACCATAATCATATTCAATTCGCTCTACGGAGTAACCGCACAGGAAAATATACCTTTCAACATGATTGACACTGAGATCAGCAATTATGTGTTCTCTAGGTCGCCTCTTTTTCACCATCTATCGAATGAAGGTTGAATCCTGATAAATTCTATCGGAAAAGAAATTTTAATCTGATCGCCGTTGGTTTGAGGAGACAGAGATAACAAGCACTTTAGTTAATTTTAATACTGACAGCAGCAAAGCGCACCTTCACCTTTTACTTGTATCTACGGTGAGCGCAAATCTTCTGCACTCATTTGCGTTCCTCTACCCTATAAATTTATAGCTTACCACCCCCTACACCCCAAAATCTCCCTAACCCCCGCCTGCTCTGGCTCCATCTGCTGAATACGCTTCAGCAAACCTTTGGGAATATACTTTGATGATTTAACAATCGCGATCGCCCTCACTCCAAAACCCAAGTATGATAGTATGCCTGCTGGTAATTCTCGCATCAGCCGCCAGTTTCTAACTCCAACAAACTCAACACTTTCTCCTCCAAAGCAGTCAAATAAGACCGCCTCAGCTTCCCCAACGACTCCAAAAACCTCTGCACTGATTCCTCCAATTCAGCAGAATACACCCGTGATATGCGATCGCATATCACCTGCACCTGCTGACATTCGGCAGGTAAATAATTGTAGGACTTTAGGTATTGCACCCCAACAGTACATTCGCCATCCCAAGTTCTCACGGTACAGCTAAACTCACCAATATGAGTGACAATGCCCCAACAGCCGCCCTTGCCTCTGAGTTCGGGATTATCCTTTGCGAGAATTTGGCAGACTTCACCGATTTGGTAGGTGTTAGGGACTTTAGTACGCTCCATTATGCGCTGCACTACATCAGTTACAATTCTGGCACTAGGAACTTTGCCCTTGGCAACTTGAACTGCCCGTTGCCACACTTCAACCTGCTGCTGCGGTTCTAGCTTGGTGAGAGGACGGACTTGACGCTCACTCGTTGGCAGAATTTGTGTCCCAATGGGACGCATTTGCTGTTCGCTCGAATCTGTTTCGGTTTGTGTCCCAACAGATTGCTCTTGCTCATCACTTGAGTTATTTTCGACTTGTGTCCCAATGGGACGCATTTGTTCGTCGCTTGATTCACTTTCGGTTTGTGTCCCAATAGAACTTGAGTCATTTTCGACTTGTGTCCCAATGGGACACATTTGCATCAGATTATCTACCACAACCGCAGCTTCAATCAATCTGTAAGGATGACGGCGCTCAAATCCAAACCTGTCTTTGCAATACTCCTCGAAAGTTTTGTGTGTGGAGCGATAGAGTCTGCGATCGCGCAATTCCATCAGCGCCTTGCCAGCCTCAAAAAATGCCCTCTCAACTCTGCGTTCGAGATGCAGGCGATCGCGCTGTTCATCTTCGGTCAGTTCTGGAATTTCAACGGCGGGAACATCAGACATCTCCAATAACTATCAAACCCTTTATCTGGCTAGTTTTTAGGGTACAAAGGCAAGCATTGCGAATCAACTAGTCTATATGAGCAAATAAGGGTTTGAGATATTTATTGTAGAGAACAAGACCAAAATATCTGGTGATGTGCATTAATTTTAGCTTAGGCG
>JAGKSW010000053.1 GCA_018993265.1 Nostoc sp. TH1S01
TGACTATGGAGTTTGGAACTATAGTGCGATCGCTGTTTTACACTACTTATGTAGTATCCATACTAACTGACCAGCTAAACCTTAGCTTACTCAAATTTCTGCTGTCTAAATCTCGAAAATGCTAATTTTGCTAAATCTTGTTACAACAGTTTTACTGTTTTCGATTGGCACTGACAACCGCTAGCAGCCAGAATGGAAAAAAGACAATAAGTTTAGTTACTGTAGCCGCCAGTTATTAATTTAGCCAAGTTTGTATGCATTCGGAATTACCCATTATTACTAGCGATCGCCTATTATTACGCATTGCCATCAAAGAAGATATTCCGCAAATCTTAAAATACTTTTTAGATAACCAAGCTTATCTGACTCCATTTTATCCTAAATGGGGAGATGGTTTTTTTACAGAAGAGTACTGGCAATATCAACTAGAAAATACTTTTTTAGAATTTATTCATGACCAATCTTTAAAGCTATTTATTTTTCCGAAAAAAAATCCTCAACATATTATTGGCACTATTAATTTCAATAATTTTATTCGCGGAGCAGCTCATTTTTGTTATGTAGGTTATAGCCTAGCAGAAAGTGAGCAAGGTAAAGGCTACATGACAGAAGGATTAAAAGCAGCAATTCAATATGTATTTGATGATTTAAATTTTCATCGCATCATGGCAAATTATATGCCACACAACCAACGTAGCGGTAATGTACTCAAACGACTGGGATTTGTGGTTGAAGGTTATGCAAGAGATTATTTATTAATTAATGGCAAGTGGCAAGACCATATTCTTACCAGTCTGACTAATCCTAATTGGCAACCAGAGAGAGACTAATATTATGTTTGATGAAAGATAAAAATAACCCGCTTTTGCGGGTTATTTTTGTGTAGCTGTAATTTATTATTGCCAAGATTGGATATTACTTTTCTGTGTTGACACATATCTTGCACCAAGCGACTGAAGTCACACGCCAGTTGCTTCAAGTCGGCAAAGCCGACGACAGTCGCACGCCACTTGCTACAACGGGGGTTCCCCCCGTTGTAGCAAGTGGCTCCTCAAGTCGGGAAACCCGCCCACGGCGCTGTCTCCCCAACGCACTGGCTCGGCTACACAGACAAAACCCCTTCGGGTGACGCTCCTAACGTCGCTAACGCTGCGCTAACGCCAGTCGCCTGCGGAGGGAAACCCTACCAAGAACGCTGGTCTCACCGCCTGCGCGGGTTCTAAATCCTTGATTTTGCGTTAGTCTTCACAATACCAGGCGGACTTCGTTTGTTTAGCCGCGAATTCCATTCGTCAGGGCTAGGTGCAAGATGTGAATTGACCTTTAAAAAGGAAAAGTTACGACCTTTCTTATCCATGTAATACACGGAGAATTCGCCGTTTTTATATTAAGCAATATTTCGCCAACGGTATCGGTATCTCGGCGGCTACCCACATTGGGCTGCTACCCCCGACCGCTGGCTTCGCGGTGTCAGAAATCTAAAAACATAGACGAATATCTATACATACAAAAACTTTTTTCTTGATCACTCAGTAAGTATTACTACCCAGAGTGGCGTACAGTTAAGAATATCTAAATGATTTAACATTAGGATTTAGTTTTTCAGAGCTTGAAGTCGCTCATCAATCATTATCGGCAGTCTGTTGTTGAGACTTCTTTGAGTGCGCGATCGTAGATGTTAGATTCCATTCTCCAGACGACTTTTATCTATAACCCATGCTTTCTATGAAAAGGGTCGGTTCTAGTTCGTTTTATCTACAGTTCATTTACCTCAATGATGGCAATCACCAATCTCATTCAGTTTAACAACTTCCGGAGCGATATCTTTGGCAGTGTCACGGCTGCCGTTGTCTCATTACCCCTGGCTCTGGCCTTTGGGGGTGGGGTTCCTCGGCGGACTCTATGGGGCAGTTTGTAGCGGCTTTTTTGCCGCCCTGTTTGGCGCTATCCCAACAGTTGATCTCTGAACCGACCGGGCCAATGACCGTGACACCTGTCTATAGGTTCTCGTGCAACACCTGTGTTGTAGCAGGGCTGTTTCATTCCCTAAAATGCTTGAAAATGCAAGGGTTCAGGATATCAAAAACATTCTTGGCATTCCATTTTAGACATCAATATAGCCAAAAATTTATGACTTTTGCCCTGAGATTTATCGCCAATGATATTGACAAAATACATTTAATTACGAATGAAACGTCCCTGCTGTCTTGTCAGGGTGAAGTGCCTCGCTCTTACTCTCTTTAACTCTTTAGAGTTCACTTAGTTCATTTATTGCAATAATCCTCGTCAGAGGAGTCACAAGGAGGTATTCGTGGATTTTGTGTCGTTGTTCGTGAAGGACTTCATTGCCCAATTGCAGTCCCCAACACTCGCCTTTCTGATTGGTGGCATGATCATTGCGGCCCTCGGTAGCGAATTGGTCATTCCTGAGTCGATTTGTACAATCATCGTCTTCATGCTGCTCACCAAAATCGGTCTAACCGGTGGAATTGCGATCCGTAATTCTAATCTGACGGAGATGGTGTTACCCATGATCTTTGCTGTAATCACAGGGATTACGATTGTATTCATCTCGCGCTATACGTTAGCAAAGCTGCCAAAGGTCAAAGTCGTTGATGCGATCGCAACTGGGGGGTTGTTTGGAGCCGTGAGTGGTTCTACAATGGCTGCCGGTCTGACGGTACTGGAAGAACAAAAAATTTCATACGAGGCATGGGCTGGCGCACTCTATCCCTTCATGGATATCCCAGCGCTCGTAACTGCGATTGTTGTGGCTAATATTTATATCAACAAGAAGAAGCGTAAAGAAGCAGCCTACTCTATTGGGGAGAATTCTTTCAGCGAGCAGCCCGTTGCGGCTGGCGATTATCCCAATAAAAAAGATTATCCCAGCAGTCGGCAGGAGTATCTCAGTCAGCAGAAGGGGGATGCGGATAATCGCGTCAAGATATGGCCGATCATAGAGGAAAGCCTCCGTGGCCCTGCCCTATCGGCAATGTTGTTAGGCCTTGCTCTTGGAATTTTCACCCAGCCGGAAAGTGTCTATAAAAGCTTCTTCGATCCCGCCTTTCGCGGCTTGCTTTCAATCTTGATGCTGGTCATGGGTATGGAAGCTTGGTCAAGGGTTGGCGAACTGCGTAAGGTAGCCCAGTGGTATGTTGTGTATAGTGTGGTCGCACCGTTTGTGCATGGGCTAATCGCCTTCGGTCTCGGCATGATTGCCCACCAAGTCGCGGGATTCAGCATGGGCGGTGTCGTATTGCTGGCCGTCATCGCCTCCTCCAGTTCCGACATCTCAGGGCCGCCCACGTTGCGAGCCGGTATCCCGTCAGCCAATCCCTCCGCCTATATAGGCGCGTCCACAGCAATTGGTACGCCAGTTGCGATCGGCTTGTGTATACCGTTCTTTGTCGGGCTTGCCCAGGCGATCGGCGGCTAATCCCAGACGGGTTGAGGTCTGTCGGCACTCTCTTGACCAGACAGACCAAGTAGATCAATGTACATAATTTCAGGAGGTAAGCAAAATGGCCAAGCGTGCCAACAAGCTCGTCATAGTTACGGAAAAGGTTCTGCTGAAAAAGGTTGCAAAGATCATTGAAGAAGCCGGGGCAACCGGTTATACGGTGGTAGATACTGGCGGTAAAGGCAGTCGCAACGTGCGCTCTACGGGTAAACCCAACACTGCCGACACCGATTCAAATGTAAAGTTCGAGGTACTCACCGAAAATCGGGAGATGGCAGAGAAGATTGCGGATCAGGTCGCAATCAAGTTTTTCACCGATTATGCGGGCATTATCTATATCTGTGAAGCAGAGGTACTGTACGGGAGAACTTTCTGTGGGCCAGACGGCTGTTGAATTGAAATGACGCGCCACGAAAGGAACAAGCAAGCAATTAGTGCGAGTTTCTGTGGATCAGACGGCTGTTGCATCGAGACGACGCAGACCCCAAAGGCCGAGGTCATGACCTCGGCTTTTGAGTGACCGTGTTTCTTGTCCGCAGGAGGTTGACCCTGGCACAGAAGTCATTCCCCCCGCAGTTTTATAACTTCCTCAAACCCTTAACCTTCATCGCTTTAAACTCATGATTTTGTCCAACATTCTGCCTCCTTTCAGTGGGGGAATCGCCACTCTTATGACTCCGATACCATTCCTGGCGACTGTTGTTGCTGAAGATTCACCTATTATTCTGTCTGGCGTATTGCTAACGCTGGTGGTGATTTATCTGGCTAGCAAGTTCGGCGCAGAGGTCGCTAGGCGATTGGATTTTCCGCCCGTCCTGGGGGAACTGGTCGCTGGCGTGATTGTCGGCGTTTCGGCGTTGCACCTGGTGATCTTTCCTGAAGGGGGGCTGTCTGCCTCTGACTCGGTGATTATGACAGCGTTGCAAGGATTGAATCAATTGGCACCAGATGCCCTGACCCGAATCTTTGAGTCGCAAAGTGAAGTGATTTCGGTTTTAGCTGAAATCGGCGTGATTATTCTGCTGTTTGAAATTGGGCTGGAATCCGATCTGCGGCAACTGAAGGAAGTGGGAATTCAAGCCACGGTTGTCGCCTGTGTCGGAGTCGCGGCACCTTTTGCGGCGGGTACAGCAGGGTTAATGATGCTCTTTCATGTAGCAGCAATTCCAGCGATTTTTGCAGGGGCTGCGTTAACGGCAACGAGTATCGGCATTACCTCTAAAGTGTTGTCAGAGTTAGGTCAACTCAAATCCAAAGAAGGGCAAATCATTGTTGGTGCGGCGGTGATTGATGATGTCCTCGGCATTATTGTCCTGGCGGTAGTCGCCAGTTTAGCCAAAACCGGTGAGATTGATGTCGCCAATGTCATTTACTTGATTGTCAGCGCTACGGCATTCTTGATTGGATCAATTTTGTTGGGTGGTATCTTTAACAAAAGTTTTGTGGCGATCGTAGAGCAGCTCAAAACCCGTGGAAATATTGTTATTCCGGCATTCATCTTCGCTTTCTTTATGGCATTTTTAGGTAACGCCATTCATCTCGAAGCGATTTTGGGTGCCTTTGCAGCGGGTTTGGTACTCGATGAAACCGATGCCCGGAACGAGTTAGATGAATTAATCAAACCGATCGCCGATTTACTGGTACCTATCTTTTTTGTGACGGTGGGAGCGCGTGCCGACCTCGGTGTTTTGAACCCGGCGGTACCGGAGAATCGAGCGGGTCTCTTGATTGCAACATTTTTGATCGCAGTGGCGATTATCGGCAAGCTGATCACAGGTTGGGCAGTGTTTGGACAACCCGGCATCAATCGAGTGGCGATTGGGGTTGGGATGATTCCACGAGGTGAGGTGGGTCTGGTGTTTGCCGGCATCGGTTCAGCTAGCGGCATTTTGGATAAGCCTCTGGAGGTGTCGATTATTATCATGGTAATTTTGACAACTTTCCTGGCTCCACCTTTTTTACGGGTTGCCTTTGGTTCATCCACGAATTCCATCCCAGAATCTACCACGGCTGTAGAAACAGCAAGTGAGTAATGGTTTTACAAGATTACGGCTGTTTACTCAATGGATGATTGTGGCACGAGATTCTGATAGAGCGTTTGGGATTATGACTCCACCCGCAAACCAAAGTAGGTCAGCACAAGTTCAGTATCGCCATTATTGATCACTTCATGAACTTCCCCAGGTTCTATAGCAATACAGTTTCCGGGAAGTAGGGGATATTCTTGTTTGTTAACACGAATGACCCCAGAACCAGCTTCGACAAAAAATACTTCACACATGTCTTGATGTGCGTGTGCGGTGGCTGTCTGTCCGGGGGCAAAGCGGGCTTGAGAAAAGTTGGTGAGGTGAGGTAAATCGCCAAAGCGCAACATCACCTTTTTTTTGATTTCTGGGTTGTGAGAAACAGATTCTTCGGGCAAGTTGTTCAGGGAAGTGGTAATCATTGTGGCCTTAAATCGTTAGATAGTTCTACGATACCCCTAGACCCATCAATTCTGACCCGTTGACCATCTTGCAATAACCAAGTTGCGCCTCTGACATCCATCACCGCCGGAATACCATATTCACGGGCAACAATTGCACCATGAGATAATCTACCGCCAGCTTCAGCAATGAGTCCACCAGCCCGCACTAATAAAGGAGCCCAACCAGAATCAGTGTAAGGGACAACCAAAATAGTATCGCGGTCTATTGGGGGCAAATCTTGTAAGTTCCGCACTACTTTGACTCGACCTTCAGCTTGTCCGTGGCTGGCGGGAATCCCTTGTAACACTTGGTCAGAGTAGATAGGAGAAGGTGCTAGGGGATGGGGTGGTGTATTGCCGTAAATCAAAATGGGGACTTGGGGAATTTTGCTATCTTCGAGAAATTGCGATCGCCGATATTCGATAATTTCTGGTAAGCGTTCTCGCAAGGGCGTATCAGCTTCGGCAATTAGCTGTTTAATTTCTGCGATTTCTAAGAAAAAGATATCGCCCGCCTCTTGGAGTAACCCAGATTGTAACCAAGTTTTTTCAATGGCGACAAATCGCCAGCGCAATTCTGCTAATAGCCGGGAATAAACCTCCGTTACCCGCCCTTTAATATCCACACGTTCTTGGACAAAGCCACGCTTGCGTTTACCAGATAAAGCGCGATTAATCGGGTCGATATCGCCTGTTTCTGGTTGATTACCTTGAATCAATTGCACAAATAACTGCTGAATTGGTCGGGGGTCTTCTTTCCAGGTAGGAACAGCAATGTTAGTCCCGACATCACTTAAATAACCGTAATCTTCCAGCAGTTCATTAAATTCGTAAAGAACTTTTTGACCTTCGGGAGTTTGTTCTAACTGTTCAAATACTTTGTCTGGTTCAAACTCCGTTAACACTTGTCTTGCATCGGCGGCTAAAGCACTGAGCGATCGCAAGGCGGCGACTTCTGGTGTCACACTGTTATCAATCTGCCCATCTTTCACCCGAAAGATGGCTTGTCTAATGGCAGCACTTAAAGGCGCTAAAATGCTGTAATAAGTACCACGCCGCAGCAATTCTAAGTTAAAGTCAATTCTCTCTAAAATTTGCGCTGGCTCCATCTCCTCAATTGATTCATGGGCTAATTGCGATAACCCTGGAATGAATAACTCGCGGTAGTCTTGCTTAAAGTCTTTGTCTAAATTCAATTCCTGCTTCAGCAACTGGATTAATCCGGGAAGATTCTGCACGGTGGACTGCAAAGGCGGTTTACTCATTTTTGCGCCTCTGGTGAGAAACTCCAAACTTTCCGGCGGTAAACCCATCCGCAGAAAAATATCTCCTAAGAGGGAGGCATTAAAATAAGCCCTAGAGTAATGCAGGGTAGCAGTTTCCGTAAAATCTAACCCAGAAGCGCGATCGCCTAACACAATTGTGAAAATATCTCCCCAAACGCCACAAGTTAACGGGCGATTAATTGACCAAGTTAAAGGATGAATCACCCCCGGAATCACTTCCGCAGCAATTTTCCTTGTCCAGATTGGCAACAGAGTAGTAATTGGTCTGGCTTGCAACACCCACAATGTTTGACCGTCATAACACCACTCAATATCTTGAGGAATACCGTGGTAACGTTTTTCGATGCGGTGGGCGAGGTAAGCAACTTGTTTGAGGATGGCTTGGGGGACTTGTCCTGTACCTTCTATGTGAATGGAGGAAATATTATCTGTCTCCACGACAAAGGCGCGATATTGTTCTGGCGTAACTTGTCCAGAGACGACTTGAATCGGACTACCAGGTAAGGCTTCAATTACGATCGCATCGCCTTGCTGCGTAATCGGATCGCGGGTAAAGGCCACTCCCGAATAGACGCTTTGGACTTGCTGTTGTACCAGCACTGTCATCGCTGTTTCTGGTAAACCGCGATCAATCCGGTACTGCACTGCACTCGGATGATTGTATGAATCTCGCACTTGGGCGATCGCAGTTTGCAATTGTTCTTTACTAGTAACACTCACCACCGTTTCGTACTGTCCAGCAGCGGAAGCATGTTCGGAATCTTCCCCAATTGCCGAAGAACGCACAATTAATGGCGATAAATCTGATGGTTGGAGGATGCCGATTAACTTTTCGGGATCTGCGCCAGGGACAACTACCCAACCTTTCGGGACAGGATAACCCCAACGCTTAATTTGGGAGAGGGTAGCGGTTTTCTGCCCGACTATTGCCCCATCTAATTCATCATCTAAAGTTAAAATCGGGCGATCGCCCTGCAAAGTTTCTAATGTTGCTTGGGTATTTGTCTGGGCTTCTTCCACCGGTAAATCTAAATCATCAGGCATTTGCCGATAAATCCACCCTAGTAAGGCAGCTAAAGCGATCGCGGCAATAATTCTGAATAAATCATCAGAATGCAAAATGATTACTAGTAAAGGAAACAGCACTAATACTCCGTACTTGACTGGTTGTTTGGCACGAAATACTAAAAATGTGGTGATTGCCAAAAAACTGACAAATACAGTCACCAGGGGATCATGAATCAGAAATCCCCAAGCAGCATTTGTTGTTCCCGCCCCTTTGCCTAGCCAAAATCTACCTAATACCAAAGCAATTAAAGCGACGATCTCCCAAGGTGAGCCATCTGGGAAAAAAATACGAGTCAGAAAAACGGCTGCAATTCCCTTGAGGGCTTCTGAAACTACCGCCAAAAGCCCTACCCATGTGCCGCCGTGATAAAAAGCGGCTGAGACGCTGATGTTTTTTGTGCCTATTTGTGACAATTGCCTACCTGTCAACCCGTTGGTAATCCAGGCTATCAGCGGTAAGCCTCCTAATAAGGGGCAGGCAATTAAAATAACTAAGGCACCCCAAAGTTCAAGCATTGTTGATGTTGGATTTTAGATTTATATTGCATCTAAAATCTCAAATCGCAAAGTCTAAAATATTTTTGAAGTTTTTTAACGATTTTTCGGTCATTTTTTTTATGTGCTGAATGGACACTGGGCAACGGCGGAAACCTCAGTTTTGCCAGTGTCCAAATGAATACTAATTTTTCAGCACTTTGTCACTTAATTTAAGGCATAAGCAGCTTGCAGCGCCCAAATAATCAGGCCAGCAATCGAACCCAAGAGCAAAACTGTAGAAATAGTAACTACTTTGGGGGAGTCTGCACCCTCAAATTTCATAATTCCTCTATTTAAGTCGGACATCGCGTTTAATCCTCCTTCGTTAGAGTCCTAATTTGTCCGTTTTGATTGTAGTCCTTCTGTTAGCAAAACAAGTTAAGGTTCTGCTTTTATTTTGTTTAAGCTTTGCAACAAATACATCACTAAATTTACTTACGTCGCTAGTGGTAGTATCTCAGTTTATACAGAGAAGTAATATATCTTTGGTTTGAGTTGCTACGGAGTAGTAATATCGGTCGTTAATTATGAAGATTTTTCAGTGAATCCACGAGTTATTTAATTCATTTTTTCTCTATAGCACACTGAAAAAATATAGTATAGTTGATTACTTTAAACATAAGAATTTGAATAATTTATAGGTGAGGATTCAGCAATGAAAGTAGTAATATTCATGATTTTGGTAGTCATAGTGCTACTAGTTGTAGCTGAGATTGGATTGCGATCGCTCTTTGGTTTTGGTAATCCCCTGGTTTACATTGGCGACTCCCAAATAGGTTACTTATTAGCGCCAAATCAAAGCACGCGTCGCTTTGGTAATCGCATCGAAATTAATGAATTCTCGATGCGTAGCAGTCCCATCGCCAAAATCCCTGCACCAAAAACTTTGCGCGTGCTTTTGTTAGGAGATTCCATCGCCAATGGTGGCTGGTGGACGGATCAAAAGAATACCATCTCCAGCTTAATCATGAATTCGCTAAAATCAGCAATTGCTGACAAATATCAGCAAGTTGAGGTTTTGAATGCTTCGGCTAATTCTTGGGGGCCAAGAAACGAATTAGCTTATTTGCAGAGATTTGGCAATTTTTCAGCGCAGGTAATAGTTTTATTAATTAATACTGATGATTTGTTTGCTCATGCTCCCACGGCTTTACCCGTAGGCCGCGATCGCAACTATCCCAAGACTAAACCACCTTTAGGATTAGTAGAAGTATGGCAGCGTTATGTAACTAAACAACAGCCAATTCCCGAATTGCAAGCACTCCAAGCAGAACCTGGCGATCGCGTCGGTATTAATCTAGAAGCTATCAAACAAATTCAAGCGATCGCCAGTCAACATCAGAGTAAATTTCTCCTAGCCATGACTCCCTTACGGCGAGAACTCGCTAAACCCGGCCCCCTTGATTACGAAATTACAGCGCGTAAAAGATTGAGTGAGTTTACTCAAACCCAGCAAATTTCTTATATAGATTTTCTACCACTGTTTAATCAAACTGCCAACGCTCAAGCTTTATATCATGACACCATTCACATGAATTTACAGGGTAATCAGTTCGTGAGTGAAGTGATTGAGCGATCGCTTCTCGAAATTCTGGCACGAGAAAGCATATAAACTCTTCAGACTGGAAGTCTGAGGCTATACAAACAAAACCTACCTAGCCTATCGGCGACTGCAAAGCCGAAGCAGGCTAATTATATGCTTCTTCATATCGATTTGGTATTACATCATGTCCGGTTAATCAGTTGTGATTCGGTCAATCTGTGCAGAAACGTTAAAACCCTCTCCCCTGCTCCCTCTGCTCCCTGGAGCGGCCTTAATGATAAGTATTTGGTCGGACACGATATTACACCCCTACACCCGCCTCAACCAAATATAAAAAGCGCCAGTCAAAGCGGAATAAAAACTGGCGCGATCGTGTTATCGGTTTGTTAGCGTATAAACAAAGTGAATTCAACAGAAAACAAAGCTTGATTTCTTGAGAAATTACTTGCTTTCCGTTATCAGTCTGCCTAAAACAAATTATCCAAGAAAAAACTGTAGTTTTTCTAACATTTTGCTTTAGGGACAAATTATTGTCAGGATAACATGCAATTCAGGAAATCTGCGAAACTTACTTAGCATTTCTTAATTTATTTTTTAGAAAGTAATTTAATTTACTAAAGAGAATTTATTAGTTGTTATAACGCAATTCGTACTGGATTACAAAAAATAACCTCCGGGGGCAAATAACCACTGGAGGAGATGAGCAAAGACATTTTGTGGACTAGTCTAGATATAAATTTAGCTCTATTACTTAATCAATGCCCTCCATCTTAAGAAGAATTAAAGGTTAATTCGATAAGTTATCTTTATGAAAATTTAGTTAACTGCTTATTTGAATGATTTTGTCAATAAATTAACTTTAAATAGCAAATATTAGCAAATATTGCTGTAATGATTTTGACGATTAATTTTAAATAATTATAAATGCCATCAGCCTAAATATAGATTTAAGAAATTTTTTGGCAGATTTTTCTAATAAACTCCGAATTTTAAATTTTTGATATATGTTGATATCAATAGACAAAGCTGGCTGTGATTGAAGGATTTTGCTATCCAGTTGTACAATGAGATATAGATGCGATCGCTCTTCACCTTACAGCAAACTGCCTTTGAGCAAGTTTTAGCATCCTGTGGTAAGTTGAGATGCAGTGAGGATAGATAAAAAGCCTTATAGTGATAGGCAAAGGGAATATCTCGTAAAACTCGCTCTAATAAGAGTTAACAACTCTAGGGCGTTTATCTTTGGAATCTGCAAAATTAACACAATAGCTGTGTATCAAGCTAATGCTACTAAGTATCAATTCATTAGTCATTTTTCCGTTTGCTCTCATCAATATTAATGACTAATGAAACAACATAAACTCTGCAAGCCAATGTGCAACTTAGATAGATAACAGCTTCAGCACCAATAATTCAACATCATTTGCTGCTAAGTAAATAACCTAGCACAGATGCTTTCTTGGTAATTTCTCACCAGTCTTCACAAATTTAAAATTTTCGAGGAGTCAATGACTTTCACTAATTTTACCAAAGCCAACAACGCATATAAACACCTGGAACCAGAATCGCCCTCATCACCAAAGATGGTCTTGAAAAATCCTGCCAAAAGTGACAATTATCACCATCGAGAACCTAGAACCAACACTTCAACAATTAATGGATTAAATCGGGGGCGAGTTGCTATTTTTATAGATGGTGTCAATCTATTTCACGCAGCTTTACAACTAGGAATTGAAATTGACTATCTCAAATTGCTGTGTCGTTTAACCTCTGGTTCACGATTGTTGCGGGCTTTCTTTTACACAATAGTTGATGTTGCCAAACCCACTCCCGCACGCCCACGAGCAAATGACAAACAACAAGGATTTTTGTTTTGGATGCGGCGCAATGGTTATCGAGTAGTTACCAAAGAAGCACAACAGACAGACAATTCTAAAAAACCTAATTTGAATGTAGAAATTGCTGTCGATATGATCACTTTAGCTCCCTATTACGATACAGCTATTTTGGTCAGTGGCGATGGTGCTTTAGCTTATGCTGTGGAAGCTGTGACTAGCAAAGGTGGTCGAGTTGAAGTTGTGAGTTTGCGACCTATGACTAGTGATAGCTTGATTGATGTGGCTGATTACTTCCTTGACCTCGATAGCATTAAACAGGAAATTCAAAAAGACTCCCATTTGGGTTACAACTATCGATCGCTTTCTAATTCTCACCTGTAAATTCCATTCCTCATCATCCATCGCAGGTTTTTAGAGTACAATTCAAGCCAGAAAATAACTCTGCGTATTCCGCTACATTTTTAATGGCGATGGATATTTTAATTGTTGAGGATGAAGCTGAAATTGCTCAGTTAATCCAACTGACTTTAGAAAAAGAAGGATTTTCTTGTCGTGTTAGCCGCGATGGTGTGAACGCCTTGCGGATGTTTCAGGAACAGCCACCTGATTTAATTATTCTCGACTTAATGATTCCTGGGTTGGATGGCTTGGAAGTTTGCGCTAGAATTCGCCAAAAACCTGGTACTAAAGACCCTTATATTTTGATGTTGACCGCCAAAGGCGAAGAAATCGATCGCGTCATTGGTTTATCTACTGGTGCTGATGACTACATGGTTAAACCCTTCAGCCCTAGAGAGTTAGTCGCCAGAGTGCGGGCTTTATTGCGCCGGAGTCTTCGTCAAGGCGGACAACATCAAGTTACACGGACGCAAAACTTTATTGTAGATATTGAACAGCGCACCGCTTCTCGCCAGTTAAATTCTCAAGAAGCAGAAATTCTCGACTTAACAAACTTAGAATTTAACTTGTTAAGCACCTTTGTCAGCAACCCTGGACGAGTTTGGAATCGCACTCAGTTAATTGATAAACTTTGGGGGGATGATTTTTTTGGTGACGAGCGAGTTGTTGACACCCATGTAGCAAGGTTGCGGAAAAAAATTGAGCCTGACCCAGCTAACCCCTCGTTTATTAAAACTGTTGTGGGAGTCGGCTACAAATTTGAAGACTCTCCTGTAATGTGAGCGTGATGAATTATGAGTTGGCGTTGGACAAAATCCTTGCCTTTGGCATCACGTTTATTTGTTTCCCACTTGGTAGTGATGATTGTGGGGGTAGTCAGCTTTGTGATTATCAGCAAAGTTTCGTCACCCCGGTTTTTTGTACTGCACCTAGAACGACTACAAAGCCAGGGGTTAGATTTAATTAATGTTCGTACTGAACTAGTTGAAGGTTTTGAGACAGCTTGGCGACGCAGCACGATTTGGTCGGTGATTGTTGGGACTACGGCGGCGGGAGGATTGAGTTATTGGGTGTCGAAAAGAATTATGCAGCGGTTAACTGAAATGGAACAAATTACCCAAAAGTTTGCCGTTGGTGAGTTAGATGCACGATTACCTCTGTCTGATATTCCTGAACTAAACCGCTTGGGTACTAGTTTTAACCGTATGGCTGCTAGTTTAGAGGGTGTAGAAGCACGACGGCGGGAATTAATTAGTGATATGACTCATGAACTGCGGACACCGCTAACTGTTGTGCGCGGTTACTTAGAAGAATTAGCAGATGGTGAAATAGAACCTTCGCCGGAAATTTATCGACGTTTAGCCAAAGAAACTAGACGTTTAGAAAGATTAGTCAATGATTTGCAAGAACTTTCTAAGGCAGAAGCCGGTCATTTACCCATTAAAATACAACCAATAAATTTACTGCCTTTATTCGAGTCTTTGGTAGAAAGATTTAGCGAACAACTGTTAGAAGATGGGCCATTGCTACGCTTGGATTGTCCAGTACCATTACCTATAGTATTAGCGGATGTCGATCGCACTGAACAGGTGTTAGTCAACTTGCTAGGCAATGCCATCCGCTACACTACCGAAGGCACAATTACTCTGCAAGTTTGGCCGGAAGCCTCGAAACTTTGGATTGCAGTGATTGATACAGGTATTGGCATTTCCCCTGAAGATTTACCCCATGTATTTGAACGTTTTTGGCGAGCCGACCAATCACGCGATCGCCATTCGGGTGGAACTGGTATTGGTTTAACTATTTCTCGGCATTTAGTTGAATTGCAAGGTGGACAAATTCAGGTAGAAAGCGAATTAGGAATTGGTAGTACATTTCGTTTTTGTCTACCTTTGGCTTAAGTTCAGCAAAAACTTTCTATTGTACAAAGAATTGACACAAGCTAGTCGCATTACTGTCATACTCAATTGATAGCTTGAAGATATGCAAAATAAAGTTTTAATTCATTTTTGAGATGACTACTTTGGTTCTGGCTTCTTGTTTAGTTAGTTTACTAACTATTTCTGGATGGGCTGCGATCGCCTATTTATTCCCACCAAATCACTCCCAAGATTAATAATTGTGATGATCAACTGCCATCTTCTTCCCAATTTTCGCTACCTAATAGGTCAATAATTCTATCTCTGAGCAAAAATTCGTTTTTTTCTAGTTCAAGTTCAAAAATAGTCCACTCACGTTCAGGGATATACTTGCACAAAGCATAAATTGGTCGTTGGCGGCTAATTAGTCCCTTTTTAACCAGTTGACGTGCTTCTTCTTTAATAAGTTCAATGTCGTATTTAACAGCAGTATCCATAATCGTTTCCTTTGTTTGTTATCAAGGAATTTAATGCCACAGCAATCAATAGTTGGTCTTTATCTTAAAATTATCAAAAAAATTTGAGGAAATTGTGAACAGCTAAAGCATGAAAGCGAGCTGAAGCTATGTAATTGAGGAGATTAATTTATATTCATAAACCTATCTAATTAATTTTGATTTTAATTTAGCCAGATCAAGACCAATTCTGACGATCTACACTTTGCTCAGAATGACATATTTACATACACTTGTGATCAGCCTCTAGGTAGAGCAGATTTAGAAAAGTTTATGTAGATTGATTAAATTGATACAATTATCAAAACATAATACATGCGCTACTTCGCCAGAATTCTCTACCTGAATTCTGACTTCTGAATTCTTCTTCAATGAGTTTCAATCAATATAGTGAAGTGCTGAGTGCTGAGTGCTGAGTAGGAACTAAGTATTTTCATGAGTTTCAGCCACCAACATAGTCCTAACCTATGCTTCGACTGCTATATCGGCTGAGAATCTCCCACTGATTGATTCTCACCCTTCGACAAGCTCAGAGCATCGCTCCTGAATTCTGGCTGTTGAATTGTTCTGCAATAGTTATTCTTCTTGCTCTAAAGCAAACTTTGCTTCTAGAAGATGCTGTTTAGCTTCTTCGCTCACGGTAGGATATTTTAACTTCAATGTCTCTAATTTAGAACAGATGATATCGGCAACTACCATACGCATAAACCATTTGTGATCAGCAGGAATGATGTACCAAGGAGCGTATGTAGTACTAGTGTGATGAAAAACCTCTTCATAAGCGGCCATATAATCTGACCAAAATGCCCTTTCGCGGACATCATTAACTGAGAATTTCCAATTTTTTTCGGGAGAATCAATTCTTGCTAAAAACCTTTTTTTCTGTTCGGCTTTTGAGACATTCAAAAAAAATTTGAGAATCACAATTCCATTATCTACTAAATATTTTTCAAAATTATTGATTTCTGCAAAACGCTGTTGCCAGATTTTATTACCTTTTGATAAATGAGGAAGTTGCTGCTTTTGTAAAATTTCAGGATGAACGCGCACTACTAATACTTCTTCATAGTAAGAACGATTGAAGATGCCAATTCTGCCTCTTTCTGGTAAGGCCTTCATTGTTCGCCAAAGGTAGTCATGGTCTAATTCTTCGTCACTGGGAGATTTGAAACTAAAAACTTGACAACCTTGGGGATTAATCCCAGACATAACATGTTTAATTGTGCTGTCTTTACCAGCAGCATCCATTGCTTGAAAGATAATTAGCAAGGCATAGCTGTTTTGTGCATAGAGAATGTCTTGATACTTGGCTAATCGTTCAATGTCTGAGCGTAATTTAAGCGTTGCATCATTGCGGTCATGGTAATTAGCGGTATACGCAGGGTCATAATCTTTTTGCAGAGAAACCTTAGCACCTGGCGGCACAATAAAAGCATCATGATTCATGTTAAATAAAGTATGAAGTATGAAGTGTGAAGTCTGAAGGTGCGATCGCCTGTACTAAGTCGGCGAGAATCAAGCAAACTAAGTTAAAAAACGTAAATACAGTTAGCTTTAGTTTGTACCAATTTATTTACCATTTTTTTGGCTTTTTTAGCTTGACAGTTGGTCGCATCGTTTCTCGACCAATCATAAACATTCCTGCTATCCCAAAGCCTACAAACCAAACATATTGATACCAGTATTGGTGAATCTGTCCCACTGTACTCAGTTCAGGATGCAGCGTATTCAAGTACAGCAACAACACGAGAATCATCAGTGCGCCAAAACCCACAAAGCACAAACCCACACGTAGCCGTACAGGTTGTAATTCCCAGTCGCTAATTTGTTCGAGGTCAATTTCTGCCAATTCTTGCAAGGATTCTTCTGCAACAGTTGAGGCTTCTTGCATTCGGTTACTCAACTTTGGGGGCAGAATTGGCACTAATGTTGCTACAGTAGGGCGACGTAATAAAGCCTCAGTATCTCGTAATAATTCTAGCGGTTTACGTGCCGTTACTGATTGAGCAAATTCTGTATTTTTTGTAGCAGTTGTGGCGGTAGCTTTGCCTTCAAAATCCATAGCAGGCTATAGAAGTAAGAGGATACAAATAGCCTAGCGAATCAGTTGGAGTCACGCAAATATGTTCTTCTACCTGAGAGGATGTTTGGAAAATCGTAAAAAATACTAAAAACCCCTCTCCAAACCTCTCACGCCAGTCGCCTCAAGTCGAGCCAGCGCGTTGCGGAGGTTTCCTCCGTTGTAGCGACTGGCGTGGGAAACCCGCCCACGGCGCTGGCTCCCCGAAGCGGAGAGAGGCTTCTGTCCTTTCCCCCTGCTCCCCTGCTCCCTGCCTTATTCCAACAATAATTATTTACACCGACCTACTTAACTCCTGCTACCCTCTAAAATATCGGTAATTTTGGGGGTCTCTGCCAATGAAAAGGCGCTGGTCACAAATTTGGGAACGGTTGCGACAATCTTTCTCTGTTGAGGAAAGTCTTAATACCACAATTGACACTAGCAAAACATTTTTAGATGCAGCAAAAACTCTTCAAGAAAACGGTGAAAGTTTAGAACTTTTAAAACCTCTACTGCAACATTCATCTTCTTTATTAGATGTGTTGTGTTCACCATTGGCGCAGGTGATAGGCGCGGGTTTACCGTTTGTACCGATGGGCATTGCTTTGCTGAAATTGTATCGCCAAAGTAGCCAGGAACAACCGACGCTAGCAGATTGTGTATTTATAGTTAGTCAAATTGCTTATTTAGAAAGCGTTAAAGAAATTTTATCTTACGATATCAATGTAAATTGGGATGCTCATTTTCAGAGTGATGCAGCAGTCCGTCAACAACTACAAAAACTCAACGATATTGAATTAGATTATAAATCTGCCAGTGAAACAATCAACTGTTTCCATCAATCAAAGTTAGCACAGGCATTTAATCAAGTATTATTGGCAAGGTTAGCATCTGTAAATACATCTGATGCTGAAATTTTGACAGAACGAGTAGCTTGGAATACTCACCGCTATTTAGTTAAAGCTTGGATAGAATCAGGTGATGTTACCAAAAATGTGATTCAACCTTCGTTTGGTGAATGGCAAAAAACACAGCAGAAATTTCAGAGTATTGATGAATATTTAAAGAGTCAGATTGCCACTAAACCAGAAGAACAAGTTTTTAACGAAGGCTTTGCTTTTAAAGATATTTATGTACCACTAAAAGCCAGAAATGTAGATAAAAATGGCAAATTAGATACTAAAACAGAACCTTTTGATTTAGAAAACTGGGCTAGAAAAATTCTCTTGGCTACCAGCCCAAATACGCAACGCCAAGTGATGTTTATTCAAGGCGGGCCGGGGAGAGGTAAAAGTGTTTTTTGTCGGATGTTTGCTGATTGGGTGCGCCAGAGTTTATATCCTCTATGGACACCAATTTTAATTCGGCTGCGTGATATTGATGATTTTCAACCAAGTCTCGAAGAAACTTTGCGCTCAAGAATTAAATTCCATAATTTTGCTCAAAGTGAGAATGAATGGCTGACAGATAGAAATACCAGATTTTTATTTATTTTAGATGGCTTTGATGAATTGCGAATTGAGCGCGGCAATAACCAAAGTGTAGAAAGGTTTTTGCGGCAAGTGGGAATATTTCAAGATGTCTGCCAAGATAATAAAGCGGGTCATCGAGTCATAATTACAGGTAGACAGATGGCTTTACATGGCATTGACCGCCTCCCGTCGAATTTGGAACGAGTGGAAATTGCCGAAATGGATGTGGAATTGCAACAACAATGGTTTGATAAATGGTACAGAAAATTCACTACTAATAAAACATTAGAATTTATGGATTTTCTGGTGAAACCAGAGACTAAAAAATCCTGTCCCCAGCAAATTAAGGAGTTAGCCAAAGAGCCTCTGTTGCTGTATATGCTGACAGCAATGCACCGAGATAACATTTTAGATATTAATAAATTTGAGCAAGCCACAGAGACAGAAGCAAAAATATTAGTTTACGAACAAGCATTAGAATGGGTACTAACTAAACAGCGTGCAGACTCACGTCACCCGGATTTAAATTATGAACTGACTCGACAACACCCAGAAGCATTACGCCGAATTTTAGCTGAAGCCGCAGTGTGTGTAGTGCAGTCAGGAGGAGAAAGTGCTTCGATGCAGATGGTAAAAGCACGCTTACAGCAAGATGATGAAGCTAAAGAACTCATTGCTAAAGCCGAAAAAGAACTAGGAGAAGAAGCATTAAAAACTGCGTTAGGTGCTTTTTATCTCAAGTCTAATGATCATGGAGGTGTGGAGTTTTTTCATAAAAGTATTCGGGAATTTCTCTGTGCGGAGCGCATCAAACAAAGTTTGGAAGAATGGACAGAACTAGGTAGACGCGGCAGAACTTTTAATGTTGATGAGCAGACAATGGACTGGGAAATTTATGATTTACTCGGTTATGGCGGACTCACATTAGAAATTGTCGAATATCTCATAGGTTTGTTAATTCCCAGTGATGAATTTCGCCCATTAGAGTTATTTAAGCGGTTGGAAAATTTTTATTGGCGTTGGTGCAAAGGGGAATTTATTGATGCGCCACCAGAAAACTTTCCCCAGGAAAAGATGCGGTTATTGCAAGACCAAGGAATTAAGCAGGGTCAGCGTCAGGTTGATATTTATGCTGGGTTGAATGTGATGATTTTGCTTTTGGAGTTACACCGCTATGCTCAAGGTCTGGATGATTTGAAAGAGGAAATTATTTTCTATCCATCTGGTAAACCAGAAGAAAATACTAGCACAGCCCAACTACTTCGCATCATCAATTACGGTGAAGCCATTCAGCTTGGTAATTTTACAAATCTAGTAGGACAATTCCTCAGTGGCGCAGACCTCAGTGGCGCAAACCTCAGTGGCGCAGACCTCAGTCGCGCAGACCTCAGTCATGAGATATTTGGAGATATGAGGTGGGATGAAAATACAACCTGGGAGAATGCGCGAGGTTTGGATACAGCAATTAATGTGCCAGAAGCTTTAAAGCAACAGTTGGGGCTGAGTTAAGAGGCGCAATTAATAATGACGCGGGAATGCGACACCATTAATGAAGCTCAAAGACTCGCCCACGAGTATCAAACACTCTCGCATGAGTATTAAAGACTCGTGGGCGAGTATCAAACACTCTCGCGTGAATATCAAAGACTCGTGGGCGAGTATCAAACACTCTCGCGCCAGTATCAAAGACTCGTGGGCGAGTATCAAACACTCTCGCGTGAGTATCAAAGACTCATGGGCGAAACTCAGAGGTTCAGCGATGAAGTAAATTTGCAGTACGAAACTTTATCCCGCCTAGAACTAAAGTTCCAGGCTCATAGCCAAAGTCTACTGAAGTAGACTGGAATGAATTTCCTTTTGAGTCCTCTTTAGAGGACTTGCGCTATGAGACTCGGAATTTATTCCGAGGCGGGACAGATGCACTCAACCCAGATTTGTGTGTACACCATAGCCTTTTTAAGGGGAGGCTCAAGGGACTTCCAGAAATTAAATTATCCAAGTTTCACCGCGAAGGCGATGCAAGCCATTCTTCCTCCGCTGCTTCCGCTGCTTCCGCTGCTCCCTCTGCTTACACAAAGATAGGGTATTTTTTTATTTGGAAGTCCCCAAGGGGATCAATGAGTGCTGAAGGTTACAGAAAAATACTTTTGATAAAACCTCTTAATGTAGAAATAACTCTTTAATTCCTGTAGTGCCAATTTCTACCGCTAACGCTGCTAACAAAAACCCTAACAACTGGGTGACAATTACAGTACCTTCAACACCAATTAATTTATCAATCTGGTTTGCCAAGCGCAAAATTATCCAAGTGACAAACATCGCCACAACAATACCCAGTACTACACCCAAATGCGGACTCTGAGATTTGGACATTAATAGCATCACAGTTGTCAGCGTACCAGGCCCGGCTAATAATGGCAAAGCCAGGGGTGTAATGGCAACATCTCGCCCTTCTTCGTGAATGGGTGTATCTAGTTCCCCCCGCAGCATTTGTAAGGCGATAAGCAGCAGCAAGATTCCGCCAGCTACCCGCAAAGATGCCATGCTAATTTCCAGATAGCTTAAAATATATTCACCAGAAAAGGCAAACAATAACAGAACTGCGATCGCTACAATACTCCCTTTATCAATCACTTTATTTCTGTCTTCTGGTTCCATACCCTTGGTTAAAGCTAAAACTATTGGTATATTGCCGACAGCATCTGCCAGGACAAACACCGCAATAAATGTTTGCACAAAAATGGAAGTATCCACAGTAGCGAGAGTTTATCAAGGTTCGATAACAACTTACCTTGAATCTGGCTTTGTTTCCTAGCACCTAAAGAAAGACTCAATAATTGTTCCTAACCTCGTGACACAAAAAGCCTTGCTACTTCACAAACAAAGTTAAGCAATAACGGTGAGGTAATCACATCATTTACAGCAGATTTTGAGTACATGAGGTACAAGCGTAAAACCTAAAACCATGTAGAGACGTTACATGTAACCTGCTGATGTTTATGGTGGGGCGATCGCGTTACAAATAACTCTCCGTCAATAATTTCATACCGAATCCATTCGTTATCGGGTAACGCCGCAACATCTTGAATTGTCCAGCGAACTCCCCCTGGAGTCTGGCTCATAAAAGTTAAAGGTACAGAATGAGAGTTTAATATTTCTTTGTCATCTTGTAACACATTTTCCCCACCACGAATTATAATAAAGATATAAAGCACATGGGTCCGTAACGGTTTCGACAGGTTGGCGAACGCTACTCTGTGACTCAGGTCGAGAGTGAGTCTTCTCTCGGAAATATCAGGCTCAAAAAAAAAGTAAATGCGAATAACATCGTAAAATTTGCTCGTAAGGAAGCCCTAGTAGCTGCCTAATAGCCTCTTATAGGTTCGAGCGTCTTTAGTCCGACTCCGTTAAGGGCTAGAGACCAACCCCAACGGATGCTCCAGCAGGTGTTCTCTGGTTGGCTTGCTGGCTAAGACTTAATCAGAGCATCCTACGTTCGGGATAATGAACGATTCCCGCCTTGAGGGTCAGAAAGGCTAAACCTGTGAATGAGCGGGGGGTCAATACCCAATTTGGACAGCAGTTCGACTCTGCTCGGATCCACTAAAAATAACCAACTAATCCACCAAACAATTGTTTAGGTGGATTTTGTTTTGCGACTATAAAGTATAAAAGTCATCCTGTTTGATTCCTAAAAATTAAGACTGCTATAGTAACGTACCAAAAGCTTTGCGGTAGATGTGTTACGCTGTCGCTAACACATCCTACGTGTATTTCACAAATCAAATAAAAGTCTTATATCAGTAATTTTTTATTCAGAAAAATATGAGTAATAACGCCGAACAGTTTGCTAGTGATAATTACTCTGGAATTTGTCCAGAAGCACTAGAGTATATGCTTCAAGCTAACCTTGGTAGTGCGCCAGCTTATGGTAATGATGAATGGACTCAAAAAGCCGCTGACTATTTTCGAGAACTATTTGAAATTGATTGCGAGGTATTTTTTACCTTTAATGGAACAGCAGCTAATTCTTTATCTTTAGCAGCATTATGTCAGTCTTATCATAGTGTGATTTGTCATGAGACGGCGCATATAGAAACAGATGAATGTGGTGCGCCAGAATTTGCTTCTAACGGTTCTAAACTGCTCCTAGCTCCAGGGGAAAATGGTAAATTAACAGCACAAAGTATCGAAGCTATTGTCACCAAGCGTACAGATATTCATTTTCCTAAACCTAAAGTTATTAGTATTACGCAATCAACAGAATTAGGCACAGTCTATACCATTGAAGAACTTTTGCAAATTAAAGAAATTGCTCATAAATATAAATTAAAAGTTCACATGGATGGCGCTCGATTTGCTAATGCTGTTGCGGCGATGAATAAAAGCCCCGCAGAAATGACATGGAAAAGTGGTGTAGATGTGTTGTGTTTTTGCGGGACAAAAAATGGTATGGCTTTAGGCGAAGCAATTATTTTCTTTAATAGAGCCTTAGCGGAAGATTTTGATTATCGTTGTAAACAAGCAGGACAATTAGCTTCTAAAATGCGGTTTATTTCTGCGCCTTGGTTGGGTTTGTTAGAAACAGGTGCGTGGCTGAAAAATGCGCGACACGCTAACCAATGTGCAGAATATTTAGAAAATCAACTATTACAAATAGATGGTGTGGAAATTATGTTTCCCCGCGAGGCTAATGCTGTATTTGTCAAACTACCAGAGCAAGTTATTAAAAATTTGAAAGATAAAAATTGGCAATTTTATACATTTATCGGTGTTGGCGGAGTGCGTTTTATGTGTTCTTGGAATACAACCAAAGCCAGAATGGATGAATTAATCAAAGATATTCAGGAAGCGATCGCTTAAACTACTAAAAGCCAAATTAATACCTAGAAATATAGACAATTTAGCGGCTACTACAGTATCATGCTTAATCACTTTCAAGTTTACTACACAAGTTTATTTCAGACTTCAGACTTCAGCCTTCAGCCTTCTTATACTATCCATTGACTTTTGACTATGGACTATTAACTCTTGATTATCAATTAGCTCTTATATGTCAAAATCAAGATAAATTAGTACACAAAGGTGAGCGATCGCTCCCAAAGCTAGATAAAGGATTGACCTGAGCAATGGCAGACGAAACCAATCACAATCAAGCGGGAGAGGTAGCTCCCAGCACTGTTGACAAACAAGCGCCTACTGTCGCCGAAGCAAACGCCCCCAGCACCAGCGAACCAGTAGCCACAGACATACCTACTGCCAACGCACCAGACCCACAAGCAGCCAACCCAAAAACTAACCCCAACGCTGCCAAAACAGCTGATGCACCTCCTAAGCGTGAAAAGCCTGCTGCTAAAGCCGCAGATGGAGAAGAAAAACCAGCCGCCGCTAAAGCAGCCAAAAAAGAGAAAGCCCCAGCCGTTGAAGATAAGCCGTTTGCAGAGTTTATCCAGCAAGAGTACATCCCAGCTTTGCAAAAGGCGATCACAGAGGAAGGCGTAAAAGATTTACAATTGTCTTTTGCTAAACAAAAGCTTCCAATCGCTGGCGTACCTTCAGATGAAGAATACTGGCAAGTTATCGGCAGTTGGCAAAATGGTCAGCGTCAATTTAACGTGTATTTTCCCGACGAAGATATTCAAGGGCAAAAAGGTTTTTCCTGCAACGAAGGCAAAAAAACTAGTACTCTTGAATCATTCCTAATTGACGAACGCAAAACTACCCTTGACTTGTTGGTATTTGGTTTAGTCCGGCGTTTGAATAGTCAAAAATGGCTCGGTAGAAACTAGATATTGTACAAAGAGCCACTAAGTAAACTATTGTTACAAATCAATTCTTTGTTTTGGCAAAGGAATAATAGCTCAGGCAGTCAGAAGAATAAGCTGATTTCAGCTTACCTTCTACTTCCTGAGCTTTTTTAATTGCTTTTTTGATCCCAAAATTTTGATATTTTTAATAGGTTTTAAATTATTTCTGCCTAAAAAAAATACAAAATTTAACCAGCAAATATCATGTTTTGGCAGTAGTATAAATCCCAGCCTCAATTCTATGTAAAATCAGTTATACAGAGTAATGTGAAATAAGCTAAATCTCATGGAGATTGTATTTATCAATATATGATATTTAGTACATTATTTATAACTGATAGGCGAAATTCATTGCTGTCAATCAGGAGTTATTGATATGTTTCAGGTTTTGCTAAATCGGCTATGGAAATTATTTCTCGTAGTCATTATATCTCTAACTATGTTAGTTCCTGGAAATAATGCCTTAGCAGCTAATTTTACAAGACTGATTCCAGTACAAATAGGTTTTGTAGGTAAAATTGGTATGCAGCCACATATCCTTGCAGTTGGTCAGTTAAATTTGCGCGTAAAATCTCTCACTAACACTAGTACTAAGGAAGGTGAAGTATATATCTATATCCAAGAAACTGGTCAAACTGTGGGGCCGATGAAAATTGCTCCAGGACAAGTCTTGCCCATTACGCTTAATACCTGTTTTACCAATCTAGTGAACGTGAAATTTGCCGACATTAAGCAACAATATGAAGGTCAAAAAACAATTTCTTCTGCTACTGCTACCACTACACCGCCACCAATTAATTATGGTCTTTACAAAATGAGTTATGAACTTTCAGGGCAAGGATGCCCATAGTTAGGCAAATTCATTTCATAATTGAGTATGCTGATAAGACTATATCAGTAGCAGAAAAAAGTTTATCAAAATAACCCAAACAATATTTAGACTAGCTAGAAACAAAGACAGTTCAGTTAAAAGTAGCCGTAACTCTAGATTTACGGCTACTTAAATAAATATTTTTTTAGTTTATCTAAAATTAAAACAATGTGAAGAACAAAAAATAAAATAAATATATAAATGCTGTTCAACTATTAACTAGTTATTCATTACCCAGCTTGATTCACGTGATTCAACAATTAATAATTATCCCAGTTACGCATTATAATGATAAATTCTATAGTTGAAGCTTACATAATTAGTGGAACAATATGGTGCTGTCTAAATTTTATGGACTTTGCCCAGGCTCAAATTGTTCCTGATACAACACTACCTAATAATTCTGCTGTTGAACCTCTAAATGATATGAAAGGATGGAAAATTACAGAGGGTACTGTAGCAGGTAATAACCTTTTTCATAGTTTTAAGCAATTTAGTATTCCTGAAATGCACACAGCAAACTTTGTCAATACTAGTGCAAATATTCAAAATATTTTAGTTAGAGTAACAGGTGGAACCCGTTCTGATATTTTCGGAACTCTCAAAACTTCTGTCAATGGTAGTCCAAACTTATTTTTGCTGAATCCTCATGGAATCTTATTTGGCCCTAATGCTAGTTTAAATGTTGGTGGCTCATTTGTAGCTACAACATCAAATGCGATCGCATTTGGCAATCAAGGTTTTTTCAGTGCTTCTGTCCCCAATAATCCCGCATTACTCACAGTTAATCCTTCGGCTTTTTTATTCAACCAAATTGTTAGTTCTTCTATTACTTATCAAAATCCAACTACACAATCTGTAGTTGGTCTATCTGTTCTTAATGGTAAAAGTTTATTATTACTAGGTGGTAATGTCTCTATAGATGGCGGAAGTTTATCTGCTCCGGGTGGACAAATTGAGTTGGGTGCAGTCACCGGAAAAGGAACTGTAGAACTGAAGATAAATAATCAAAATCTGCGTTTAAGTTATCCCCAGAACTTAATGCGAGGTGATATTTCCATTATCAATGGGTCTGCAAATGTGAGGTCTAATGGCGGAGGTAATTTGACCATAAACGCCCAGAATTTAAAAATTGCTAACAGTCAGCTAACAGGTGGTCTTATCGGAGCTTCTGGAACTAAGGCTGGAGATATTACGCTGAATGCTACAGAACGGATAGATATTACACAGAATTCTAGAATTACCAACAACCTCGGAGACATTGGCAGGTCAGCCACAGGCAATACAGGTGGGATTCATATCAAATCTAGGTTACTTTCCTTAAGTGAGAGTTCTATTAGAAGTGATATTGGCACTATTGCTTCTCAAGTCACTGGTAATACTGAAGGTATTCGTATTGAAGCTGGTTCATTATCCTTGAATCAAAGTACTATTAGTAGTGATATTAATAATAATGCAACGGGTAATACAGGTGGTATTCAGATTTTAGCTGATTCGGTTATCTTCAATGATACTACATTAAATTCCATCACATCAGGTCAAGGGAATACTAATGGAGTAGTTGTAACAGCTAACAATTTAGTTATTTTGAGAAACAGTTTTATCAATACCAGTGTTAGTCCAATAAGTACTAGCAATGCTAGTAACATTACAATCAAAGCTAGAGATACCTTTTTAACTGATGGATCTTCATTGGATACATCTTCATCCAATCGAGGTTTTGCTGGCAATATTATAATTAATTCTCAAAATATCTCTTTAGATAGTAGAAGTTCAATTAGAAGTGAAACCCTTGACACTGGTAATCCAGGATTAATTGAGATTAATGCCGAGAAACTAACTGTCACAAATGGTGCGGCAATTTCATCCAGGACTACTGGCTCAACTGCTGGAGGGAATATTAATATTATTGCCAACACTGTTGATTTATCTCGTGGTGGTCAAATTTTAACCAGTGCTTTCAGTAGTGGGAATGCAGGTAACATTACTATTGAAGCAAAAAATAGGGTGAGCATTAGTGGTAGCGATCCGACTTTTGCAGCACGCTTGGCAGAATTTGGTAGTGAAGCAATTAATAATGACGGCGCTAATAGTGGTTTGTTTGCTCGCGTGCGAGGTACTGAACGCGCCAATGCTGGCAATATCACAGTAAATGCTCGTTCTTTACGGCTGGATAATCAGGGAACAATTACAACGGGGACAACTGCTGGTGAAGGGGGAAATATTAACCTCAATGTGAGAGATGTTGTGTTGCTGCGAAATAATAGTACTATTTCCGCCAATGCCGGGACTGCTAACGCCGGCGGTAATGGCGGAAACATCAATATCAACACCAAATTTTTAATTGCTGTTCCTGGTGAAAATAGCGATATTAGTGCCAATGCTTTTGATGGTAGGGGTGGCAGAGTCGATATTACCGCACAAAGCATTTTTGGGATTGAGCCACGTTTCAGGAATACAGAATTTAGTGATATTACTGCTAGTTCTCAACTAGGAGTCAATGGAGAAGTGACTATTACTACTCCACAGGTTGATCCGATTCAGGGGTTAAGTGAATTACCGACTAGTGTTGTTGACAGTTCAACGTTACTCGCTGCTGATTGTTCCACAGAAGACGAAAATAACAACAGTCAATTTGTGGTGACGGGACGTGGTGGTTTACCTGCTAACCCCTATGAACTTTTGGGTGGTGATGTGCTGTGGTCAGATACTCGCGCTAGAGAAGTGACAGCTAGTCGAAGTTTACCCACAACTACTAAATTACCATCTATTGAAAAAACAGTGGCGATCGCACCTGCTAATGGTTGGGTTTTCAATAGTTCAGGTGAAGTTACCCTGATTTCTCATGTATCTGGGACTGGTGAAAATCTTTTAAAGTCTAATGCTTATGCTTGTCCGAAGCCAAAAGCGATGAACTGATTGCCAATTTTGGAGGTCGCGGGTAAAAAGCTTGAAGTATTGTTGCAACTCTTAACGTTTCACATACCAGTTTCCCGCTGCACCTTGGTAGACTGAATTTTATACAAATTAATTATTGTCCTTTGCTGTGCCCAATGAAAGTATTACCATTGACTTTCAGGCGCAATCAAGATAATAAAGACACTCGTGGCAATCAAGACATGGTAGATTCCCTCAAAAAACCAGGCTTTGAAGAAATACGGCCAGGGATTAAAGTCCCGGCAAAAGAAACCTTATTAACACCACGGTTTTATACTACCGATTTTGATGAGATGGCGCGGATGGACATCTCTGTCAACGAAGATGAGTTAAAAGCCATCTTAGAAGAGTTCCGCGCTGATTATAACCGCCATCACTTCGTTCGGGATGCCGAGTTTGAACAATCCTGGGATCACATCGACGGGGAAACTCGCCAGTTGTTCATTGAATTTCTAGAGCGTTCTTGTACAGCAGAATTTTCTGGCTTCCTACTGTACAAAGAATTAGGCCGCCGCTTAAAAGATAAAAGCCCCGTCCTAGCAGAGTGTTTCAACCTGATGTCACGGGATGAAGCACGTCACGCTGGCTTTTTGAACAAAGCGATGTCAGACTTTAACTTGTCTCTCGACTTAGGGTTTTTGACAAAGAGCCGCAATTATACCTTCTTTAAACCAAAATTCATTTTCTACGCCACCTATCTTTCCGAAAAAATCGGTTACTGGCGTTATATCACCATTTACCGCCATTTAGAAGCGCATCCCGAAGACAGAATTTATCCAATTTTCCGGTTCTTTGAAAATTGGTGTCAGGATGAAAACCGTCATGGTGACTTCTTTGATGCCATCATGAGAGCGCAGCCGCAAATGCTCAACGACTGGAAAGCAAAACTGTGGAGTCGGTTCTTCCTGTTGTCTGTGTTTGTGACAATGTATCTCAATGATTTACAGCGCAAAGATTTCTACGCTTCCATTGGTTTAGATGCGCGTGAATACGATATTTACGTCATCAAGAAAACCAATGAAACCGCAGGTAGAGTCTTTCCTGTAATGTTGGATGTTGACAACCCTGAGTTTTACGATCGCCTGGATATCTGTATCAAGAATAATGAAAAATTGACGGCGATCGCTAACTCCAACACACCCAAATTCTTACAATTCTTCCAGAAGTTGCCATTATACATTTCTAATGGTTGGCAGTTCTTGAAGTTGTACTTAATGAAGCCAATTGATGCTGTTTCCGCTCACGGAATGGCTCGTTAGATTTAAAAATAAGTAATTTGATGGGCATGGTATTAATTAACTAATATCATGCTTTTTTTGTTGCTTTTTACCTTACTATTTCTCAGCAACTTACCGAACTTATAGCCTTAGTCTTCATAAGTTCTTGATTTTAATATCAATAATTTTGCCATTGTCGTAAAAGCTAAATTTATAGATATTGGAAAAAACTTTATATTGAAGACAATGAAATTCCCCGTAAAAATTTCGACTGTTCTTGTAAGCCTCACAATTTTAGCATTTCCTGCTAGTGCAGAAGTTTCAGAATCAGTAATGAAAAATATGAGATTTTTTATTACTAGTGAAAATTTATTGATTGCTGCAAATATTCAAAGTGGCTCTGCTTGCTCTTTAAACAGAGGTATTTCAATTACAAAAATGTCTGGATTTAAAACAATAAATAAAGGTAAGGGTAATGTTAGGGTTGCAGGGAGAGTCGAAAGTTTTCTTTCAATTAAAAGCAATGAGATATCACCAGTCTCAGGTAAATTTCAGAGTAATGCTAGAGTCCGTACTGCTGATTGGTTAATTAGAAATACAGAATATTACCCCGAATTTCTTAGCGAAATGGCAGACTGTACAATAGAAGGAGGATTAAAAAGAATGCAGTTAGACGCTCCTTCACCTTGAATAATGAAAAGCGTCAATAGCAAATCAATTCGGCTTTTTCACGAGGGGTGAAAATAATCGTAAATTTCTTGCGCTAGCCGAGGCCCAATTCCCGAAACTTCGGCTAGTTGTGCGGGTGTAGCTTGGCGAATATAATCGACTGAGCGAAAATGCCCTAAGAGTTGCTTTTGTCGATGATGTCCCAATCCTGGGATTTCATCTAAACGCGATCGCCTCAGTTTATCACTACGTTGTTGACGATGGAAACTCACGGCAAACCGGTGCGCTTCATCCCGTAACCGGCGCAATAATTGTACTCCTGGTTGTTCTGTATCAGTCTGTAAAGGTTGTGACTCTCCTGGTAAAAAAATCTCTTCGCGCTGTTTTGCCAAACTCACAACCCGCAAGTCTTCTAATAAATTCATCTCTTGCAATACAGCCACGACAGATGATAACTGACCTTTACCGCCATCAATCATAATTAAATCAGGCCAGTCAGGATTACCGCCCCGTTGTAGTTGGGAATCTTCACTATATTTACGAAATCGCCGTTGAATGACTTCCGCTAAACTGGCAAAATCATCAGAATGTCCAATTGTGACTGTGGGATTTTTGATTTTGTAATGACGATAATGTTGCTTTGCGGGTAAACCATCGATAAAGACAACTTGAGAAGCGACAGCATTGGAACCTTGAATATGAGAAATATCGTACCCTTCAATGCGGTGAGGTAAGTCAGGTAAATCGAGAATATCAGCTAAATCTTGCATGGCTTGAGTGTTGCGATCGCCCAATTTTTGCATTCTTTGCAATTCGTATTGGGCATTACGCTCGACCATCTCAATTAATTCTGCCTTAGTTTGGCGTTGGGGAGCCAAAATTGTGACTTTTCTTCCCTTACGCTGAGTTAAAACATCCGCTAATATTTCCGCGTCGGGTAACTCATGTTGTACCAAAATCTCTGTCGGAATTTCCACCGCGTCAGCAGTTTGGTAATGTTCTTCTAAAACGCGTTGTAAAATTGCGCCTGGTTCAGCTTGTGCATCTGCAACAAACGCTAAGCGTCCGACTAATTGTCCAGCGCGAATTTGAAATAATTGAATGCAGGCGTGTTGAGTATCTGCCGCTAAAGCGATCGCATCCCGCGAAACTGTATCATCTGGTAAGGATACTTTTTGATCTGCCGTCAGAGATTTTAACCCAGAAATTTGATCGCGTATCCGCGCCGCCGATTCAAAATTTAAAGCTTCGGCGGCTTTGTGCATTTGCTCTGTCAAAATCTCAATCAATTCCTGAGTTCTACCTTGGAATACCATCGCTACTTTCTGCACCGTTTTGCGATATTCGGCTGGTGAAATTAACTGTTGACAGACACCAGGACAACGCCCCATGTCATAATTCAAACAGGGACGGTCTTTAAATAATGGTTGGGGTCGTTGTCTTAGTGCAAAGATGCGCTTACTAATGCGGAGGATTTCTCTTAATAAACCTGTATCTGTATAAGGGCCGTAGAACTTATCTTTTTCTTTACCTAGTTGGCGTTTGCGTGTGATGAAGATGCGCGGATAGTCTTCTGACCAAGTGATGCAAACATAAGGATATTTTTTATCATCTTTGAGCAGCACATTAAAGTATGGCTGATGCTGCTTGATTAAATTGGCTTCCAACGCCAAAGCTTCGGCTTCGGTGTCGGTGACAATAAATTCAATTTCTGTTACTTGTCTCGCCATTGTAGCGATACGTTCACTTTTAGTGTAACCTTCACGAAAATAAGAACGTACACGTGATCGCAACTTCCGCGACTTACCTATATATATAATGCGATCGCTGCCATCCCGCATAAAATAAACACCTGGTTCCGGCGGAATTTCAGCTAGTCGGCTTTCTAGACGCTCTGGATCTTTGACCAGTGGTAGTATTTGAGCAGATGTTGTCACAATTAAATGTTTGGTAATCTGACGCTTTTACCTACCTCTATTTTAAAAAATAAATTGGGCGTTGCGGAATTTGAATATAGAAGGGAACAGGGAACGTGTAAGGGTATAAAAGCATTTAGCCCCAACGAATGGAATTTGCGGCTATAAAAACAAAGTTCGCCTACGCGGACTAACGCAAAATCAAAGATTAATAACCCGCGCAGGCGGGTTTTGTCTGTGTAGCTGCGATTTCAATCGCCTAGTGCAAGATATGTGTATATGTTAATTAACTAGCGATCGCTGCTGAATTTTTGCGAGTGGGACGTTTACGGTCTGACTTTTTCTTTAATCCTACGGCTTGGGCTTGATCACTATCGGAACCATATTGTCCCCGCACAACTTCTTTCATGGCTAATACAGCATTGTGAAATTCCCACTCGGCTAATCTCGCCGCATCAGTAGCTGCACGGTATAAAGCGAGTTTTTCATTTTCCACTTGTTGCAGCGTTAACATTTTTTGATAAGCTATTTGCAACGTTTCTTCTGTGGCATCAGTACGGGTTGTTGTATAGTTGCTAATCGTTTGCAAACCGTGTAATGAAGTGGTGTCTTGAGTAATTGTCTGGCGAGATAAACGACGTGTAGTATCTTGGGTAGGCATGAATGTTTCCGTATAAGGATACATATTTAACGTACCCATTGCAACTAAAAAGTTATCAGTAATATAAATTTTTTAGCTAGAATAATATTTAAAGTAAGCGTGCAGTTTGATTGCAGACTGATACATTGTGAATGTGAGTCGTTGCATTGACAATGTGAACCGTTGCATTACGAATGTAACGGTTCACATTTATGATGTGAGCGATCGCATTGATAATGTGAGAGCTCGCATTCACAATGTGAACTGTCACATTTATCATGTAAGTAATTATATTTACATAACAATGATATTTATTTAACTTAAAAGCCAAGATTCTAAATTCAGCATTTCTACTTGCTGAATCCGGCAAAAATCATTGTCTGTATCTAAGGGGTTTTGTTGTAAGCAATCTTGAAAATTTTATGCGGCTGAGGTAAATTGTTGTGCTTGGTAAAGTTTGAGGGCGGTGCTAAATAATTCTGTAGTTGCTAATTTACCTTGGCGAATTTCAGGAACATCGGCGGTAAATACTTCATGGACGGTGACGGCTGTGATTTTACCTTTGACTTTTACTTGTCCAACTATGCGAATATAAGAGCGATCGCTTCTGGGGTAGGATATTCCTCCCGCAATAATTTCAACACGACTGGCTGGCGATCGGACTCTCGGTATCCCTGATAAACCTGAGAACGAGGGCTATCATACAGTTCTCTTAAAATTTTGTACCCTTCCAGTGTGATCATAGATTGCTCAAGTATCAGAGCTATTTTTGCTAGTCTCACCAGTATAATTTGCACAATTTTAAAAGTGGCAAGAGTACTGTAATAGTTTTTGTGAATTAGGTTAAGAAAGCCTTGCTAAAATTCAGGAAATTACACTCAAAATATAAGAAGCTCAGGTTTTGCAACACTGAGCTAGGATAAAAATCTTTGAATTTCGGGTAATTACCCTAAGTTAAGCTTAACTTTTAATATTCATTGGTTGCCGTAGCCACCGCCATCATTGCTGTCGTAAACTGGACGACAAATGTATGTGGGATAACGTTTGGAGCCATACCCACCTGAAGGATATGTTTGTTGACCGCCGTATGGGGTTTGACCACCGGATGTTGGTTGACCATCAGAAAGCGGTGTTTCTGTACCTTGTCCACCAGACAAAAGCTGCTGTTCTTCTGTTGATAAGTCAACAACTAAATTAGATGAGATGAATTTATTTGGCATAATTCTTTACCTCACTTAGTTTATAGGTAAATAAAACCTATGCATTTATTATTAGCTAGTTTATTCTTTAATAAATTATTCTCTAGTTATAATTAATTTTATTAATGCTCATTCTTTTGGGCTATATTTGTTTGTTGTATTTGTAATTTAATAATGAAATATAAAAATAAAAATTAGTACTATAAAAGCCATAAAATCATTCATGAGCAGCAAAATACCCAATTTTTTGATGAAGTCGGGTATCTGAGTTTTTGAGCCGTTACAACACAAAAGTGCCTATAGTAATTTGTGACAAATTGTATTTAGTAATTTGTGTAGTAGTTTTACTACTTAAGTCAAATTTATTTTCAGCATTGGTTTGTATATTAGTGAGTTGCAAAAAAAATTATTTCTCCCGATAATATTTGAATTTTGACCAGCAACTAGCAACTGTTGCTCCTGTTCAGATAATTCTCTGAATAGTTGAGAATTATTAGCTTTCTGTTTGTCCAACACAATATCAACTCCTCACATTCAGCAAAATTCTCAGAAAGATAAAAACTTTAAATGTTCTCCTTGTTGAGATAGGAAAGTTTCTAGTGTTCCTTGTAATTGGACTTGACCTTTATCTAGCATGACAATCCAATCAGCACGAGACACTACGCTAGGACGATGAGTAATCAAAATTGTGGTTTTACCTTTGCGGGATGCTAACAGCCGATCTAAAACTTGTGCTTCACTTACAGGGTCAAGTCCGGCTGTGGCTTCGTCTAATATTAATATAGGTGGATTTGTGAGAAGTCCTCTGGCGATCGCTAATCTTTGTCGTTGTCCACCAGAGAGATTAGCACCAAATTCTCCTAAAACAGTTTGATAATTATTAGGTAATTGACTAATAAAACTATCTGCATCCGCAATCTGACAAGCTTTGACAATTTCCTCAAAGGTAATATGAGGAGTTCCTAAACGAAAATTATCTACAATTGAACGACTCCAAAAATGCGGTTCTTGCGGCACATAAACTACCTGTTGGCGTAAACAATCCAGTGCAATGTCTTGAATGTTATAAAAACCAATGCGGATATTTCCCGAATTTAACTCATACAAACCAGCAATGAGTTTTGCTAAAGAACTTTTTCCACAACCTGATTTGCCAATCAATGCAATCACATTTCCACCAGGAAGTTTCAAAGAAAATTCTTCTAACAAATCAACTCTCCCAGCATGATGAAAAGTAACTTGCGAAAACCGAATATCTGCATCAGCAGGTATTTGCACCGTTGGTTTTTGACTCCCACCAACTACTTCTGGTGTTGCTTCAATTACTTCTAAAAGCCGCGAGACAGCAGTTTGCGATCGGAAATATTCATCGCCAAAGCCAACTAAAGAGTTAATTAAATTCAAGACATTGACTTGTAACGCATTAAAAGCCAATATTTGCCCAATGCTTAATTGCCCTTGAATTACTAATATACTACCTAGTCCTAATAAAACTACTCCACCAATAGTAGAAATTAATCTCGCAACAGTACCGTTAATAATACCAATTTGAATAGTACTGAAAGTTAGATGCGCCAAACGACCAAAGCGGCTTTGAAATTCATCCCAAAATTGAGGAGCAGCATTAGTCGTTTTAATTACCTGTGCGCCTTTAAATGTTTCTACCAACACACCTTGATTTTCTGCCCCCAAAACCAACAAACTACGAGTTTTTTGTTGGAGAATTGGCAAAAAAGGTAAAGTAGATGCAGTCATTAATAAAGCAACCAAGATAACTGCTAGTGTGAGAGTCCAGCTATAAAACAGCATGATGCTGAAAGAAATTACCGCAATGAAAAACTGACTGGGTAACAGAATTACTATTTGCGATACTAACTGATTGATTTCATCAATATCGCGCAATCGGCTAGAAATTTCGCCACTGCGGCGCGATTCATAATAACTCAACGGTAACTGAAGAATTTTCCGCGCAAACTCCATTACTAGTCCTAATTGCAACCGTTGACCAAAATGAGCAATCATCATCGACTGTACAGCTTGCAAACTACTACTAAATAAGCTGGTAATCACAACGGCTGAGACAATAACAACTAGTAATTGAGTATCTCCTCGTACTAAAACATCATCTGTCAATAGTTGCAGCAAAACCGGACTACCAAGCGCCAGTACACCTAAAACAATATTGATTAGTAATACCTGACTTAATAAATTCCGATAAGGCCATACACGCTGAAAAAAGCGTCCTATACCCTGCTTTGGTTCTTCTTGAAACTGGACAAAAAAGCGAGTCAGGTCTGGCTCTAATAAGAGCATGACTCCATTCCATGCAATAGCTAATTCTTCGCGGCTAATATAACGTAAGCCTGTAGCCGGATCACCAATTACATACTTTTTCCCTCGCTTACCGTACAGCACAACCCAGTGATAACCACGCCAATGAATAATGGCGGGTAAATGGATTTCTGTAATTCTATCCATGATGGCTGGTGAGGCTTTGACGGCTCTAGCATTAAATCCCAACGTCTCAGATCCGCGTTTTAATCCTAGTAAAGTTGTGCCTAACTGTCCAGTTCCTACCGCTTCTCGACTTTTACTCATACTCAAGAAGCGTCCATAATGTTTGCAAATGGAAACCAGACAAGCTGCTCCACAATCTTCTTCACTGGATTGTAAAACACACTGGTATTTTTTTTGGTGTTTAAATTTGAATAGACCAAACATGATTGTTATGGGGAGTGGTGAGTTGGGAGTTGGGAGTAGTGTTTTTGTTTCCTTTTAGACTTCACAGTTCACACTTCAGACTTTGTTTAAATATCTGTAATTAATCTGGCTTTTCGCAGAATGAACTGCATAACTGTTTCTTGGCGGGAAATGATATCAGCGCGTCCTTCCATTCCTGGTTTGAGATGACACTGGCGATCGCCTCTACCAACAGATAAAGTTTGCGGTACAATTGTCACTTCATAAGCTGGCGCTGGTTGTACAGTCGCAGTCGGTAATGTAGCGTTTTTTTCTACAGCTAAAGCATCGGGTGCAACTGTGGTTACAGTACCCTTGAGTGTGCCGTAATCTGGATAAGGACAAGCAGAAACCTGCATCTGCACTTGCTGATTTGCTTTTACCTTATCGATATCTTGTGCGGGTACTCTGGCTTTGATTTGCAATGGTGCATCTAGAGGTGCAATCTGCGCGATCGCTTCACTAGGCTGTACAACTTGTCCAGGGTTGCGTAAATTAAATTGCAACAAAATTCCATCAGTCGGTGCGCGAATCACAGTTTTGTTCAAGTCAGTTTCGGTTTGTTGTAGTTCTTTTTGCGTGGTGTCTACTTGTTTTTGAAATTCTACGCGCTGTTGGAGTAAAGTTTCTCTTTCTTTTTTCAAAGCAGCTAAATCTGCTTGTTTCTTGGCTTGTTCTTGCTGGATTCTTGCTATTGCCGCAACTACAGGCGAATCACTCGGATTGATGGCAGTTTTCACCTTGATTAAGTTTGTTTCGGCAATTGTGAGAGCTTGGTCTTTTTCTTCTAAACTATTTTTCGCGTTGGCTTTGGCTTGTTCTAATTTAGTTTCCGCCACTTTAATAGCTTGTTCTTTTTCTTCTAGGCTATTTTTCGCGTTTTCTTGAGCTTGTGCCAGTTTCGCTTTTGCCGAAATTACCGCTTGTTCTTTTTCTTCCAAAAGATTTTTCGTGTTGGCTTTGGCTTGTGCTAACCTAGCTTCCGCAGATTTAACCGCTTGAATTTTTTCTTCAAATAAATTCAGTGGCACAGCTCCTAATGCGACTATCGGCTGTAAGCGATCGCGTTGTAACTTAGCCATCTGCAAGGCGGCTTCTGCTTCTTGCACTGTAGTTTCTAAGAGTTGTTCGCGCTGCAATCTGTCTTTTTGCCTTTGCGCTATATTTAAGGCTGTTTCCGCTTCTTGCACAGTGGATTGTAATAATTTTTCGCGCTGCAAGCGATCGCGTTGTACTCTCGCTAAAGCCAAGGCGGCTTCAGTTTCTTGGACAGACGTAGTTATGAGTTTTTCTCGCCGTAATCGGTCTTTTTGTAACTTTGCAATAGTTAACGCTGATTCAGCTTGCGTCATTTCCGCTAAAGCTTTAATTCGCTCATCTTGATAGTTGCGTTCAGTACCACTTAACTCCGCTTGCGCCGCTAAAATTGTCCGATTCATGAATTCAGTTTGCGCCGCCAGTTGAATATTAATTTCACTCAGTTGAGCATCAATTTGACCAAGTTGTAATTTGCTCTTTTGAATGGTGTTTTGTAGCTGACTTTTTTGATTCTGAAGCCGAGAATTATCAAGGTAGGCGATCGCTTGGCCTTGTTTGACTATCTGATTATCTTTAGCATCGATTTTGAGTACAGTTCCAGTAATCGCCGACTCCACAACTTTTAGTTCCCCTAAAGGTCTAATTGTTGCCGGAACTTTAACTGTGACATTGTACTTGAGAATCGCAGATAAAGTCACTGTCAGCACAAAAATACTGATCATTACGCTCCCAGCAACATTGATCCATTTACCAATACTGGGGATAAATTCATTGACATCAAATACAGGGAGTTGTTCTGGATTCAGGTCATTAAAACTATTACCAGCATAGTTTTCCTGAGCTTGTAAGAAATTCACTGTATTGCACCTTGTGTTGAGAATTGATGTATAAACTCAATTAGTGGTGGGTTTGAATTTCCCACTAATTGATGCTGACTCCTGAATTCTTTTTCAATTAGTGATGCTTACCATAAGCACTACTACATAATTTGATTGCAAATCCCAGACATTAAAAAAATAACTATCGGTGGTAATAAGTCAAAAGGAATAGTCAGCTAAATTTCGATTTTGATGAAAACCCGAATTTAAATACCAAGCAAATTTTAGATTTTTTCTAGTCAGGCGATCGCTCAACGTTATTCATAAATTAATTACCTTTATCAAAAGCGACCAACATCATCGCAAATAATCCTTTATAATCAGTTATGGGGGACGAGAAAAGTGTGCCAAGCAATCACAGCAATAGCTTTTCTCATATCTCTAACGCAGGCAAAGTGGAGAGAAAACAGAGGAGAATGCTCAGACTCCCTCAAAAACCTCACTTACATTGAGCGAGTAATAACTATCTCCTCTCCCCTCTTCTTAATTTGGTCAAAATAATTAACCAAACTGATTTTAAAAGTAAAAGAATTTATTGTTAGCTCTATTGTTTGGCATAATTTAATTTAGCACTACAGAACTATTAACTGCTGTTGCCAGAGAAGAACTGTCTAAAGGATTAATCGATAATGAAGACTCTGCACTACTCTGGAAATTAGCACGCTGAGTATATGTCTTGGCAATAATAGTTTGATTTTGATTAGTTTTACTCATTGTTGTTTTTGTAAAACTTTGCTCAAAATTGCTGTAGTTTGTCTGAAAATCAACTCCGCCTGTCATTAACTCTTGCTGTTGATGAACTAACTCAATCAACAAATCAGATTCAATGATTTGAAGTGACATAATTTTTAACCTCACTTCTGAAATAAAGCAGCAAAGAATTCTAGTAATTCATGTATATGTGCAATCTTTTCTCTAACAAGTTGAAAAAATCACACAATAGCTTCTAGCATTATCAATGCTGACTTCCAAAGAGAAAACCAAGCAGCTATCAAATTGCTCATCACCACAGCGATCGCTCTAGCTAGCTGTGCCATACTCAAAATTTGAGCAAGTTAGATTCTGCAATACTGTGTAAATTATTCCAAAAATTGCAGATGAGTAGAAGTAGATGTTTGAATTACCTCTACATCCCACTCCCAGCCTATATTAATGAAGCGTTCTGGTATGACATCATAATTCTCTTGGCTTTTTATGGGAATGGTTGAGACTAGCTAAATATTATTAGTACAATCATGGTAGACGAGTACTACCGATACTAACTGGGCTACTTCCACTCACTCCATTTTGTATGCCTACGGAAGATTCTGTCACAGCATTTGAACCATTGAAAGTTGGTGCAGAACCCAAAGCACCAACTGTCGGTATAGATGGTGCGCCCAATACCAAAAAATCTTGAGCAGCAGTATTAACTGCCGCAGATGTGCCAATAGAGTTGGCAATGCTACCATTAGGGCCAGAGAATGTTAGCCCTTGTAAATTAGCAAGTCTGTTGGCAAAATTAGTGCCAGCTAACCTAAAGTCTGCACTACCAGCAACTAATTCTTGTTGTTGATCGGGTAACTCGATCAACAAATCTGATACAAATATTGGACGTGACATGATTGTTAGCCTCACTTACGTTTGGTGGGTTGACCACCTAAGTACCCAACTATAAGCACTGTTTGTCAGGAAATCATAAATCTATAGATAGAAATCAAAACTTTAGTTTTACTACTGGAAGTAGATATAAAAAAAACTTCTATGTGTTCTAGATATCCTAGTATCATACGAGGAAAAATAGTAAATCCTGCTGAATAATTACTGTAGAGATGTAGGTTTTGCTTTCCCGCAGGGTACGGTCGTTCGATTTTACATTTGATTAATATAAAGTTTGTTGCTTGTCAACTCATATTAGCTAACTTCTTTCTCAATCTAGTTAGCTGATAAAAGTTGCATTAATACAAAGGCTAGGCTGGCGCTACCTAAAGGAACGGTTAAATTATCAATACCCAAAAAAGAAACAGCTTCTAAACCAGTAGCTGCGATCGCCACAGCCAATGATACCACCCAAATTTGCCAGATATTTCCTTGTACACCCAGTAAAATCAAACTACTCACCATGTAACTAGCTAGCATCATCGCCAAAGAGCCTTCCCAGCTTTTACTGGCCCCAAAGACTTTATACTTATGTTTGCCAAAGCGTTGACCAACCAATGCTGCTAGACCATCTCCCCAAGTCATCACCATAATTCCAATTGCAGCATATTGGGGTTGTTGCAAATACCAGAACCAGGCAACTAGAATACCAAAACTCACAGCATAAAAAAACGTTCCTAAGCTTTGGCGACCAACACTGTTAATCCCCGGAAGAATCGGTAATCGATAGGATAACAAGGTGACAATACTCGCTAGAATCGAAGCTGTAATGCCTACACTCGCCGGGATATCTAGCCACCAAGCTAGTAGAATTACATTGCCAGTGCCAATATGCACTATTTTCCTGATTATTTCTGAATCATCCGCAAAGCGACTTACCACCCATGAAACTAGGAGGATAAGCAACACCCAAACTGCAACTATGGTAATTTGCAGCCACAAAGGTGGAATTGATGTTAGACCAGGAATCAGAATTAACAAGGATTTTACACGCTAGACAGTTTTTACCCTTGTTTCTAATTTATAAGATTTGGGCAACAGAAATGAAACTATTATTCATTTGGCTAATTCGGGGTTACAGAATGTTTATCTCGCCGTTGTTTCCTCCAACTTGCCGCTTTCAGCCAACTTGTTCTATGTACGCTATCCAAGCAATTGAGAGGTTTGGAGTAGTGCGCGGTGGCTGGATGGCAATTCGGCGCATCTTGCGTTGTCATCCATTTCACCCTGGTGGTTATGACCCAGTACCAGAAATAGCACCATCAGTAAAGCAGGAAAATTGTTGTCATCCCACTCTCTTGAATTCTGAAGATAAAGGGACTTCCAAGAAATAAATCTGATTTGAAACAAAAATTGAGATTTTAACTTATGATATGCTTCAGAGATGAGTATCCAGTTTATAGTTCACTTTTAATATTCAAGTTTTTTTACTAATAATGATTATCGTGTAGGGGATAAACAGACTGTTAAAAGCGACTTTTGTATCAAGCCGAAGGCTTGATAATCATTATTATTCAGCTACGATTTGAGGTTAGCGATCGCTTAACAACAGAGCGATTGCTTGGACAATGAAATATTTGATTTTTACTTATATATCTACTAAAACAAAATTTTGAACCATAACATGGGCATTTGAACCATAATTTGGCTCTTGGCAACT
>JAGKSW010000218.1 GCA_018993265.1 Nostoc sp. TH1S01
CGACCTTCCGGCTTAGGTCAACAGATAAAGATTTATAAACTTGTTGTGCAAGCCCCTACATAAATGTAGGGGGTATTAATTTTGAATTTTGAATTGATAATTTTGAATTCGAGCGAAGCGAGTGACCAAGCTTAAATCTGTTGCAGTTGCACCCCTCCTGGGGCGCTGTTGCGTTCTTCGGAGCAGAGAATGAAGGAGGAAGAAGCGATCGCGCCTTAACATCGGTTGCTGATTAAGAATTACCTTCACTTTGACTATCTCCGAAAAACTGACTTGCAAAGGGGGCGACTATTGTTGCTCTGACAGTTCGCGTATATAACCTGAATTTTCCTGAGTTTGCTGTAATTTTATCCTCTACCAACTCCTGAATTTAACTCAACTTTGAATTTTCAAAATACAGTACAAATATTAAGTGTTGTGAATCTCAAGGAGATTTATTTCCCTGAATTGGGCAGTAAACAAGCCCAATTCAAAACCTAAAAGGCGTATGCTTGCTTCAATTGTTTTTCTCTTTAAAGCGTAAAATCAGGCAAAGAATCATAAAATTTTGCTTAATTGAGTAGAGAGTAATTGACACGCATCTATCTAAAGTTATATGCTTCTTGTAACCTATAAAGCTTGATAGTTGACCCTTTATAACAGCGTAACAACCGCGCACCAACCAACTGCTATCTTTGCCAATTTATAGGGATACGTTTTTTCACTAAAAAGCATAAAGCCAAAATCATGCGTATCTGTCCATTTGTTTGGATCAGATTTGCTGTGGTCTGGCTACTTTACTTTGATTGTAGCTCAGATATCGGGCTGCCTTTGTTGCAAGACAGTGGTTTTACTAGCTACAAATCTGCGTCTGTCCAGATTGACTGGATTTTAATTACTTAGATAAGCTTGTCGGATAATGAAAAGTAGTCAATAAGCTTTTTCCGAGTCTTACAAAAAGCATCGGAGAGTTACATCAATTGATGAATAACAGAGCCTCGAATATCTATGCAAATAAACAATAATAAATACCCAAAAAAAGGATTGATTTTCTATGTATATAAATACATTTTATGTAAGAATTCAGCACTCAGGAGTCAGAAGCGATGCCCTGAGCTTGTCGAAGGGTCAGAATAATAAAGTCTAGTCGTAAATGAGTAAATTGATTTATCAAATATTGTTCCTAATTCTTTAAACCTTCTGGCTCCTGAATTCTGACGATTTAGTGGGGGCTTGTACCCAAAATTAATTAATTAAAAATTATTATTTCTTTCAATTTTTAATCTTTAATTTTTAATTTTTAATTACAACTGGTCAGGTAAAATCTTGGCAACCATAGCTCGTAGAAATTTTTACTTACTTCAATCAAAGAAAAATATGGCGACAATCATTGGTATTGATCAACCAGAAACCTTAATTGGCACAATTTACGATGACCAAATCAAGGGTAAAGGTGGTAACGACATTCTTATTGGAGATAGTGGAAACGATATATTAGATGGCGGTACTGGCGATGATACTTTGTATGGTGGCTTTGGTAACGACACTTACATCGTTGACAGTACAGGCGATGTTGTCAGTGAAGATAACGGTTTGGGAAGCGATGCAGGTGGGATTGATATCGTTAAGTCTGTGATTGACTGGACGTTGGGTGATTATATCGAAAACCTCACCCTCACAGGAACCACAGCTATTTATGGCACTGGAAATGCCCTGAATAATGTGATTATAGGTAATGTCAACGACAACTACCTTGTTGGTGGGGATGGCGATGACACCATCAAAGGTGGTGCAGGAATAGACACTTTGTATGGAAACGCCGGCAACGATAAACTCTATGGTGGCGATGACAATGATTATCTGTTTGATACCCAAGGAGATAACAGTCTCTACGGTGAAGCCGGCAATGACTATTTAGATGTTTCTAATTCTTCTTTTAAAAATCTCCTGAATGGCGGTTCTGAAAGTGATACTTTATTGGCTAATAATTCCAGCGGCAATAATACACTCATTGGCGGAACAGGAGACGATTCCTTAAGAGCATCTAATTCCAGTGGCAATAATACTCTCAATGGCGATGCAGGTAATGACACCCTTGAGATTAATTATTCTACTGGTAGCAATACAGTCTCAGGGGGTACTGGATCTGATTCCCTTTACGCCTATGGAGTCCAAGGCAAAAATACCCTCAATGGTGGGGATGGCAATGACTCGTTTTATGTGAGCGCTCCATCTATTGCTTCCTCTAATTTATTGACTCAAACAGTAGATGGAGGAATAGGTAACGACTATTTATACATCGATTACAGTAATGCTAGTGCCGGAATCACTACAAATTTCAATACCATCAATAATCAAGGCTCGATAACAGCAGGTACGTATCAAGTTAGTTACAAGAACATTGAGCGATTACAAATCACAGGTACAGCCTACGATGACTATATTGTAGGGAGCAATGGCAGCGATACCCTCAATGGTGGTGATGGTAATGATACCCTGGATGGTGGTGATGGTAATGATACCCTAATTGGCGATGTTGGTAATTATGGTAGTTCGACATTATTTAGCTACAACGGCAGCACATACTTGTTGACAAGCGCTTTAACTTGGCAACAAGCTCAGGCACAAGCACAAAATTTAGGCGGAAATCTTGTTACCATCAACTCTCAAGCCGAGCAAGATTGGTTAATTAATACTTTTGGTGCTACTGAACTATTCTGGATTGGGTTCACAGACGAGGGAACAGAAGGTCAGTTCAGGTGGGTGAGTGGTGAACCCATTACTTATACTAATTGGTCTCCTGGGGAACCAAATAATAGCGGTGGAGCAGAAAATTATGCACTGATGAATTGGTCGTATACACTTGGTAGATGGAATGATACTGTTAATCATGATTCTTTGAGAGGCATTATTGAAATTGTAGGTGGCAATGACAGCCTCAATGGTGGTGCGGGTAATGATACTCTTAATGGTGGGGTAGGTGATGATACCCTCAATGGTGGTACTGGTATTGATATCCTGATTGGCGGAACTGGCAATGATATCTATATTGTCGATACCACCACTGACACGATTACTGAAAATGCAAACGAAGGAATAGACACTGTTCAATCGAGTGTCACCTTCAGCCTCGCTAACTTGCCAAACATCGAAAATCTGACGCTGACAGGAACAGATGCGATTAACGGTACTGGCAATGCATTTAATAATGTCATCACTGGTAACACTGCTAATAACGAACTCAATGGTGATGCTGGTAACGACACACTAATTGGTGGTGCTGGTAATGACATCCTCAAAGGTGATAGTGGCTATAGTCTCGGCCCTGTGACTAATGCTATAGGTGATTATCGAGATAACACAAAATACTTAAGTGCTGATGTCAATAAGGATGGTGCAGTAGATTTAATAGAGGTTTTCCAGAATGGTAATAAATTTGCTTCTGCAACCTGGATCAATAATGGTCAAGGTACTTTTAATTTCGGCTCTGTAACTAATGCTATAGGTGATTATCGAGATAACACGCAATACTTAAGTGCTGATGTCAATAAGGATGGTGCAGTAGATTTAATAGAGGTTTTCCAGAATGGTAATAAATTTGCTTCTGCAACCTGGATCAATAATGGTCAAGGTACTTTTAATTTCGGCTCTGTAACTAATGCTATAGGTGATTATCGAGATAACACAAAATACTTAAGTGCTGATGTCAATAAAGATGGTGCAGTAGATTTAATAGAGGTTTTCCAGAATGGTGATAAATTTGCTTCTGCAACCTGGATCAATGGAGGTAATGACATCTTAACTGGGGGAACTGGAAAAGATACTCTCACTGGAGGTCTTGCTACAGATCGTTTTGACTACCGCAACTTAACTGATTCTCTTCTAAATAATTTTGATGTAATTACCGACTTCAATGCTAATGCTGGCAATGATCTATTCCTTGTTTCTATCGGGAGATCGGCATTTTCTGATGCAGGCTCTGTAGCAACGCTTGATACAACTGGCATTGCATCCAAATTAACCGCTACTGATTTTGGAGCTAACTCTGCTGCTCAATTCTCCTTTGGTACACGTACCTTTGTCGCTATTAATGATGCTACAGCAGGGTTTAATGCCCAAACCGATGCAATCATTGAGGTAACTGGATTCATAGGCACACTGGGGATTAGTAACTTTACAACTGTTGTTTAGCTTGCTCTTAACGGTGTATGCATTAGCCTTGCCATAGTACCTGCATAGCGAAAGTCTATCAAGTGGACTTTCGCTATGCAAATGCTTGTGGGGCGGATTTTCGCCTAGCTATTTGCTATTTTTATTTTCTACATCTGCTAATGTCGCGTCTTAAACGAGATTAATGATCATATCACTCAACCATTTTTCAGGATTTTGTGCAGATATAGAACCATTATCCCCGCACCGGAAACCGCCATATCATCTCGGCCAACGCTATCGCCTCACCCCAAACGCGTGTACACAACATCACCCGACATTGCAATCACAATCCTCTGCTGCCTTGCCCACTGGCTGACTCCAGGAAATTCAAAAGCCCCTCTTCCACCGCCGTCAAATACGGCCGCTTGAGTTCCCCCAAAAACTTCAGTACAGCACGAGCAGCTTCTTCCAAGTTCTCACTCTCCCGCAACCGCGTAACGCGATCGCACACCAGATGCATCTGTTCGCATTCAGCAGGCAAGTAACCGAACGACTTCAAATGCTGCACCCCAACCACCAGTTCGCCATCCCAGGTTTTCACTGTGCAGCTGAAGTCATTAACTGCGGTGACAATCGCCCAACACCCAGCTTTGCCTCGTAGTTCGGGGTTGTCCTTTACGAGAATTTGGCAGACTTCGCCGATTTGGTGGGTGTTGGGGATTTAGGCTCCATAATTCTTTGAACCACATCAGTTACGATTCTGGCACTGGGAACTTTGCCCTTGGCAACTTGAACTGCCCGTTGCCACAATTCAACCTGCTGCTGGGGTTCTAGCTGTGCAAGAGGGCGTACTTGTCCTTCCTTAGTTGGCAGGATTCGTAAACGATTAAGTCGAGTTTTATCTACTTTCCCGTTTTGGGAACAATTTGTTCCCGTTTCATCCACTCCCTCATTTTGGGAACAATTTGTTCCCATTTCATCCGCCTCCTCGTTTTGGGAACAATTTGTTCCCGTCGCTATGTTGTCAAATACTACAGAACCAGCTATTAAATAATTGACTCGGCGATGGGTGTAGCCAAACCTGTCCTTACAGTATTCCTCAAAAGTTCGATGGGTGGAACGGTATAACCTGCGATCGCGCAATTCCATTAAAGCCTTGCCAGCCTCAAAAAATGCTCTTTCAACTCTGCGTTCAAGATGTAGGCGATCGCGCTGCTCATTCTCGGTTAGCTCTGGAATTTCGACAGCGGGAACGTCAACGATTGCTGAGGCTGGATTTTCTGAAGGAGTGATGTCTGAGTTGGGTGATTTTAGATTATGTGATGCGGCAGAGGTGGATTTTTTGCGCTTACGGGGTGGGGTGTTCATTGATCCACCTCTTTTTTAATTCAGTGGCATTTGCTCAAGTCGATTGCAGATAGAGTTGAATTTTGATGTGTAAGAGCAATTACTGTTGGCCTTACCATTACGATCAATCAAGCATCATTAAAGAGAGGTAGAGCATTAAAGTTAACAATCATCAATATTTCGATGAAGACAATTTTTTATCCGACTTCTTGGGCTAAAGCAGCTTTCACCTCTGCATCAAAATCCACATCAAGAGCTTCAGACAGTTTCCGCAAAGTTTCACGGGGTAGAGATTTTGCATCTTCACTTTCAATACGGTAAAGGTTAGCAACACTCATACCTGCTTGTGCTGCAACCCATGTTGGTGATAATCCTTTAGCCTCACGAATGTCTCTAATTCGTTTGCCTAACCCAGGCAGATCAACAGACAAAGTAACTTGCATTAAGTTCATAAATTCACGCCTCCATTAATGTACTCGAATTATAGCGTTTCTTTCCTCACGTTTCAAGCGTAACTCTTCTAGTCTCGCTTGACAAGTTTTACTATAAACAATAAGATATAAGTATCGAAGCGTATTTTATACGCCTCAATCTCACAAGTTCTTGTTAACAGCCAAAAATGCTGTGAATAAACAAAAACAAAGGCGACCGCGTTTCTTGGCCGGAGCAGCGATCGCCTTTTGCAAAACATCCACCATACAGATGGAGTACCAATATAATGACACATCCAATTTCTACCCAACAACAGCTGCGCTGCAAATCCCTCCCGCAGCTAAAGCGCATCTACAGCAAAATCGGCTGCACAGTAGCAGTACAAGACAGACGATGCAAGGATTCGTGGAGAAGCGCGATCGCTCGATACCAGTCCTGCCAACTCCAAAAAGTCACTCGTCCTGCCCCCGACGAACAAGCGATTGCTCAAGACGAACTGAACCAGTATGTTGCGGAGCAAGCGCAGGCGGTAGCCCCCACAGACCCACTAACATCTCGTGACCGTTGCATCATTGGCGAGATTATCGAAGTAGATCCCGAATCAATCCGCACTCTCTGGCTGGAAGGCGGAATAACTGTTTGGGTGCAGTTGGTTGACGGCGGAAGATTGCCATTTGAGCGGAACTGGTTTGCGAAACGGGTTGCAGAAGTTAAAGCAACACTACCTGAAAGCCCCAGAGAACGCAATGAACGCCTCAGCGAAGAATTAGAAACAGCTTGTCAAAAATACGGGCTGACACATGGCGAGATTGACTGGCTCAGTTTCAGCACCACACTATATGTGAATCGTCAGCGTGTAGGCTTCGTTAGCTGCAACCTTCAAGGCCAGTGGTACAGCAGACGCTCTCAGTTGGGGGGCAGTCGGACGGCTGTTGATATTGATGCGGCGATCGCTGCGTTAGGCATTAGACAATCTGTAGCGGCATAGTACCGCAAGTAAAAAAGGCGATCGCTGTTGGGTTAACGGAGATCGCCACACAACTATGACAAATTGCCGAATTCCGCTACAAGGTACAGCAAATATGTCTTTCCATCAAGAAGCAGATTGGGGGGAGTGCTGCGAACCGATGCTCCTATCCCCAAATCATCCAAATGCAGAAGTAATCGAAATTCCTGGTTACACCCTGGTTTACTGCAATGGTGCTTGTCCGAAGAATTACCGCGTTTATAAAGGTGAATCGATGTTGGGTTTGGTTTTTCAACACATCACTTATTGGTCAAGCGGAATAGATGAAATTCGTTACGCCCAACCATTAAATGCAGTAGTCGCACTCGATGATTTTCTAGCTGCAAGTATAGCCAAAACAACTAACAAAGCTTTAGCAGCTTAATTCAAAACTCCCTTCAATTATCAACAAATTTATGCAACCCACCATCAGCATTCCAAAAGACTGGGAATACCCCAGATTCGCATTCGGGCAGCGTACTCAGCAGGGCATAGTCATCGGTTTAGAGTACAAACCTGCTGGAACACAGTTAGCCTACGAGTACGGTAATTCTTGGCGTTATACGGTACTTCCTGACAAACATTCAGATGAAGTCCGCCATTACTCTGATGACCAGATTCAAACGCTTTCCATTGCAGAAGTACAGCAGCAGCTACAAGCAGAAATCGAAGAACATCAACAGCAAATCAAGGTACTTGAGCAACAGTTGGCAGCAATTGGGGGGTCAACGGATGCCTAAAGTTTTCGATCCTTACGTTGAAAGAACTGCTGCTAGATTATTGCGATCGCTCAAAGGTTCTGGTGGTGCTATACCTCTACACCAGATTCAGTTTTCTAACACAATCATTCAATACTTGCTTGACAAGAAAAAAGCACAAATCAAAAACACTGGTCACGGGTTTTTGTTGGCAGTTGTCGAAAAGTTTTAGTTCCAGAAGGGAGAAACTCAAATGGATTTACCACCATTACTGCAATTAGTTGAATCTGCCCAATATTTGATAACTCAAATCGAAAAACATCCCGATTACCAAAAGTTGGATTACCAACCAGACCTCACAATTGGGGATGCTCAATCTGCGTTGTTGTATTTGAAATGTGAACTAGAGGATAATCAACAGCTTTCAGTTGTATTCGAGAGTGCTGATTAGGAAAAAGTAATCGCTTGAATGAGTGCTTATATTGGGGTGATTGCCAGTAGCAGAAAATAGCGTATTGCTAGAGAAGCTTCATTATTACACATCAATGCTAAGGACTGAGGAAAATGAAGTTTGAAATCAACCAAATTGTTGAAATTGTAGATGACAAGCCTGTTATTCTTTCTACCGAAATTAGAGTATTAACGCAATCTACTGATTTGTACTCTCTAGCAAGAGATTACATCGAAGAATATGCGGATTACGAGTTTGTCCAACGTAATCAATATTCTGGTTACAGAATTAAAAACAACAAACGCCGTCGATACATTATAGTTCTGATCTCACAACAAGACAGATTAATTATTTGCTCCCAATTGGAATCAAATAACAAAAGCAAATTGTTTCCGTATCTGTGGGAGACAACAATCACTACTTTTGAACAATTACATGAGTTTTTCGGAATTTGGTCTAACAAAGATTTTCTTTAAAAGCAGAACAATTTTGTAGGAGCAATATATGACGAATGAAATTAAACTAGGCTTTTGCAATCCTCCAGAACCAGTTTATCTATACGTTAAAAATGGGGAATCAAGCGGCGAATCTTTTTTGTGGTATCACTTCAATATTGAGCAAGATAAAACCATTCCAGTTCAACAACGTGGGTTAACGGGTTATTTATCAGAATTACGAGTCACAACCAAAGAATTCAAAAAGAAGGAAAATATTAAGCTGGACATTGTTGTTGCGGCTGATGAGGTTTATGTAATCCGAACTGGCATTGAAACTAATTTCGCCAAAACATTTTTATTATCAGTATCGCTTGTGCCAGACTTTTCAAAACCTCTGATTATTGCTGTTACTAGCGGTGAAGAAAATACCGTGTTCTGCCGATTATATGATGCAGCTACTAAAGTCAGAATTCGCAGAGAATGGAATCCTAATGCTGACTGGGGTGCAATCATTACCGAAATTCAATCTCGCTTGGGAACATCTGCATCGCTTCCCTTAACCCCAGAACAGCTACCACACCCCCAAGATTTACGAGTGAAACAGATTCGGACTTTGTTGAATTATCCTCTGGATTTGGTCAAAGAATATTTGCAATTCCAAGATGTGGATCGTCCGAGTTTACTACCTGTCAGCAAGATTGATTCTTTGGTAAAAACGATGTGTTTAGCTTGGGCTGCTGATAAGTTTGAAAACCCTAACGATGCTGAATCTTCGTATCAAAAGCAAGTGATTGATGCGATCGCAAGTGGGACTGATGAAGTGAAAGTAATCAAGACTTGGATGCAGCAGTTAACAACAGTAAATGCTGGGGTGGCTTGACCAAGGAAATAAGTCTCCCAAGTTTTTCGCACTCCTGAATTTTCCTTTTTAAACCTTCTCTCGGTATCGAATTTTAGAGAGGTATGTATGACTAAAACTTTAACTAGTCCCGAAAATTATACCTGCCACCAAATCGCCAGTATTCTATCTCTGAATTTATTAACTGTCAGACATTGGATTCAAAGAGGCTGGCTCAAGGCTAATCAAAGTTGTCCCAAATACTATCAGGTGAAACCGGGAAATCTCAAAC
>JAGKSW010000219.1 GCA_018993265.1 Nostoc sp. TH1S01
TTCGTATTGGGAGAGCGCGTCAACTCCAATTCGCAATTCGCAATTCGCAATTCGCAATTAAGACAATTTAGTAGGAGCTTGCACCTCCCACTAATTGAAGACCACCAACTAATGAGTATGGTGGGGGCTTGTACCCACTTTTAGCCAATTAATCAATTAGTTCATAATTCGCATTTTCAATTGCGAATTGCGAATTGTTTGGTCAGGGTTGGTTGAAAAAAACAAGTTTGAATTTCTACTTCAAGAAACCAAAGAAGTTGAAAAGATTTTAGTTACATCTACTCGAAAAGTCAAAAACAAAATTAACAAACTCAATTAATTGCGAACTGCGAATTGCGAATTGCGAATTGTTTTAACCAAAGGCTAATTCTGGGGATTGAGTTAATCGAGAAGTCCTGGTTCTATCTGGTGGAATTGGCATTACCTACTTTTAAACAACCACTCATCACCACCAATCGCTTTTCTTTAGTACGCCAAGAAGACTTGGTGCGAGTGAATATCTAAGTCCACACTCAACACTCTCTACTCACCACACAACTAAAACTATGTCACAAATTGAAATCGCTCAAATCATCGAACAGATAAAGCAAGAAATCACTGTTGACTCTAATGGTCAGGGTAAAGCAAGTATTCGGGCAACTGCAAGATTAGCCGATATCAACGACGCTGGACTTTTGAGAAGCTTGAAAACTGCTGCTGACATTTCTTACTCTAAATTGGTTGAAAAGCTTATCCGTAAAGGCTTTGAAAGTGCTGACATTTTAGGATGGTCACAGTCTGGTATTCCTGATGTAGCTGTTGCCGCAATACTTCACTATTACGGTTTTGAAGCGGGTAAAAGATGCAGCCAACAAGCAAGACTAGCTTGTGAAGCATTTGAAAGTATCGGTGTTCGCGCCTGGATGCAAGACATCATGGGCTGGAAAAAACCCACAACGGCTAATGAATCTGCCCTCACCCAAATCCAGTTACTCGCCGCGATTGCCCAACAGATGGCCGAACAGGAACAACGTCTGTTGCAGCATGAACAACGTCAAAACGAAATCTTCTCCCGACTCAAAGATGTCGAAATTGAACAAGACAGGTTTAACACACCCTCCGGTCACAAGTACAGCATCGTGGGTTTCGCTAATCTTCAGGGATTAGAGATATCAGCAAAAGAAGCGAGTGCCAAGGGAAAGAAGGCCAGTGCTTTGTGCCGTAAACAAAACATCGAAATTGAACGCATTCATGATCCCAGGTTTGGCAGAGTCGGCTTGTATCCTGAAAGCATTTTGATTGAGGTTTTCTCTTCGGGACAAAACTGACTTTCAAGGAAATTTGAGGAATTGAGAAGCCAGAATTTATTCCTTGGAAACAAAACAGCGTGTTGCTTGCACTGCAATCATTCTAGACCACCACAATAACAAACTTGATTCATCCACAGTCCTCAAAGCAAAAGTAAACTCAGCAATTGTGACTACTAATTTCTGATTTCTCGTTATTAACCGAACTTTCCACTCAGGGTGTAAAGTATTTCGACTTAGTTCAGATGTACTACTTAATTTAGTTTTCTAGTTAATTTCTGTTTTTGCTCTAGCGGTATGCACTCATACCGCTAACTCTTTCATGCGTCTATCGGAGGGAATTATGAGTCTTGAATCTCATCATTTGCAAGAATGGCAGGGTAGTGGTGTTGACGAGGAATTGATTGTACTGAATGTGCGATCGCTTGTCGGCAGAACACCTTATGAATATCTGCTGTACAGTCCCAAAATCTCCCGCCGCAACGATGGGCGATTACGCGATCGCGATTTGAAGAAATACCAGCACATTGAAGTTGGGGGCTGGTGGTGTAACGGCGTTGATCCACTGAGCAATTATGAACAAATGCTCTGCTCTGGGGTTGCTTCAAGCCCGACAAACCCCGCAGAGATTCACAGAAAATCCACAAGTTCATTAAATATGAGCATCCTTACAGGGAGCAAACACGTGCTTTCTTTCTCCAAGTCACCAAGAAGATTTGGGTGAAAGTCTCAAACCGTTGCGGTATTCCCATCACTGACGAAGATTTACAGCATCCGGGTGGGTTCTGGCATTGGGTTTGGAAGAACAACGTACCAGTGGTGATTGTCGAAGGGGCGAAGAAGGCCGCTTGCTTGTTGAGTGCTGGCTATGCTGCGATCGCCATCAGTGGTGTAAATGCAGGATACCGCACCCCTTATGATGACTACGGGACTGCTACTGGTAAGTCATCACTTATCCCCGATCTGAAACATTTCGCAACAACAGGCAGACAGGTTAACATCTGCTTTGACAACGATACCAAGCCCGAAACCGTCCAGCGAGTCAGAACTGCGATCAGCCGTATGGGACGGTTATTGATTGCTGAGGGTTGCCAATTGCGAGTAATTGACTTACCAGGAACCGAAAAGGGCGTTGATGATTTTGTTGTAGCTCATGGTGAGGCGGCTTTTCACTCACTGTACAATACAGCCGAAACCTTGGAGTTATGGGAAATTAAGCTGTTTACTCTGCTGACCTATCCCCCAGCAATTGCACTCAACCAGCGATTCTTGGGTGGGTTGTGACCTATCCCCCAGCAATCGCACTCAACCAGCGATTCTTGGGTGGGTTGATTGCACCAGAAGGTGAAAAACTGATTGTCCTCAAGGCTCCCAAGGGAACAGGTAAAACACAGTGGTTATCTCAGGAAGTAGCCAAAGCACGGGAGTAATTGCAGTTTGATTTGTGAAAAACTGTGGCGATCGCACATTGCTTTTTAAGGTTGGGAAAGGGGCGATCGCAGATCGTAATTAATTATCTATCATCAGCGATTCAAAAACTTGATTAAGGGTGGACTCTAAATGGATTTCTTCTAGAACAGGTAGGCGATCGCTTCCATACATCAATGCCTATCTGCGTTTCAAATTCTAGAAGTTTTCTTACTTCACCAGCCTTGTCTCACAATGTACAAAGTTTTCAACATCCTAATTTCTGGCGAGCCATACGCTGACATTCGTCAAGCTTTTCTTGGTAATTTTGCTCACACTTTCGTGATTCTTCCCAGTAGTGATAGAAATCCCCACCCTTGTCCCCTGCTTGCTCTAAAGTACAAAGAGCTTTTTCCCACAATGGTCTTTTTAGAGAATCCTTCCCCACCCAGCAATTAATTGCCCCCGCAGCACCAGATGCCGCTTTCATATAAGCGTCTAGGGGTAGTGAACAGTTATCCTTATCCTTTTTAAGATTTTGCTGACACATTTGAACGCTTTGATCTAGTAGGTCTTGACTACAGACTGGCCCGGTAACAGGAGGTTCGGGAGGGATATCAGATTGTAGTGTAGGTAGTGTAGTAGAAGGTGGTTTTGGTGTGTCTTTTACAGGCGGCTTTGGCAGTGGTCGATTGGGGCAAATTTTTCCACTGGGTAGGTAAGCTGGTGGATTTGATAATCTACAGGTTGACCAAGCAGTTCGGAGGGCTTGTCCAAGTTGGATACGATTTGTAAGCGATCTCTTGAAAACGATAATTGGTGGTTCTGAAGAAGGTTGAGTAACACAGATTGCAGATTGTCCAGATGGAATCAGTGTCCACCATGTTTTACTAATTCTTTGGGCGCGTTTTGCCGGAACTTGTTGGTCTTCTTTGTAAATTCCGCCTAAGCTGCCATTTTTAACCGCCGATAACATACTGATGGCAGCTGTACGAGTGGCAATGTCACCCTTAAGCATTTCAAACAGTGCATATTGAGCATTCACATCAATACGCGGATCAATAAAATCGCACTGGGTGTATGCAGGAGTTGAAGGTAAAGGACTCTCAAACAACCAATCTGTAGAACTGGTCTCAAAGTTACCTGTGGGCAAACCTTCAAAACTGACTTCAAATTCCCTCTTAGTTAGCCTTTTAGGAAATTGTTTTATATGCACAAATCGTGGTTTTTTTCCATAGAAGAAGTGACCAGAGGCACGTTTTCCATCAGGGCCAACTACATGATAGTGCGCTTGTTCTCCAGGTTTCGATGGGTCTTCGCGAATTATACTATGGCCTACTCCCCGCTCTTTATTGAGCTGCTTTGCAACTTGTAGGGCAGCTTGTCTAGCCTCAGTCGCCGTCCGAAATGACTGATTCCCAATTACTACTCCTCCCTTCTCCTTGGGTTTTTCTCCAGGAATACGCGGATCTAGTAAAGGACTATCATCATCTCCTCTAGGTTTATAACGGCGAATTGATTCAATACCACCTGTTTGCTGGTTTTTGGATCGGTGTCCCTCCGAAAAATCAGATTCTAACTGCTGATTTATTGGTGGGAGTTCAAACAGCCATTGATTCTGTGTTTTCATCTTGCCAGTATCTTTTCACTAAGAAGAATTACAAAGCTAGTAATCTTGACTACAACTAACCGACAACTCTCGATCCAGGCATCAATCCATTCGATCGCCCGAAAACCGGATCGCGTCTCACACCACTGGGAGGTGGCCCTTGCATATAAACCTGACGCGGCGGTGGCGATGGACGGTTCATCTGCATTCCTTCCACGCTGGAGAGCCACTCTTCTGAGTATTCAGCAATGCGATAGAGCAGGGTTTCAAAGTCGGTGCGGTTATTTTGCAGGACGAAAGGCTCTGCTAACCAGCGAATGATTTCGCGTCCACTCACAGCCATGCGGTTTAGGGTGCTGGCGTGAACAGATTCGTGGAAGTATTGCCACAGCACCAATTCAATCATGTCCCAGGCATTGTCAGCACCGAACTGCGCTTTTAAGTCTGGGGAATTTAGCACTTTAAAAGCTTCGGCTAAAGCTTGACTGGTTTCTACCCGTAGTACATTTATGTAGCCGTAGGAAGCGTTTTTCATGTTATTGCGGAGGTCAAGTCCCGCCCGCCGCACGATCGCCACAGATCCAAATGTCGGATCATTCGCCCGTTCCCGCACCACCTCGCTGACGCGTTTATCCCGCCAGTATTTAGCAACTTCGCCTATAAAGTGGCTGAATAGTCTATGAAACTGGAGATTGGGACGCGCCCCAACACCAGGATCGGCATTAGTATAACCAAAAACGCGGCGGTAAGCTCTCATGCGATCGCGCTTGTGATAGCGTAAAATATTGTGCTTATCAAAGCGATATAGCGCATAAGCTCCCTCACCACCGGAAATTCGCAGGGTTCCAGCACGGAATAGCTCTTGCAGCTTATTAATCACACGGAATACACCCAATCTTTCGTGGATGTAGAGGTAATAAAGGTCAGCCGTAGCCAGGATGCGATCGCTCGTTACTGTGTCATCGTAGTCCACCACACCCCGCGAGATTTGGGTATCACCCAGGTCTGTTGGAACATCTTTACCCAGTCCAATTAAGTCAGCCAGTCCGCCATCAGCAGGTGTTTCTTTCCCGTTTTGAGTGGCGTAATATTCGTTGACCTGCTCATCAATTTTGCGATTGAGAATCTCTGCTAATTCTGGATTAGCAATCAGTTCTGGGCCTAAATTTTTAATTGCTTCTTGCAACAAAGCCGCAATCTGATCGTTGCGCTTGTCATACTCACTCGTTTTAGTCATGAAGAACTCCCAATTGTCTTCCTAGCACTTGCCATTTTGAGTTTTTACAACCATCAGACAGCCAGATCAGCTATAGCATTCAGCTGGCTTAAGAGATTGTCCAATGCCAAGCTGACCCGTTCATTGGAGAGAATCTGAGCCAGAGTTGATTGTCCAGATGGATTGAACCATCTTCTTGTTTTCAGATATGCAATAATCGGTGAGATAGTCCAGAACAGGCGATCGGCTTGATCAGTGACGAAATCAATTCCATACACACTGGTTAAGGCGCTGAGGCCTTCCATCGTCGAGAACCGATACAACCAATCCTGTAAATCGCTGATAGTGATATCTGGTAGCCTAGCTGAAATTTCATTTGCAGATGATTGCAGCATGGTGAATAGGCAAGCCCGCGAACGACGTTCTGTTGGACTTAAACCAACAGAGTTCAAGGCATCTCCCAAGTCTTGATTCGCCTGTGACAAAATAGGTAACATGACTCTCGCCCGATCTGCTCGTTCGCTGATGGAATAAACCTCACCTGATTTTTCTGGGCCGTAGTAATCCTCCCAGCTTTGCTCCATCAGTTTGACGTAGTTGGTCAAAACTTTGAACTTAGTGATTTGATCGTCATCTTCAATGATGGCAGCCAGTGATGGATCGTTGAAGCGACCCTGTTTACCCAACTCAACCACATATTCTTGGAGCGAGCGAAATAGTGCTGAAACTCTCACTGAACGAGGCTCATCGGCTCGTCCAAATTCCTCAACCAGTGACACGATCTGCGATTGAATTAGCGATCGCAAGGCTTCAAACCGCTCTTTGTCTGCCTCACAGACAAAAGTTTGCAACTCATCTAACACTTTCAAGGCATCTGCGGCAATTACACTGGTTTGGCGATACAGCCCTAATTGCCGAGTTGAAAGTTCGTCCAAACTCTTAGCAAGATTAATACTATTCGGATTCAGCAGCACAGTCTCGCTACGGACAAGGGTAACTTCTTGTCTCTTGCTGGGATTGGGAAAGGCAGCATCCAGGGCTTCTATAAAGTTAGGGGCAGATCGTCCAGGGACTTTACGAAAGGCTTGAGCGATCGCATTATCCACCTGACGGGCTAACCGATTGGCAGTGGTAGTGGCGCTGGGCTGCCCTGTACCGTTCTCGTAATCATTTGGACGTTCGACCACTGGTCGAGAGTCATAAGTGGTTTGCTGGTTGCCAGCAAATCGCTTAAAACTACCCAGCAGGTCACTCAAAAGCAAAATTTGATTGTTCTGTGTGTCAATTGTTGAGATAGAGAGGGTTGGATAAAGCTGCCCCATCAACCCTTCACGAAGTCTTTTGAATTGTTGCGCTTGTTGACGGTTTAACCGTGTATTATTGATTCTCATAGCTGAATATTTCTTCAATAGTTTAGAAATCGAGTATCCGTCTTCAGCTATTCAAGGCAACTTACTATAAAGCCGTTCTAGCTGATCGTGAATGCGAAAGAAATTGGCGATAGTCTCTGTTTCACCAGGTGTCACCTTTATCTTCGCCTTATTTGTTGAAGCTTTAACTGGATCTTCAACAAATGCTTTTACCGCTTCTCCCCAGGCATCGATCAGATTTTGAACATTACAATCCTTCGGTAGCCTTCGATCACTGAGAAGTTGTTTTGTCTGGTCTTTGATATCCTGGTTTCCCAGAAGCTTTAGGAATAAAGCATCAGAGTCGGGTATTTTCTCCTGCTCAGAGAAGTTATTGCCAACTACCTCCAAAGACACATTTTCTGAGGATTTATCACCGATTTCCTCCAAAGACACATTTTCTGCGAAGTTATTACCGACTTTCGCCAGAGACTCCTTAAGTTGGTTGTACTGAGTTCGCAGTTCCTGAATCGCTTGGTTGATCTTTTCCTGAATGCTGCTGTTGCTAATCACTTCAGCAAAAAGCTGATACATAGTCAAATAAGCACCAGTCAGTTCAATCTGTGCTTGTAATTCCTCAAACCTGGAGAATTTTTGTTCTTGGGTTGGCAGCAAATTATCAAAAAACGCCTTAGTCAATTCTTCCAAAGTAAACGAATCACCGATTTTAAGTTTCATCGATTCTTCTTTATTAATAGAAGAAATCTTCTCAAACAAATCTTTCAAATCTTTGGCTGCATTGTACAGCTTTTCATAACTCTCTTTATCCTGTGGGGTTAAGTCTGGCATAAATTATCGTCTCCCTAAAATGCGGTAAAAATTGTCGGTGATGGTTTGGGGTTTTGCCAAGCGGCTGTCCAGAGCATACCTCGCCGCACTGATCATCAGCCGCACAGGGATGGTTCCAGGATCTTCTCCGTTTGCCAGCCGCCGTCCAGCTTGCTGAATTATGTCTAGCTGGGCAGGACCGAAATCGACAATCTGCGCCATTGACTTATTCCCAAACTGGGGATATGGCTGGAAAACCATCGTATCCACTACCATTTCAGCAGCAGGGTAAAAGGTTTTGCTGAATGCGGGGGGAATGTCATTCGCCGTAATGCGTGGATATAGTCGTTGCCAAACACGGGCGAGATCGGCTGCCATCTGAGCAAAGCCCAAACGCTTAAGTAAGATGAGGTTAATTAAAGTTCGTAGGTAAGGGGTAGGATGGGCAGACATGGGATTGAATTGCACTGTGCTGGCAGGAGCGCGCCCGACCACATCCATTAAGGATTCAACCGCAGCAGGGCCACCCAAAACTAAGGCAAACATATCCGCCATCATTTCTTTGTGCCACCTTGCCCACACCTGCGCCACGTCCGATGGTAATTGCCCTTCAGTAGTTAGCCTTTGGTAAATTTGGGCAGGCATGATTTCCCATAGCCCCAAATCTGCTTGCAAATTATGAGAGACTTCGTGCAGTACACTGGACAATGCCCACACGTTATCTAGACGATGCTGGGGGATGACAATTAGCGGAAACAGGTTAGGATTGTGCCGCAGTTTTTGCATTGGCACACTACGGCGAATTGTGTAAGGGCTGAAACCACTGTCAGCATAGCTAAAGGGTAATAAACTGGGCATTGGTTTGGCTGTGCCTAAGCCAACATAGACTTTTTCGTAACAACCGACAGCAATTCGGTCGATCGCCCGTAACCTTTCCCCAAAGGCAGACAGTCGTTGCACAAACATATCAAAGTAGAAATCCCAAATGCCTTCTAGGTAAAGCACTTGGTCGCCTACCTTTTGTTTGCGCTCCAATAGGAGGCGGAGGCGATCGCTTGTGGGTTCCCTTCTGGCTGCCTGGGCTGCTGCATCTACCCAACGCGCATTTTCAATCAACTGCGTCCGATATTTGTCAATCAATCGATTGACGGCTTCGATGTGTCCTTCACTAGGTGCTGTTGGCCCGGTGCCAAACTCATCCTTGGTAAAAGGACGCAATGATTTGGCATGGCGGCAAAGGTTAATGGATTGAATATGCAACCAATTATCTAGCAACTGCTGTTCAGTTGGTGTAGTTGCTCCTTGGAGGTTGGGGGGTGCTGTGCTAGTAGACACTTTAGGCACAGTCGGCGTGGCTGAAAATTTGCCATTTTCAGTTGATGTTGGTGGCGCTAAAGTTACCATCTTACCTGTTCCTTTCCTTCATCCATGCCTTTGATAACGCTGATGTTTTTGGTGAAGTGTCTCGGTTTTTGTCCGATTTTTCATCCTGACTTTCTTATCGTCCTGCTGCGGCACACTTTGGACATTTAGTTGTAGTAGCTACGCGACCAGGATGGGGTGGAGCTGTGCGCTGGCGCAGCACAGCATTACGTACTACTGCTTGTTGTACCTTTTGCGGATTACTTAAAACCCTGTTAGTTGCTGTTGCCATTGCTCTGAGGGCTGTGGCGCTGTTAATTGGCTGACCTGCACGAGCAGCTGCTTTTAGAGTGGCAACAGTTTGGCGCTGAATTGTGGGAATGGTTCGCAGTAATTGTTGCCCAGCTGCACCTTGTTGCCGCATGACTTGAGTTAATCTTCCTGTGGCTTGGGTCATGACTGGCATCACAGGGCGTAAGGCGCGTTTACCACCCATAATGGTGATAGTAATGGGAAGTGAGGCGGCGATCGCTGCTTCAGCCTCGGCTTCTGTTGTCGCTTCAGCCGCTTGCGATGCCAAAAACTCGGTTAAAGCCGCTTCGTATGCTGCTTCATTGTTGGCAACTTCGGCTTCGGCTTCATTGGAGCCAAAGAAACTAGCTTCCATTTGAGCAACTTCCATCTCGGCTTCTCGCAATAGGCTACCCACAAGTCTTCCCGCCAAGGGGGCTGCTACTGCTCCAACTCCCGGAATCATCCCTACCAAGGTTTGAGCCAGATTCGGAGCCAATTTCTTGGCTAGGGGAGCTACCATTCTTCCCAAGGATCTTAGTCCCTGTCCCAACTGTTTGAAAAAGTATTCGCCTTCTTGGGCGAGTTCAGGATTGCTGTAAGGATTTGCTTCCCACTCATTGGTCAGTTCAGGATTGCCATAACCATTGCTGGCTTCCCACTCGTTCTCAAATTCGGGGTTGCCATAACCATTGCTGGCTTCCCATTCATTCTCAAATGCCATATTAGAGTTTTCCCATTCGTTTTCAAATGCCATGTTGGAGCTTTCCCATTCGTTCTCAAACTCTGGGTTGGCGTAGGGATTGCTGTAGGAAGAAGTTCCATGAGCAGCAGGTGCCTCAAACATTGCTTCGTATTGTGTTGCCATGTGAGTTATTCTCCTTGAGGTTTTAATCAAGCAAGTTCAATCAGCTAACGAGTTGTTCGTTTCTGAATAACGGCATTGCGAATAATGCCATTGGTCACTGTTTGGGAATTACCTAATACCCGCGATGCTTGCTCTGCCATTAAACGCAGCGCCAAGCTTGAGTTAATGGGATGACCAGTTTGGTGGGCAGATTGCAGGCTGGCAATGGTGCGGCGCAAGATGTTTGGTGCTAACCGCAATAAACGGCGACCTACAGGGCCTTTTTGATGCAATAAATGAACTAAGGGCGCATTTGCTTGCACTAAAGTTGGCATAATGGGGCGCAAAACTCTACTTCCACCCATGCTGTCTACGATGCTGGGTACAGCCGCACCCAGAAAAGCTCCTGCCTCGCTTATACTTTTGCTGTGGCTGGCTTCCGCAGCTAGGACTTCGGCTAATGCTGCTTCATAACTAACTTCTCCATTACTTACTTCCGCTTCGGCTGCGTTAGTACCAAAAAATTGGGCTTCCATCGCCACTGCGGAACTTTCTCCTTGCTGCAACAAGGAATTAAGTAAATTGCTAATTGCTGAATTAGGAATTTTGCCAATTAGGGTTTTGGCTGCAATTGGGGCAAGCTGTTTAGCAATGGGAACGGAAGCTCTAGCCACTCTTTGAATGCTAGGTAATATGTTGCTCAAGAAATATTCGTTTTGACTTTCCCACTCACCTTCCATTTGAGATTGTGAATAGTGAGCAGCTTCTTGAAGTTCCCACTCATATTCTTGATTAACAACATTACTGCCGTTTGCACTGCCATTCATATATGTATTCATTGATTTCTCTTCCAGGCGATCGCTGATATTAATCAGAACGGAGATAGAGAATGAATTTGTCGAATGGATTCAATCAAAGTTTGAGATGAAATAATTTGGATTTGCTGGCAATACAATGCTCGCCAATAAATAATAGCTTCATCATCACGTGTATTTAGCACAAAAATTTTGAGGTTTGGATATTCATGTAAAATCTGAAAGCAACTCTCTGGCGGAGAGTAGACATTTTCAACATTTAGCACTAAAATATCAGCTCTGGGTAAGAAAGGAATGAGAGCCTCCCATTCATTTACATTCCCAAGTAACTCTATATCTGGTTGTTGCTGAATCGCTTGTTCAACGATTGTGGCAATTACTCCTCTTAAATTTGTGATGAGTACACGAATAATAGATGTTGGATGTATCTGGTTAGAGTTCATATAGCACTCATCTCAGATTTATCCATATCTTGCCACAGTTAACGCTTAATTAGATAGGGATCTAAGTACAGGTTTTTGTGGTTTTTAAGATCCATGTTTTAGATCGATCCAAGATCGATCTAAAACATGGAAAGCTCTTAGGAAAGATGATTTAGCCAAATGTAAGAACCGTATATTAATTAGTGAGCTAAATTTTTATTTTATTATTTGGATAAGTTTGGTTTGAAAAAGTAATAAATTGGTTTTCTAGTGCTAGTTGAGCTGCTTTCCAGCGATGCTTAACGTTGAGCTTTCGCAAAATGTTATGAACGTGGTGTTTTACTGTTCGCACTTCAATGACTAATTCAGTGGCAATTTGGCGATCACTATAGTTTTTAGCGATGTATTGTAAAACTTCTAGTTCACGACGAGTTAGCACAGGTTTGGGGTTTGATTGTTGTACGGTTTTTGCTTGTGCCAATCTCTCAAAAAGTTTGGCTGTTATCTCTGGCGAACATTGCGCCGTTCCTTGACATACTTGTTCAATAATTTGCATAACTTCAGCACTTGAAGCACCTTGTAAAGCGTAACCATGAGTGCCTGCTTCAATAAAGTCAAGAATCAGATCGCTATCGTTCTTTAACTCAAGCACAATAATATAAGTAGAAGGATGTTGTAACCGCCATGCCTGAATCTGTGCGAGTGCCACGTCTCGTCCAACTCCACTATCAAGCAAAAATAGATGCTTTGAGGAATTCATAACAGTTGAATTAACATCAGCATTATTTAGATGATTGTCATTTAAACAAATATGCTGATGAGTGTGAAACAATACTGTAAGTGCTTCACGTAACAGATTGCTATTAGTAATAATACTAATATAAATTCTAGGTTGAATTGTTTTTTCCTGAATAGATGAATCCTTATATCTTATTTTTGTCATGGTAAGTGTTTGAGAATATACATCTTGGAGCAAACTAACATTATCCATACTTTCTCCTATTGATTGTCTTTCTAGATTTTTGTTGGCAATGGTACTCAGTCAATTAAAATTAATTTACCGTTAATTTACATTTCAACAATGTCTGTAAACTTATAAAAATATTTAGAGAAAATTTACATTTCAACGCTATTTTAAAAATCGACTTCCATAAGAGACAAATATTGTCTTTTTGCTGTATCTATCCTTTAGTATTTTCTGCTCTATACTCATGGATAACATTATCTTTATCGTCATAAGTCTTACAAATTAACCTTTGCAAAGGATTCAATTGGGTAAACAATATTTCACCTTAAAGACAGTATCTGCAAATAGTATATCTACCTTGTGTGAAGTTTATCAAAGTTCTCTTCTGATGCCAGCATAGGTACTAAATCTTCTGCCTTAGAAAGAAGGAAAATATCTGGCTCTTCATTATCTTGATAACGAGATAAGTTTTTGTCTGCCTTACGTTTAATTTGAGGTAATTATAAATTCCAGCATAATCCAAATACACTATCGCTTCTTACAACTATTTCTCTGGTTATTTAATGATTTTCAGTCAGTTATTTAACCGAAAGATTCATTGATAGCTGTTGGGATGAAGCGAAATTTATTGAGTAAAAGCAATATCCTTACTTGATACGTTTTGAATATCAAGTTAAGTTTGCATTCCAATAATTCAGAGCTTTTTAAAAACTCCATAAAAAATAAGCATTGATAGTATTTACAAGATTTACGCCAACATATTTTGCGAAATCCTGCATCTACTTATTTCCATTAACCGAACAGCAAATTTTTGAAGTTAGAGAACTTAAAACAGCAATCATACGCTTAATAAGCGTAGAAAAATTTTAGCAGTATCTTCCGGATTTTATTAATAAAGAAAATATTAAGACTTTCAATGAATTTTGGATTAATTAGAGAATTAACTTCTTAATAAACCTTTACATTGTCATATTGAATATGAGCGAGCGCAGATATCTGAACAAACTCGTTATGGTAGTTCTCGCAAAAATTTATTTGATTTTCGCAGTATTGCCATTATTCACAATCTTCATTTCCTACCAAAATTTTTCTCATACTGATAAGCAGTCTGCTATTACGTACTGATTACTGAATTAGTGTTTTGGTTATCTTACTCAAAAGTCAGTAAAAAGTTAGTAATTTCTTAGTCTATAACTCAATCATCATCCAGTTTTAATGAATTTTAATTAAAGCAGCATACTTTTTACTGAACTTTAATTTGTAAAGTTTTCTTGGCTCTTCAGGAACTTTTATGGAACAGAATAATAAATAAAACCTAAAGACAGCCTGTGTTTATTGCTGTAACTGGGTTTTAAGTTTTTTAGCCTTTCTATTATTTCTTAGAACTCATCCTTAACTCCCTTCGGAAGAAGGAACAAACGGACGAACTGTTCCCTCTCCTCACATGAAGGGTCTGAGTCACCCATCTATAGGTGGTAAGCCTTGATGGGGGCGGCAGTCTGACAGGCCTGTTTATTTGACTTAATTAATATGACATTTGTCATAGGCTAATCGTGACATTTATTTGATGTTTAGCACATTTTTTAAGAGTAACTTATAACTATTGCAGAAATAAACAGATTTATACAAAGGTAAAAGATATGGTTACATACATCTCTGCTATGCCAATTACTGATGTTGAGACACAGAAATATTCTTCTATCAACTCAGCACAAACATTATCTAATGAGCTTGATATATGTAAACAAATAAATACTCATCTACAAGATAGATTTAGCATTAAAATTGCTAAAACCCTGGAAGATAAAACAGCGATTTATCGCTTACGATACGAAATTTATGTTGAAGAGATGCAATTCTCTTATTCTAAAAATTGCCAACTTTATATTGATCATAATAACAAAACTCTTACTGATTCAATGGATGATAATCATGAAATTCTGGTATACGCTATAGATAACTATCAAAATAAAGTTATAGCTACAGTTAGGATTAATTTTCCTGAAAATAGCTATATACATTTTAAAAACGAATATAGCGTAGAAGAGTTTTATCCTTACTACCCAAATTTTGTATCTAATACAACAAAAGCTATGGTTCATCAAGATTATAGAGGTAGAAGAATAACGCTGGAACTATTTAAATTTGTCTATCAAATATATTTACAAAAAGGGATAGTGTATGATTTTATTGATTGTCGCTTAAATTTAGTTGATTTTTATAAAAAGTTTGGTTATAGGATATATACCAATACTTTTATACATCCCTATGCGGGTGAATGTATGCCAATGGTTCTTTGTACAATTGATAAAGAACATCTTCAAAAAATTCGTTCTCCTCTTTTCAAATTACTAGAAAATTTCTCATCTAGTTTAAACGATAAAAATTATATTCTTTCTCCTTTTAATCAAATAAGCATACTTAATGCTCACAAAAATTAATTTTGTTGTTGAAAAATCTATTAAATACTAGATGCGAGAAGAAAAGATGTCTGAGAAATTAGGTTCTTACTCATTGAATGTGTTTCAAGAAAAAGAACAAGAGTTGCAAAGATTAAAAACGCAAGCTAACGTTTTCCTTGAACAAGAAAAGAAAATTTGGATTCAATCTGGATTAAATTCTAATATGGAAGTGTTAGATGTAGCTTGTGGTTGTGGGATTAGCAGTTCAGAACTTTCTAAGCTTGCATTTGCAGGTGGAGTAACTGGTGTAGATATAAATCCAGAATTATTAGAAATTGCCAAATTCAACCAAAAGCTTGAAAAAATCAATAATCTTAGATTTCAAGAGGGAAACATCTATGATTTAAATTTCCTTGGGCAAGAAATTTTTGATTTTGTTTATGCTCGGTTTATCTTCCAACATCTATTTGAACCTATGAAAGCATTAAACAACATCTATAATGTTTTACAACCTGGAGGTATAATTTGTCTGTTAGATATTGATGATGCTTGGTTTACACTTTATCCTGAGCCATCTAACCTTACATCCTTTTGCCAGATGTCTGCGGTAGTTCAAAAAGAAAAAGGTGGAGATCGCTATGTTGGACGAAAGCTAAATACTTATTTGAAGAATGCTGGATTTATTGATGTTCAGACCTCTATTTATACTTTAAGTACAGATAATATTAGCATGAAAGATTTTCTTGATTTAAGTGTCAGATTTAGATCTGAATTTATGCCTTTATCTTCAAGAGAAGCAATTGATAAAGAACTTCAAGAAATTTATTCACTAACCACTATTCCTAATGCTTGGGGAGTAGTAGGAATATTTATTACTACTGGTCGGCGGAGCTAAACAAATTTCATAAAAAATACATTCGCTGCAAAACATTATGTGTAGATAAAATTAGAGGTTAATTTTAAATTAAAACTCTAAAAATTCTCTACTAATTACAAAGGACATATACAACTGACTTTTTACATCCGGTGAAGAGCCAGAGATACAAAAGTATAGAAAGAGAGTATTTGGTATGAATCATATTTCTCGTCGTCGCTTAATACAGCTTGGACTGCTAACTCCTTTAGCACCCTCACCATTTTACAGACAGCCTACATCTTTGGCAGCGTGTGTAGATGGTAAATGTAGTAATCCTACACAAATTACTGCTTCTACGCCAACTTCTGATATTCCTTTAATTACTAATTTTATTTGGCCAATTGTCGGTGCGCCAAATAATGATTTATACAAAGTTGGGGATGCTTTTGGCCCACGCCTGATTAGTAAGAAATATAGTTGGCATGAAGGAATTGATATTAAAGCGGAGGAAGGAACTGATGTAATTGCCTGTTGTAGTGGATTTGTTAGAATCTCAGCAGATTGCGATGAACGATATCTTAATAGTGGAAAGATAATTCAAATTGAATGTTATAAGTATGACGACAACAACAATATTCAACACTATCGTGTGAATTATCACCACTTATCTCAACGACTAGTGCGACCAGGTGACATAATTCGTCAAGGAACTGTTATTGGTAAATCTGGATGTACAGGAGCAGCCTGGGCGCATTTACATTTAGAAATACGCAGAAATAATATACCACAAAACCCATATTCCTATTTAGCTGGTTCCTTACCAAAGAACCATACTGTGACAATTCAAAATATAATTAACACCAATGGAATGTTACAAGTTGATTCTTGCGTTACTTCTCCTTGGACAAAATTAGACATTAATCGCATTAAGGTTTTAGCATTAGATAGCAATAATAAAGAACTAGATTCTATGTATGTTGATTTTAATGCTAACCATAATTGCGGTCGTATTAGTTCAAGTAATGATGTTAGCTATACATATACAGAAAGCCTAATCAAGCAAGTAACTATTAAACCGTATGATTTTTCAACAAATCACTCTGAGTGGAGAGTAAACTTTAATTTTTCTGGCTTATCATCTTCTAATGCAACTAAAATTAAAGTTGAGGCGTTAGACTGCTCAAACCAAATTGCAGAAGATACTAAAACAATCTAATTTAAATTGCGTGCTGAGATAATTTTCTGTTCAACTACTTCTGCATTCTAATTTCACTATAACTCCACAGCTCCTAAAATCTTCAGAGTTTGCCGTTGAACCGCCGACAGACCTGTAACACCAGTGATATTCATACGTTCATAGAGCCGATCGCATCTAAGCGTTCTGATACACTGACCTGTATTTACATCAGTTACATCCCAAAGCTTGGTTGTTCCATCATGACTGCCACTAGCTAAAATGCTACCATCCTGGCTAAAACATACGTCCCATATTCCATTAGTATGTCCTTGCAAAACTTGAAGACATTGCCCAGAAGAAACATCCCATAACCGAATTTCTTCGTCAAACCCAGCACTAGCTAAAATGTTGCCATCTGGACTGAAGCTTACAGAATAAATTTCTCTACTGTGACCGTGGAAAGTTTTTAAAACTACTCCAGAATCTATGTCCCATAATTTTACTGTTTGGTCTAAACTAGCACTAGCAATGATGCTACCATCTGGACTGAAATTAATTGATGAGATTCCATTAAGATGTTCTTGGAAAGTTCTTAAAACTACTCCAGAATCTATGTCCCACAATATAATTGTTTGATCAAAACCCCCACTAGCTAATTTATTACCATCTGGACTAAAGCTGATTGAATAAATAGGCCCGCTGTGTCCATAAAAAGTTTTCAGAACAGCATCAGAATCAATACCCCATAATTTTACCGTTTGGTCATAGCTGCCACTAGCAATAATATTTCCATCTGGACTAAAAGCTACTGAAGTTACTATACCAATATGAGCTTCTAAAGTTTTTAAAACTATGCCAGAATCAATATCCCACAATTTTACTGTTTGATCAAAACTGCCACTAGCTAGTTTGCTACCATCCAGACTGAAGTTGATAGAGACTACTACATCAGTGTGACCATGCAAAATTTTAGAAATTACCTTTTTGTCTACATCCCATAATTTAATTGTATGGTCGTAACTGGCACTAGCTATAGTGTTATTGCTTGGGCTGAATCTTACTGAAAATATTCCACTGCTATGAGAATACAAAGTTCTTGAGACTACACCTTTATTTACATCCCACAACCTGACTTTCTGGTCGTAACTGCTACTAGCCAATGTATTACCATCTGGACTGAAACTAATTGATAGTATTCCGCTATTACAGGTGTGTAAAGTTCTAAAAGCTAAACCTGAATCTACATTCCACAGTTTTATTGTCTCATCTGTACTACCACTGGCTATGGTTTTACCATCTGGACTGAAACTAATTGACCATACTGCACTACTGTGATCTTGCAAAGTTTTAATAACAGTATCAGAATGTACATCCCATAATTTTATTGTGCCATCAAAACTGCCACTGGCTATAGTACTACCATCTGGGCTAAAGCTTACAGACATTATTACATTGCTGTGACCGTGTAAAGTTTTAATAGCAGCCCCAGAATGCACATCCCATAATTTTATTGTGCCATCAAAACTGCCACTAGCTATAGTATTACCATCCACGTCAAAGCTAAGTGATGCTATCGAACTTGTATGACCTTCTATAGTAAATAAACAAACACCAGAGTGTACATCCCATATTTGAATACTGGAATCTACATTCCCTGTAGCCAGTTTACTACCATCCGGACTGAAGCTGAGTGATAATATGCCACTGTTACCTTGCAGTGTAAGTAAGCATAGTCCAGAACTGACATCCCACAATTTCACAGTGGTATCAAAACTTCCGGTAGCAAGGATATGTCCATCTGGACTAAATTTGAACGCATATACCCAATTAGTATGCCCTATCAAAGTCTTGACTAAGCTCATCGGTATAAATTGTTTATTATTAGCAACTTGCCATAAATAAGTCTTACCTTCAAGATCGCTACCAGCTAATAGTTTGCCATCTGGGCTAAATGCTACACAAACAATATTGCTCAATGTTTCTGCAAATATGGACTTTTTGATATCAGCATTAATTAGCTTAACATCAACTAAATTCACTTGTCTGAAATCTGCTTGCCAAATAGCTAAATTGGAGAAATCATAGTTATTTAAGTTAATTTGTAGTTGACTTAATAAATTAATTAAATTGCCTCCAGCATACCCAACACCAGCAGAGAATTCAGTTTGCAGTTTATGTAAAATTAAATCTAATTGCTGTTTAATATTTTGTTTAGAAATAAATTGGTTATGGATACGTTTGGTAATCGGCTTTAAAATCAGTCGAATTTGGCTTTCTCTAATATAATCTTTGGCTGTAGCTTTGATTAGAGAATAATTAATTATCAGCTCTGATTTTCCAGTAGCAATCTCTTTACTAGCTTGCTCTATTAACCGCTCCGTCATGTACTCCATAATGACAGGTTGTTGTGTAATACCATGTACAGTTTTTTCAATCAGAGAACGCCTCAACAGAGATTCTATTGCCTCTAATAACTCTCCTACTGATAATGGATTTACAATATCCTCTTTCAATTCTGATAGAGAAATAGGCTCACGATTAATTGCCAGCCAGTACATAATCTGCTGTTCTAAAGGAGTTAAGCGATTAATCTGCTGTTCTAAAAGTAAGCGAATACCATTAAAAACTGCTGTACCTTGCGCTAAAAATTCATAAATATTTCCAGAAAATATCTCTTGAATAGAGGTAGAAACTATCTTTAAAGCTAAAGGATTACCTCTATAGCAATCATTTAATCTTTTAAGTCCTTCAGTTTCTACCAAAAGTCCCTTATTTCTGAGAATATTTTCTGTATGTACAAGATTTAAACCTGCAAGCTGGAATGAGCGAACAGGTTCAGCTTCTCCTTCAAATGCTGCAACTTCTGCGGGTTTTTCACGGGAGGTAAGTATTATACAGCTTCTATGCGGGGCTTCTGCTACCAGTCTCAGTAGTTCTCCATAATCTTCATATCCTTCTCGATAGTGTCCTGCATACTCGCCGCCTTTCAAAATAGACTCGACATTATCTAAAATAATTAAGCAACGTGAAGAACGTAAATAATTAACTAAACGTGATAATTTAGCACTAGTAGTTGCTGATAAATGTGTTTCTTTTTGGTTAGATAGAAATAATATTAAGTCTGCCAAAATATCTTTGATAGGTGGTGCATTACGCAGACTTCGCCAGATAAGAAAATCAAAGTGTTCTTGAATTTGTTGTGCTAATTTCACCGATAGAGCAGTTTTACCAATTCCTCCCATACCTAAAAGTGCTATAACTCTGACATGATCACCTATTATCCATTGTTGCAATCTAGTCAGTTCTGCTGCCCGTCCATAAAATATAGAAACATCTATGGCTTCTCCCCAATCTCTAAAGGTTTTGGCAAACTTCATCTCGGTTTTTACTGAGGCAACTTCTTGGGTACTTACATCCCCTAAGTCTGCAACTTCTTGCCAGTCTAAACCTAGTTTTAGGCATATTTCGCAAAAATAAGGATAATCTACGGGCTTGCAATTCAGAAATTTGCTTATAGTTGCTAAAGCAAGCCCTAAGTCTTGAGATAAACTTTTCTGGTTAGGATAACCATTGCGTTTTAGAGCTAACCTCACATTTTCCAGACATTCAGGACGAACCTTGAGTGAGCGCGACATACGTAACAAATATTAATAAAGTAAAAATACTGAATTTAGTTAATTTTACAAGAAAGTTAGTCATAAGTCAGTCAATTGTTAGTTGTATACTCAGCAAATATTAATGTTTAATGATGTTATTGGCTGTAATTAGCTATTTTCAATAATAAATGTAGCTTATGATTCACATATTACTTGTGGAAGACCAAGAGATTGTCCGTCGTGGGCTGAAGACTTTATTAGAAATTCAACCTGGCTTACAAGTGGTAGCAGAGGCGGAAAACGGTCAAACAGCAATTCAACAAATAGAAAATCTTAGGAGTGGAAATTCTCAGCCAGACATTGTGTTAATGGATATCCGTATGCCTGTGATGGATGGAGTAGAGGCTACACAACGTATTTGTCAGCAGTATCCAGATACTAAAATTCTTGTATTGACAACCTTTGATGATACAAAATATATTTCTGAAGCTATCCGGTTTGGTGCTAAAGGATACTTATTAAAAGACACACCTGCCCAGGAATTAGCAGATGCAATTATCTCTGTTCACAAAGGGTACACCCACTTTGGTCCGGGAATTCTAGAAAAAATGCTTGTTAGTGTCTCCACAACACAGCCAGCCGAACAAAAACAACGACCTTCAGAACTAGCACAACTGACCAGTAGAGAAAGAGAAGTCTTGCAGTTGATTGCCAGTGGACACAGTAATCGAGAGATTGCTCAAAAGCTCTTCCTTTCCGAAGGAACAGTAAGAAACCACATTACCAATGTTTTAAATCGTTTAAATTTGCGCGATCGCACTCAGGCTGCTATTTTTGCTAATTCTTTTCTACCTTACATAGAAAATCGGAATCTAGCTGTTGTCTAAGTTCGGGAAAATTTAGCAGTAATTCGACACCCTCTATTTAGTTTGCTGGCAATCTCTAATTTTCCTCCTAAAGCAACTACTCGCTCCTGCATTCCTTGAAGTCCAAATCCACCTGTGCATCTATTCATCTCAAAACCTTTACCATTATCTTGAAGTATTAGTTCTAAGCCATCATTAGTAGACTGGATCTGAATCTGTACTTCTGTTGCTTGTGCATATTTGCAAATATTAGTCAAGCCTTCTTGCAAAATTCTATAAATAGTTGTGTTTATTGTATGAGGTAGATCCGATGGTATTTTGATATGGCTGTCTGGCAAGATGCCAGTAAGGCGACGAAATTCTTCTGTTAAATTGGCGATCGCTACTTCTAAAAGCTGACTTTGCAAGGGTTCTGATCTAATTATTGCAACAGATTCACGTACTGCTTTTAAAGTTTCTGATCCCAATTGTTTGGCTTCTAACAAACACTCATAAGCTTTATTGGTGTTATGTTGCCACAAAGCCATAGTTGCTTCTAACTGAATATTAAGTGCTACCAATGAATGACCTAAAGAATCATGAATATCACGAGCAATACGATTGCGCTCTTCTATCGTAGCCATTTCCTGTAGTCGCAGATTTAATTCTCTCTCTTGCTCCAAGGCTTTCAGTAAATCTGCCTCCGCTTGTTGCAACCGACAATTTTGCAATTGGAGTTGTGCTTGCAACCTCCGATTTTTGAGTTGTGTTTCAATCCGAACAAACACTTCTTCGATTTGGAAGGGCTTGCTAATATAATCTACACCTCCAACTGAAAAAGCTTTAACTTTATTAAACGTTTCATTTAAAGCACTAATAAAAATTACTGGGATTTCCTTGATTTCTTTATCTGCTTTTAATTGCTGGCAAACTTCATAGCCATTCAGCCCTGGCATAGTAATGTCAAGCAATATTAAATCTGGCGGTTGAGCTTTGATCCCCATCAACGCAGTAGCACCGTTAGTGACACACCGCACTTCATACCCCTGCTCCGTCAGCATTTTTGATAATAGTCGCAGATTCTCAATCGTGTCATCAACAATAAGTATATCTGCCTTACATAAGTGACTGTTATCCATACATTTTAGCTCAAGTCAATATTAAATAATCAACATTTGGATTTCCAATTAATAGCGATAGAAACATAGAAAAAAATATAGCGATTTTAGCATAAAGCGATTTATTATCATTGTTAAATGGCTAAATGCTTAAAAATAGCATTTTTATTTACAGTGAGCAACTATTAAATATTTTAGACAATTAAATCTGAGATAGCAAAGCATACTTATGAAGACTATTAAACAAATAAAGTCAGAAAGCCACTTGCCAGTTATTATTACCGACCAACAAGGATTTATTATATATATAAATGAAGCTTTTAGTACGGTTTATGGTTGGAGTTCGGGGGAATTGGTTGGCTTACCTTTGGAAATTATTATCCCCCAGAGTCTACATGATTCTCATCGATTGAGCTTTTCTCGCTTTGTGATGACTGAAAAAGCTAAAGTTCTCAATCACCCTCTATTGCTAAAAACGGTAACAAAAGATGGTATAGAATTAGAAAGCGAACATTATATTACAGCAGAAAAGCAAGAGGGAAATTGGATTTTCACAGCTACAATTTCTCCTTTATAAGGAGTAAAAATTATTTTCCCATTTGGTTATATATATGGAGAAAGATCCTGCTCTTCAGCTAAATCGGCTGCGTTCAACTTTAGGAAAAATGGAAGTGGCACTGGGGGCTATTGATGATGCGATTGTCTGGACAGGTGAAGACACTAAAGTGCAATGGTGCAACACAGCTTTTGATCGCTTAGTTGATAAACCTCATATTACAATCTTGGGAATGCCACTAATTGAGCTACTACCGTTAACACAGCAGGGACAAGTAATTACTGTAGAAACACATCCAGTATTGATGGCACTGAAGATTCAACTAAAAGCTACTGAATATGAATTTCAACAATCGGATCAAATACTAATTTTAGAAATCTCAGGAAGCTGTATCGAATTCATTGAAGGAGAAAAATGTGCTGTTTTAGCGATTCGTGATATTACAGCTCGTAAACAAACTCAAGCGGCACTTCAGCAAGCTAAAGAAGCGGCAGATGTAGCAAACGTTGCTAAAAGTCAGTTCTTAGCAAACATGAGCCATGAGTTGCGAACTCCCCTCAATGTAATTTTGGGCTTTACTCAATTGCTGACTAGGTATGGTTCTCTTGATACTCAACAGCAGGAATATTTGGAAACTATTACTCGTAGTAGCGAACATCTATTAAATTTAATTGATGATGTCCTTGAGATGTCCAAAATTGAAGCTGGTAAAACTACATTTAATGAAACTGGTTTCGACTTAACAAATCTTTTGAATACACTACATCAAATGCTCTGCTTAAAAGCTCAGTCAAAACAGTTAAAGTTAATTTTTGAAATTGCACCCGATACGCCACAATATATCCGCACGGATGAAAGTAAACTGCGTCAAGTTTTGATTAATTTATTAGGCAATGCCATCAAGTTTACCCAAACAGGTAGTGTAATTCTACGAGTCTGGCGTGATCCTGAAGAAATGCACACTAAGGTACATCTATTATTTGAAGTTGAAGATACTGGCCCTGGAATTGAATCCACAGAAATTGAGCGTTTATTTGAACCTTTTGTGCAAACTCAAACAGGTAAACGCTCGCAAGAGGGAACTGGACTGGGATTACCCATTAGCCAAAAATTTGTACGTCTTATGGGGGGACAAATTACTGCTAACAGTAGGGTAGGGGTGGGAACAATTTTTAGGTTTGATATCTTTACCCAAAAAGTTCGCTCTGATGAAGTACAAACAGTAAAATCTAGCCAGCAAGTAATTGCTTTGGCAGTCGGGCAACCAAAATATCGGATTCTGGTAGCAGAAGATAAGCCAGAAATTCGCCAGATTCTAATTAAATTATTGCAGCCAGTCGGCTTTGATGTACGCGAAGCCAGCAATGGACAAGAAGCGAGCACCATCTGTGCAAGTTGGTATCCTGATTTAATTTGGATGGATATGCGTATGCCGGTGATGAATGGGTATGAGGCGACTAAACGCATAAAAACAGCAACTGATTTGCCCCCAGTTGTCATTGCTTTAACTGGTAGTGCTTTTGAAGAGGATCGGATTGTTGCTTTATCTACTGGGTGTGATGATTTTGTCCGTAAGCCATTTCGGGCTGAAGTAATTTTCGAGAAGATGGCCCAACACTTGGGTGTCATATATATATATGCAACTGAAGAAACTAAACTGCCGACACAACCACAATCTTCAGTTATGTCTGCAAATGAATTAAGTAGTGCGATCTCCCAGATGCCTGTGGAGTGGGTAGAACAATTGCACCAAGCAGCTATCCGCGTTAATGCCAAATCTATTCTTCAACTGATTGAAGAGATACCACCATCTCAGGCTGCTTTAGCTAAAAGATTGACCGATATTATTAATGATTTTTGTTTTGAAGAAATTATTTCTCTAATCGAGGCTACTCGAAATCTGACATTCTAAAAATTACAAATGTCATAGTTACCTGATGACATTTATTAGATGTTAGTCCATACTCGTTAGCGGTATTTTAAAACTATAAAGCGAAAGGATAACAGTAAAACTTAGTTATACCTCTGCTTTATTAACAGCTTTCAATTCTTACCCACTTTACTTCAATTAAAAAGTCATGAAAATTAAATCTTTAGCTTTGGCGACTGTTATTACTGGAGCTTGTTTTACTGGTGTTACTTTCCCTGTTAATGCACAGGAGATTCTTATAATTGATCCAAAAATACCTGTATTCGGTTGTACATCTAGCACTTTAAAATCAGAATATGGAGTACAAGCAGCAGGAACATTTATATCTCTGCCGCCTTTTCCTTCTGGCCCATTTGGACAAACAGGTAGGATTTATTTCGATGGTGCAGGAAAATTATCTGGTAACGATACTATTAGTGTGAACGGTAATATATTGGATAGAAAATTAACAGGAACTTATACGGTGAGCTTTAACTGTGAGCTTTCTTTCAATATTTCCGATGCTGCGGGTAACTTAGCTACTTTGAAAGGTGTGATTGTTAATAAAGGGCAAAAAATTCTCTTTATTCAATCCAACCCAGCCGGAGTAGTAATAACAGGATCAGCAGAAAAAATCTAACATTATATCTTTAACAAAAATAATTCCCTTTATCAATCCAGGGCGAACGCATCTAAAGTATACTGAGTGACTACTGAAATTGAGAATCAACGAAAAAATCAGCATTTATCATTTGAACCACTGTCCAAACCTCAAAGCGATCGCTAAAATCTTTGTCAATAAGTATGGCTTAATGCGATTATTTTTGAGCCTATTGAGAATGGTCTAGCCTTATTGACATGATGCGGCCGCCCTGTTTATCAATCTATTTAAGTTAGATGCTAAAGGGAGTTATTTTTAGTGATCCGAGTGAAAATCTTAAACTAATAAGTATTGATAACCTAGTAGCTCCAATATTCAAATTAAACCTTGATTTATTTATACACTATTGGAGAGAAATTACAGTTCATAATATTACAGACAAATAAAACCCGCCTGCACGGGTTATTTTTATGAATTGATTTTCTTGTGAAGACTTTATTTTTATAGTAACAATATAAATTTAACTTAATATGTAAATCTAACTCTTGGTATTTTAATTGTTATTATTTTGTACAAAAATTTACTGTTCATCATGACAAACATCATGGGTACATCGTGACATTTATTATATGTAAATATCTATAAATAAAAGTAAACTAAAAGTATTAAATCAATGGAAGTCCCCATTTCCAAAAAATCTCACAGAAAAAATAGGAGTTATTATGATTTACAACATTGGTACAGGAATATCTGAAGTTACAGATCCAGCCATTGGAAAAAATATGCAAGGTATGGCTGATCCATCCCAGAAAATCAGAGGAGTCGAATCAAGGCTATATGCTAGAACTTTTGCGATCGTAGATTTTACAAGTAAGAGCTTGAATAAACCTGTAGTTATCGTAATTGTTGATATATGGACAAGTGTAGAAGCGGTAAAAACAGAAGTCATCAAACGCCTTAAACCTCAGCCAAAGTTCCAATCATTAAATGAAGAGAATGTCTTAATTAGTGGTACTCATAATCACAGTGGCCCAGGCGGTTTTTCTCATAGCGCACTGTACGAACAAGTTACTGGCGGATTTGATCCTCATACTTTTGAGTGTGTGGTTTCTGGTATTGTTAAATCTATCGAAAAGGCATTCAGTAATCTTGCACCTGGTAAGATTTATATCAATAAAGGAATAATTGCAGATTGCGGTAGACAGCGATCTAAAGAAGCATATCTTAATAATCCAGCCGAGGAACGCAAGAGATATAATTCTGACACTGATAAGGAAATGTTATTGCTCAAGTTTGTTAAAGTACAGCAGGCGAAAGAAGTACCAATAGGAGTATTAAATTGGTATGCTATTCACCCGACTGATAGAGGACAGAAAACTACTGTAATAAATGGTGATAACAAAGGTTATGCTTCTTATCTATTTGAAAGAGCATTAGGTACGAATTACTCTAACAAAGAGACATTTATTGCTGCATTTGCCAATTCAAATTGTGGTGATGTTTCGGGTAATGTCGAGTTTGGCTATATTCCTGATGGTGTAGACGACAAAGCACACATGGAATTGCACGGACGAAAACAATTCGATATGGCCAAAAAGCTTTTTGACTCAGCGACAGAAGAATTACAAGGGGAAATTGATTTCCGACATACCCGTGTAGATATGTCAAATGTCAAGATTGAGAATCAACCAGGTAAGAGAACTTGGCCTGGTGCGCTGGGTCTTTCTTTTGCAGCAGGTAGCACAGAAGATAGTGTACCCAAGATACAATTGCCGTTAGTAGGCACTATAGATAGCTTCCAATTGAGAGAAGGTATAATTGAAGCTAAAGGTCAAATTTCTGTAACAGAAAGAGCTGCCCAACTTGCAATAATTGGTGGGCTAGCAGACAGGTTTGGTAAAACCGAAGATAAACCAGAATTTGTTCAAGGACATTTACCAAAGCCAATCGTACTCAGAACAGGTCTGTTGAACCCGCCTATCACGCCGAATGTTCTACCGTTGCAACTCATCAAAATTGGTAGTCTGATCTTGACCGCCATCCCAGGTGAAATTACGACTATGGCAGGTAGACGCTTAAAAGAGACTGTTTTGAATGAACTGAAAGATTCTGGAATAAAACATTTAGCTTTGGCAGCGTATGCTAACGATTATTCATTATATATTACAACCAAAGAGGAATATGATAAACAACATTATGAAGGAGGATATACTCTTTTTGGCCCCTATACATTGATGGCATATCAGCAAGAATTTCGGAAATTAGCGATCGCCTTGAAAAATAAAAAAGCAGTCAATTCCGGGCCTAGTCCTTCAAAGAGAACTGCCCCAGAAGCAAGACGTGTAACCATTAGGAACCTGTCTTCTTCATCTATGAAAGTGGAGGTTTTCAATCAGGCAGACACTGTTGTTGGTGGAATCTTTGATGCCGCGGCAGTAACGCTCCCCAATGGAACGCTTCAGATTCCCCCAAACAGCGATTGTATTTATACACTACCACGCGATGTAAATACGGTGAAAATGCGAATTAATCAAAATAAGACAAGAATAGTCGAAAAAATTGAACTCCATAGCCTTGTAACTATTAAGCCAGATAAGAAGGACACGGTGTCAAGTTATGTACCACCTCATTTATAAGTTATGACACTGTTATTGCACGATGCTTTGGAGTGATCTGTAAGTCTTAAATGCAAATTAAAAAAGTTTGGGATGTAAGGTGTAAGGGTTCAAGGGGCGACAATCGCC
>JAGKSW010000005.1 GCA_018993265.1 Nostoc sp. TH1S01
GGATGTTTGCAGTTCGCTACAGATAGTTGCACTAGCACCACTGGGATTGCCCAACAACAGGTGGGGGCTGATTGAGTTAGTAGGGAATGGTGTCACCTGTAATGGTTTTTCTATTGTCGGTGTTGGTGACTGAGTTGGAGTTGGTAATAAGGTTTGACTTGGTGCTGGCGAACATCCCAACAGAGCAATTAACCCAGTGGTAATAGCTAGACCCTGACAACGACTGATTAAGCGCATAAATTTTAGTTAGATAGTATTGCATATTAAATTAATCATCATTTTTGACGGTATTTTCAGATTTTGACTATAGCGATCGCATCCCTACCTGCATCTGTAAACTAACTCACAGGATGATATAGTCCTGTACTTTCGTTAAATTCCCAGCCTAACCCCCCTCTATCCTTGCCCTTGCACCATGCCACAAAAAGCGGTGGTGGTAGATTAACTCGCTGCTCACGTACAGTTTCTGCATTTACATTAAGTCTGGTAGCTAAATTTTCTGCCGTTAGCGGTTGAAGACGGGGAGTTTGCCCTTGATAGTATGAATTATTGTTGTATGAGTTATTGCGCCGTTTTGGTTGATTATTGAGATGATTTTGAATTTTCAGAATCGCATCGGCGAATTGTGTCATTCGGGCTGTTATCTCTTCAATTTTTTGTTCTAAAGAGTCCAGACGTTTATCTTCATCTTCATTACCAGCAATTGCATCAAGGTCATCAATGGAACCATCTAGGTATAGCTCAATAAATCGGGTGAGCGTGGCTGTTGCTGTTGTGCCTTTTTCCTGGCAATGAGCGATAAACTGCTCCCACATCTTTTGGTCACAGTTAAAAGATGCCAGCTTCTTTGTTCTCCCTGTATTGCTCATATCTAGGTAATGTCTAGGTAAAACTGGACTGTCTGCCTCGTCATTCATCTTGATAATTACCTTGACAGTATCATGATGAGGGAGATTATGCAGCAACAAAGATAATCACTAGTAACAGAAATTGACTAATCAACAAATAGCCCCGCCAATAAGCTTTAATGTAATATCATTCAACATAAGAATGGGCAATGTTGAATCATCCCTCTACCCTAACTAACGACGAACTCATTGACCTGTGGCTACATGGCAAAAGTGCCAACACGGTTGATGGTTATCGTCGCCATGCCGAACGATTTTTTACAAACACCAACAAACACCTAAAAGATTGCACCCTCATGGATGCTCAACTGTGGGTAATGACGCTAGGTGGTTCTGAAAACAGCAAACGGGTGGCTGTAGGCGCATTAAAAAGCTTGTTTTCTTTTGCTAAACAGTTGGGGGTAATCGAGGCTAATTTAGGAGTGCTGATTAAATCTCCAAAGGCAAAGAACAAATTGGCTGAACGAATTCTTACTCAAGAGGAAGTAAAATCACTGATGAATTCCACTACCAATGCCCGTGACCATGCAATCATCCGTTTACTTTACTTTGCAGGTTTACGGGTATCAGAACTATGTGATTTAAAGTGGCGTGACCTCAAAACAAGTGGCGACGGCGGACAAATCAATGTATTTGGTAAAGGGGAAAAAACCAGGGTTGTACTTGTTGGTGCAAAGATGTGGCAAGAAATTCAGCAACTTAAGAACAATGCTCGTAGAGATGACCCTGTGTTTGTGTCTGGTAAAGGCGGTCATCTGTGCAGGTCGATGGTATTTCATATTGTGAAGAATGCAGCACACCGCGCAGGTATTGAGGGCAATGTCTCACCCCACTGGCTAAGGCACAGTCACGCCAGCCACAGTATAGATAGGGGTGCGCCTATTAACTTAGTACAAAAGACGCTAGGGCATAGTTCGGTGGCAATTACTGAAATGTATCTTCATGCTAGACCGACTGATAGTAGTGGGTTGTATTTGCTCGATGATGAGGAGTAAGGGGGGAGATCCTCACTATCAATTATTTACTAACAACTGCAAGGTAAGAAATGTATTTGTCTAATTAACAATTTTGACTATTTTCTCGTAGAAATAGTATTCTGTAGTATGAGCAAGTCAACATATATATTACTCTAGCGAAAATAAATAATATGGTAGATATTTTAGCGATTGCTGCTAATGCACTTAAGATAATTTTACCCCTGGTTGCAAAAGAAATCGTTCAAAAAACTCAAAGTCATTTAAATCCAACAGAAATAGAAAGAGCTATCAAAGAAGGCATAAAAGCGGCTCAAGATGAAGATAATAATTACAATAAAGGCCTTTTATCTGCCTGTGATGATAAGCAAATTAATACATTTATTTCTAAAGTATTTGAATCTTCAGTAGTTAAGAAAGAATTAGAAAAACCGTTAATCAATAAATTTCCAGATATAGAAATATTGATTGAAGCATTTAAGCAAGTTGCAAATAATGAAAAAATTAAGCTAAATGAAAATTATCTTCAATCATGGTTAAAGACATTTTGTAATGTATATTTTCAAAGAAGCCCAATCTATACAAATTATCAAGTTACTAAAGATAGATATTTAAAACTAATAATTACACAGTCAGAAAAAATACTTTTTGCTGGAATCGCTGACACTAAAGTGACAGGAGGACAGGAAAAAAATATGTCTAAGTCTTTAGATAAAATTTTTGTAATCCCAGATGTAAGGGAGGAAAATAATTTATTAAATCTAGAAGCTAATATTTCAGCAAATAAGCTATTAAATTCCAGTACCTCACAAAAAATGGTAATTTTAGGTAATCCTGGCTCCGGTAAAAGCACTTTAATGCAATATTTTGCTTTTAAAGTCGCTCAACATAAGTTCTCCGAATTAAATTTACCAGAACAGATAGATTTATTACCAATTTTAATTCAAATTCGTGAGTTAGCAAAATATCCAGAGACTAATATTTTGGCATACTTGCAAAAGTCTATTCAAGAAAAGTTCACTTTAGATGTACCAGACGGATTTTTTGATTATTGGCTCAAACAAGGAAAAACACTAATCTTACTTGATGGTTTGGATGAAATTGCTGATGAAAAGAAGCGGAGTGAGGTTGTAACACGTCTTTATTCTTTTGTAAAAAATAAGCAGTATGTCCAAAACCGAGTAATTATTACATCTCGTCCTACGGAGTATAAGCGAGATTTATTTCAAACTGAGGAATTTCCCCACTATTTTATAGTGCCATTTGACGAGTCAAAAATTAACTTATTTATTGAAAAATGGTATGACAGTCATTTTTCCGACTCTCAAGAATCACATCGCTGGCAAACTAACTTAAAAGGTGTATTAAATAAGCAAGAACGCATTAAATTATTAGTCGAAAATCCGCTACTACTAACACTAGTCTGTTTAATTCACCGTTACAATGTGTATCGTTTACCACAAAAGCGTCATGACCTTTATGAATCAGCAGTAAAAACTCTACTCACGAGTTGGGAACAGATTCGATTTGAAGACAAAGATGCACATATCAGAAACTTAAAATATGTACAATATGACGATTTGCAAAGATTGATGGAAAGACTGGCATATTGGATTCATAGCCAGGAAAGTACAACAGAAGATAAAAATTGCAGTACAATAGTTGAACGAAGAGAAATACTTGACCAATTAAGTCAAGAAATCAAAAATCTCAAAGATATTGAACTTTACCAAGCGAAAAAAGAGGCAGAAAGTTTTATAAACTATATCTCTGCTCGTTCTGGGTTACTGAATGAACAGGGACAAGAATGTTACGCATTTGTACATAAAACATTTCAGGAATACTTGTGCGCTCAAGAAATAGATTATTGTCGTCAAAACGGAGATAATGAAATACTATTAGAGCATATAAACAAATATATTTATAACCCTCACTGGAGAGAAGTATTATTACTGCTGATTGTAATTCAAAAACCTAACCCAGCCGCTAAAGCCATTCAAGCCATCCTTGATAAGGATAAAGATAATGAAGAATTATATCATCATAATTTATTGTTTGCTGGTAGTTGTTTAGCTGAAGATCCAAAAGATTTGAAGATAGCAAAAGTTAAAGAGACAGGTGAATCTATTGACCCATCCCCGCAAATTCTAAATGAATTGGTAAAGCTGGAAATCAATCCTAATGTGGATGAAAAAGTTCGCTTACAAATATTTTCAATTTTTTGTAGCCTGAGTCAAACAGAGTTTGCAAAATCAGCACTTCAAGTTTTGGAAGAGAATCAAGAATATATAGATAAAGACAGAATGCAGGAGTATCGAAATAGACTGTAACATCAAAAATTTAATATTGCTACTAATAATGAGCCAAAATGCAGTCCACAATAGGTGAATAAGGGCAGCATGAATATAGAAATATTTGAAATTATAAAAAAAGAATACTGTAAGCAACTAGCAGAATGGTTTGATGATATTAAGTTCGCTGGGATTGCAGTGTCCGGTCAAGAGGTGGATAAATCTGCAAAAATTAGTCAGATTCTTGTTATACCAGATGTAGCAGAGGAAATAAAAACTAAGCATAAACAAATAGATTATAAAACAGACATTTCTTTATCTGAAACTGATGATTTATCAAGTAAGCGTCAGGCAGAATTAATCCGTGAACAACGTCAACTAGTGCAACTGGAGAACCAAACCGAAAGAAAGTTTTCTGCAAAACATTTATTAAGCAAAACCGACTCTCGTAAATTAGTTTTATTAGGCGCACCAGGTTCAGGTAAAACTACTTTGATGAATTACTTTGCTGTCATGCTTGCTCAAAAAAAGTCAGAAAAGCTTGGACTTAAAGCAGGTACAGACCTACTGCCAATTTTGGTTAAAATTCGTGACTTAGCAAGACAAGAAAATAGTAGTATTTTAGAATATGTAAATCAGTTTACCCAACGTAATTTACTCGTAAAACAGCTACCACCTAATTTTTTTGAGTATTGGCTCGAAAATGGAAAAGCTTTAATTCTATTAGATGGTTTGGATGAAGTTGCAGATTCAGTCAAGCGGTATGAAGTTGTTAGGCAGATTGAGGACTTTTTAGGACAGTTCTCTCAAAATCTAGCAATTATTACCTCTCGTCCTGCTGGCTACAGACGTGATTTTTTCCACACAGACGATTTTCCTCATTATCAACTCCAGTCATTTGATGATGCCAAAATAGAAGAGTTTATTAACCGTTGGTACGACAGTCGAATTGTAGATTCAATAGAGGCACAACGGCGTAAAGACAGCCTGAAAAAGGCACTTTATGCAAATGACAGGATTAAGTTGTTAGCAAGAAATCCGTTACTGTTAACGATTATTACTTTAATACATCGCTACGAAGCCATTTTACCTAAAGAGCGTTATAAGCTATATGAAAAAGCAGTAGAAACTTTATTAACATCTTGGGATTCAAACAAAGAAGTTAGCAATCATTTGATATTTAAATATTTATCATTATATGACTTACGACGTTTGCTAGAAAGCCTAGCTTACTGGATTCATACCCAAGGAAATACAGGAGATAAAGAAGGCGGTACGCTAATTGATCGAGATGAACTAATATCTCAATTAAGCAGACATATAGAAACGCTAAAACAAATTGGAACTGCTCACGCTCAAGAAGAAGCACAACGCTTCGTAAAATTTATCAGAGAGCGCACAGGTTTGCTAAATGAACAAGGACAAGACTGCTACGCTTTTGTGCATAAAACCTTTCAGGAATATCTTTGTACGCAAGAAATTATTTACCAGCGAGACAACGAGGATGATTTCGGCATTGTCCTAAAGCATATTAAAGACCATCTTCACGATTCTCATTGGAGAGAAGTGTTGCTGCTGCTAATTAGTCAACAAAAACCCAAACCAACAGCCAAAGCAATTCGGGCAGTTTTAAACCAGCATAGCGAATATGATCAATGGCTGCACCGCGATCTGTTTTTTGCTGGCAACTGCCTTGCCGAAAATCCCAAAGACTTAAAAGTTGCAGATAATCAACTGGCAGAAGAAATCTTACAGGATTTGGTAAAACTGGAAATAAGCGATTCATCACAAGTCAGTTCTAAAATTAGATTCCAAGTTTTTCAAACTCTTTGCAGTCTGAATGAAACAGCCTTTGAAACTCAAGCACTACAATTCTTAAAAGAAAGAGAAAAAAAAATAAATCAAGTACGATTTCAACAATATCGTGCGGCATTAGGAGAGAAAGAAGCAGCAATTCCTGGGTTAATTAAACTCCTAGAAGACCAAGAATTCTCTGTGCGTTCTAGAGCCGCAGATGCACTGGGTAAAATCGGTTCAGAAGCAGCAATTCCTGGGTTAATTAAACTCCTAGAACACCAAGAATTCTCTGTGCGTTCTAGAGCCGCAGATGCACTGGGTAAAATCGGCAAAAAAACTCCTAGTTTGGTCACTAGTCTTACCCAATGGATTAAGGAACGCCAGGATTCAAAATATGTTGGAAATGGAATTAATTTGCTCTGGGATTTGGTGTATGGATAAATAAAGTAACAACTCTGTAGCGTCAGAGTTCCATCTTCAATTAAGTTGAGCGATCGCTTATCAGAATAGGTGTTCTGGGAAACTATGTTTTGCAAAATAATATTTTGATAAGTAATCTGCAACTGTGTTATTCAGATTACTCAGTGATTTTCTTAGAGGAAATTTACTTCATTAATCGGCTTGGGTGGGTTAGTTCTCTAATGTACGGCTGGAGTATTCGGCCTTTCTCAGTCAGTATCGGCATGAAGCCGAGATCCCTGCAAATTCGGAAATAGAGCCTGAAAAGTCTTGTCATATATAGCTTTCAGTTTTTTTGCTACCCCCAGTTTTACCTGAGTACAGTCATGCTAAATTTAGTACACAGTTACTAATAAATCCGGTTGTTCCTCTCTCAAATACCAACATTTGGGTGAAAGTTGGCATTTGACAGCAGAGTAACATTGATTTTTTAAGGGTTTTGGGCATGAAGAAAGAAACTATTCAATCATCGAAAGTTGGTAAAATTCAAAATCAATGGTGTAAATTCCGCAAAAACAGATGCGATCGCGCTTGTACTAACAGTCGCTAAAAACGAGATATATCAAGGATTACAGCAATTATGTACTCTAGATAGCACATATTAGGCGACCATTTGAAGCTGCAATTTCTCTAACTACCAAAATCTTTGAAAGCTAGAATTAGCAAGGGTTTTCAGCCGCTATTTCCGTTTTTGCGCTTATCTCGGCTCTATGCCGTATCCAAAAGCCAGTTACATACTCTTGGCAGAGGTCAAGTGATTTCAAGATGTCAAGAATTTCTAAAACAACAGGACGCTGAACGTAGAAAAATTCATTAAAGATAATTTCTATCTCACATGGCAAAGCCATAAATATATCTTTTTCAAGAGTGTCAATGATAAAAGGTTTTCCATTGACATCATAAACAGTTTCTACTAAATCAAATGGTAAATCCATACTCAATCGTTGACTAAAAATTCATTAGTTGATTTACAAAAAATCAGTTCACAACCAAACTCAACTACATATACCTTTGTTAATTCATACTGTTATGACCTTTCAGTAAACAAACAGGTAACTGTCCTAACTTCTTCTCTGCCAGAGTTACAAAATTTAAATGTTCCTGTAATAACTCTGGATTTTGTAGGTTTATCTTCACCTGGAAACATTATTACTCCTATTCTTAGAGGAAATAACAAAAGAGGATTAAGCAGAAAGCGATCATCTCCTTAATTAATCACAAAATATCTCTCTACCGCAATTAGGGCATTCATTATTAATACTTCTTCCCTTATCATCTTTTAAACAGGTAATAATATCGTAGTCACACAGTAAGTATGGATAACTACATTTGCAGTATTTTAAGTCTCCGTCCTCTCCTTCATAAAATCCTGTTAAACTCTCGGTAATTTGCCAAGGCTGAATCTCACAAACTCTTTCTGGTAAGCTGTCAATAACATTCCAGAATTTACCTTCATGAAAAATTACTACGATAAAGTTAGAGTAATCATTTGATTGATTCTCTAATTCGCGTTTTGTTATAGCATCATAATAATTTTTGTAGCGCCCGATAATGTTCAGGTCGATATTAGCAGGGTAAGACTGAATAACTAAATATTCTCCCTCTAAAAATCTAAAATCTTCTTGTGCATCCATAGTTTTTCTTAAAAATCAATAGGTTTACCATTAAAATGTTCATGTATTTTTAGGGGATGAAACCACGATGGTAATGTACGCTCTACATCCTCTAAACTATTACCTTGTTCATCTACTAGCCCATGACGGACAACCACTCTAGATAATGGTGTTTCACCGTTGGCTGAGAATTTTTCTAACAAAATTGTACCAGCTTTTCTTGCTGCTGCTGTGCCATCTGGAAATGATTCATTAGTAGCATTGTGTGTAATTCCTAATAAGTATTCTTTTGCTTTTCTGGTATCAGTCAAACTGGCTTTAAAGAAAGCGATCGCACTATTACCACATAATGATTTAAGGTTTGTAAACTCGTCTACAATCACCTGCTGTTTAGTTGTTGGTTTCTGTTTTATGCGAATTAGCCAGCGTTCGCAGCAATCCTCAAAAGCAATGCTAATATCTTCCTCAGTTTCAGCCTTGAATTGAGCATCTAGCAGCTTCCATACATCGGCATTATCACCTGTGGCGTGTCTGTCAATTAATTGATAAATTGGAGCGCCTAAAGAATATTTTCTAATTAATGCAATAGCACTGGCTGTATAAGTCTTACCACTGCCTTGATTACCAATCAGCCATAATGGTTTAAGACTATCAACGATTTTCCACAGCCAGCCATCCTCATGAGCTTTTAAGGCATCAATCAGAGTTAATTTAAGTTGTTCGTCAGGTGTAGGTTGTTTAGTATCTTGCGTAGGTTTATTTAGCTTTTCCAGTTTACGTTTAGTTTCTGCTTCAGATAATAAGTTTTCTGCTATCTGCTTTGATAAGTCAGAGATTTGTAGCTCATGGGTTTTTAAGGATAATTCCCCTTGTAATTGCCCGTTAAGATGGTCTAGCTGCACCTCTGATTCTGATTTCATCGCTTGGATAGTTTCAGAAGTTTGTCGGGCAATTGCTTGCTTAGTTATCTCAGCTTGATTTTGTTTACTAAATTCAAATAAATCTATATGTGTTTGCTCTAGTAAATCGTTTTCTAGAGCCTTGATTTTTAACAATTTAAATTGACTATGTATAGCTTTCTCTTGATTATTAGTTAATGATTTAGATATTCCATAAGCAGATAATAGCAATCCACTGCTAATAATGCCCCATATAAAGGCTGTAGGGTCTTCCGGCGGCAAGATTTTTTTTACATAAATATTGTTATCAAATAATTGATTACGTCTTTCACGGTCGATTAAATAGCTGATACCGCGTTTAATATTTGCACCTCTACAAATTACTTTAGAGTTACAATACAAAGTTTCCTCATGCTTAATGCTGTCGTTAAACATGGGTATTGCAGCAGCGAAACCACACAATAACAAGCTAAAAATAATTACTGTTGATGACTTGCGCTGCCGATTTAGTCGCTCACTAAACTCTGTAATATCATCTATCATCTGAATAGCTGGTTAATTAATTGGTTGAAATTTGTATGCTGTAGCCAAGTTAATAAACTGCCGATATTAATCACTACATCACTAAAACCAGTTATTAAATAATTTATAAATATAAGTGTTGACAAGCCACTGATAAACATCTCTAAAAATGACCAGTTACCCTTGATTTTCATTTTTACTAAATCCCTTTTTTAAAAAACCTATTAATACAACTGCCACTAGTGCGATCGCTAAACTTACACCTATGTTTGGTAGCTGATAGCTCAAGCCTTCACTACTTCTAATTTCTTGGTAAGTCTCGGCTATGCCCGTGTTAGTTTGCAATACTTCCGCCGCAATCTTACCAGTACCATTCCAAGAAACAGCACCACCAATTATTAATTTAATTATTCCTATTAATGGCTTCTGACCTAGTGTAAATTCCCAAGATTCAGAAGTGAATGAAAAACTGAAACCATCACCCACATCAATTAAGCCCGGAAGAAGGCTTACAATGGCACTAGATACTTGAATGATTGATAAAGTAACCTGTAATTGAAACAACAGCCAACTAAGGCTGCATGAGCTAATCTGGCAGGCTAAAAATAGTAATCCTGCATCAATTCTTTTTCTAGTTTCAATATCTGTATAAAGCTTCTGCTCGATATGGGTCAAATATCGAATAGTTTCTTGATTGGGTTGCTGTTCTTCGTCTTCTTCGAGTAGCATAATTATTCATTAATGGTAGTTACCCAGATATCCGCGTATCTGGGTATTTTGTTTAAAATCCTAATGCAGCTTTGAGTTCCAAAAGTTTGGATTTAATTCCTCCTGTATAGTTACGCTCAGGAATTAAATCAAATCTGGCATTATCACCTTTTACTAATGCCTCATTTATCTCTTTAGTATCAAGTTGTTCCTCAGCAGCAATTTGCTTAATTTCTGGTCTATACGATTGCTCAAGTAAAGTTACCTGATTATCAACAGAAACTATATGAGCATCAATATAGCCTTTCATTTGGGCATAATTCATTTGATATTGATGGCGCGTATTTTCAGTTCTTTTATCAATTAAAAACTGTTGTGCTAATTCCTTGCGTTGATGTTCATATTTAGTATTAGCAATCATAGACTGAGCAACATACTTATCAATTGCAATAGCACTCTTGCCAGCTTGTACAAGAATATCAGCAGTGGCTTTGTTATAAGCCTCGCTACCTTGAATAATTTCTAAGTAAGCCTGAGCTAATCTAGGGGCAAACTCGCTTGATAATCTGCCTTGTCGAGCTAATTCACCAATTTTTTGCGCTGCTTCAATGTCACCGTTAACAGCATTGTCAAAGTCTTGGAGAGTTACGCCAAATTTAGTTTTCAAGGCTGATGTAAGCCTTTTACAACGCTTCCCATTTTGCGTTATATGATTTTTAAGCCTAACTTGAGACTGATTCATTTATTTAGCTCAAAGTAAATGTTTGGGTCTACAAAATAGCGATGTTGGGGTTTAATTACTCTGCTAAACTTAAAATTGTCTAAAATTGTTAAGCAGGATAGCAGAATAATTATTGATAGTAAAACAACAGGATTAAACCTGATTTTTAATGAATTATCCTGCTGTTGGCACTTTAAAGGCTGAAATTGCAGCGTTGACTTTTCTTTTAAAGTCAGTGTTTTGCTGCTGCATATTTCGGTTAATGGCTTGCAATCCTTGTGTTAGTTGCTGAGAGTTACTAGTAAATTCATCGTTAACAACGTCGTTAATTTCTTCAACTACTTGATTAATTCTTTGGCTATTTAAAGAGGATTTGTATTTAACAAATGCAATAATGGCTGACTTGATATCATCTAAAGAATCATGCAAATCATCAGAAGAATTATTTACATTAGCGGCAATATCAGATATTTCTTGGGTATCAAGTACAATCCCAAGACTTTGGGCTGTGGTTCTAACTATTTCTGTTGTAGTAGTTTCAGATGGTGTGATTGCCTCATCATTGGAACTAATTTCAAGCTCAAAATCTTCTGCTTCTACTTGTTCTACAGGCACGGGTAGGGATGAAGTTTGAATGAAATAATCAACAACACTTGATAATTCATCATCTGTAGGGTTGTCATAGTCCAAGATTTCCAATGATAAATACTTTTCTCTAATAGTGCCAAGGCTAATCTTTAAACCGCGTCGGCTAAGTCTAGATTGAATTTTGGTAAGAATCTTGTTCATTTCAGCCTACCTTTGCTAGTTGATTATTTTGATTCTTTGCTTTATAAATTAGAGCGATCGCAATGATAGGAATTAGTACAGTTTTGTTGTAGAAAGCTTTTGCTTTAAAGCCCCCACACGATTTAAACCATCGGCTAATTGTTGATTGATTAGGCTCAATGTTTAATCTTTTAAGCAAATTTACAAACTGCTCACCAGTCACGCCCTCGCCTACTGATGGCTCAAGACTTGTGACCTGACACTTTACTTTATGATATTGAGCGAAATAACGAGGTGAAACATTTTTAAGGGCAAGGAATAACTCAAAGCCAGCTTTATTCATATTCAATTCGCAGGCAGTCATGGTCTTTTTGACTCGCCACCAGTGAACATCACAGACGCGATCGCCTACCAAAGTTTCATAGATGATTCTTGCTTGCTCCATTGCAGTATGAAAAATGTGTAGTTTGCATAATTGCAGTGGGTGTAATTCAAGTAAGCTGTACTCGCATTTCAAATACTGCTTATTTGTATTTCACACTCTGCATAGTTGTAGTGGAAGATGCAATAATTGTTAGTTTTGTATTGCAGAAAACTAAGTAAAAATGCTTTCCACTGCTTATCAACAATAGGTTTTAGCAATGCAAGGTAATTGCATAACCTGTATTTAACTCAATTAAAAGCCCCTCTCATTGGAGGGGCAACAACTTTAATTGATTACAGAGATTTATCTTTAAAACTCCATATTAGGAGGTAATTCATAACCTAACTCTCTTATAAATCGTGCAAGCTGGCAGGTTCTAGCAACTACTCCACTGGGCTGAGACTCACCACAGTTCCAGCGCGAGACTACTTGAGGGCTAGTTCCTAAAGCTTCGGCAGCAGCAGCCTGACTGCCATAAGATGCAATTTCATTTAAAACGTATTCTCTACGGCTGTTTGTGTACATAATAAAGTTGCCTCCAGTCTGTTTGGTGGAACTGCCTACGGGTGGGAGCGATCGCGTCTTTGCCGGGGCGATCGCTTTAACTTTTGTGATTATACTATAACTTTTGCTGCATATTTGATGCGAAAATAGAGATATAAGCTGCAAAAATGCTGTACTTTGTAAATGGCCAAGATAGACGTAACAATTCCCGATGACCTCAAAGAAATATTGCAAGAGCTTGCGAATGATACAGGACAATCTTTATCAGCAGTCGCAGCAGACTGCATAAAACTAGGAGTTCTAGACTTCATTGAAACTCGCACCAAGATGGAAGTTTACAGAAAACTCCGCCGTCAGAATCAACAAAAAGGAGAATAATATATATGCCCATACCTAAAACTATTGAGCAATTGCAACATTTCCTAGATACTCATGAGGATTTTGGCAAAATCAACGGACAGGAAGTGGTAAGTGTTCGAGAAGATATCAAAGAACTAAGTAATATTTTTGTTTTAAAAGATACTTACTATAAAGCAGTTCTTAGAGGAACAGTGTTAAGTTATTCAAAATCACAAATAGCTTCATCTGCGCTAACGTTATTTTTAACAGATGAATCTATTTATAGTAGACAGATTGTGCCAAAACCAGCAGAACCAGCATGGTATACTACTGAGTTTCCTGCTTTTGTTCCAGCTAATACCTATGAGTTAGCCTGTGCTAGAGCAAAAGAGATAGGCTTTAGTGAATCTGATTTATTGACTTACGCTTTAAACTTATTTGCTAACAATCCTGGAATAAATGCAATTTACAATGCTTACATTGAAAATTTGTGTAAGCAGCACGGTGTTAATGCTAGTTTTGTAGAGTTGAAAATACTAGGGTGGCTAAAGTATCAGGCACGTAAGAAAAGGCTTGAGCTTTCTTTAGCTGCTGGTGAATTCGTTGACCGCGCTAAGTTGCCATGACATCAGAAGAACGCCATGAGCTAGAGAAAAAGTTTGCATTTGAACTGGCAGCTTTTCGAGGTTACAAGGTTGATCCTGAATTAGTTCACACAGACCCAAGTGCTAGTTATTGGTTAAATCTAGCTAGAGAATTACTTGATGCTGTAGAAAAGGTAATTTCTTAGAGGAAAGGCGATCCAGTTTTAGGGACTGCGATCGCCTTCTTGTTGAGTATGCAAGTACTCGGATGTTTAAGTACTTGCATACTCGGATACTTGCTATTTAGGTGAGCAAGCATCCTTTTTTATTTGGAAACTAGGCAGAGGGGACATTTTGAAGTCTAGCGAGACTGCACAGTTAGCAGTTGCTACAACTGAAAGAGAAGCTAGTGCAACTAATCCGCCAACAATGACAAAAATCGTAATTGTTGGCTTATGATTAAACTGTTTAATGGGGTGGCCGCCGAGATACGTGC
>JAGKSW010000054.1 GCA_018993265.1 Nostoc sp. TH1S01
TTGTTGCTGGGGAACGTAACCCGCTTACACTAGCAGCACTCAAGGATGGACGTATCAAAGCTTCTAATGAAGACATTGCCGCAGCTTTGACAGGTGACTATCGTCATGAACTGATTTTCATCCTGCAACAAGAATTGCATCTGTACGAGCGTGTAGTTAACAACCTCAAGAAAAAAGCTTTGGCTTTTGGTTTGGAACTTACCCCCATTTCTGACTCAACGCAATGTGTTTCTTGAGAGTATTCGGCTTCTTTTTCTTCAATTAAGGCTTGAAATAAGCTTTGTTGCACAAAGTTCCCTAATTTTAGCCACATACTGTAGAATTCGCTCACAAATCCTTCTAAATGGTGACACTCCGGTAAGTCCTGGAGTGTTTCGCTGATGTGAGACAGAATTGATTGGAGGTTGTTCATAGGTAGTTTGGTTGCATAGTATCAAGAGCTATGTTAGCGTAAAGTCTCCGCTAACTACTCTCCCACACCTTTTTTCGTTCACCCCTACCAAAGCCTAAAAAACGCAGCGACCAGGACACAAGTGCAGCCTATACCTTAGACCAGCGTGATCTAATCGTTGAGGCATTTGAGAATCACAGCAGGTTTTCACACTACAGCAAGATAATCAAATTTCTGTTCTGGACTGGTTGCCGCCCTGGTGAAGCATTCGCGCTGACATGGGAAGACATCAGCAGCGATTGCTGCAAAATCTCAATCACCAAATCGTATGCTTCACGTGTCCGGCTGCTCAAAGGTACAAAAAACGGTAAACGCCGCGTGTTCACTTGCGAGAAAAAATCTAAATTGCGATCGCTGCTACTACAACTTAGACCCCAAAACCCAAACCCTAACGATTTAGTATTCAAAAATCAGTCAGGGCAGAGAATGACACTAAAAGTGCTGGGTAACGTTTGGCGAGGCAATGAAGTCAGAGGATACATCTACAAAGGTGTTGTCACTGAACTAGCCGAACAGGGGATAGTTCCCTACTTAAAGCTTTACAGCACCAGACATACATTTGCGACTTGGGCGATCGCTTCGGGAGTATCGCCCGAAAAAGTGGCGTATTGGCTCGGTGATGACGTGAGAACAGTCTTAGCTTACTACTGTCACCCAGACGTAACTAAAACTGAATGCCCAGATTTTTAATGCTACTCAACTGCTACTCAAAAAAAGCTGGGAATGGCTGCTTATACGTTAGGTGGTAATTCCAGAGGAATTGTCCCTAATAAACCCTTGCGATAATCTGTTAAAAGTTGTCTTGCAGTGCGTTCGACATCACTGTTATAACGATGTTCTGCCAAAGCTTCTAAATATGATTCGCCTGTGTAAGATGAAGAGTCTAGTTCGTAGCGTAACTTGAACGGTGACTCTGGTAACAAGTTATTCGCCGTGATATGAATTTCATTTAGGAAATCTACTAACGCCGAGGCTACAAGTTGATTATCGTAGGATGCTTGCCCAATATCATCGCAAATTGCTAATTTCAAAGCTGCGGCTTGATTTTCTAACCGAGAAGGAATCACACCAGGCGCATCGAGTAATTCTAACTGATCAGATATACGTACCCAGCGCAAGTTTCGCGTTACACCCGGACGCGCCGCACTTTCCACTACACGCCGTCCTAAAAGGCGGTTAATTAAAGCTGATTTACCAACGTTAGGAAAACCAATTACCACAGCCCGGACAGGACGAGGTAACATACCGCGATCGCGTCTTCGTTGATTCAGTTCCACACCCGCAGCTTGGGCGGCTTTAGCTACAGCCGTCACACCTTGACCATGTTGGGCATTGGTAAAATAAGGCACTTCATCTTGACTTTTAAACCAATCTGTCCATAGCGATCGCACTTGGGGCGTAATCATATCTAAGCGGTTCAATACCAAAATCCGCGTTTTGCTTCCCACCCATTCACCAATTTGCGGGTGGTGCGTCGCTAAAGGAATTCTCGCATCGCGGACTTCTAATACTACATCTACCAGCTTTAGCTGTTCTTTGAGATTCTTTTCCGCCTTGGCAATATGACCCGGATACCATTGGATCAGGTTTAATTTGTAGTTGTTTGTGAGAGACATAGAAAGTATGAAGTGTGAAGTATGAAGTATGAAATTTTGTCCGTCATTATCTCAGCACTCAGCACTTATTCAGCTTCATGCAGAATCAGACGATTACCTTCAGGATCATAAGCATAAATTTCTCGTCCGTGGGAAGCGATGGAGATTTCGCCGGGTGGAGGATAGCCCAAATTTGTGAGATGAGCGATCGCATCTTCTAAATTACTCACCTCGAAACACAAACTTATTTTACTTTTAGTCGCGTTGGCAAATTCCGACTTATGACTTTTTTTCGGATGAAAAATACCCAAGCGTAAACCCGTCAGTTGAAACTCTGCATAAACATTAGGAATCACAGTACTGGGTTTTTCGCCGAACAATTGAGTATAGAAATCTACTAAATTTTCTAGATTCACTGTGGCGATCGCCACGAAAACTTCAGTATATCGCAAAACCATTACTGTTAAATTTCTCAGACTGTGGTTAATTCATACCACTTATATGAGATGTTGTACTCTATCAATTCTGTAGAGACGTTGTATACAACGTCTCTACAACACTATTTTCTGCTAGATTAGTTAACCATTTAAAACATTGCAGACTTAGCTTGAGAAATAGCATTCAACCACGGCTTGATATCATCTCCATCAGTGTGCATATTCCATCGCTTACCATCTCGTTTGAAGGGATAAACATTATTTTCTACAGCCCAAATTAAATCATCTAAATGTTGAATAAAGTTCTCACCATGTTCTACTGGATGTATTGCCCAAGTACCAGCAGTCATTGACCAACGTTCAAAACCTTTAACTTTAAAAGTATGTGTAAATGAATTTTCTAATGGCTCTCCAATATCCTTCTGTACAAGTGGCAAAACAATCTTTTCTAACCGCTTGCGGTCTAAGAGAAAATATCGTGTAGAAACATTACGAGCCTTATTCCATAACTTCTGAGGTTTAGATTTTGAGGGACGACCAGTTAATTTTTCTATGAAATTTTTGGCTTGTGGTGGCCCACCTTCGCAGGTAGCAATGACTACTGATGGGTTTGCCTGTAACATTTCAATCCCTTCATCTATCCAAGACTTTCTAGAAAGTTCCTGACAAAAAAGCACATCAGAATCTACATGAAGAATATAATCACCAGTACACTGTTCTAAGGCAAAAAGATATTGATAAATTGGTGCGCCATCAAAATCTTTGACCTCTATATCATCACGTCCAAAATATTTTTTCAATACTGCCTTTTGAAGTGTTTCATCCCAAGGTACTTCATCTACTCGGTTGATAATTCCTTCAGTTCGCAATTGCTCTAATTTTGTTCTTAATTCTTCTATTTCTCCTGTCTGACGTTCTAAGTATTTACCGACTGGCTTACCAACATCTAATGCTACCAATTTTTCATGAAACGGATAATTCAATGAGTGAAGCATACTTCGCAGTGTCTTTTCAATGAATGGGTTATCCGTAACACAAGCATTAGTAGTAAAGCTGACCGTATACTTTTGCTCAAGACTAGTCATTATTGATAAATCTAATTTGTTTTATAGGATTGAATAACGAGAGCATTTAGCTTTTACAGCAGATTTCAAGTCATTAAAGTACCCTTTAGGACTCAAAGCTAAGTATAGAGCCTATATAGATTCTAAATTCTGACTCATGAACCCTGAATTATGCTGTAAACATCTAATTGCTCAAGCCGCTAGAATTCTATCCCATCCAGTATAAATATTGAAGCGTGTCCCCCGTAAAAATCCTATTAAAGTAATACCAAATTCTTGGGCTACTGACACCGCCAAACTGCTAGGTGCAGAAACAGAACAAACAATTGGAATTCCAGCTACTAGAGATTTTTGCAGAATCTCAAAACTAGAACGCCCACTTACCATGACAATGTGACGGTTAAACGGTAACTCGCCACTTAGCAAAGCGTTACCAATCAATTTATCTAAAGCATTGTGACGACCAACATCTTCTTGTAAGTTCCAAATTTTGCCTTCCGCATCAAATACAGCTGCTGCGTGTAACCCTCCAGTTGCGGAGAAGATACCTTGATGCGATCGCAACTGTTCAGATAAGCTGTAAATAACCTCAGACTTGACTGTTAAATCAGAAGTGATTTTGGCGTAACCCCGCAAGTGTAAAGCCTCAATACTCGCTTTACCACAAACTCCACAGGCACTATTAATATAAAAATGACGTTCTAAAGGCTGTAAATCTGGATTTAACCCTGGCTTTAACTGCACATTAATAATGTTATAACGCTGCTCACCATCTACAGATTCATCTGTGCAGTAACTCATTCTTTGGATATCTTGTTTGCTATGAATCACACCTTCACTAAAAAGAAACCCCGCCGCTAATTCAAAATCTGCACCAGGGGTTCGCATCGTTATAGCTATTGTGCGCGATGGCGATGTCAACCGAATTTCTAAAGGTTCTTCTGTGGTGAGTTGGTCTTGTCGCAGGCGTTTTTTGCCATTTTCGACCACCCAAACTTGCGTTTTAGTTTTGCTTTTAGTAGGGGTTTTCATTTATTAAGATAATAATCACACTATTGAGTTATATATAAGCGATCGCCTCATATTAAAAACTGTATCTGTAAGTCTGCCTTTTGGGATAAGTTTTGAGTTGTATAATAATCACAAAGATATTAGTTAAATTTCCTTAGTTATATTTATTTATGCGCGATCGCGTTTCCTTAGAGACCGTCTGCCTTTTGGCCGCTGGTGTGGAGGAGTAATTGGTGACGAACTTCGATGTTTTTCTTTGTCACAATAGCAAGGATAAACCTGCGGTTATTAAAGTTGCCCAGCAATTACAAGACAGGGGAATTATACCTTGGTTAGATATTTGGCATTTACGCCCTGGTTTTTCTTGGCAACGTGCTTTAGAGCAGCAGATAAGCCAGATTGCATCCGCAGCCGTTTTTGTTGGAAGCTCAGGATTAGGCCCTTGGCAGAATCAAGAAATTGATGCGTTTCTGAGAGAATTTGTACATAGGCAATGTCCAGTTATTCCGGTACTTTTACCAAATGCTCCAGCAAAACCACAATTGCCTTTATTTCTCCAAGGTTTAACGTGGGTAGATTTTCGACAGCAATATCCTGATCCAATGGAACAGTTGATTTGGGGTATTACTGGACAAAGGTTTTCACGCAATCAAACTACTTTCCGTAATACAACTCATCCATTGTTACTCAGGAGAGAATTTTTGAACTTTTTGGGTTTGGCGACTTTAAGCTGGGTGATATTGACAGTGAGTAGCAAATCAAATCAGTCTAATAATAAATCTTCTCCTGAACCAACACCGACTGAAACATCAGATTTAACGCCGGAACCACCATCTGATATAAGTACGCCGCCACCGGAGAATACTCAACCAACTGAAACACAGAGCAAAAAATCTGAGAAACCCAAGCAGTCACAGGAGAATACTCAACCAACTGAAACACAGAGCAAAAACTCTGAGAAGCCCAAGCAGTCACAGGAGAGTACTGAAGAAATCTCGCTTAAATCAGAAAAAGGCATTGATTATACTAAACTGAAAAATTTGCTTGCAAAAGAAAACTGGAAAGAAGCAGATGAGGAGACTTATCAGGTGATGAACCAAATTATAAACGGAGATTGGAACAGTGACGCATTTTTCAACTTTCCCTGCCAAGACCTCAGCACAATTGACCAACTGTGGGTAAAATACAGCAAAGGACATTTTGGCTATAGCGTCCAGAAGGAAATTTACTTAAGCAAGAGCGTTGGCGGTAAAAATGATGGCAATCGGGAATATGAATATGAAACATGGCGAAAGTTTAACGCTCTTGTAGGATTGGGTGGCTATTCTGGCGACGGAGGCGAAGGAAATTTTACTTTTAATCTCTCTGCTCCTCAAGGGCACCTTCCTAGATTTGATTATATTAAGTACACTAGTGGATGGAATGGATATTTTGTGTTTTTATCAAGAGTTGCAAATTGTAATATTTAAATCAATTCGCAGTTCGCAACGAGAGTTTGTTGAAGTGGTCATATTATAGCTTTAGCCTAAATTAGAGGCGATGTCTACGCATTTTGATTGATAAATTGATGGTGCGATCGCTCAATATAATCAATAATTTTACAGAACATCAGGATCAATATTTAACTCCCGCAACTTAGCAGCCAGACGTTCTGCACGTTGCTTTTCTTGTTCTGCACGTTGCTTTTCTTGCTGTGCCAATTCTTCTGGTGTCAGCAATAACTCCCCTTGTGGCGTAAAATAGCGTAATTGATTATTCTGGACACCTAAATATAATTCTAACTGCTGACTCCATAACCAACCTTGAGGATTTGGTTCTATTGGTTGGTATTGAGCATAAACTAACTGAAACCCTGTAAATTCTAAATTATCCGGGTCAAACCAAAAATATTCCGGTGTGCGAAAAGTATCTTGGTAGATTTGTTTTTTTAAGCCTTTATCTGTGGCTTTTGTGGAAGATGACAGTAACTCGACAATGATATTAGGATATTTACCGTCTTCTTGCCAAATCACCCAACTTTTGCGAGGTCTTCTTTCGCATCCCCGCACTACAAAAAAATCAGGGCCACGAAATTCTTCTGATTTGAGTTGACGTTGACTGTAATATATTGTCAAATTTCCAGCCGCATAAAAGTCATTGCGGTTTTGCCACCACAATTCTAAACATTGTAGTAACAAAATAATTTGGCGTAGATGTAAATCGCTTTCCAATGGTGGTTCGTCACTGTATATATCTCCTGGTGGAAATATTATATCTGTGGCTGGTGGCAAATCTTGGGCAACTGACATGACTTTCTTGGGGCTAGAGTTGAGATGAGCAGATAAATGACTGGGTATAGATGTATAGATGTCATTACTATCATAATCTTGTTGAATATGGAAAATACTGAGTAGCGATCGCATTTTATTTGCCAACACTACCAGAGCGATCGCTCATTTGCAAATTTAATCAAACCTTGAGAATGCAAGGTTATTCCTGTATTTGCCATATTCTTTTTTTAAACTGGTATAAGCAATACTGTAAAAGTCTGCTCTCATTCATAACTGCGATCAGCAGAGATAAGTATTTATCTCCAAATTGGCTACGAGGTAATATTAAAATGCCCAAATGGAAAGTAGTAACAGAATTTTCTTTTAATAGCGCCCACTACATCAAAGATTATGATGGCCCCTGTGGTCGGATGCATGGGCATAATTACCAAGTCCGTATCGAAGCTATATCAACACAGTTGCATTCTTCACAATTTTGCCCACATCCAGTGATGGTGGCTGATTTTAGAACTTTACGCTGGGCAAAACAAGACGTGACTAAAGGAGGACTTGACCACTGCATTTTAAATGAAGTTATGCCTCCTGAATATGAGACTACCGCTGAAATGATTGCTAAGTACATTTACGATGAAACCAAAAAGCGAGTCCCGCCAAATGTACAATTAAAAGTTCATGTTTCGGAAACACCTAATAGTTGGGTGGAGTATGAAGAATAATATTTGTCAGTGGATTGTTACACATATTTATATTTAGGCTAAGGTAGCCACAATCCAACAAATTTGATAATTAAGCATGAAAGAGGGACTAATCTCTAGTTTTTAGCCTTTAGTCCTTTTTTTATCGCTTTTACTGTAAACAAAATTATTAGTATTTATCTGGTGTTTCTTAAATATTTCTGTTAATTAAATACATTTTTTAACAACAATAATTAAAATACTTCTTTAGATAGATGGCAGTGATAAAATATCATGGAAATGCCAATCTAGTATTAGTAACTTTTTATTAACAATTGAATGCAATAGCACCTTTCTGAAAGTTCATAAAGTTATAAATCACATTATTAATTTTTTAATAATACTTGTCTCAGCTTGTACATTCTTGCCATAAGTTACTGTCGAAATTGTGTAACCTAAAAAAAGCTAGGCTAATCTCAATGAGGTCTGATGACTCCTAATATTCTGCGTCAGCTTTGGTCTGTGGTTGAAACTGCCCAAACCATGACCCTCCTACAGCTGGATGATGCTAGCTTGGTGCAATGGTTAGTCAAACAAACCACAACACAAGTTTTCTTAGATTCCCATGAGATTGATTCTCTTGGTGACTATATTCAATCCCGGCTAAGTCTGATAAGAGATATCGCTTATGAGCGACATTATTAATAAGTCAATGGTCAATAGTCCACGGTAAAAACCATTGACCATTGAATATCGACTATTGACTATTGAGGTAAATAACCTTCCACTAAGCAATCGGAACCAACCACACGCCAACGCACACGTTCTAAGGGCAATGCTTCTGTCATGTTAGTAAAACCTAAATCACCCACTGGTGTAGGTGCATGACTACCGCCAATAATTTTAGGAGCAATAAAAGCCATAACTTTTTGTACGGCTCCTTGAGCGATCGCACTTGCAGCTAAATTACCGCCACACTCCCACAAGACACTGCAAAAACCCCGTTCATATAAGTGCATCATTGCTTGTGCGGGTGTTAGTGCTGGTAATTCCACAACCTCCACGCCAAGTTTAACTAAGATTTTTTGTAGATCAGGGTTGGCTCCAACTTCAGTTAACACCAAAGTCGGTGCTTCTTGGGTTTCCCACAAGCGGGCGGTTTCTGGCAAGTTGAGTTGACGACTCATCACCACTCGTAAAGGATTATGCGCCCCTACCTGATGGCTAGTTAAAAAAGGATTGTCTTGTCGGACTGTATTACCACCAACAATGATGGCATCGCAAGCGGCTCGTAGTTGATGTACTTCACTGCGGGCGGCTTGATTTGTCACCCAAGCACTATGACCAACAGTCGTAGCGATTTTGCCGTCCAAAGTCATGGCGTATTTTAAAATGCCAAAAGGTGTTTTATGCAGAATGCGATGCACAAAAGCTTCATTTAGCTGCTGACAAGCCTCAGTTTCTACCCCAACTAACACCTCTACACCAGCAGCACGTAAACGCGCAATCCCGCCCCCAGCCACCAAAGGGTTAGGATCAACCATACCCACTACCACCTTAGCCACACCAGCCTTAATCAATCCTTCCGAACAAGGGGGAGTGCGCCCATAATGGTTGCAAGGTTCCAGATTGACATACACTGTAGCACCATGAGCGCGATCGCCTGCGGCTCTCAAAGCAAAAACTTCAGCATGAGGTTCACCAGCACGAGGATGAAACCCTTCGCCCACAATCTCGCCATCGTTGACTACAACCGCCCCCACCAGCGGATTAGGCGAAGTGCGCCCCAAAGCACAGCGGGCAAGTTCCAAGCACCGCTGCATCATCCGGGAGTCAAAGTCCGCTTCACTGCTCATACTTTTTTGCGTTTGAGAATTAAAAACCACAGGCGCTGGCGCAGCCTCTCCAGAGGAGAATTTCAACATCAACCCATCTTCTTGAGTGTAATTTAGTGATGTATCTACTTGAGTAACAACCGGGGAATTATCCATAAATTTTGGGCAATAATTTCAATATTCTGCACGTTACCGACTGGGACTTGATACCTCAACAGTAATATCTCTAGCCTACTGTTCGCTGTCGGCGTGCTTACTTATAGCAAAGTGCTGAGTATAAACCTAGTTGCATCCTACAGCCAAAATAAATACTATTGCACCGAAACTTTTGACTATTGACCATTGACTTTTAATCAAAAAGAGTGAGGATTTAGGCTCTTAGCCCATGATTCCTCACTCCCAAATTTAGACTCAAGATATTTCCTCTGTAACTATTGTTCGATCGCTTTGCGCTTTTGCCACCACAAATTGAGGGGATAGTAAACTACCGGAGCCCAAAGACTGCTGAGAATAGCCGATGCTAGGGCAACTCGTTGGTAATAAGCCCAGATGTATTCTACTTTGCGATCGCCAGTCAAACTCAATTGCAAACCGAAAATTGACTCAGATAAAATTGCCATGATAAAGACAATTAATGCGATCGAAATAAAGTCTTCCTGAATAAATCGCTGCTTCTGCACTAATCCAGTCAGCAATCCTACCACACCCAAAGTGACGGCGTGAGTTGGGTTCGGTGAAGTCATAGCATCTTGCAGTAGCCCTAAAACTATACCTGCGATCGCTCCTTCCCAAACCGAGCGTTTGACACTCCAGGCAACTACCCAAATTAACAGCCAATTCGGGCCAATTCCCAACAATTCTGTGCCAGGAAAGCGAGTTGGTAATAACAGCAAGCATAACAGCACAGACCCAACTGTCACAGACAAATCTAGCAGTTGAACTACACGCGGATGCCAATGGGCGAGTGGTTTGCGATAAGCTTTAGATTTTCGCTCCCCAGCTTTCGGCTTTTTCGGTCTACGACCATTAAATGAAGGTATCTTCATTGTTGATTTGCCTGTTCTTGTTCCTTGGACTGTGGCGCTTCCTGTGGTTGGTTTGTGGGTTTGGGATACACAGCAACCCAATCTAATGACCTAATTGGTGGAAAAAGTTCAACTTTCGCTACGGATGCTGGCAGTTTCTTTAAATCTAAAGATTTGATTTTGCCTACTGCCAAGCCAGAGGGGAATTTTTGACTGTAAGTTGAAGTCGAAACTAAATCTCCCACCTTAACATTCGGAACTTTTTCATAAAATTCCAGCACAGCTTCCGCAGAAGAATCTCCCCGCAAGACTCCTTTAGCAGAGGTGCGGCTAACAGTCACACCCACTTGACTTTTCAGGTCACTAATTAATAACACACGGCTAGTATTAGGTGTGACACTATCTACTAAACCAACTAATCCACCCTCAGCCTTAACAATATATCCTTCTTGAATGCCAGAATTTGAGCCACGATTGAGAGTAACTTGTTGCCACCAATGATCTGCACTCCGCCCTACTACTCGTGCTGGTACTGGACGTGATGCTGCTGGCTCAGTCTGGATATAACCTAATAAGTGTTGTAACTGTTGATTTTGGCTTTCCAATTCTTGGATGCGTGTTTGCATCTCCATAAACTGGGCATCTTTGAGGCGTTCTTCTAAACGTTCTTCTGGAGTTTGCCCAGATTGCAAAAGCTGTAAAGGACGTGTCACTACTTGATAAACTTCCAGTAGCATTGCCCCTTGAGTTTGTCGTAATATCCAAGCACCACCTAGTACAAGGGCCAGCGAAGCAACCTGTAACCCTTTGCGACCCCACCAACGACGTACAGTAACCATTTATACCTGTTTCTACATTTTGATAGATATCGGATTCTATTTATATGAAACCCAAATCCAAGCCAAATAGAACCCAATATCCCATATTTTTTCCTACATATTGCGAGAACGGGCGCTGAATACCCTTTCCAACTGTTTAAAGTTCTCTAAGACACGGCCTGTTCCTAGTACGACACAGCTAAGTGGATCAGCCGCAATGTGAGTCACAATCCCTGTTTCATGACTGATCAGGGTATCTATGCCTTTGAGTAGCGCCCCACCACCAGCCAGCATAATACCACGGTCTATGATGTCAGATGCTAATTCTGGTGGGGTTCTTTCCAATGTCCGCTTCACCGCTTCGACAATGATTGATAACGGTTCCAACATACTTTCGCGGATTTCTGGACTTTTGATGGTGACAGTACGGGGTAAACCAGAAAGTAAATGTAAACCTCTGACTTCCATCATGGTTTCATTATCTTCGTTGGTGGGATAGGCTGAACCCAGACGAATTTTGATATCTTCCGCAGTCCGTTCACCAATTACCAGGTTATGCACTTTCTTCATATATTGGACGATGGATTCCGTGAGTTCATCACCGGCAATGCGTACTGATTCACTCAACACTGTGCCTTGAAGACTCAACACCGCAACTTCTGTTGTGCCACCACCAATATCGATAATCATGTTACCAGTAGGTTCGGCAACTGGTAGTCCCGCTCCAATTGCGGCTGCAACTGGCTCATCTATTAAATAGACTTCTCTAGCCCCAGCTTGAACTGCGGCATCCATTACAGCCCGTCTTTCTACCCCGGTGACACCACTGGGAATCCCAATTACAATTCGCGGTAGAATTAGCGATCGCCCTTCGTTAACTCGCTGAATAAAACTTTTCAGCATTAACTCTGCCGTATCAAAATCAGCGATTACACCATCGCGCAAGGGACGCAAAGCAATAACATTTTCCGGTGTGCGACCGAGCATTTTTTTGGCATCTTCACCTACTGCCAGTGCCACCTTTTCGATTTGGTCGATCGCCACTACAGAAGGTTCTTGCAGTACAATGCCTTTACCAGATACATAAACAAGGGTATTGGCAGTACCGAGGTCGATACCCATATCCCACGATGAGCGAAAGTTCCTAAACAGCCCCACGCTTCTCTACGCCCCCTATTCGCAATACTTTTTGACTATAAAGAAATGTTAGATGGAATCGTGCTGGATTCTATTACGTTTTTGATCCTCAGTCTAGTAAAGTTGGTCATTTTTTGATTTACTTTTGACCATACTTGCTAAATTTGAGACATTCTCGTTTTCGATATTCCCAGACCAACTCAGTATATCCGTACAGTTTTTTTAGTTTTCCCCAAGTAATAGCGCAAATTTATCTGGCTTGCAATGTTGTTAAGTTTTTAACACATTTTTAATGAGAAGGAGTCTGAATACAGAATACAGAATTCAGAATATTCTCTGCCTGAAATCAGGGGTATAAGTGAGGAAAACATTTTCTCTGGTTCACGTATGATGACAATCAAAGCTTTAAAACTTGATTATTCATCCAGTCACCAAAAGGTCAAGTCTGAATTCTGCTTTAGTAAGTTCAAAATTGGCTATTATGGGAATCAAGATAAATAAGTACGTCAGTACTAAAAGGTAAAGCATATGACTATTAATATAGTCCACCTCATCGGTCGTGTAGGTGGCGACCCAGAAATTAGATATTTTGATTCCGGTAAGGTTAAATGTAGATTAACGCTGGCAGTCAACAGAAGAACACGCAACAGTGACGAGCCTGACTGGTTCGAGTTGGAAATATGGGGAAAGACTGCCGAAGTAGCAGGTAATTATGTACGTAAAGGTAAGCAAATTGCGGTCAAAGGTTCTTTGAAATTTGACACTTGGAACGATCGCCAAACAGGAGTCAGCCGTTCTAAACCTGTGATTCTCGTAGATCAGCTAGATTTATTAGGCTCCAAAAATGATGGCGACAGCAGTATGAGCGATATGTCTCCAGATAATTTTTAGAGATTCATTTGTCCTTAGTCCTCTCTTACAAAGTTCTGAGCGGAGGAAGCCTCCGCTCAGACTTTGCGCTTTGTCCTTTGTACTGACAAATGACCAATGACCAATGACAAGTGACAATTAATAACTAATTTGCAACGTCACCGATGCTTCTACTTCCTGTTCACCACCAACTACAGGAGTAGAAACGTCTTCAGCAACTTTTGCCGCCTGGGCGCGGAACAATACAGGTGGTGGCGGGGCGCTGGCGTTATTAACTTGAATGCTGACTATTTCTTTAGATTTAAGTCCTAAAGCACTAAACACAGCATCAGCTTGCTGTTGAGCGTCTTGGGTAGCTTCTTTGAGTGCTACTTGGCGGGCTGCGGCGATCGCTTCATCACTAGCAATAAAACTAACACCGTTAATTTGCGTTGCCCCTGCTTTCACGGCATCATCTAACAATGTCCCTGCTTTCTCGGTAGGAATACGAAAACTTACAGTATTACTAGCAGCATAGCCAGTAATGCGTTGCACATTATTTGTGTAACTGTAAACAGGATTCAGGCGAATACCTGTAGTTTCTAATTTATCGACATTACGACTTTTGAGCAAAGCCACTACAGCCGATGATCTCTTGGCAGCTTCTTGCTGTACTTCTTGGGCAGTTTTACCTTGAATCTCCACCCCTAAATTAACTAATGACAAAGTAGTAGGAATTGATTCCATCCCCCGTCCACTAACAGTTAGAGTCCGCCATAGCTTTTCTTTTTCTTGGGCTGACGCAGGTAAAACCAACGTAACAAATAACAGCAAAGCTAACGGCACAGATTTCCAAAACTTCCCAGCAAAAAACTGAGAACCAGACAAAGTGGTTCTATGCATAAACTTGCACTCCTCTGAAAAATATATACAGATGCTAATAAGTAAACTGCATTGAGCAATCATTCGTTAACTGTCGTGCATTAATAGTTAACAGTCAATTCGCTCGATAGTGTTTCTATGTTTCTACTGTGACACTGCTGTAGTCAAAAACAGGTATTGTTACATTTTTGGAAACTAAAAAATCACAACAAAATTTCTGGAGATTTTGTCATGGCGTATTGGCTGCTGAAAACTGAACCGGATAAATATGCTTATGCTGATTTAGAACGAGATGGTAGTACCGTCTGGGATGGAGTGACAAATGCGCTGGCCTTGAAGCATATCCGCACAATGGTTCCTGGTGATTTGGCTTGGATTTATCACACCGGCAAAGAACGGCAAATTACAGGGTTGGCAAAGATAGTTAGTCAGCCTTACCCTGACCCCACACTCAATGATGCCAAGTTGGTAGTTGTAGATGTGCAAGCAGTCCGTCCAGTCTCCCAGCGAGTTACTTTAGCTCAAATTAAACAAGACGACAAATTTACAGACTTTGACTTATTGCGACTTCCCAGATTATCTGTTGTCCCAGTCTCGGAAGTTCATTGGCAACAGCTAATCAAACTAACAGCGAGCAAAACGTAACCTTCTCCAACCCTATGGGTATTTATCACAAGCCTCTGCCCATAAAAGAGTAAAAATAAAGAGAAGGATTTTCGCGGAAACCATGCAGTTTTTAGATGTAATCAACTTTTCTTTTCCTCTGCTGGCCAGCACCACAGAAACGGCAGACAGTTCTATGGTATTAGCGGCTGTGCTGCTGAGTTTAGTCGTCATTTACTTCGCCAGCAAACTTGGTGGAGAGTTATCCAACCGCATCGGTTTACCGCCTGTTTTGGGCGAACTTGTCGGCGGTGTAGTTGTGGGTGTTTCTGTGCTGCACTTGTTAGTATTTCCTGAAGGTGGCGCAGACAGTTCTAGTTCTTTAATCATGGTGTTTCTCCAAAGTACTGCCGGTCTTAGTCCAGAGGCAGCACCCCAGGTATTTGCAGCCCAATCAGAAGTTATTTCTGTGTTATCAGAATTGGGTGTGATTATTTTGTTGTTTGAAATTGGCTTGGAGTCTAACTTAAAAGACTTAATGGCAGTCGGTATCCAAGCAACCATTGTGGCAGTAGTGGGGGTGGTAGTACCCTTTGCTGCGGGAACTGTGGGTTTGATGACTTTGTTTGGTATTAGTGCTGTACCGGCAATTTTTGCAGGTGCAGCTTTGACAGCTACAAGTATTGGGATTACCTCTAAAGTATTGGCAGAAATTGGCAAACTAAATTCCAAAGAAGGGCAAATTATTCTCGGTGCAGCTGTAATTGATGACGTACTCGGAATTATTGTGTTAGCTGTAGTTGCCAGCCTCGCTAAAGATGGTGCAGTGGATGTAGGTAAAGTAATTTACTTAATTATCAGTGCTACAGCATTTTTGTTAGGTGCGATCGTTTTGGGGAATGTTTTTAATAAAACATTTGTAGCGATCGCTAATCAACTCAAAACCCGTGGTGAGTTAGTCATTCCTGCCTTTATTTTCGCCTTTGTGATGGCATATTTGGCTGCCATCATTCAATTAGAAGCCATTTTGGGGGCTTTTGCTGCTGGTTTAGTCTTGGAAGAAACTGATAAGCGCAAAGAACTCCAAAAACAAGTAATTCCCGTAGCCGATTTGATGGTGCCAATTTTCTTTGTCACAGTTGGGGCAAAAACTGATTTGGGAGTGCTAAACCCTGCCATTCCCAGTAACCGCGAAGGTTTAATTATGGCTATTTTCCTGATTACAGTAGCCATTATTGGTAAAGTGATTACAGGTTTGAGCGTATTTGGTCAACCCCAAATCAATCGTTTAGCGATTGGTGTCGGTATGATTCCTCGCGGGGAAGTTGGATTAGTATTTGCTGGTGTCGGCGCTGCTAGCGGCGTTCTCTCAAAACCATTGGGAGCGGCAATTATTATGATGGTTATCCTCACAACTTTTCTAGCTCCGCCTTTATTACGTTTCGTATTTCCCGATTCCAGTAAAGCGGCAACTGACTCCCAACAATTAATTCAAGATTAAAAATGAGGGACTGGGAACTAGGAAAAATTAAAGGTGGAAATGAAATCATCCACTTTATCTTTTCTTCTTTCCCAATCCTTTAATTCATGACAGGAAACTTCTGTCTTCTGTTCTGCGTCCTCTGATATTGTTGTTTACTTGTGCTTTCGACTATTGATTATTAACCTTGAGAAAGTAATTTGTGACCATCCTTACTTAATTACGAATCACCATTTAAATATGTTCATAAAAACTAAAAAATAGTAATTGTCAATATTGCAACATTCTGAAAAACGCGTCAAAAATTTTTTCTGATAAAATTGTTTGCTCATTAACCAAAAATAGACAAACAAGTTCTCAAAAAATCAAAAATTAACAATAAATAGCTGAAATTAAATAATTCTGATTATATTTATTTTGGCTCTAATCCTGTATAAATAGAAATTTGATGTCTGGATAGTACAGTAACCTCAAAATTAAAGACCATGTAAGCAGTTTAAAATGTACACCATTAATTGTTTCTTTAACCCAAAAAAAAGTTAAAGTCAAATCTCAAAATTATCTGGTGATTGGAGAAAAACTGACCCAAATTTTTGAGATATTGACTTCCATGAATGCGAATCAGGAGAAAGGATTGTGAAATTACACTGGTTACTACCCGGTACTGTTGGGATGATCTGCTTACTGTCTTCGCCAGTTTTGGCAGCTAGACTGGAATCTTGGCGGTTTGATGCCAAGCAAAACCGCCTGGAATTTAATACTTCAGGTGGTGTCCAACCCAAAGCACAACTAATTTTTAATCCTACACGCCTGGTTATTGATTTACCAGACACAACCTTTGGTAGACCGCAGTTAACACAACCTGTAGGTGGGGCAATTCGCGCCATTCGGGTTGGTCAGTTTGAACCCCAAACAGCCAGGATTGTGGTTGAACTAGCTCCTGGTTACACACTTGACCCCCAAGGGATCAAATTTGTCGGGATAACGGCTAGCCGTTGGACAGTACAATTACCCAGACCAAGACTAGAGCCTGTCAATTCTTCCTCAGACAATGTTTACAACGTAGTCACAACCCTTGACTCAGATACAAGACCGCAGTTACCAAGAATTGCCAATACTATACAAAGCACCACTCAAATCGACAGCCTACAAGTTACAGGAGATGGTTTTTTTGTTCGGACTAGTGGTGGCAATCCCCAAATTCGAGTGAATCGTAGCCGCGATCGCTCTACTATTTTTATGGATATCTCTAGCGCAACTTTATCAGCCAGTTTGGCGCAACGAGACCTCAGCGTTAATCGACATGGTGTGAGTCGTGTAGAATTCATCCAACTACAAACCAGTCCACCAGCAGTCCGTATGACCTTGCGGGTAGATAAAAATAGCCCAGACTGGCGCGCAACTAGAAGTGGTGCGAATGGTTTGGTAGTTTTGCCCAATCGGTTTGCTAGATTACCAGGAAATAACTCCTCTGATAACCAACCAGAGTTTTCTCCTCCCAGTAGCCGAATTGTGAGTGACCAAGCAGCTACAATTCAAGCGATAGAACTATCTGATAATAATCAGCAATTACTAATCAGAGCTAATCAATCTATAACTGCTAGGGGTGGATGGGATAGAACCTCTGGGTTGTATCGCATCACTATTAATGATGCTAAATTAGCACCTCGGATTAAAGGCCCGACTTTTAATGCCAATAGCCCGATTTTACGGGTACGCCTGCAAACACCAGACCCCAACACGGTGGTTATCTTAGTTCAACCTGCGGCGGGTGTACAAGTTGGGCAAATTAACCAAAACGATGACCAAATAACACTGCAATTACAAGGTTCGCGCCGAATTGTAGCAGTTCCCGGCACATTACCTTTTCCTTCAGAGCGTGGCCAATTACCAGATCCCAATGAAAATTCCATTTCTAGACCTCCGCTGGGAACCCGCCCCATCCCCAGAGGCCGAGTAATTGTCGTCATTGACCCCGGACACGGTGGCAAAGATCCAGGAGCAATTGGGATTGGTGGTATTCGTGAGAAGGATATCATTCTCCCTATCGGCAGAAGAGTAGCTGAAATTTTACAACAAAATGGTGTGCAAGTGATTCTGACGCGCGACTCTGACTACTTTGTGACTCTTCCTGGAAGAGTACAGCTGGCAGAGAAAGCAAATGCTGATGTGTTTGTCAGTATTCACGCTAATTCCGCAGGTGCAGGTCGTCCAGATGTCAGCGGTTTAGAGACTTATTATTATGACAGTGGTTTGGGTCTAGCGCGGGTTGTCCATAGTGCTATTCTTCAAAGCTTGAATGTTAGAGATAGAGGAGTGCGCCGAGCTAGATTTTACGTGCTGAGAAAAAGTTCTATGCCTTCAATTCTGGTCGAAACCGGTTATTTAACTGGTCGTGAGGATATTTCTAAGTTACGTACTTCAGCTTATCAAAATCAAATGGCAGAAGCGATCGCTCGTGGTGTACTCCAGTACCTTAGACGCAGATAAATCATTCATTTGCTAAATGTTGGTAAATATACTTACCTACTCCGATATATAACTAATTTTCTTGTCTTGTTAATAGTAATCTTGCTGATACTAAGCAAGAGTATTCTGTAATCTCACGGATAAAAATCTATTGTTCTCACTTTTTTGAGTGAGAACTAATTTTGTAAGAATTCAGGAGTCAGAATATTGGAAAATTTAGTCAAACTCTTCTCAATCAATAAATTAATCATACGCTCATTGCTTTTAAATTCTGACCCTTCGACAAGCTCCCTTGCGCCTTGCTCAGGGCATTGCAGGACATCGCTTCTGATTCCTGAGTACTGAATTATTACCTAATTTTTAGTCTTAGTAGATACATTCACATATCATGTTTTTCTCAAAATGTTAAATTTAAGTGTCACCACCTTTGTGAAAATCAGTTGATAGTAGGAAGAACTTTTTGGGTACATTGATTATCAGCCATCACACAACTCAGCACTAATCCCTACGGATTGTAAGTATATTGACTGAAAGTATTTATTGTCTTGAATGCCAGAAGCAAATTTCTGGCGGTTACAGAAGTTCTGATGAGTAATGTCCACTATGCAGACTTCTGGAATTAAAACGAAATTTTGCGGTGACGGTGTGAGGGATTTACCAATAGATAGGTGGACATATTGACGGCTTCTATGAACGCAAATTAGGAGAAATGACTGTGAAACTACACTGGTTACTAACCGGTACTATTGGAACAATCTTCTTACTATCGTCGCCTGCTTTGGCAGCGAAACTAGAGTCTTGGCGCTTTGATGCTCAGCAAAATCGCTTAGAGTTTAATACTTTAGGCTCAGTTCAACCCAAAGCGCAACTCATTTTCAATCCCACTCGTCTGGTAATTGATTTGCCAGACACAGACTTTGGCAGACCTCAGTTAACCCAACCTGTAGGGGGAGGGGGAGCAGTTCGCTCGATTCGGGTGGGTCAATTTGATCCCCAGACCGCCAGAATTGTGGTGGAACTAGCTCCTGGTTATACTATTGACCCTCAAGGGGTAAAATTTACACCTGCTACTGGTAGTCGTTGGTTAGTACAATTACCCACACCGACCGCAATACCTGTCACATCATCAGCAGATATTTCCCTCCAGCCAGAACCTCAACCTTTAGAACCAACAAATAATTCCAACTTTCCTTCGAGAAATATCTACTCTGTAGTCAAGTCTGACCCAGTAACATCAAATAATCCCAGACCACTGGGTAACACTCTCGCCGCAGTTACTCAACTAGAAAGTTTCCGCGTCACAGGTGATGGTTTTTTTGTGCGGACTAATGGCGGTAATCCGCAAATTCAGGTAAATCGGAGTTCAGACAAACGCGCTGTTAATATCGATATTGCTGGTGCTTCCTTATCTACTAGCTTGTCGCAACAAGACTTATCCGTTAATCGCTATGGTGTCAGTCGAATTCAATTTTCTCAGTTACAAACAAGACAACCAACAGCCCGCATAACATTGTATGTGGATAAAAATAGTCCTGACTGGCGGGCAAGTACTAGCAGTATTGGTGGGTTTGTAATTATACCGAATCGTGTTGTGAGATTGCCTAGAAATAGTGATGCCAATGTCATTTCTGAGGCTACTGACTCACCCGCTATCATTCAAGCAGTGGAGTTAGCGGAAAATGGCACGCAACTTTTAATTCGCTCAAACCGACCTGTATCTGCTAGGGGTGGTTGGGATAGATCCTCTGGTTTATTTCGGATTGCGATCGCTAATGCTAAGTTAGCGCCCAGAGTCATCGGGCCAGCTTTGAATGCTAATAGTCCCATTTTGCGGGTACGTTTGCAACCCCAAGACGATTCAGTCAACATTTTGGTTCAACCAGCTTCTGGAGTCCAAATTGGAGAAGTCAACCAAATTAGTACTCAGTTGGTGGCTGTACAATTACAACGCACTCGCGCAATTACACCACCAGTAGGTTTACCACCTCTACCTCCAATCAATGATCAATTTGGCAAACCTCAACCACCAACACCCCCAGTCCCTAACGGCAAACTGATAGTAGTGATTGACCCTGGACATGGTGGTAAGGATTCTGGCGCTCCTGGTTTCGGGGGATTATTAGAAAAAGATGTGATTTTACCCATTGGCAAACGAGTAGCCGCAATTCTAGAACGCAATGGTGTACAAGCAGTCCTCACCAGAGATGCTGACTTTTTTGTTGAACTTCAAGGAAGAGTAGATATTGCTGAACGCGCCAATGCAACTTTATTTGTGAGTATCCATGCTAATTCTGTAGATAATCGCCCTGATGTGAATGGCTTAGAAGTATATTACTACGATAGTGGTTATGCTTTAGCTGAAGTAGTTCGTAAAACTATTCTTGAGGATATTGGCACTATTAAAGACCGAGGCACACGTAAAGCACGATTTTATGTCTTGCGAAAAAGTTCCATGCCTTCGATTTTAGTAGAAACAGGTTATATGACTGGTCGAGAAGATAATCCCCGCTTGGGTTCACCAGAATATCAAAATCGCATGGCAGAAGCGATCGCTCGTGGTATTCTCAAGTACTTACGTCAAAGGTAAGAATACAGCCAAGCTCAAAATATAGTACAAGTTGTTAATTAATGAGGTGGTATTTGCAGAAGTTCAGAAGTCAAAATTAATTTATCGAGGTCTTAAACCCACTATTTGTAGAGAAATCTTTCACTTATTCTGACTTCTGACTCCTGAATTCTATTTGCTCAACTAGTCAGTCCACACATTGTCTGCTAAATTCTGTATTTTAATTGCCAAAACCTAAATAAATATTTGCCTGTGTATTCAACTTCCATTTTTGAAGGTCATCTTTACGATTTTTCTGATAAAGAACCTCAACGCGCACCTATCGGTGTGTTTGACAGTGGTGTGGGTGGGTTAACGGTACTGCGACAAATCTACCGCCAACTACCAAATGAATCAATTATTTACCTTGGTGATACAGCCAGACTACCTTACGGTATTCGTTCTCAAGCCGAAATTCTTCAGTTTGTGCGCGAAATTCTCTGTTGGATGCAGCAGCAGAAAGTCAAAATGGTAGTCATGGCTTGTAACACCAGTTCCGCACTCGCCTTAGAAATTGTCCGTCAAGAATTTAATATTCCAATTTTGGGTGTAATTCTCCCAGGCGCTAAGGCGGCTGTGCAACAAGGTAAGCGCATTGGTGTGATTGCGACCCCAGCCACAGCTAAAAGTAATGCTTACAAGCAAGCGATTTTAGAAATTGACCCCGAAGTCCAAGTTTGGCAAGTTGGCTGTCCAGAGTTTGTCCCGTTAATTGAGCAGAATCGCATCCACGACCCTTATACTACTGAGGTAGCCCGTTCTTATCTAGAGCCTTTGCTTCAGCAAGAAATTGATACTTTAGTCTACGGCTGTACTCATTATCCTCATTTAGCACCAGTACTGCGATCGCTACTTCCTAACTATGTCAAATTAGTTGACCCCGCTGTCCATGTTGTCGCCGCTTGTTCCCAAGATTTAGAGTTGCTTGGCTTAACTAATACCCATCCGCCATTACCAACTCGTTTCGTTGTTAGCGGTTGTCCCCAACAATTTGCTCAGTCCGCAGTCCAGTGGCTAGGTCATACTCCAATGGTCGAAGTCGTAGATTTAAATAACACCGTTGTTTCCCAACTTTCATAAACCAAGATGAAGTATGAAGCTTAAGGCATTTCATACTTCATACTTCATAATTCATGTGACTATTGACTCTTGACTATTCACCACCTCAGTTACCTGTGATGTTACAGAAACTTCCTGTTGATGTTTCTCATTATTTGTGAATCGAGAATTCTGACCAACAGATTTTTGACCACTGCGCTTTGCTAGTGCTAATAATAGATAAACAGTGAATAAATACCCAGCAGCTAAAATAAAAATCATCATAGGCATATTAGCGTAAATCATTGTTCTACCAACTTTTTTCCAGAAAAATATCAAATTTCATACCATACGTAGAACTTCAACCATGCAAGATAATTCTTCATGGCCGTAGTTTGCTATGCTAAATTTGCCGTAGAGTTATGATGCTCTTCGGTCAACCAATGTCACTATTTAATTGAAGTTATTTGCAGACAATACATACCACAACAGTTAATTTGCCAAATGGCACAATCAACTGCGCTCCTCAGCAGTTTACTTAGTCTGCATTATTTTTTTTCATGCCTCTGTGGTAGGATATACCACGACTTTCAGCGCAAGCTGAAAGCCGAAAGCGAACTCCTGTAAGAATACCGCCTAACTCCATCCCAAGAAGTTTATCTGCCACTACAAAATCTCAAGAAATAACTTTCTTAGTTTTATGCTGTGGGCAATTAGTTATTCTGGATTCAAAACAACATCAAGGTAACATCACTGAAAGTGCTTTACCTTAAGGTTGTCAATACCTGAAAAATTTAAAATCCCTACATTTTAGCGTAACACAACGAACCTGACTTTTTAGCCCATCTTGAAGCTAAATTTTGAATTTTTTAGCAAGCTAAATTCACAGATGAAACAAATTTTTCTTTGATTAAAAATATTGTTTTTGTCTCATTTGAGCATAAGTCACAGGAAGTTCTTATTTGGCTCATGTACTTATTATTACTTATTAGAAGTAATTTTAAATATGAATTTATAGTAAAAATCAAAGATATTCTGATCAAATCATGCTTGCTGAACTAAAAAGCTAAATCATCCGATTTTATTATACTTGTATATATACTTAGGTACTGAAAAAACTAGAAAATTCCTCGTCGATAAAGCACAAACTACTCATACGGAATCATCTCTAGATCAACCATTGATAGGAATTTATGATAATCGGACAGTTAGTTGTCATATTTCTTTGAATTAAAGCGAGTGCTGTTCAGTCCTTGTTCCAGACTCGGTGAAGCTCATTCACAAAATTGGTTATAACTAACTCCAAAGACGAAAAATCAAGGGTTTTGGATATATACACCCCAAAGAGGAAGTCAAAAGTTAGGGAATTTTTGACTTTTAACTTGATTTTGCCTTTACACCCATTCTCAACAGACAATCTTTGTGCGTAAGTCCTGGATGTTATCACCACCTTGGCTATGCTGTAATTCTCAGATTTCTTCCTGAACTAAAAAAATTTTTTCATCAAGTTTAAGACTGCTAAAACCACCTGTTCGCCTTGACAGTAGGGGAATAGCAGTTATTTTCCTTAGTCAAAAAACAGCCAGAAAGCAAGTATTCTCTCAGCAAAACTTTGCGCTGGCACTGGGTTATCTTAAAATGAGTATAGGATATGTAAACTTTCGTAACCTAAGCCAGAGTCCGGCCATCCATGACCCCAGCTACCTCCCTGTTTACCCCTGTGGAAGCAGATTTGCAAATACTAGCCGATAACCTTAAGCAGCTAGTTGGCAATCGCCACCCCATTCTTTTTGCAGCCGCCGAACATTTATTCGGAGCTGGGGGAAAGCGCATCCGACCAGCGATCGTCCTGCTGATATCGCGGGCGACAATGTTAGAAGAAGACATCACCCAGCGTCACCGCCGCCTAGCCGAAATCACAGAAATGATTCATACGGCCAGCTTAGTGCATGACGATGTGGTCGATGAGTCACAGATGCGCCGTGGCGTAGCGACTGTTCACAGCTTGTTTGGCAATCGCATTGCTGTTCTCGCAGGAGACTTTCTCTTTGCTCAATCATCTTGGTATTTGGCAAACCTAGATAATTTAGAGGTCGTCAAACTGCTTTCAGAAGTAATTATGGATTTGGCTACTGGAGAAATTCAGCAAGGCATGAACCGCTTTGATAGTAGCTTGGCAATTGAAACTTATCTACAAAAGAGCTATTACAAAACTGCCTCATTAATTGCTAACAGTGCCAAAGCCGCAGGGTTACTAAGTGAAGTTTCCCAAGAAACAGCCCAGCATTTATATAGCTACGGGCGGAATCTAGGTTTAGCGTTTCAGATTGTGGATGACATCTTAGATTTCACCAGTACTACAGATACTCTAGGTAAACCAGCAGGTTCTGACCTGAAAAGTGGTAATTTGACCGCACCTGTTTTATTTGCACTAGAGGAAAAACCATATTTAGAAGTGCTGATTGAACGCCAGTTTGCCCAAGCAGAAGATTTAGAGCAAGCATTGGCATTAATTCAAGATAGTCGAGGCATACAGCAAGCACGGGAATTAGCCGCCCATCATGCCAAGTTAGCGGCTGAAGACATTGCGATTTTGCCACCGTCAGAATCGCGCCAAGCCTTAATTGACATAACTGAATATGTGTTGAGTCGGCTTTATTAAAAATTTTTGATTGTAAAGTTTGAATGTTGGAGTTGGGAGTTAAAAAATTGGATTGTATCCAAAAACTCTCAGCTCCAACTTTTTTTAGGCAATATCAGGTGGTATTTGCCTTGATGATTTCTTTGGTTTCAGGCTTTGTTTTAGCTGTTTTTGAATGATTTTTTCCAACTGAGAACGCTGCACTTCAAAAGCATGATCTAATGTACCCGGTGTTTCTAAAAAAACTATGCTATCTACGGGTGCTAACGCTATTAATTGGAACAAAATATGGGTGACAGCAATGGGTGTGGCCACCACTTGAGGGTCTCGCCCAGCAGATGAAATTAGGGAAACATCCTGTATGGTAGAAAAAGCGTAAATCACCTGCTTCTCCAATCCTGGATTTGCACGGTGGCTCAATGTAGTTAAGACCCAGCTTCCCTCCTTTTGGAGAATATAGTACTGGGAGTGGCGTAATTGTTGAGCGATCGCGCGAAAAGCAGGAGCAATTGCTGCAACAAGATGTGGTGAAATACCATCGCGGGGTGCATTGTCGATCAGCAATTGAATTTGTGTTTCTAAATCCATAATGACTTGTCAACGGCTTTTGGGTAATGGCAATCACAGCAGGTTAAAGTGTGAACAATTCCCGCCAAATTGGGAATAATAAAATCAGCCATATCCTTAATGCAGGATAGACCTGCGTTTAGCTTATACGCAAAACACACAAAGCCAATACCTACAGTCGTACAGGTTGTTTCTATGTATGTTAGGGTCTTTTAAACACCGAGACTATGAATTCAGCCGCAACCGCAACTATTCCAACCGCAACTTTTCTGGGAGAACATACTATCGGCGTGGAGGTGATATTTCAACTCCTTTACAAGGAGTTTCGGCAATCAACCAAAGCCTCAGAACAGAATTGCCATGATGTGGCAACACGCATTACTACCGAAGTATACCGAATTTGCAGCGAAAGTAAACGCATCCAAGCTTCCGGTGCAGTAGAAAACTCAGCCATGACCCTTGCAAGACATCGGCTGCAACAATGTCTGAGGTACTATCAGTTGGGTTCTAATAGAGGCAGAGTTGAATTACACAGTACGCTGAGTGCCATTATTTATCGTTACATTAATCCTCCCCAGCGGCAATTGAGCTATCAAGGGCGGCTGACTATCATAGAAGATTTTCTACAAAGTTTTTATTTAGAAGCGTTAAATGCTTTCCGACGAGAGAATCAACTCGGTACTACCTATCGTCCCCAAACTCTCTTGGAATTAGCAGAATACATGGCCTTTACCGAACGCTATGGTAAACGGCGTATTCCTTTACCAGGTCGTCAGCAACAACTAATTATTCTGCGGGCGCAGACTTTCTCTCAACAACAACCTCCCGAAACCAGTGTTGATATCGAACAAGCGGCGGAAGGTAGTTCTAGTGATGGTGATGGTTCTTGGGAAGAACCCGCAGTGCAGCAATTACGTTCTACAATGGCCACACAACCAGAACCAGAACCAGAAGAAGATACTTTGCGTTCGGTTGTGATTACCGAGTTAATGAGTTATTTGGAGGAGAAACAACAATCTGACTGTGCTGATTATTTCTCTCTGCGGCTTAAAGATTTATCCACACAAGAAATTGAGGCAATTTTAAATCTCACTCCTCGTCAGAGAGATTACTTACAACAACGCTTCAAGTATCATTTAATCAGGTTCGCTTTATTACATCGCTGGGAACTAGTACACGAATGGTTGGAAGCTTCTTTACAAACAAATTTAGGGCTAACTCCCCAGCAATGGGAAGCCTACACCTCTGGACTAGACGAGAAACAGCGGTCTTTACTCGACTTAAAACAGCAAGGACAACCTGATGAGAAAATAGCTAAAACTCTTGGGTTATCAATGGCACAACTGCAAAAACGCTGGTTTAAGGTTCTGGAACAAGCTTGGGAAATTCGTAACTCATTAGTGTCCGGATCAGGTGCATCTACTCATGAATAGTGACTCAGAATCCTTAAAAAACCAATTACTCACTTGGTTGTTGGCAGATAATGTCAACACCAGTGAAGCTAACTTGGTCGAGTTTAAGGAAGTTGACGGGGTGGAAAACTCTCTCCAACAATCAGCCACTTTCGCCAGTGGCGATCCACAGTTGGGAGGGATACCCCAAACCTTTAAACTGGGAGACATTCCTACTGTGCAAGACCGTTTCCAAGCCGTACTCAAGCGTCGGTTACAAACCGAAATCGAAAACCAGCCACCTTTGTTTCCTTGGGAAACACAAATAATGGAATATCCTGAGCGTTTGGAAGAGCGATCGCTCAGTTTAGTTCCTGTTTGGGGCTGGAAGGCACAACAATCTAAGCTGAATCTGCCAATTACTTTGCCAGAAACAGTTTTCCGCGAATTACTAGAAAAGTGCCAAACACTGTTAACTGCTTCACTGCCTTTGGGGGCTAAATTAGTTCAGGCAGTGGAAAGCTTCTTCCCACAAGAATCTCATGCGCTCAATGATATCGCTGGTTTAGTACTGAGAAGTACTTATCGGTCTGCGGATGTTCTCGATCAAAAACTCAACATCGAGAGCGATTACCCAGATTTACAACCACGTCAACAAATGGCATTGTCTTTAATGGCTGCCAAACAACTGCTAGAAAATTTAAGTCTACCAGTGACACCAAACAGTCCAGTTGTAGAAAGACAATGGTTTACAAGTGAAGGTCTGTTGACTTTGCGGGTAGAATATCAATCTCGTGGCAAACAAACTCAGTTAAAAGTAGAGGCTGATTTACCCACTAAAGGGATTGTGACATTGCGGGCAGATGGTACTTTGGCAATGGCTCAGTCTTCAAGTGCGGGCTGCTTGAATGTCGAGCTATCATGTCAGGAATTTAACCCGACTTATACATTAGAAGTTGAGTTCCCTGAAATAGACCAACAGCCTTTGTTGTTCGTGATTAATCCTACAATCTAGTCCAGGTCAAAGAACGCTCAGTAATTAAGAAAATTATTGTGGTTTTGGAGCTTATCTTTTTTAATCAGCGATCATTAGGGCTTCTACGTTTTTCCAACGATCATTAGGGCAAAAGATATTAGACTCCCAAAGGCTGCTTCGGGGAGTTACTGTTATCTGAAAAAGAATTTCGGCAAATTATAAGCTACAACTAGGTAGATAGTTTAACCTTGCCAATTTGAAATTTGTAATTTTAAATTGGATCAATGAACTGTCCAAAATCAAAATTTTTTTGACTGCATCTACACTGACCTTTTAAATGTTTAACTTATCCAGAATTAATTGGTCTTCGCGTCTACCTATAGTTAATAATTGGCGACAAAATATCCAGACTGCACCTGTAATGGTAGTGGAAGATTCTGTTTCGCTACGGGTGCTAGTTTTAGGGTTAATCGTAATGGGAACTGTGGCGGTTGATATTGCCGCCGATACCAAATTTAGTGTTTGGGCAGTCCCGCTAAGTGTTGTAGGTGGAATTTGGAGTTACCGCTATCGCCGTAGCCACAATATTCCCGTAAAATTCTGCATCGCCATAGGAATGTTAGTTGCTTTAGGTGCATTCTTTGGGCGAGTGTTGGGAGAATTAAATGATACGCGGTTGGCTTTAGCAGAGTTATTGATTCAACTGCAAATACTCCACAGTTTTGATATGCCCAGACGCAAAGATTTGGGCTATTCAATTGTGATTGGTCTAATTTTATTAGGTGTGGCAGCAACGCTGAGTCAAACTTTGGCGTTTGCACCTGTACTACTCTTATTTTTAGCGATCGCTTTACCCACTTTAGCCCTCAATTACCGTTCTCAACTGGGTTTAAATCAGCCAAAAGTTAAAAGGCAAAAAATTCAAGAAACACAATTAATATCAAAATTACCTTTTTATTTTTTATTATTTACTTTAATTGTTGGGTTAGGATTAGGGATTTTTGCAGTTCTACCCCGGTTTCCTGGTTATCAATTACGGACATTTCCAGTTAGCTCTCCGATTGAAGTCAAAGGCAGCTTTACGGGACGGAGTATTATTAATCCTGGTTATGTCCGTCAAGGTAATGCCGAAAATCAAGGCAATGGTACAGGAGACAGCCAAACAGGGCAACCAGGAAAGCTGAATGATAGCTTTTATTACGGCTTTAATAGCAAAATCAACCAAAACCTGCGGGGAAGCATGACATCCAAGGTAGTGATGCGAGTGCGATCGCAGGCAGAAGGTTTTTGGCGAGTATTAGCATTTGATCGCTACACAGGTAAAGGCTGGGAAATTTCTCGCAATGATGATGTTACCACGCTCAAGCGATCGCCTTGGTCTTATCAAATTTATCTGTCTCCACCTCTTACTTCTGCTCCCACTAGAGAGGTCGTGCAAACCTACACAGTAGTGGAAGATTTGCCGAATTTGATTCCGGCAATGTCTTATCCTAAAGAAATTTACTTTCCTACACCGATTATTGCTGTTGATCAAGAAAATGGGCTGCGAGCGCCTGTTAGTTTATCAAAAGACCTTACCTACACTGTGATTTCCGAAGTACCATACCGCGATCGGACTTTGTTAGGCCAAGCTACTACTAACTATCCGCAGCACATTGCCAAATACTACCTACAAATTCCGCCAGAAATTGCGCCCAAAGTCCGAAAATTAACTGAAGAAATTCTCGCTAACTACAGTCGCAACAATGTCTCTAAGGTATCAAAACCTCTAGATTCAACTTACGAAAAAGCTCTTTACTTAGCGCAATACCTCAAGCAACACTACTCTATTCCTCAAAATCCTTTCGATTTTCCATATTTGAAAGACAAAGAAGACTTAGTAGAAGCATTCTTGTTTAAACATCAAGGTGGCTACCCAGACCATTTCTCAACAGTGCTGACCGTGATGCTGCGTTCCATTGGAATTCCAGCGCGGTTGGTGGCTGGGTTTAGTCCCGGAGAATTTAATCCTTTTACGGGAATGTATGTTGTCCGTAACACGGATGCTTACGCGATGACAGAGGTTTACTTTCCCAAATATGGTTGGTTTGCTTTTGACCCAATTCCCAATCATCCCTTAATTCCGCCTTCTATTGAAGACTCACAAACTTTTAGCGTTTTGCGCCAATTTTGGAATTGGGTGGCTGGGTGGCTACCTTCCCCTGTGACTGGATTATTTAACAATTTATTTGGGACAATATTTAGTTGGATAGTTAGAGCGATCGCTTGGTTTTTTGCTTTATTCGCTCAAGGTTGGCTAGGTGTGTTAACTGGCTTAACTTTGGGAACTACCATCGCTTTCTTTGGCTGGTTAGGTTGGGTACAGTGGCGACAGTGGTTAAAGAGTCGGTGGTTGAGTAAATTACCGCCGATGGAAAGGCTGTATCAACAAATGCTGCAATGGACTGCGACCAAAGGTCTAGGGAAGCATCCAGCACAAACACCTCTAGAGTATGTCAAAGTTTCATATCAAAATCATCCGCCAGCGACAGCGCAAGTAATTGATGAAATTAGCCAGGCTTATGTTAGTTGGCGTTATGGTGGTCATACTCCCAACTTGCAACAATTACGCCAAAAATGGCAGGAAATCAAAAAAGTTAATGGTCAATAATCAAGGGTCAATGGTTATTTGTCCTTTGTCATTGTTAAAAGGGAACAGGGAACGGGCAACTGGGAACAGGGAAATCCCCATAATTAGGGCTTGAGACCCATATCCTTCGGGACTAACTCTTCTCCCTATTCCCTGTTCCCTGTTCCCGCCCCAAAGGGGCTGGTCATTAATGTTTTTCTCGTTTTCTCGTGGTCTTCCCTGACTTCCCAATAGTACTAGATGAATTTTTTGTAGTTACGCATGTGCCTATAGGATGATTTTCAGTAGATTTGGCTAATAAATAGCTAAAAAAAGCATTTGTTGTCTAAAAACTAAAGCAAGCTAGATGTGATGCGTTGTAACTCCCATTTTTTAGGGATAACATGGAAATAAAATCCTTACTGGATTCTCGTACCACATTTAGTCTCAGTTATTTTATGGACATTCAATTAATAAATATCGGTTTCGGCAACATTGTATCGGCTAACAAAGTAGTTGCGATTGTCAGTCCAGAGTCTGCCCCAATTAAGCGGATTATCACCGATGCGCGGGAAAAAAACCAGCTGATTGATGCAACTTATGGTCGTCGGACAAGGGCTGTAATTATCACCGATTCTAACCACGTAATCCTGTCTGCAATTCAGCCAGAAACGGTAGCAAATCGTTTCGTGATTTCCCGCGATCACCATACTGTAGATAATTAACTAGGGATAGTTGACAAACAGCTATTCTATTTGCACCATATCGGCAGTACCATGTGAATTAGACTGGTTTTCTGTCACCAGTGCTACAAATTCGTTAGTCGGGGTTACTCTGACAACGAATTAAAATTCACGATCATGATTATTGATTAATTCACAGGTTGAACGGATGATGCAAGTTTTACCCATCCAGACTAGTGCTACTACCAAAGAATGCCCGCCTATAGGCAAGTTAATTGTTTTAACTGGGCCTAGTGGAGTCGGCAAAGGCACCTTAATGCGATCGCTGTTGCAGCGTCATCCGCAACTGTATTATTCTGTATCCGTGACAACTCGCTCTCCTCGCCCAGGAGAAATCGATGGCAAAAATTATTACTTTATTAACCGTAGTAAGTTTGAACAACTGGTTGCTCAAGGTGAATTCTTAGAGTGGGCGGAATTTGCGGGGAATTATTACGGCACTCCGCGCGAAGCTGTGGTTGACCAAATTCAGTCTGGTAAGTTAGTAGTGCTGGAAATTGAGTTAGAAGGGGCAAGACAAATTCGCGCTTCCTTTCCTAATGCTCTCAGCATTTTTATTTTGCCGCCTTCTTTTGAAGAATTAGAAAAACGGATACGTGGCCGGGGACAAGACTCGGAAGAAGCGATCGCCCGTCGTCTAACCCGTGCTAAAGCAGAAATTGCAGCTGCTGATGAATTTGATATTCAAATTGTCAATGACGATTTTGAAACAGCACTTAAGGCGATCGAAGTAGCTTTATTTGAATAATCATACCCAAGCATTTCTCACCAAATAATTAAGGACACATAATTCTATGTGTCCTTCACGTTTTTTGATGAATACCCATTTTTTTGATGCTGTGACTGCTAATAAAAAAATCTAACCTCTAGCCTCTAGCATCTCATCCCTGATAGTTTGGCAAGTGGTAATCAGTAATTAGAAAGCTATAATCTCAAGTTATATTATCTAATTAATAACTTTATGATTAGAAACTTTGACTAATCACTAATTACCAATTACCAAAAACTAATTAGCCGATTAAGCCTTGAATAAGTGCGATATTGCTAGTTAAGAAGTAAGCAACTACTGCACCACCAATGCCACCAATTAAGAAAGCACTGGCAAAGTTATTCCAGCCTTCTTTAGATTGGAAAGCATCTGGAGGGTTGGGTACAGTCACGCTAGCAAGGGCTTTGGGAGGATTGCTATTAGCATATAAAGATAAAGCGCCTGTCAGCAAAATTACTAGACCGATAGCTGCTAGCAAACCTGCTAAGTTAGCGTTTTCTGCATTACGCAGGGGGCCATATTTAGCAAAGGGGCCAAATATCCAGTAGCCATGTGCCATACCAACTTCTAGCCCACGTCTGAAAGGAGTTAGACCTGGACGATAAGCTGGCAAGTTATTGATGAACCACTTGACTATAGGAGAAGAATTGATTGGTGTTTCGAGATTGCCTATCTGAGGATCGCGATGGGCGGGGAAAACTACTTCCCGGTTTCTAGGATCGCTGGGCAAATTTTTGGATGCATCTACTGCTTGCGCCATAATTTTATGTTCGCCTCTCAATTACACATGCAACAGTTTAAAATCCCAATGCTTGATTTATGGCAGTGGGTGGAACAGTAGGTCGGGGAAAAAGCGGTTGAATTCAATCAAAATGCCTGCTGTAATTGTCAGCCAGATAGTAGCTGCTACTGGTGCTGTGGAAATAAATTTAATCAAATAGGATGATTGATCGCTTTTTTCAGCCATGTATTTAGTCTCCAAAACAATGAATCAGTTAAGCAAAACCTAACGAGGAGAAACAGGGATTTCGGAATCCTTAGCAGTTAATTCGCCAGCTAAGAATTCTTTCAAAGCGGCTGCTGGCCAAGCAAAACCTGAAAGCATGATGGGTAATGCTCTAGGTAGATCGATTTGGATTTCTTTTTGTTCAGAGTCAGATTCTTTTCTGACTGCAATTAGGTAAGCACGACCTACCCAACCGATCCAACCAGCAATATAGAGAAATAGAATGCTAGGAATCAAAAAGTCGCCAGCGCGGTCTAGACGACCATCAACAATCAAGTGAGGATAGCCTTCAGGGCCACAGAGTGCTTGAGAGTAACGCTCAAATCTCTTTTGACCGGATTGGGGATCGGCAGTTGTATTTCGGGCATTTTGAGCTAGTGCTTGAAATGCGGGGTTGTCTTGGCAAGGTGTCAAATTAGCCCCTAGAGCTTTCGCTGGAGGAGCAAAATTGAACCAAAGACAAATCGCTAAAATCAAAGCAAACAATCGTCGCATGGAGTTGTTTCCTTTTATTACAAAAGAAAAAGTTTTTTGTACAAAACGAAGCGGCTTGTACATTCTTTATTTGGCTAACTAGCAAGTCATCATACTCTTGCCTGGGAACCGAGTAAAGTTTAAGTAAATAAAAGTTAAAGCTTCTCAAACAAATCGTTATTTTGTAGAACCCTCAGATGGCAACCGTTTTAGCAATCGAAACCAGTTGTGATGAAACTGCCGTCGCAATTGTTAACAATCGTCAAGTTCGCAGTAGCATTATTGCTTCCCAAATTCCAGTCCATCAGCAATACGGTGGAGTTGTCCCAGAGGTGGCATCTCGCCAGCATTTGGAAACGCTCAACGAAGCGATCGCCCAAGCTCTGGTACAAGCACAATTAGACTGGTCAAAAATCGATGGCATCGCCGCCACTTGCGCCCCTGGTCTGGTGGGAGCGTTATTGGTGGGATTAACTGCTGCCAAAACTTTAGCGATCGTACACAATAAACCATTTTTGGGAGTCCATCACCTCGAAGGCCACATTTACGCGACTTACTTGAGTGAACCAACTTTAGATCCCCCTTTTCTTAGCTTACTGGTTTCAGGCGGACATACAAGCTTGATTTATGTGAAAGACTGTGGTAAATACGAAACCCTGGGTGAAACCCGTGATGATGCGGCAGGGGAAGCCTTTGATAAGGTGGCACGCTTGTTAAATCTAGGTTATCCAGGTGGCCCTGTAATTGACAAGTTAGCACAGCAGGGCGATCCCCAAGCTTTTGCCTTGCCAGAAGGGAAAGTTTCGCTACCAGGTGGTGGGTTTCATCGCTATGATGGCAGTTTTAGTGGCTTAAAGACAGCCGTACTCAGGCTAGTACAGCAATTAGAGAAAGATGGTGGGCAAATGCCTGTGGCAGATTTAGCAGCCAGTTTTCAGGCAACAGTAGCAAAAGCACTCACCAAAAGAGCGATCGCTTGCGCCCTTGATTATGGTCTCAATACCATTGCTGTAGGTGGTGGAGTAGCAGCAAATAGCGGCTTGAGACAGCACTTGCAAGCCGCAGCCAGTGAACATAACCTGCGTGTTCTGTTCCCACCTTTGAAATTTTGTACCGATAACGCCGCTATGATTGCCTGCGCCGCATCTGACCATTTATCTCGCGGTCATACTTCACCCTTGACTTTGGGTGTGGAATCGCGGTTATCTCTGGGTCAGGTGATGAAGTTATATGAAGTTTAATGGTTAGATGTCCTTTGTCCTTGGTCATGGGTTCTTTATCCAAAACTCTTGACCATTGACTATTGGCCATTGACGATTGCCCGAATATGGCTGGCAACGGCATCTGGTTGTTCTAACATTGCTAAATGTCCACAATTAGGAATTTCAATCACATTGTCACCACAGTATTGAAAAAGCCGATGAAAGCTGGCTAAATGGCGCACATACTTGGGTTCCATTACCTTGTCATCCGCACCAGCCAAAAAATATACAGGCTGCTTTAACTGTGAGACCAACTGAGGTAAGCGATTTACTTCTTCTTCTGTTGTAGAATCTAACAACGCTCCCAAAGCCGCTTCTGGGTCAGCAACCACAAAATCTATCACCCGTTGACGCGCCCAGTAACGGTCTAAAGGGCGGGAGACACTGGCTCTAGTAAATAGCAAATCAATCAAAGGTACTTGGGATAGCCAGCGCGGACGAACTTGTAAAAATCGCTGACCTGCTGAACGAAATTGTTCAAAAGCTTCCTTGAGATAAATACCACCACCAGCGTTGATACAGATAACTCCTTTAACTTGCTCAGGCATCAGGGCAGCTGCCCAAAGTGCGATCGTCCCACCCAAAGAATGCCCAATCAGCCAAGCACTGGTAAGATTTAGCTCTTTTAATAAGGTAGCTAAATCTTGAGCATAAGCAGTTGGTGTATACAGAGTCTCAAATTGAGAGCTAGAAGTATCCAGCAATGGGGATGTCAAACCATCATTAGGTAGTACCCGATTCACATCATTTTCTGTGTGGAACTGGGACTCACCAAAACCACGCAAATCATAAGATAGACACTGTAAATCTACGGATAGACGGGAAATCACAGGTTGCCAATACCCACGACTATTTAGCCAACCGTGGATAAATACTAAAGCATGGGGACAAGCGGTGGGAGCCGTTAACTCGTATGCGTGTGGAACGCCTAAGATTTCTATGGTTGCCATATTTATATCGTACCCCCAAGGATGGGTACGACTAAATACAGGGTACAAAATGATAGAGAGACTAGGGGCTAGAGGCTGGGAACTAGAGGCTAGAGACTAGTGTTTTACTTAACACTCATCAGGTTTAAGTCGTTAATCACAGAAATAACTCACAACCAAATTATGAAAAAAAATTTCCCATTCCTGTAAGGGCGGGTTGATGAAGAATTTTGTCTAGCCACAGATTCATTCACACCACCCGCCCCTAGCAGCTTCAATTTCTTTTTCTCAGAAACAATCTTGTCTCTAGCCCCTAGCCTCTAATCTCTAACCTCTATTGTGAAGAATTTTCAGACTTGAAGTTATTTCCCCAACAACTATTTCCCCAACAACCGCTGTCGGACTCCTTCAGCAATTTTGTGTCCTAGATATTCAGGAATTAAGCTTTCATTTGGCCCCAACAAATAGAGAATCAGCCGCGTGCGTCCTCGCCATACTAATAAATTCGCGTTAACTACTAGCAAATCTTCCTGCCAGATAGCGTACATCACTTTGTAAAACAATCCTGGCTGGTTATCTGCTTCAATCACCAAAGCTGGCAGATGAAATACTGGATCGACATAAAACTCAGTTTGTACTTGTTCTAAGCCAGCATCTAAATTAAATTCTACGGCCAGCATTTCTTCTACTTCAAACCGCCCTCCTAAAGCTTCCCGAATTGCTCGACAGACATTTTCTGCGGTTTTCTCTGTCAAAGCTTTGCTACCACGAGATACCAAAAGTTTGATGAAAACTAACATTGGTGGTCGGATTTGACCATAAAGGCTCAAACCGTGAATGGTCAAACCATAAGCTGCCAGCACACCAAAAATATCACTGAGGAGAAAGGACTGGTTACGGTAGGCAAAGTGCAGGGCGCTTTTGCTACCTTCCGGCTTCAACTCGATAACGGCACGTCTGGTTTTATAAAGACGGTAAGCTAATCGGAGATTTTGCAGTTGAATCTCGCTACTGACAAATTGCTCATAAAACTGGGGAAACGCTCGGTTAAAGCGCTTTAGGAGTTCCAGTGTCGAAGATTTTAAACCAGAAGCCATTGTTGGGGTAAGACTCGCTTGCTGTTGTCACCTGGGGGCCGAAGACTGGGGTCTGAGTGCTAGTAAACATTATTCCCAACACCCAGTACTTAATACCCAATATTCACATATACATTTGACTCTCAAAACTTTGCCTTTTGGGGAATTTCTCCTAGCCTTTACAACAAAATGCTAAAGTTGAAGATGATTGGTATGAAACACGCGATTAAAAGCTGTTGCCATTGCTGATCCCAATAACATCCGAAAAAATTCAGGTGTGGGGTGTAAGATGGCATTGGCTTGATAAAACGTGTATCATCTCTTTAAAAGAGTGGTAGCCAATTCAGTTATACTACCCGAACCACGTTGGCATGGGTTTTTGGAAAACTTGGTTTAGTACTCCTGAATCTGTATCGGCAAATAGAGCAACTTCCTTTGAAGAACATACAGGGGAAATTGGCAGCTCTAGTGCTAATGGTGATGCGTCCGCGCGGAACGCGGAACGCATTGTTTTTAGTACTGAGAGAGATATTGACCTGTATGAATTAGAGGAACTGTGTGATGCAGTTGGTTGGTCGCGCCGTCCCTTGAGAAAAGTGAAAAAAGCCATAGAGCATAGTTTTCTCGTTGCCTCAATGTGGCAAGTACGAGGAAACCAAAGGCGGCTCATTGGTTTTGCCCGCGCTACCTCAGATCATGCGTTTAATGCCACGATTTGGGATGTAGTAGTTCATCCAGACTTTCAAGGTAAAGGTCTGGGTAAAGCTTTAATGAAATACGTACTCAAAAAACTCAGAAGTGAAGAAATCAGTAATGTCACTCTCTTCGCTGATCCTCATGTAGTTGATTTCTATAGGGGTATGGGTTTTATGGCAGACCCTGAAGGCATTAAGGGAATGTTTTGGTATCCTCACTAAAATATTGTGACTAGTACAAAAAGGCTGAAGTATGAAGTCTGAAGTATGAAATGAAGAAACCCTTATAGTCAGCTTTTCAGCAATTTATAATGGGTGCTTTATTTTCGCCGACTTGTACTAGAGGCTAGGGGCTAGAGTTTAGAGATGAATATTTTTACCCAACACTTGCCACTTAGCACTTTTTCAGAATGTCTTAATAGATACTTTTGACCATAAATTGAGAGAAATAGTTGGCAAATATATGTTAAGCCTGCTATACTAGAAAAGGTTGTGTGTTAAGTTGATTCTCTGGAATGTTTAAGGTAGTTAGCAGACAGCAAAATCAACACAAGCCAACCAAAATATTCGGGATGTAGCGCAGCTTGGTAGCGCGCCTGCTTTGGGAGCAGGATGCCGCAGGTTCAAATCCTGTCATCCCGATTGAAATACAATATTTTGCGAAGTATCCTATCTATTAATTATTTATAGATAGGATATTTATTTATATTTTTAAGTTGTAATTAGAATTTACTATCGTTGGACTTGAAAATCTATCTGGAATGAGACTGGTGTACTAAGTTTGACAATTGCATTGTAGATACTACAGAAAATAATAATTTGATTTTTTTTGGCTTTGTCAAAAGATGAGAAATTATATATCGAATACTTAAATCAGGCTAAACGAAGTCTATGTCTTGATTTAAGGAGTTATCAAGACAATAAATAAATGGAACGAATTATTTTGCGATCGCGTCACCAGTTTTTGAGAAAGACAATAAAATGGCATTAATCGTCTCAACGGTCGAAAAAATTTTTCATTTTTTGAGAGCAGACTATAATAGGCATCTATAATTCTTGTGCAGGAATCAGGCAAAGAGAAATAAAAAAATCAGGTTGCAGCACAATTCACTGCGACAAAAATAGCGTAGGAGTTCTCAAGAATTTAGAAATTTCCCCTTTTGCGAGTTGATTGTGACCATTTAACAGCCATTATGGCTTTTTTACATCTCAAATGGATTGCTATATAACTAAAACAAGTTAGTGCTGTGCAAATCCAACCAATTAGTCTGATTTATTTAAAAACCATTGACGCAAGGAGTAGTCATGAAAGCATTAGTTCGCTGGGGCGCAACATTGGGTTTAATCGGGAGTACTCTGTTAGGCACAGTTTTTGTCGGGAATGTCCCAGTGCTGGCATTGTCAGAACAACAAATCAAAGAAAAACTAGACTCAGTACCAGTGTATCTAATTACCAATGATAAAGGATTACCTTTGAGTCGTCCTTTACCAGAAAATCAAAATGGTAAAAAACTCGGTGGTTCAGTCACAGGTGTGTATCTCAGCCGTCAAGAGGCGCAGGCTTTTATTAATCAACTGCGGACTACCAACGCTAACGACCCCAAAATGGCAGAAATTGTCAAGAGTCTCCAGGTGACAGCTGTACCTTTGGGAATTATTTATCAGCAGTTACAACAAACCAAAAACCAACCTAACCGTTTAGTATTTGCTTTTAAACCAGTAGATCAGGATGTCAAAGGCGCATTAGAATTATTGAACCAAAGCGGTCAGAAAGTAGATCAGTTTCGGAGTGTGCCGATTTTTGCAGTTCGCTTTGCACCAGATCAAGGTTATGTACCCATTAAACTGACCAACGACAAAGAACAAGTCGTACCTTTGTTTGTAAGTAAGCAAGATGCACAAGGTTTGTTAAACCAAGTCAAACCAAAATATCCCAAGGCGGATATTCAAGTTATAGACATAGATGGCGTAATCAAGACTTTACAAGATAAGAACGAAGATTGGCTCAAACAAGTGGTTTTAGTACCTTCTCAAGAATCCAGAGAGTATATTCGGACTCTACCCAAAAATTCTGGAAACAGTGGAAATAATAATTCCCAGCCTGCAAAGCCAAAACGTTAAAGCATGGCAGATCAACAGCCACAGGTAGTTTCTGGGTTACAACTTTGGCAGTGGCGTAACCAAGCAATTCAAGCTGCGATCGCTGCTGCTGTACCACCATTAGAAGTTGATTGGCTGCTGCAAGAAATTGCTGGTTTAGACCGTTTAGCACTGCGTTTAGAATCTTTCAAAGATTGGTCGGAAATACCAATCACCATGTCTTTGGCAGATTTAGAGCAACTTTGGCAGAAACGATTGCGCGATCGCTTACCAGTGCAGTACATTGCCGGAGTTACGCCTTGGCGCAAATTTAAACTGGCGGTGTCGAGTGCGGTGTTAATTCCTCGGCCAGAAACAGAGTGCTTAATTGATTTAGCAGTCGCGGCGATCGCCCAAAGTCAAGCTATCAACTTATTAGATCAAGGGCATTGGGTAGACTTGGGAACTGGGAGTGGTGCGATCGCCATTGGACTAGCTGATGCATTGCCAAAAGCCAAGATTCATGCTGTTGATTACAGCACAGCCGCCTTAGAAATTGCCCAAACCAACGCTAAAAATTTGGGATTTGCTGACCGGATTCACTTTTATCAAGGTTCTTGGTGGGAACCATTAACAACGCTCAAAGGGCAAGTCAGTGGAATGGTTTCCAATCCGCCATATATTCCGACTGAAACTGTGGCTACCCTAGAACCAGAAGTGAAGCAGCATGAGCCACATTTGGCATTAGATGGTGGTGCGGATGGCTTAGATGATATCCACTATTTAGTTGAAGTCTCCCCCAGTTATTTGCGACCTGGTGGTGTGTGGCTGATTGAAATGATGGCGGGACAAGCGGGTGCAGTCAGAGAACTTTTGCAAAATCAAGGTAGCTATTGCGATATTCAAATCCATACTGATTTAGAGGGAGTTGAACGTTTTGCTTTAGCTTATGTGAGTGTTAAAGGTAACAGAGAACAGGGAACAGGGAACAGGGAACAGGGGATAGGTGACAGATAGGGGTGAAAGAGTTTTGGATAGATACATCTCTACACCCTTACAGAAGTTATGAGTGAAAATACAAAAATTAGATGTTTTCATTCATAACTTCTCACATTTGTAACTATGGCTGAAGTTTCTCTAGAAGACCTGATAAAAGGCGCACAGGCTGGCTGTTTAGTAAGTTTTCCGACTGATACTGTGCCAGCACTGGCGACTTTACCAGAAAAAGCTGTTTTAATTTTTGCCGCCAAGCAGCGCAGTCAGGATAAACCTTTGATTTTGATGGGTGCTAGTGCTGAGGATTTATGGCCTTATGTCAAAGGTAGCGAACATGAATATGAAATTTGGCAACAAGTAGTTAATAAATATTGGCCGGGAGCGTTAACGTTAGTATTGCCAGCTAGCGATCGCTTGCCCAAACAAATGAACCCTACTGACCCAACTACGATTGGTATCCGAGTTCCAAATAGTGCGATCGCTCGGTCAATTTTGGCGAAAACAGGCCCTTTAGCCACAACCAGTGCTAATTTTTCTGGACAGCCGCCTTTACAAACAATGGCAGAAATTACGCTGCAATTTCCTGATGCTTTAACTTTGGCAACGAAAGGACTTATTAACGAAATTTCTGGAGTTGGTTTACCTTCTACCGTTGCTAAGTGGACAGGAACAAACTGGCAAATTTTGCGTCAAGGAAGAATTACGTTAGATTAGTCAGAAAATTCGGAAATTAATTTTTAGCATTGTGGTCAATTAAAAAGTTAATAATTGCCAAATTATGAATTGGAGCAACTGGGCATATCTCGGAGTTGGAATCATATTAGGAATCAGTTTTCGTTGGTTATTTGCCAAGTCAGCAGATACTAGCCCTAACTTATCACCAGTAGTATCAGAAGAAAAAGAAACTGTGCCGCAATTGCGGCAAGAAATGAAGCAAACGCAGTTGGCTTATCAAATGGCGCAGGAAATGGGTCAGTTTAAAGCGGGTTTTTTAGCACGCACTACTCATGAATTGCGATCGCCACTTAATAGTTTGATTGGCTTGCATCAATTAATTTTGTCAGACTTATGTGAAAATCCGGAAGAAGAACGAGAATTTATTACCCAAGCTCACGAAAAAGCTTTGAAATTGCTGCATTTGATGGATGAAATTCTCAGTGTTTCTCGAACTGAATCTGGTACGAACAAATTAGATATTCAGCCCCGCTGCTTAGACACAATTTTTCAGGAAGTTAAAGACTTAACTTATATGCAGGCGGCTAATCGAAATTTTCCGTTGCAGATGTCAGCCATAGATCCTGAAATTTATGTATTAGCAGATCATCGCTGGCTACGCCAAGTATTAGTTAATTTAGTAGATACTGCAATTACACAAATGCAAGAGGGTAGGATCTGTGTTTCCGCTACAGTTGCAGATACTACTAATACGGCTCATATATATCTAGATGTTCCTACCCATGCTCTACCTGAAAGTGAGCCAATTGATTTAATGAAACATGATAATAATGAGCCTCCTCAAATTCAAGATGAGAAGGCAAATCTTTCTCCTGGAATGAAATTATTACTCAATCAAACACTTTTAGAAGTCATGGGAGCAAAATTAGAAATACTTCCCAAGTCAACAGCTTCAGAATCAATTGAGCCACTAACTAGGATACAAATATCTCTTCCCGTAGCTTGAAAAAGTGCTGAGTCACCGAAGTTTGCAAAGGCGGGAAAACCCACCGAACTTTGCTCAACGAGGGGAACCCGCGTTGAGCAAGTTCTCTTAGCACGCAACTTCTCACTGAGTGCTGAGTAAAAAATCTGATTCCCTAGCCCCTAGCCTCTAGCCTCTATTCCTGAAACTGTAATTCTACTGCGGAGAGGGAACTTAGCTGTTTAGATTGGTTATATAGCACCATAGTTGTAGTGGTATTAGGTGTAAAACCCATTTTTTTGTAGAATCCTTGTTGGTGAGTAGTCATTAAATACACTCGCTCCACACACTTCATGCGGGGATGGTTCAAAACGGTTTCGACCAACTTGCTTCCTAGTCCAGTGCCTTGGTAGTCTGGGTGAATGACTACATCCCAGATTGTGGCGCGATAAATTCCATCAGAAGTTGCTCTAGCAAAGCCAACTAGCTTTGTATCATCCCACAGAGAAATTACTGGGTCGCTGTTGGTAACAGCTATGTTTAAATCCTCAATACTACGTCCTTTTGCCCAAAAAGCTGCAATATTAAATAATTCTTGGAGTTGGTAAAGGTCGATGTCAGAATGGCGATCGCTAAATTTAATCTGAGGATGGTTCATGTGTAGCAACTCAATTGCACCAATAAGTATGTTTGCTTTTATTTAGTCATATTGTGCAGAAAATTTTTCCATAGGCATACTGAAATGCAACTATATACAAATTTATTTATTGAAGACTAAATTTATTGACAAATTAACTTCCACAGAGGATGACTAGGGCCTTGTTGGCGGATGCGACAAACTTGTTTTTCTAAGCGTTCTTTTTCCCGTTGTGGTAGTCCCATTAAAATATTACGGCTTTGCCAAACTAAAACAGAAACGGTCATAGCAATACAAAAACTTAAACCTAGGGTAGACAGTGGATGATAGATGAGTCCATATCGCACTGCTACCCAGGTAAAGTATTGTTGCCACAGGGCAATTTCGGAGCGTAAATTCCACAGACTCACAGGTGCAATCAGCAGCCATAAAAATGCCACAAACAACCATCTGCCATACACTGTCAGCTGATGTAGTTTCTGAACTTGTTTAGCAAAAGATGGGTCAGTAATTGATGGTTGTTCTGATTGATCCATAGCAGGAAAAGGTCACGCGGACGCGGATGCAAATAGTGTTAGCAATTTTTGATTTTAAATGCGAGATTTTGGGTTGTTTTTGAATTTGAGTCTTGGTTTTAGAAAGGTGGAAGCAGTATAAACAACATTTCAGTGAGTTAATCGAAAATCCACAATGATTGACTAACTATCGGCTGATGCGTCAAATGCTTCACTGTTGGTGACTATATTAGGTTTCCCGGTACGTTCTCGCCACAAAGCCAGGAGAGTACTAGCAATAAAAATACTGGAGTAAGCCCCGGCGATGAAACCAATAATTAAAGCTAAGGCAAAGTTTTTTAGGGTTTCTCCCCCAAACAGAAAGATGGCAAATAAGGTCAATAAGGTGGTTAAGGTAGTGTTGATTGACCTACTTAGGGTTTGATTGACGGCATCATCAACAATTTCGGCAATTGGGCGGTTAGGATTAGTTTTGAGGGTTTCACGAATGCGATCATAAATTACCACTGTGTCGTTGACTGAAAACCCAGTAATTGTCAGCAAAGCGACGATGAAGAGGCTATCTACTTCTGTTCCGAAGACCAGACCTAAAATGGAGAAGATGCCTACTGTGATCAACACATCGTGAAACAGAGCAATAATCGCAAAGATGGCATAATCTAACTGGAATCGGAAAGCCAAGTAAACAACAATCCCCGCAAAGGACACCACCAAAGCAATTATCCCAGAGGTAAATAACTCTCTTCCCAAGGTAGGCCCAACAGTGTCAATTTGGTTTTTCTGCTCGTCAAAAGCACCGACTTTGGAACTTAAAGCATTTTGCAACTGGGTACGCTGATCGCGATTTAAATTTTTTGTCCGAATTAGTATACCGTTTTCTTTTCTAGTTTCTTGATCGGCAACAATTTGGATACTACTATCGCCTAGCCCTTGTTCTTTGGCAACTTCCCGAACAACGTTGATATCAATTGGCTGTTCACAGTTTTTCGGTTGACTGCAATCTCGTTCAAACTGTAATCTTGTACCACCGACAAAATCTAAACTTGGACGTAGAGGCGCACGGATATTCGGATTTTGCCAAGAAATCACCATTGAGATGATACCAGCGAGGATCACTGCACAAGAGATAGTCCACCAAAGCGATCGCGATTTGTTAATACTCAGTTTCATTGCGCTACCTCAGTCTTATTAGATGCTCCTGATGCCGACAGGTTCGGACAGTAAAATTCTGGTTTTCGCAGTGCAGGAATCGAAATTGCTAAAAACATAAAGGTACGACTACAGGTAATCGCAGTAAACATACTCACTGCTACACCCAAAGCCAAGGTTAGCGCAAAGCCTTTCACCAAACCAGCTCCTAGCCAGAATAACGCTGCACAAGCAATCACTGTTGTGACGTTGCCGTCTAAGATACTCGAAAAAGCTCGGTAAAAGCCAGATTCCACAGAGCGATACAATGACTTACCTGCTTGTAGTTCTTCTCTTGTGCGCTCAAAAATTAGTACGTTAGCATCCACCGCCATACCAATACTCAGAATAAAACCTGCAATACCTGGCAATGTCAGTGTTACACCTAACAAGGCAAAGCAAGCCCAAGTCAGAATGGCGTAGATAATCAGAGCAATATTCGCAATTAATCCTGGTAGTCTATAGTACAAAATCATAAATATTAATACTAAAAGCAGACCACCACTGCCTGCATAGATACTGCTGATAATACTGTCTTTACCCAAGGTTGCCCCAACGGTGCGGATTTCAGCAATTTCCACTGGTACAGGTAACGCACCACCACGTAGTTGCACACCTAAATCATTGGCTTGTTGGGCTGTAAAGCGGCCTGTAATGACGGCTGCACCACCAGTAATCCCAGTAGCTGCAAATTCTGGCCCAACTACAGGGGCGCTGATCAGTTCGTTATCGAGGAAAATGCCAATACTACGGCCTGTACCTGCTAGATTTTTGGTAAGTTCAGCAAATAATTCACCACCCTTCTGCTCGAAGCGAATGGCAACATTCCAATTGTTACCTTGTTGAGTCGGTTCACCGTAGGCATCTTGGAGGTATTTACCATTGAGTGGAGGATCGGTGCTTTCAAATAATTCCAGGATGGCTTGATTATTTTTTTGTAATTCTTCTTGATTTTTGTTAATTGCTGCTTTATCTGTGCTGTTGCGTAATTCTTGCTGTTTTGCTTTCAGTTCTGCGCGTGAAGATTGAAAGGCAAAAAGTTGAGTTTCAGTTCCAGGTTTTTGTTTACGAAATTCTAACTGAGCAGTACCGCCTAGTACTCTTTCTGCTTGTTCGGGATCATTTACCCCTGGTAACTGTACAAGAATTTTATCTGCACCTACGGTTTGGATGACTGGTTCGGAAACACCGAGGCCGTTAATTCTTCCTTCTACGACTTTTTGAACGCCTTCTAATTCGCGTTCGGTGATTTCCTTCATCCCTGGTGCGGGTTTGACTTGAATTGTAAGCTGGGAACCGCCGCGTAAATCCAGCCCCAGAGGGATAGGAATTGTGGCAATTACCGCGATCGCAGCGATTACCAAAACTAATATCAAAGCTAATAGTGACTGCTGTCTTTGCATACCATAACTCGCAACTGACAAACGCTATAATAGCGTTCTTTGATTGAGTTACGGAAAGTATGAAGTATGAAGAGTGAAGTATGAAAGGTTTAGACGCACGACGCACAGCGCCTTGCTGTAAGCTATGTTGAAATTCAAATTTCCAACTTCAGACTTTTTTCAGACTTCATACTTCACACTTCAGACTTTTTTACACTCGCATTGCGACCATTTTTTGCACAGCTTCAACGATTTGCTCTGGCTGAACAATGGTGAGACGCTCTAGAGCGCCGTTGTAAGGTGTGGGAATATCTTGAGAAGATAGACGCAGTACTGGTGCATCTAATTCATCAAATAAGCGATCGTTAATGGAAGCAGTTAATTCTGCACCAATACCGCCAGTCCGCATACACTCTTCCACCACAATTACACGGTGGGTTTTGCGTATCGATGCACCAATGGTATCAAAATCCAGGGGTTTGAGTGATATTAAATCAATAACTTCGGGGTCGTAACCTTGTTTTTCTAAAGGTTTCACAGCTTGCATTACATGATGACGCATCCGTGAGTAAGTGAGAATTGTGACATCTTTGCCTCGACGCACCACCTCTGCTTTATCCAAGGGCAAGAGGTATTCTTCTTCTGGTAAATTTTCTTTTAAGTTATACAAAAGTACATGTTCAAAGAACAGTACGGGATTATCGTCGCGGATGGCGGATTTGAGTAAACCTTTAGCGTTGTAGGGTGTGGAACAAGCCACAATTTTTAACCCTGGTACGGCTTGGAAGTATGCTTCTAGGCGTTGGGAATGTTCTGCGCCTAATTGTCTACCGACACCACCAGGGCCACGAATCACCATTGGAATTTTAAAGTTACCGCCGGAAGTATAACGCAGCATCCCAGCGTTGTTGGAAATTTGGTTGAAGGCTAAGAGCAGAAAGCCCATGTTCATACCTTCAATTATCGGTCGCAACCCAGTCATGGCCGCCCCGACTGCTATACCAGTAAAGCTATTTTCGGCGATGGGAGTGTCTAAAACCCTCAAGTCACCATACTTTTTGTATAAGTCTTTGGTGACTTTATAGGAACCGCCGTAATGTCCTACGTCTTCACCCAGAACAAATACACTGGAATCACGCGCCATTTCTTCATCAATGGCTTCCCGCAGAGCGTTGAAAAATAATGTTTCTGCCATTTAAACCTTTAGTTACGACTGTTGTTTTAGAATCTGATCGCGCCACCGTAGCAAATCCCGTGAGCGATCGCATTAGTACCACTTTGCGGAATTCAAAATTCAACGTGCTGATAATTATGAGCTTTTAATTGATTTTGAATTGTATTTATTTATATTTCCGCATTTTTAACCTACACTCCCAATCATTTGCCCAAGTCATGAATTTTCACTCCTGAATTTATGAGTCTTCCGTCAATGGAAATTAACGACTCAATGCTTCAGCAGTGGTGACGTACCAGATTTGTTTACCTAAGCGATCGCCATAAACTAGATTTTATCAGGGGCTATGCTACACTTAGCAGACTATCAGGTGCAAACCGGCGAATCCGTCACCTGAGCTACCTGATTCTCAGGAAAGCGTTTTGGTCGTCCTGGTTTACGTTTATGGCGTTGATTGATAGATTTTTCGCTTGCTGCTGCCAATTCTTCTGGTGTACATTTGAACAAACGTAAAGCTTCTAGATATTTTTTGGGTGTCATTGTTGGTTCGGTACGCCCTGCTTCCCAGTTACGCACGCTGGTTTCACTGATTGCAAGCCTGAAGGCTACCTCTGCACGGCTAAGTCCAGCACGCTCTCTCAGGACTTGCATATCCATAGTTTCATGCTCCCCTTAAAAATAATTTTGAATTTATTTATTAAATCAATTGGCATTTAAGCCAATTGCAAAGAATTTATTAACTATCTTATTTTATAAGCGATCGCCAGATCCTCTAGCAAACGAGGTATAAGATTCATAATATAAAGAATTAAAATATACAAATAAAGTCAATTTGAAACCGAGATAGTAGAGTTTGCTACACGTCGTTTAAAAATAATCATCTGATTACCGACAATCGGATTGCGCGCAATTAATCTATCTTGAGAATCGACTATTTCTAAATGACTAAAATTGAGTTCTTGAGAACGTTGTAATATTTCCGATGCAAGTTTGTCTTGTTGAGATTCTTTGAGAGTATACCAATCGTTATTAATTTTAATAATTAAATTACTAGTACGGAAATTAGCTTGAATTGACTCTATCAGACCAGAGGCAAAGCGATCGCTAATTTCTGCCACTTGATTTTCAATAGCCGCAATCAAAATTTGTTCTGGGGTTAATTTTACTGCGGGTGTTGGTGTTGGTTCCGGTGTTGGTGTAGGAGTAACTTCTGGTTCTGGTTCTGGTGTTGGCGTGGCAGTTACTTCTGGTTCCGGTTCTGGTGTTGGTGTAGGAGTTATTTCTGCTTCCGGTTCTGGTGTTGGCGTGGGAGTTACTTCTGGTTCTGGTGGTGGCGAAATTTCTGCTGGCGGTTGAGGTTCTGGCGCAGTTGACTCTGGTGGAATAGTTACCGTTGGCGTTGGTACTGGAACCTCTTCCACTGGAGGAATGGTTGCTATTTCTGTGGGTTTACTCGCAAAGAAGCTAGAAGTTGTCCAAACCACTAGAACCACAGCAATTCCAGCAATAATTCCAGTCAAAGTTGTGTCTGATAACTTCCTGGAGAAATTTACAGGTAATAAAGAGCGAATTTTAGCTAACAATCCACTCCAAGCTAATTGGAACTGCTCCCAAATACCTGAAGTATCTGTTGCAGATGACTCAGCCTCTAGTTTCACCACGGCTGTCTCTAAAACCCCAATTGTCCCCCGCAAAATTCGGATAATAGCCGCCTTCCAAATTGGTGGCTTTCTTTGGTAGGGTTCTTGAGGAGAAGAAGGTTGTGAATTCTGATTGTCTCGTCGTGACATGGAACTTTCACCAAAAGCAGCGAATCAAAGACAAACAACATATAGCAGGTGATAGGTTACGAGTATTTATTTTTCCTCATCTATGCTTCGGCTGCCATACATCAAACAGCATCTGTCTGTTTTGCCTTAATGTATCTTATACTGCGTGCTTGTATAACAATCGTTGATGCCTGAATACGGCATTCATACTTCATACTTCATACTTCATACTTCATAAATTATGAAACTGAAACGCCGTCAATTTTTATCTTTAGGTAGCCTGGGAGCTATTGGTACAGGAATTCTCGGCTGGACTTTAGCTCATCACAACAGTTATACCGATGATTTTGTCGCCACAGCAGCTAAACCAGCGAAAAAAGACTTACTATTGCGTTTTGTTTCTGTGGCAGATACCGGAACTGGTGCCAAAGGACAATATGCTGTTGCTGAAGCAATGAATTTTTATCACAAGCAAAATCCATATAATTTAGTAGTTTTAGCTGGCGATAATATTTATAACAATGGCGAAATAGAAAAAATTGGTGCAGTTTTTGAACGTCCTTATCAACCTTTACTCAAAAAAGGTGTTAAATTTCAAGCTTGTTTAGGTAATCACGATATTCGTACTGCTAACGGTGAGCCACAACTGAAATATGCTGGTTTTAATATGCAGGGAAAACGTTACTATACATTTCGCCGTAATCAAGTGCAATTTTTTGCTTTAGATACTAACAACAATGCTGATTGGAAAAAACAACTACCTTGGTTAGAACAAGAATTAAGCCGTAGTGATGCACCTTGGAAAGTTGTATTTGGTCATCATCCAATTTACGCTTCTGGTGTTTATGGTAGTAACCCAGAGTTTATTAAAGTTTTTACACCTTTGTTTCAAAAATATGGTGTACAACTTTATATTAATGGTCACGAACACCACTATGAACGGACTAAATCTATTAATGGCACAACTTATTTAATTACTGGCGGTGGTGCGGGTACTCGTCCTGTAGGACGTTCTGAGTGGACTGAGTATTCTGCTTCTAGCTTGAGTTTTGCAGCTTATGAAGTGTATGCCGATAGAATAGAAGTTCAGGCTATTGGTACTGATAAGCGTGTTTTTGATCAGGGTGTTATTCCGATTAAAAGTGCTTAGTTAAGTCAATCAAAATTTCGCGCAAAGGCGCAAAGGCGCAAAGTTAAAGGTGGGCAATGCCCACCAAATCTATTAAGTTAATTTTGGATATCTTTGACTTTTGACGGATACATTTTAGACAGATTTGATTTTAAATAAACTACATTGATATCTTGAATATTTCCAGCTTTTGTGTCTGATTTATCCAAAGATTTTGTTCTGGCGAAACTATGAGGTTGCTCTTGCTTAACAGCATCATTAATTGAGGAACTCATAGTAGTTTTTGAATCTAATTTTTCAGCTATAAATTGCTTCTGTTCTTTGATTAAACGACTGTAAGTTCGTTGAGGCATAAAATGAATCGGATTATATCCAACAAAACGCAAAATTAATACACAAGCCCAAGAATATCTACCATCACTAATAGCTTCGATTACTTGATCTAACTGTTCGGGAGTAATCAGACTGTGGAAGTTTTTTTGAGAAGACGGCATTTGGTAGTTCATGGCTAACCCTGTAGTTGAGCTTAACTGAAAATTAATAAATAAATTATGGTTGCATGTTTGCAGTGTGATGAGTTTCTTGAACAGCAAGATTGCTGAGTGAAGAAAATTTATCTCTTGAGGCAATTAGCATAATTTTGACCTACAAGTTGCCTTTATTAATCTTCTAAAATCAAACAATCTTTAGATTAAAAATCAAGATTCCTTATCAGAAATTTGCCTAATGAATAGTTACCTAATACACAGAATACTATTTATTTTGCATCATATTTAGCCAAATTGGCACTTTTTTAGAAAAAATACCAAATGTTTTGAGTGAAAAGTAAACACATCGATGTGTTTACTTTTAACCCAACATTTGCCTAAAAATTAGTTTATTAACCAGTAACTTGCTACTATTTATGTATCAATTTGCTGTTTTATAAGATGATAGTAAAATCATAGAAGTGTCATAAGTTCTTCGTGATTACCTGATTCAGCAGTTCAGCAAGGGTGTCTAAAGAACTGGTAGCTTTATCTAAAATGAGAATGCGGGGATTGCTGAAAGTAGCACGAGCGATCGCTATCTCCTCAAATGTATGCTGTGTAAGCTTTATAAATTTTTTTAGCCACAATGGCATTAATTGTGTTGAGACATATTGACTGGACTGAAAAATGTCTTATTATTTTGACAAAAGCTAAGTTAAGAGTGTTGATGCAACATTGTTTCATATACCAAAAAAATATATATCAATAACTATATCCATAATTTGTCTATGCCAATAAAATCTACAGATTTGAGAAAAAGCATTGTTGAAAATTATCCCTTTGGTTCTTTTATTGCTCTAGTGAGAAAATAATTTAGTAGTGTGTTTACAGTGCCTTGCTAGACTAAGTTTGGAGCAAAAAAAGTAGCCAATTCGCATCTATAATTGGGATTTATTGCAGTAATTGCAATTAATAAAGGAAATCCAAAACGCTACTCCCAAACCGATGGACGAGCGTTAGTCTGAAATAAAAAGTACAGGGTGGTACTTTACACGCACAATTAGTTGGGCATCTGCGTTCTTTGTTTTAAAAGATTACACCCACGAGAAATAATCTTTTAGCAATAAACCAGTGATACATACAACTAAATCAACACCTTTGTTAGGACTCATGAATTAGCACTGAGTCTAATGAATATAGTTGATTTTATGATACTTATTATAGAGGTAAAGCATTGTTAACCGCGTTTTCCAAGTATCAGTTAAGTAAAGATTTGACCTCGTTTTTTAGTGAACAGCTTTCAGAAGCAGACCTAGAAAAATGCTTAACTGTAGTAGAGATTGTAGAACCACCTTCAGCAAGAGAGTTTTGGCAATTAGCAAGTGTTACATCAGGAATCTATATAGTCTTGGCAGGTAAAGTCAGATTATTGGATGGTGCTGAGAATTTGATTACAACTCTGACAAAGGGGGCTTCGTTTGGTGAAGCTACTTTATTTTTAGAAAGAGAGTGGCAAACTTACGTAGCTAGGGCTTCTGATGAATTGAAACTTTGCTATGTCCCAGGTGAAATACTGCAAACTTTAATGCAGAGGTATCCTGGGATTAGCGATCGCTTATTAACTAAGGCTGAAATTTGGGATCTATTATTGACCTACTGTGGCAAGATACCTCAACGTCCCATAGTCGTACCAGGAATTCTCAAAGCATTATCTTTATTCGAGCGTCACAATCTTGCTCCTGGTCTGATACCAGCAAAACTTTATGAAAATTCTCCGTTGTGGTTAGTATATCGAGGCCAATTAGTAAATGCCGCCGGGCAGAAGCTCATAGCCGCCGAAATGCAACTACCGCAACAGCAAGATTGGCAAGTAAAACAACCCACAGTTGTATATGTACTGAAGAAATCCGATTGGGAAACAGCCGTGCAGCATTGGCCAGACTTAGGATTAACTTTCAACTTGAATACAACTCCCATAACTAATACTGAGCGAAAAATCCGCCAGAATCCTCTACCAGGACTACCAATATATCCAGAAGGGAAAATTATTCCTTTTCCCAGCCAAACTGTACCAAAGCCAGAAAAGCCTCGTCATTACTTTCCTGGCCCAAAAGAGAAAATTGGCCATTGGTGGAGACGCGTCACCCGACGCTATCCTTTTTATGCTCAACAAAGTGCTTCTGACTGTGGTGCTGCTTGCTTAGTCATGATTGGTAGCTATTGGGGTAAACACTTTAGCGTCAATCGCCTGCGAAATATGACCAACGTCAATCGCACTGGTGCATCTTTACGTGCTATTGCCACAGCCACCGAAAGTCTTGGTTTTGCCAGCCGTCCCGTCAAAGCCAGTTTTGAAAAATTAGCTGAACAATCCCTACCTGCGATCGCTCATTGGGAAGGTAACCATTTCATCGTTGTTTATGAAATTACCAAACAGCGAGTTATAGTTTGCGATCCGGCGATCGGTCAAATTAGTCTTTCCCGAAGAGAATTTAAAGCCGGTTGGACAGGGTTTGCCTTGCTACTACAGCCTACAGCCCTACTCAACGATACTAAAGATGAAACTACGAATATCTGGAAATTCTTTGAGTTAATCAAGCCTCACTATGGAGTGCTTTTAGAAGTCTTCATCGCTTCCGTCTTGATGCAGTTATTTGGACTAGTGACACCAATCTTTACCCAGTTGTTGCTAGATCGGGTACTTGTTCAACGCAGTGTGACAACCCTCAACGCTGTCGGGATAGGAATGATTGTTTTTGGGTTGTTTAGCATTGTCATGAACGGAGTGCGGTCATATTTGCTCAGTCACACAGCCAATCGGATTAGCGTCTCTTTACTGGTAGGTTTTATCCAGCACACCTTCCGCTTACCCCTTGCCTACTTTGAGTCGCGCTACGTTGGAGATATTGTCTCACGCATCCAAGAAAACCAGAAGATTCAGCGATTCCTCACCGGTCAAACACTATCGGTAATTCTGGATATGCTGACTTTGGTCATTTACTTGGGTTTGATGTTTTGGTACAGCTGGCGCATGGCATTATTTGTACTATTAACTGTGCCACCATTTTTTATCTTGGCACTAGCCAGCACAAGTATTTTGCGCCGCATTTCTAGAGAAGTGTTTAACGCTGGGGCAGAAGAAAACAGCTATATTATCCAATCTCTGACAGGAATTCGCACAGTGCGATCGCTTGCTGTTGAACAAACAGTACGCTGGCGTTGGGAAGAACTATTGCACAATCTAGTCAAAAAAGGCTTCAATGCTCAAATAATTAGTATTCGCCTCTCGATTATTAGTGGTGCAATCAATACCTTTGTCAATACTTCATTGATGTGGTTTGGAGCATGGCAAGTCATTCAAGGAGAACTCACCATTGGTCAATTAGTAGCTTTTAATCTGTTGGTAGGTAACGTTTTGAGTCCTTTTCAAAGACTCTCACAACTATGGAATCAATTACAGGAAATTATTATTTCTACCGAACGAATTAATGATGTTCTAGAGGCAGAACCAGAAGAAGATTTACAACATAAACCTCGTAAAGTCATAGGTAAATTACGCGGTCATATTCGCTTTCAGAATGTCACCTTCCGCTATCACCCAGAGAGTAAGACTAACGTGCTGGAAAACATGAGCTTTGAAATTCAGCCAGAGCAAATGGTAGCACTAGTTGGACGTAGTGGTTCTGGTAAAACTACCCTCAGTAAATTAATTTTGGGTTTATATCCAGCTACAGAAGGCAAAGTCTTCATTGATGAGTGTGATGTGTCCAGTATCTCACTGCGATCGCTTCGCACTCAAGTAGGCGTAGTTGATCAAGATACCTTTTTGTTTGGTGGTACGATTCGCGAAAATATTTCCATAGCTCACCCAGAAGCCTCTTTAGAAGAAATTATTCAAGCCGCAAAATTAGCCGGAGCCGATGAATTTATTCAACAACTACCAATGGGTTACGAATCTCAAATTGGTGAAGGTGGCGGGATGCTTTCTGGTGGACAACGCCAGCGTCTAGCCATAGCGCGCGCGCTCATGGGAGACCCTCGTTTATTGCTGTTTGACGAAGCCACTAGCCACCTAGATTCAGAATCAGAAAGGATTATTCAAAACAACCTCAAAACCATTCTTAAAGGACGTACCAGCATTATCATTGCTCACCGTTTGTCTACTATCCGCAGTGCAGACTTAATTTTAGTTTTAGATCGCGGTTTGTTAGTGGAAAGCGGTACTCACGAAGAATTAATTGCTAAACAAGGTCACTATTACTACCTAAATCAACAACAACTATCAAAGGTTGGTTAACCCTCCAAAATTTAAAATCCAAATTGGTATTATGCCCTACCCATCTTCTGATTCTGCAATGGTAACAGTAGAAGAACAGCATGAGTATCCTAGCATTCCAGAATCGCCACAGCCAGAAGAAACTACTAGTCACAGCCAAGATTTGTATCATGGCACAGAAGCATTACTAGATGCCTTACCCAGAGTCTGGACAAGAGGTGTTTTATACACATTGATAGGCTTTGTGGTTCTGGCCTTACCTTGGGCTGTTTTCTCGAAAGTAGATGAGACAGGAAGCGCCAAAGGGCGTATAGAACCCCAAGGTGCAACACAAAAATTAGACTCTCCAGTGAGTGGGAGTGTCAAAGCTGTCATGGTTAAAGAAGGAGACAGTGTAAAAGCCGGACAAGTATTGCTGGAACTTGAATCTGATATCTTACGCACCCAATTGCAAGAAGCTCAAGAAAAACTGTCGGGATTGCTCAATCAACAGGCGCAGTTAAATTTACTCATCAATCAATTAAAGTTAACGCTGAATGTTCAGAAGCAACAAAACCAATCTCAAGCCTTAGAGAAGGTGTCTCAGGTGAACCAAGCTCAACAAAACTTGGAAGGTAAACAAAGTACATACAATCTCCAAAAGTTAGAAAAACAAGCATTAGTCAATCAAGCACAGCAGCAGATTGAAACTGCTCGGAATAATTTAAGCTCGGCGCTGGAAAGACTGAAGATAGATTCTAGACAAGTGAATCGCTTAAATCAGTTGGTGGATAGTGGTGCGGTTTCTGCTAACCAACTTGACCAACTCAAAAAAGAAGAACAAGAAAGTAAAAGGCTTTATAAAACAGCAGAATCTGATGTCAAACAAGCACAATTGCGTTTAGCAGAAGAAACCAGTCGTTATCAGTCTACAATGAGTCAGTTAGAGTCTGATATTAAACAGGCAAAACTGCGACGGCAAGAGGAAGAAAACAGTTATCAAAGCTTGCTACAAACTGGTAGACTAGCTGTTTTAAAGACTCAGGAACAGCTGAAGGATTCAACAACACAGGTTCTAGGAGTGCGATCGCAAATCGCTCAAACTAGAAGTCAAATTCAAGCTATCAAGTTGCAGATGCAACAAAGAGTGGTGCGATCGCCTATTGATGGAGTAATTTTTGAGTTACCGATCACTAAGCCAGGTGCAGTAGTACAACCTGGTCAAAGAATTGCTCAAATTTCCCCACAAAATACGCAATACATCCTCAAGGCTCAAATCCCTGTGCAAGATAGCGGCTTTTTAAAGGTGGGAATGCCGGTCAAACTCAAATTTGATGCTTATCCATTCCAAGAGTACGGCATTGTTCCAGGTCAAGTTACTTGGATTTCTCCTGACTCTAAAGTGAATTCCACACCCCAAAGTCCTGTAGAAAGTTTTGAATTAGAAATTGCTCTCCAGCAGCAATATGTTCAAAACAATGAAAAACGTATTTCCTTAGCTGCTGGTCAAACAGCCACGGCGGAAGTCATTATTCGCCAGAAACGGGTGATTGATTTTGTTTTAGATCCGTTTAAGAAACTGCAAAAAGATAATTTAGAACAGCCTTAATTATGATGATGCACCACACTTTGAACATTACTAGTTCAGACATCATTGATCATCTTAAGTTATCCTATCAACTGCCAGAGATTTTGCAGGCGATCGCATCCCAAAAAATCGTTTCGGAAGCAGCCGAAGAAGAGGGAATTACAGTCACATCTCAAGAAATTCAACAAGAAGCTGATAACCTCCGCTTGAATAAAAAATTAGTTAAAGCTCAAGACACATTGCTCTGGTTAAAGCAACATTACCTTTCTGAACATGATTTTGAAGCATCCATTCGTCATCAAATCCTAGCGAGAAAGTTAGCTAGTCATCTATTTACATCTCAAGTCGAACGGTTTTTTTATCAAAATCAACAAAATTATGTTACTGCTGTCACTTATGAGGTGATTTTGGATGACATAGATGTAGCTTTAGAAATATTTTATGCCATAGAAGAATGTGAAATCACTTTTCCAGAAGTCGCGCGGATGTATATTTCAGATTCAGAACTGCGTCGTGTGTATGGATATCAAGGTGTACGACACCGCAAAGATTTTCGCCCAGAAATTGCCTGGGCTGTTTTTGCTGCTAGTCCGCCCCAAATTATCAAACCAATAGTAACTACCAAGGGAGTGTATTTAATTTGGGTGGAAGAAATTTTTCAACCTCAATTAGATGAGCAGTTACGCGAAAAAATTATTTCCGAACTGTTTGAGGATTGGTTAAAGAAAGAAATCCAGCTTTTAGTCATAAAAACTCATCTGGATGGAGATGCAATACCACCATCTGAACAACTATTAAACCATGCCTAACTCAATTATTGAATAACCCCATGTAGCTTGTTGAACTAGATGGCATGAATATATAGGAATCCGACTTGATTATTGAAATTACTTGTGTAGGTAGGGAACAGGGAACAGGGAATAGGGAACAGGAAAAGAAGTAACAGAGGTGTACTGAGTTTTTTTCAGAAATCAAATATGATTCCTATAGCTGACAATCCCATTCCATAACGGAGTAAGGATAGATTTTTCAACTCAAATAAAGATAAAAATGAAGCCCAAAAACATACATTTTTTTGATTACGTGCATTAATTGCTAAGAATTCATCCAAATAAATATCACAGGCTTTTTAGTGATAATACATCATTAATAATAGAACTATTCTTGACAGCAAAAAGCCTTCAAGCTTTTTGCTGTGTCTTGTTTTATTTGATTAATTATGTTGATATCTAACTGCAAATTACTGAAAAAACTATCACTTTTACTAATCAATTTTTATTCAAAAAATTGTTGACTTTTTGAATAAAAAAAACTAAATTAGAAATGTGAGCAAAAACAAACAAATTGCTCACAAAAAAAACAAAAATTCTAGTTCATTTTCAGGAGAAAAACAATGATTATCTCTGATCTAAACTACTTAGAAGTTGCTACCGAAGAAGTTGTTGGTGGTGGTTTTGATTTCGACGTTTCTCAGACAGTATTCATCGACGTTACAGTTAATGAAACCGTTGACATCACCAAGCACGTAGATGTAAGTGTTAGCCTTGATGACAACCTAGCTACTGCTGAAGCTAGTGCTAACGCAGAAGGTAGAAGAAGTTTAGCTGAAACCTTCACAGCCACCTACACTAACAGCGTCTACTCTGCTGCTAACTCATACTCCGTTTCTGCTACCGACGACTTCTTCATCTAAGAAAAAAATTTACCCGCAGTGTTGATGAATATCTGCGAGTAAAGTTGAGTAGGTCTATATGAGGGAAGAGAGTAAAAGGCGAAAGTCACTTTTCTACCTCTGCTACTCTCTACCTGTTCTTATTTTGATTCACCAACTTGCCGAAAGAGCAACTAACCACAGAGCTTTCGGCAAGTTTCTTTATTATATACTCACCTCTCCTATTCAAGTCAAACAATTTTTTAGCCAAAATGGCATTAATTTAATTAAGACATATTGACTAGACTGAAAAATGTCTTAATATCTTGATTGGCACTAATTTAAGAGTGTTTATGCAACATTGTTGCATTTGCCAAAATTGTGGGGTTGATCAATATTTAAGTGACTAAATAGGTGTTATGTCCTCCCTAGTACTCCTTAGCAATGAGGAAAAAAATTAATTTATACGAGTAAAAAGAGTCATGGAGTGTGATGATCAGGAATTAAATAATGCCCTCCAAAATATAGCCAAACTATCTCTAGAGGAACAAAGCAAATATGCTGCTTGGAGTAATCAGTTAGGCAATAATCACAAAAAAGCGGGGGACTTACAGACTGCTGTAGCCTACTACCAAAAAGCTATTGTATTGCAACCAGATTTCTTGGAGGCACACTATAACTTAGGGGATGTATTCCAACGGCAGGGAGAATTAGATTTAGCTCTAAAATATTACCGTCAAGCTATTAGCATTAATCCCGGTTATGCTGCTGTTTATAACAACTTAGGAAATGTTCTGAAGCAAAAGGGTCAATTTAAGCAAGCTGTAGAAGCTTATCAACAAGCGTTAAAATTTGAGCCAAGTTTAGACGTAGCACATAATAATTTGGGCAATGCTTTCTTAGAACTGAGTCAACTAGAAGCTGCTATTGATTCCTATCAACAGGCTTTAAAACTAAACCCAAATGAACCTCGCTATCATTATAATTTGAGTAATGCTTTAAAAACTCAGGGCAAATTAGAAGCAGCAATCGATTCCTATCAACAGGCTTTAAAACTGAAATCGGATATTACTCCAGCCAAATTTGGCATTTTGACTAGCCAGTTGCCCATCATTTATACAAGTGTAGATGAAATCAACTTCCGGCGTAATAATTATCAGCAATATCTGCAAGATTTAGCCCATGAATATCAATTAGCTCATCCAAAAGAACGAGCTAAAGCTGCGGATGCAGTCGGTTCATTTCAACCATTTTACCTGACATATCAAGGCTTAAATGACCGAGAATTGCAGCAAATTTATGGGGAAATGATTTGTCAAATTATGGCGAGTTGTTATCCCCAGTGGACTCAGCCTATTTCTCCGCCAATTGTAGAAGTAAAAGAAAAAATTCGCGTTGGTTTTGTTTCGGGATTTTTTCGTAATCATTCCAATTGGAAAATTCCCATTAAGGGTTGGGTAGAAAATCTGAATAGAAGCGAGTTTGAATTATTTGGCTATCACACTAATTCTAGACAAGATACTGAAACAATAGCCGCAGCCAAAGCATTTGACAAATTTACTCAAGGGCCATTACTACAAGAACAATGGTGTGAGTTAATTCGACAAGACCAATTACATATTTTGATTTTTCCAGAATTTGGGATGGATCCGACAACGGTTCGGCTGGGTTGTTTAAGATTAGCTCCTATCCAGATGACTTCTTGGGGACACCCGGAAACTAGCGGTTTACCAACTATTGACTACTATTTAAGTAGTGAGTTGATGGAACCAGAAAATGCTCAGGAATGTTATACGGAGAAGTTAATCAAATTACCAAATATCTCTATTTACTATACGCCTTTAGAGATTGAAATCGAAACCAGAAGCAAACAGGATATTGGTATTGCCGAAGATGAAATCATGTTCTGGTGCTGTCAATCTTTGTACAAATATTTACCGCAACATGATGATGTTTTTCCCAGAATTGCTAAGAATTTAAGCAATTCTAAATTTGTTTTTATTAACCATATTAGTGAACGAATCACTGAGATTTTTTGCCAACGCTTAAGGCGTGCCTTTGCAGAATTTGGTCTGAATTATCAAGACCACTGTATATTTTTATCTGGGATGAAGATCAACGTTTTTGCCGGAACGGCTGCGATTGCTGATGTCTTCTTGGATAGTATTGGTTGGTCTGGATGCAATTCTACCTTGGAATCTGTAGCTCATAACGTTCCCATTGTCACCTTACCCGGTGAGTTAATGCGGGGAAGGCATTCTCTAGCAATCTTGAAGATGATGGGTATTGAAGAGACTATTGCTGCAACCAAAGAAGAATATGTAGAAATTGCTGTCCGCTTGGGGAAAGATGCAGTATATCGTCAACATATTTCCCAGAAAGTTGCAGATAATCAGCATAAATTGTATGGCGATTTAAAACCTGTCAGGGCGCTGGAAGATTTATTTTTGCAGCTAGTTAATAAACCAAGGCGATTTGATGCTCAAGAAGTTGCTGAAACTTTTCAAATTGCAGTCCAACATCATCGAGCTAATCGCCTAGACGAAGCTGAACGACTATATCGTCAAATTATAGAAAAACAGCCAGACTATTCAGAAGCATTGTATGGGTTAGGGATCCTAAAACAGCAGCAAGGTGCATTCAAAGAAGCAGAGAAACTTTTGAGTGCAGCTTGTGAGCTTCAGCCGAGGGCGGTGAAAATTTGGTTTAGTTTAGGCAATTTATATCAAGCCCAAGGACAATTACTAGAAGCAGAAGCAGCATACCAAAAAGCGATCGCCCACAGACCAGATGCTGGAACAATTTACAACAATTTAGGCTACACCCTACAACAACAAGGCAAGTGGGATGAAGCGATCGCATCCTATCAAAAAGCTCTGGAATTTCAACCTAATTGCTTAGAAGCAGAGGTGAATTTGGGTAACGCCCTCTTTACCCAAAAGCAGCTCTCAGCAGATAAACAAACTTATTATGCCCAGTTGAACTACAAACTGGGCAACGCCAGGAAACAATCAGGGGATTATCAGACTGCTGCTATTTACTATCAGCAGGCAATTACCCTGCAACCAGATTTTGTGGAAGCTCATCATAATTTGCAGGAGATAAATTCAATTCATGGTATTTAGACGCGGAACCAGTAGAAACGACAACCTTGTAGGTACCGACTCTGCCGATCAACTGTTTGGAAGTTTAGGCAATGACACTTTAATAGGACTAGGTGGAGATGACTTACTCCAGGGTGATCAGGGCGATGATCTATTAGATGGCGGTGATGGAGCTGATCGCCTGATTGGCGGTAGCGGTAATGACACCTTATTGGGGGGTGCTGACGATGACTACCTAGATGGTGGAAGTGGCAATGATCGCTTGGAAGGTGGTGATGGTAATGACACCATTATCGGTGGACAAGGAGATGACACCATTTTGGGTGGCGCAGGTAATGATACTCTCTTAGGCGTTAGTGGCAATAACTTCATTGATGGTGGTGATGGCAACGACACTATCCAAGGGGCAAGTGGCAGCGACTTTACAGGCGGCGGCAGAGATACCCTGCGTGGCGGAGCAGGGGACGATAACATTCTGGGAAATGGGCAAGATGACTTTCTCTATGGTGATGATGGCAATGACAGGCTGGATGGCGGTGGGGATGATGATTTCCTCGATGGTGGGGCTGGTGATGACAACCTTGACGGCAACATCGGGAATGACACCTTAATAGGTGGGGCTGGCGATGATACCCTCAATGGCAATAGTGGAACTGATCTGATTGATTATTCATCCAGTCCAGCCGCAGTCAATGTGGACCTAGCAACGGGTACAGCTAGTGATGGATTTGGGACTACCGATACACTCATCAACGTCGAAAATGTTGCTGGTTCTAATTTCAACGATACTATAACTGGTAATGCGGGGAGTAACTTACTGCTCGGAAATGCAGGCAATGACAGCATCAATGGCGGCGCGGGTAATGATACTTTAGTGGGCGGTGCGGGTAATGACACCCTCAATGGCGGCGATGGTTTTGATCGAGTAGATTATTCTTCTAGTACCGCAGCAGTCAATGTCAATCTAGCAACGAGTACTGCCACCGATGGATTGGGTGGTACTGATACATTGAGTAACATTGAAGGAGTCATTGGTTCTAGTTTCAACGATACCCTGACGGGCAATACAGGCAATAACTCCTTTATTGGTGGGGCTGGTAATGACTCCATTAATGGGGGTGCGGGGATTGATCGGGTTGATTATTCCACTAGTACAGCTGCGGTTGTCGTTAACTTGGCAACGGGGACTGCTAGTGATGGCTTAGGTGGCACTGATACATTAGTTAGTATTGAAGATGTCACTGGTTCTAGCTTCAACGATACCCTGACTGGTAATACGGGCAATAACTCCTTTGTTGGCGGGGCTGGCGATGACACCATTGATGGCGGTGCGGGTAGCGATCGCGTGGATTATTCCTCCAGCACAAACGGAGTTACTGTTAACCTAGCAACTGGGATCGCCACTGGTGGGCAGATTGGCACAGATACACTAATTAGTATTGAAGAAGTCATTGGTTCTACAGGTAGCGACACCATTACCGGTAATGCAGCCAATAACCTATTTGTGGGTGGCCCTGGCAACGATACCATTGATGGCGGTGATGGCAGCGATCGCGTAGATTATTCCTCCAGCACAGCCGGAATCACGGTAAATTTGTCAACAGGTGTTGTCAGTGATGGTTTTGGTGGTACGGATACTCTCAGCAATATTGAAGAAGTCAATGGTTCTAGCTTCAACGATACCCTGACTGGCAATGCTGCTAATAACGTTTTTGTGGGCGGTGCTGGCAGTGACACCATCAATGGTGGTGATGGTACTGATACCGTTGATTATTCCACCAGTTCAGGAGCAGTTACCGTTAACCTGACTACAGGTATAGCTAATGATGGGTTCACTGATGTTGATACTTTATCTAACATTGAAAATATCGTTGGTTCTACTTTCAACGACAGTTTGACTGGCAATGCTGGTGCTAATTTCCTCAGTGGAGGTGCTGGCAATGATACCCTCCAAGGTGGTGCTGGTAATGATACTCTCGATGGGGGTGCTGGCAGCGATCGCGCCGATTATTCCACCAGCACAGAGGCAGTCACCGTTAATTTAGCCACGGGAACTGCTAACGATGGTTTTGGTGGTACTGATACCCTAATTAGCATTGAAGAAGCCGTCGGTTCTAATTTCAACGATACCCTAATCGGTGATGCAGGTAATAACTTCCTCAGTGGTGGATCTGGTATAGATACCCTAGATGGAGGTGATGGTAACGATACCTTAAACGGCGGTGCTAGTAACGATATCTTGAATGGGGGAAATGGAATTGACAGGGCAGATTATTCCACCAGCTTGTCAGCAGTGAACGTTAATCTGGCAACCGGGACAGCAAATGATGGGCTGGGTGGAACAGATACCCTAATCAGTATTGAAGAAGTCGGTGGCTCAATTTTTGACGATATCCTCACCGGAGATGGCCTGAATAACCTCATTGTCGGCGGTGCCGGCAATGATGTCATTGATGGGGGTGCGGGGATTGATACCGTCAATTATTCCTCCAGTACAGCAGGTATTGTCGTTGATCTGGGAGCCGGAACTGCCAGCGATGGACTGGGTGGTACTGATACACTGAGTAATATTGAAAACGTAGCTGGTTCTAGCTTTGTAGATAGAATCATTGGCAGTGCTGGTGATAATCTCTTGATTGGTAATGGTGGCAATGACACCTTGATTGGTGGTGCTGGCAATGATGTCCTCGTCGGTGTCGGGACTGGTAGCAGAACGGGTACTCTCGGTAGTTTTGGAGTTCGCGGCATTCAAGAAGTTGATGTCTTAGCAGGTGGATCTGGGAACGATCGCTTTGTCCTGGGAGGCGGTGGTGAATTTTACTATCTGGGCAGTGGCAACACCTTTGGTGACTTTGGCCTAATCGGTCAGGAAAGCGCTACTCCAGGAGTCTTTGAGAGAGACTTTAATGCAGGCGATCGAATTCAGGTGCAAAGAGGCTTAATCTATCGAATCCAGCAATCAGGTGCCGATACCTTGATTATTGGAACTAACGCCATTAATGGAGCCACTTTTACTGACATCGTAGGGGTTGTAGTTGGCGCGACGGTTGCAGAAGTTGGAGTTTCTTTAATAGGTCAGGACAACACTAATCTATCCCTAGCTGCTCAAGGTACAGGTATCCAATTCTGGGCATAGATTGAGTAACGATATCTGACCGGATTAGGGTTGTGGTTTCCTTTCATCCAACGCCAGTTTCCTGAAGCCGGAAAATTCCTGCATGACGATAGTAAACACAACAAACATCAAATAAGCTTTTATGTCATCAGATACTTTATTTTTACAACCAACTAGTTCAACCACTGCTCTCAATCCTAACTATGTGAATGCCACAGGAAGTACTTCCTTCTTGAACTATAGCCACAGGCCTTCTGGGACTTTGACAAATGCTCAGACAGCCACATTGGTTAAAGGTGGTGTAGCTGTAGCTGGTGCTGAGGCTGGAGCTATTATTTTTCAAGATGATCCGACTTTCTCAACACTTTTTACTAACAGCGATGGTATTGGTGTAGATGGTGCTTTTACTGGTAGTGCTAGTAGTGAAACTAAAGTGGTAGCCAGTTTTGAAGTAGGTAAGAATTCAAATTTTTCTTTTGAATTCTCAGCTAATTTAAGTCTCATAGCTCAGGAAATTGAAAATCCTGACACTGAATATAACCAAGCTAACTCTCGCATCGGTTTTTTAGTTTTAGATACCACAAATCCCGATAAACCCAAAGGCATAGATTACTTTGGCATTAATGGAAAATTAATCTCCTCTAAGCAAATTGGTATTACCAAGTTTGGTGGTAGTAAAAATGTCAATATTATTAGTAGCAATGAAGTAAAAGATATTAATGGCAACAACGGTGAAGACTTGATCACGGATGATGTTTTTGGCAGTTATCAGAAGTATTTTAAGAAGGATACGCGCATCACTTTAGTACAAATTAATGTGAGTGAAGTTAAATTTGCCGGAGATACTTTAATTGGCAACTTAGGCGAAGATGTCATCTACGGCACGATTTGGAATGATAAGCTCAGAGGAACTAATGGTGCAGATAAAATTTATGGCAGCTTAGGAAATGATCAAATCAAGGGGAAAAAAGGTGATGATATCCTCGAAGGTGGTCAAGGTAATGATTTGCTAGATGGAGGAAAAGGAAATGATCAACTTTATGGCGGTTCTGGTGATGACATCTTAATTGGTGGTAAAGGTAACGATGTCCTGGTTGGTGGTGAAGGCTATGACCAATTTATCTTCAGGCGCGGACATAGCTTTATCAAGGGTGAGTTTGACGTAATTGAAGACTTTGAAGCCAGTGTTGATAAGATTGTATTTCAAGGTTTGAATCAAACTAATGCTTCTGTGTGGTTAGCTGAACAGTTTTCTCTAGGTCATATCAGCAATACTCAAGATGGTTTGCTCTTCAGTTTGAATTCCGAAAAGCTGGAAGGGCAATTATTAGTCAAGGGGTTAACATTCAACGATCTCAATTCTTCCAACTTTGTGTTTGGTTAAAATAAATCCTGTAGAGACGTTCCATATAACATCTCTACAAGAATAGATAAATTGCAGCTTTATCAAAAACATATTAGCGATCGCTAATATGTTTAATATAATAATAAAATTATTTCGCAACAAATAATCACCTCAATTTTTCAAAAAATTGGGGTTTTTACATATATATAGTTATTGCAAATCACATAAGCTATATTTTTAATAAAAAAATAATAATACTGATGTATTCATGATTCCGAGTTCTTATTCAATTATTTTCTCAGCCTTTTGACTGATAAATAACAATGAAAATTGGCTAAATTATTCATACCAGAGCTAGAAGTTAGAGCCAGAAATATTTATATATACTAAAAAAGTTTTTAGCGCAATAGAAATATAAATCCCCTAATGAACAAATAACTGTTATTGAGGAGATAGACATGGAGTCATAACCTACTAAAGTGGCGGAATTAATTATGAATGAACTGCTGCAAGCTGTGTTAAACAGTGATGAAAAAGCTGTTTTACTACAATTGATATCCTCATTAATTGTCTCAGGTAAACAATACTTCCTGAGAAATGAAATTCTGCAAATATTTGCAGAATATTGCCATAACTCCCAAAAGCCTGCTTATTTTTACTACTCTTCTTCTGTTGGCAAACTTATTCACTATACACATGAAATAGTTTTGTCAGATGGGAATGCTTGGTTTGTAGTACGTCCCAAGATTGCTAGTCAAGAAGTCTGGCGGTTGAGTGCTGACTTGAGTCAGTGCGAGTTAATGTCACCGCAGGCGTTTTTGGATGTGTGCGATCGCTTGGTTAATCGCTACCAACCCCATATCCTCGAAATTGACCTTGCACCATTCTACGCAAATTCCCCCTCTGTTGATGACCCCAGAAATATTGGTCAAGGTCTAGCTTTTCTCAACCATTACTTGTGTAATCAATTGTTGAATGACCCGCAACATTGGTTAGAGTTATTGTTTCAAGCATTGCGGCGCGTGCAGTACAATGGTAAACGCTTGTTAATTGGCGATCGCATTCGTTCTGGTAATCAATTTGCTAAACAAATCAAGCAAGCACTCAATTTTCTCAGTGATAGACCAGCTAACGAACCCTACGAGAAATTTTACTTTCACCTCCAAGACCTTGGTTTAGAAGCAGGATGGGGAAACACAGCGGCGCGAGTCAGTGAAACGCTGTCATTACTTGATCGGCTGATTGATTCCCCCCAACCCGCCATTTTAGAAGCATTTGTGGCGCGTGTTCCGGCTGTGTTTCGCGTCGTCTTAATTTCCATTCACGGCTGGGTGGGACAACAAGATGTCATGGGACGTGATGAAACCTTGGGTCAAGTTGTTTATGTTCTCGAACAAGCACGCAGTTTAGAAAACAAACTCCGCGAACAAATCTCTCTCGCGGGACTTGACGTATTAGGTATTCAACCCCATGTCATCATTCTGACTCGACTAATTCCCAACTGTGAAGGCACATCCTGCGGACTGCGCCTAGAAAAAGTCGAAGATACAGAAAATGCTTGGATTTTACGCGTTCCCTTCGCGGAATTTAATCCAGATATCACTAATAATTGGATTTCTAAATTTGAGATTTGGCCTTATTTAGAAAGCTTTACTAATGATGCTGAAAAAGAACTACTAGCTTTGTTTAAAGGTTGTCCCAATTTAATTATTGGTAATTATAGTGATGGCAATTTAGTAGCCTCACTGCTATCTAGTCGGTTCAAAGTTACTCAATGTAATATTGCTCATTCTTTAGAAAAACCGAAATATTTATTTAGTAATTTATATTGGGATAAATTAGAAGATAAATATCATTTTTCGGCACAATTCACTGCTGATTTAATCAGTATGAATGCTGCTGATTTTATTATTACCTCATCTTATCAAGAAATTGTCGGTACACCCGATGGCATGGGACAGTACGAATCTTATAAATTTTTTACCATGCCGCAACTATATCATGTTGTTGATGGCATTGATTTGTTCAGCCCTAAATTTAACTTAGTCCCGCCAGGAGTCAATCAAAAAATCTTCTTTCCATACACTCAAAAAGCAGACCGTGATTGTAATCAAAGCCAACAAGTAGAAGATTTAGTATTTAACCGTCAAGACTCACAAATTTTAGGTGTTTTAGATGAACAAAATAAACGACCTATATTTGCTGTAGCTACGGTATCATCTATTAAAAATTTGACTGGTTTAGCAGAATGTTTTGGTAAAAGTCAGGAATTACAAAAACGGTGTAATTTAATTTTACTAACGAGTAAATTACATCCATCGGCAGCGGCTAATCCAGAAGAAGCACAAGAAATTCAAAGGCTACATGACATTATTAATCAGTATCATCTCTACAATCATATTCGTTGGTTGGGAATGCGTCTCGCTGGTGGAGATATTGGCGAAGCCTACCGTGTGATTGCCGATCGCCAAGGAATTTATGTACATTTCGCGCGGTTTGAATCTTTTGGGAGAAGCATTTTAGAAGCGATGATTTCGGGATTGCCAACTTTCGCTACTCAATTTGGGGGTGCTTTAGAAATTATTGAAAATCGAGAAGATGGATTTATTATTAACCCAACTGATTTAGAAGGTACATCTGATAAAATTTTAGCCTTCCTTGATGAGTGTAAAAATCATCCGCAACATTGGCAAGATGTTTCTGAATGGATGAGCCAGCGAATTATTAATAAATATAATTGGTCATCACATACCAGCCAATTATTATTACTGGCGAAAATGTTTAGCTTCTGGAACTTTGCCGCACCAGAAAATAACGAAGCACGCGATCGCTATATGGAAAGCTTATTCCATCTCATATTTAAACCCAGAGCAGAAAAGATTTTAGAACAACATTCACGCAAATAAAAATAATATTTTTTTAACTAACCACAAAGGGCACAAAGGACACAAAGAAGAAGAAAGAGAAGAAAGAAAAGAAGAAAATTTCACGAATGATTTAGGGCTGCTATAGCGGAGTGGTGAGTAGACAACTACTACATATAACCTCTAACCCCCTAAACTCTAGCCTCTAGCCTCTAACCCCTAACCCCTAACCCCTAGCCTATGGAGACAAAAAGTACTACTAGCAATTTTATCTATACAGACTGGACATTAACAGAAACCCAGTTTGACCCAGAGCAATTGCATTCTAGAGAAACTATTTTCACAATTGGCAACGGCTATTTAGGTACAAGGGGTAGTTTTGAAAGAGAATACCCTGGTGCATTGCCAGCTACTTTTATCCACGGTGTTTATGATGATGTACCTGTAGTTTACACAGAACTCGCTAACTGTCCTGATTGGCTACCTATGGTAGTGACGATTGACGGGGAACGCTTTCGTTTCGATCTAGGCGAAATCATTCAGTATGAACGACGGCTATATGTGTGTCGCGGAATCCTCAGCCGTTCTGTGCGGTGGCGCAGTCCTAGTGGCAAAACTATAGATATTCACTTTGAACGTTTTGCGAGTCTGGCAGATCAGCATATTTTGGCGCAACGCTGTCAGTTAACACCGCTTGATTTTGATGGCTTGATTGAAGTGCAAGGTAGTATCAATGGCTATCCTGAAAACCAAGGATTCAATCATTGGGTAGATTTAGACCAAGGTAAAACTGAACAAGGTATCTGGCTGCATAGCCGTACCCGTAGCTCCCGAATTACGATTGGTATGGCAGCCAAGATGAGCGTATTAGGAACGGAAGCATCGATACAAGTTAACATCGCGCCTGGTTATCCTTGCTTAAGTGCGACATTTATGGCTAAGTCACAGCAAACTGTGACAGTCGAAAAATTCGTTACAGTATTTACCTCACGGGAAGTTGAGACACCAGTCCTCGCCGCACAACAAAAACTCGCTCAAATTTCCGACTACGAAACTTTATTTAATGCTCATACCCAAGCTTGGGATGAAGTTTGGCAGCAAAGCGATATTTTGCTGGAAGGTGATAATACAGCGTCCTTTGCGATTCGTTACAACATTTTCCAGTTGTTAATTGCTGCGCCTCGGTATGACGATAGAGTGAGTATTCCCGCGAAAACTCTTTCTGGCTTTGGCTATCGCGGTCATATTTTTTGGGATACAGAAATTTTCATCCTGCCATTTTTTACATTTACCCAACCTGCGATCGCTCGCAATCTACTAACTTACCGCTACCATACTTTACCCGGTGCTAGACGTAAAGCCTTGCATTCTGGGTACAAAGGGGCAATGTATTCTTGGGAAAGTGCCGACACTGGCGATGAAGTCACACCACGCTGGTCACTTCCCAATGATTTTTATGGTGAGGATATCAGAATTTGGTGCCGCGATCGCGAAATTCATATTAGTGCAGATATTACCTATGCTGTTTGGTATTACTGGTTAGCCACGGGTGATGATGATTGGCTGCGCGATTACGGTGCCGAGATTGTTTTGGATACCGCTATCTTTTGGGCTAGTCGTGTTGAGTATAACTCAGAACACCAACTTTACGAAATCCGCGGGGTAATTGGAGCCGATGAATATCACGAATTGGTTCACAACAACACCTTCACTAACAGAATGGTGCAATGGCATTTGGAAAAAGCACTGATAATTGATGATTGGCTGCGGCAGAAATTTCCTGAACGTGCGGCGGAATTAGCAGAGAAATTGCAAATTACATCCGAAGTGCGATCGCATTGGCAAGACATCATTGATAAAATCTGGATTTTCTACGACCCAGAAACAGGATTAATTGAGCAGTTTGAGGGATTTTTTCAACTTCAAGACATTAACTTAGAAGACTACGAACCACGCCAGCGTTCCATCCAAGCAATTTTAGGCATTGAAGAAGGTAACAAGCGACAAGTCCTGAAGCAGCCAGATGTATTGATGCTGCTTTATTTAATGCGAGAATCGACAGAATTTCCTTACAATTCAAAATCCTTACAAGCAAATTGGGATTACTACGCACCCCGCACAGATATTACCTACGGTTCATCCCTCGGCCCAGCAATTCACGCCATCCTGGCCTCAGATGTGGGTGAATCGACAAGAGCCTACAAACGTTTTATGCAAGCCGCAATGGTGGATTTAGAAGACAGTCGCGGGAACACAAACGACGGAATTCACGGCGCAAGTGCTGGCGGTGTATGGCAAGCAGTAGTTTTTGGATTTGGTGGAATTCAACTAACAGAAAATGGCCCCGTAGCTAACCCGCATCTACCTTCTCACTGGACGCGCCTCAAGTTTAAACTCCACTGGCGCGGTAAATGGCATGAATTTGATTTGCATCAGCAACAAAAAACTATGGAAACATATACTCAATATCCCATCTCCAATCTCCCATCCCCAACCCCCGATATTCGCGGAGTAATTTTTGATCTTGATGGTGTGTTGACAGATACAGCAGAATATCACTATCAAGCTTGGCAGAGATTAGCTGATGAAGAAGGTATTCCCTTTAGCCGCGAAGCCAATGAAGCCTTGCGGGGTGTATCTCGGCGCGAATCTTTGATGTTGATTATTGGAGATAGAAAGTATTCCGAAGCGCAAATCCAAGAAATGATGGAGCGTAAAAACGGCTACTATGTAGAACTTATCCATCATGTAACACCAAAAGATTTATTGCCAGGTGCGATCGCACTTTTGGATGAGTTACGGCAAGCTGGAATTAAGACAGCAATTGGTTCAGCAAGTAAAAATGCCTGTACAGTAGTTAATTTATTGGGGATTGCTGATAAAGTAGATGCGATCGCCGATGGTTACAGCGTCAAACAACCCAAACCAGCACCTGACTTATTTTTGTACGCCGCCAAAGAATTAGGACTCCAACCAAAACAATGTGTAGTTGTAGAAGATGCCGCCGCCGGAATTGAAGCCGCTTTAGCTGGGGGTATGTGGGCAGTAGGACTAGGCCCAGTTGAACGTGTCGGTGCCGCTCATGTAGTATTACCTAGCCTAGCAGGTGTGAAGTGGGCGAACTTAAAAGCCAAGTTGAATGATGCAGCAAACGGGAGCAACGTGATTTGGTGAGATCGGGTAAAAAACAAGCGATCGCTAAAAACTAGTTTCAGTACAAATTTATTTAGATTACATTTACATACGTATTAATACTGCTTTAAGTTGAATTAATATTTTAGTAGCTGAAGATAACTCGTTTTTGTGTCCCCAAAAAAAGGTAGGATTCCCTTTAAAGTAAAGGTTTTGATATCTGACATCAAAACAAAACAGGGAATGTCTACTATGAAAAATAATATCTATTCTACTTTGAATTTAAGCAAATTGTTAGAACAGTTTCAAGAAAAAGTTACGAAAATTTTAGAATTAACAAATATTCCAGAGTTTGATGTACAAGTTTTCAAATTCCGTGAGGAAAAGATTAGGGAATCGGCATTAGTTTTAGCAGGAGAATGTATCGCCTTGTTGCTTAATGATTTGTCGAACTCTCAAGAGTTTCTCGATAAAGCAATGCAACAGACACAGGGATGGTGGCATGAAAAAACACAAAGACATGGTTATAAAAAACGACAAATATTAACAGTTGGAAATGTCGAATTATCTTTGAAATTACCATATGTAGTTGAACGTGGAAATCCACAAAATAAAAATAAACAATATAAACCAGAAGGATTTTGTCCATTCTTAAAATATTTAGGAATATCTGAGAGCTTAACTCCGGTTGTTTGCTCAACGGTTGTTCAATATGGTGCAATTGCCGGCTCGTTTGAAGCAGCACGTACAACATTAATTGATTGGGGAATAAATATTAGTCTAAAACGAATACAACGGCTAACATACTATTTTGTACAACTGGGAATAGATTTAGGTAATCACAAGATAAATGATTTAGAATCTGGGAAATTATCCGCCTTAAATACTCTCTCTAATCAACGTGTTGTAATTGCTGTAGAAGGCGGGCGTACACGTATAAGGATTAATAAAAAAGGAAGACGTAAAGTTAAAACTAATCGCAGAGGCTTTACGGGAGAATGGATTGAGCCAAAGTTATTAACTATTTATACAGTTAATGAACAAGGTCAAAAAGTCAAAAATTCGGATATTCCTATAACTAATGATGGCACTTACGAAGGATATGAATGCTTTTTAAAAATCTTAGAAATGTATTTGGTACATTTAGGGATTAGTCAAGCAAAACAGGTATTATTAATTGCCGACGGTGCTGAATGGATTTGGAAACATATTCCCCCTTTATTAAAAAAGCTAAAATGCCCACATGAAACTTATCAACTATTAGATTTTTATCATGTAGCCGAGCATTTACAAGATTTTGCTGATGCTGCTTTCAGCACAGATAATGAGCGTCAATCATGGTTTAAAAAAGTTCGTAAAAATTTAAAAAAAGTCAGGCTTTAAGTTTAATCAAAAACATGAGTGAGTTTATATTATCTGCAACTGGGGAACGCTGCAAAATTTTAATACGAGAACGCAACTATATTTTAAAAGCTTATCGACGGCGGCTTTTAAAATATAACGAAGTTGCGTCTCAAAAACTTCCTCTTGGTAGTGGTGCTGTTGAAAGTTTAATTCGTCAAGTCGTTAACTTACGCATGAAAGGAAACAGTAAGTTTTGGTTAAAAAATAATGCTGAAATTATGCTACATCTTCGGTGTCAATGGATAGCCGGAAGCTGGGATAATTTTTGCGATTCTATCTTTAATTCGTTTGTCAAGCCTAGAACAGCTTGATGAATTTTATACCTTAATTCCCTCTTTCATTGATTAAAAGTTTTAATTAATACTAAGTAATTCGCTTGGGTTGCGGATGTTTTTTTAATAATCGTCAAATAGTTTGCTAGTAATCTTTGTGAGATATCTCATCAAGACTAATTCTCTTGCAATGAGCGTATTCGTTTAGTAAAAAAAATACTTTGTACTGAAACTAGTTTTTAGCGATCGCTTGTTTTCTACCCGATCTCACCAAATCACGTTGCTCCCCAGCAAACAAAGTGCTGAGTGCTAGGTAGGCAGTGGTGAGTAGCTTTCAAGGGCAGGTTTTTAGGCTTTTGATAAATAGTTGAGAATGTTCTCAATTATTGAACGTAGTTTTAAGTTCTCAGACAATGATTTTGGTTTTAAAATCCCAAAAATTTGTCTAATCAAAAAAACCTGCCCCAGAAAGAGGGTTAGGGAGGGGTAAAATACTGTGCAGCTTCACATAAAATTGGTATCGAACTACCCAAATATCGTATCGGAGTACCCAAATATCGTATTGCAGTACCCAAATGTGTAAATTTGTACTTCATGCCAACGACAACATCTGTATCTGCGTGGATACTTAATTTAATACACACAGTTGTCGGAATGCCATTAACAGTGTCATAAAGATAAGGTAAAGAATTGATCCTGGGTCTTCTTTACATTAAAAATGCTTCCATAGCTTCCAGGATAAATAAATCATACTCATGACTGAACTTATACTGCGCCTACAACAGGGAGACACAGAAACAACGGTAACAGTGAATCAAGATGAATTCACTATTGGTCGTTTACCAGAATGTGACCTGTACTTACCTTTTGGTGGAGTTTCCCGAAAACACGCGCTGTTACGCAAGAAAGCTAATAGTGCATGGGCTATTGAGGATTTAGGCAGTAAAAATGGTACACAAGTCAATCAAAGCTTTATAACTACAACGCGAGATTTACAACACGGCGATATTATTTGGCTAGGAAATGTCAGTTTAGTAGTATTGTTGGTAAATCCGGCAATGCAGGTGGAAACTCAATACGAAGAAGTTGCTGATGGTGCGGAACAAAGAACGATATTACGCAACGTCGAACAATTACAACAGCAGTGGATAGCTGCTAATAGTCACGATAATGATATTAGTAATAAAAACAAAAGCATTGCCCGCCTGAAAGACTTAGTAGATATAGCCAAAAATCTTTGTGCAGCCGCATCAATAGAAGAAATTTTCTGGCAAGTACAACAAGTAGTTTTTCGTTATCTCGACAGTATTGACCGCTTGGCTTTATTAATTGATGTGAATGGATGCAATCATTTAGAGTTGGTTAATGCTGGGACAAGACATGCTTCTGAACAAAAATATTTAGCTGCTGATGGTAGTTGGATTAGTCGTAGTATCTGTCAAAAAGTATTTGAAGAAAAAGTGGCAATTCAAACTGCGGATACACACACAGATGAAAGATTTGCTGGCGAACACAGCATTTTAGTTAAAGGTATTCGCAGTGCAATGGCTGTGCCTTTGTGGGATGAAAATAAAGTAGTTGGCGTTCTCTATGCTGATGCCCATCTTTCGTCTTATCATTGGGCAAATGATGGTGAAGAAGAACTCAGCTTTTTTTCGGCTTTAGCAAATTTGGTGGCTTCGAGTGTGCAGCGTTGGCTATTGGTAGAGAAACTCAAAACCGAAGAAGTAATTCGCCACCGCCTAGAACGTTACCATTCTCCCGCAGTTGTACAGCAGTTAATATCTGTGGGTGGTTTACCAGATGGACGTTTACAGACAACTGAAAGTGAAATTACTATTTTATTTGCAGATTTAGTCGGATTTACGGCACTTTCCGAGAGGTTAACACCAAAAGCGATCGCCCAATTATTAAATAATTTATTTGAAGAAATGCTGCAAGAAATATTCGCCTACGGTGGCACTTTAGATAAATATATTGGCGATTGTATCATGGCATTTTTTGGCGCTCCCGAACCTTTATTAGATCATGCAAACCGCGCCACCGCCGCCGCTAAAGGAATGCTAACTCGTCTGCAAAGATTGAATGCTAACGGTTTTTGGCAAGAACCTCTACAATTACGCATTGCAATTAATAGTGGTAAAGCTGTTGTCGGTGATGTGGGCAGTTCTCAACGGGTGGACTACACAGCATTAGGCGCTACGATTAACTTAGCCGCCCGGATGGAAGCTGTTTGTCCTCCTGGTGAATGTGTGATTAGTGAAGCTACTTATAAAATGCTGTCAGACCCTTTTGATTTTCACGAGATGGGAGACCATCGGTTTAAAGGTATTGATAGATTAGTTAAGGTTTATCAAACAAAAATGAGTTAAGTACAGTCCAGTTACCAAACTGGTAATTCTATTGTTGTCATTGACTGTATCAATTAATAAGATTGCTATTAAATTCCTGAAACTACAGGACGGAAATATGCATCAACTAGGTTCACCAAAAGACAGTACAGCCTGGATTATTCAAACATGGGCTGCTTTTATGCTTTCTATTTCTATGACTACCTTTGGTATTGTTAATTTGCCTGTTGATAACTGGATAAAAGGTTTTATGGGTATGGGTTTAGCTTTTTCTGTTGGTTCGACTTTTACCTTGGCAAAAACTACCAGAGATTTGCATGAAGCTAAAAAAATAACGTCGAGAATTGATGAAGCAAAAGTAGAAAAATTGCTTTCACAACACGATTCTTTAAATTTAAAATAAGGATGGGAAAACAAAAATTGGCAGTGCGTTAGGCGATCTTATCTAGTTTTTGTGATAAATTAGCTCACAATATGCGCCTAACACACCCTACTGGATTGACACAGCTAAAATGTTGTAATAGATTTTGGATGAAATTGAGATAAATCAATGTTTTTCACATTTTTACTAATGCACTATTTTAGTCGTGTCAGTCCACTACTGGCGTGACCGGACTAATTTTGTGCATTAGATTGGAAAAATTAACCGCAGATGTAGACGCGGTAGCGGCTTCCCGAAGGGTACGTGGATAAACGCGGATGAAATCGGTTTTTAATGCAACATTTTAGCCCGGTCACGCCATTACAAGAATTTTATTTTTACTTTATAAGTACAGCAGTTTCGATATTCGTGAAATACGGTAGAGACGTTACATGTAACGTCTCTACATGGTTTTAGGTTTTACGCTTGTACCTCATGTACTCAAAATATGCTGTAAGTAGCCGTCATGAACTGGGTACACCAGAAAGCATGAAAAAGGGATAATAAAAGAAGCATGGTGTTTCACAGAGTTCGTTCGTTCTTGGTGCGTAAAAGCCTGTTAAGTAGCCAGAACCAGATACCCGCAAGAACCAGTAACTGTTGCGCCCTGTCAAGAGGAAAGCACGTAAGTCAGATTATGACTCATGGGTATCAAAGAGACACTGTGTGTTGTCTCTTTGAGAGAGGTAGTTATGGAAGTAGTGTACTCCCGTTGTGCAGGTCTGGATGTCCATAAAAAGACAGTAGTGGCTTGTGCAATCACGCCGAAATCAAGTGGTGGTTGTCACAAAGAAATCAAAACATTTGGGACAATGACCAGCGATTTACTACAATTATCAGATTGGCTAACAGCGAGGGAGTGTAGTCATGTTGCGATGGAAAGTACCGGAGAATATTGGCGACCAATATTTAATATCTTGGAGGCAAATTTTCAAGTATTACTGGTGAATGCTCACCATATCACGGACAGTCCGCACAAGTCGGGGAACCCGCCCATGCGGCTGTCCTCAAAAATTGCACATTCGATTTTAAAAATCGCCTATTACTTAATTTTGCGTCAGGAGACTTATCAAGATTTAGGAGGTGATTATTTCGATAAACAAAAACCAGAGGCGACAAGAAAACGTTTAGTTAAACGTTTGCAGAAACTGGGGTATGAAGTTTCACTGACTCAGCTAGACTCTGCTTTGCCAACGCTCGCCTGATGCCAACCTTTAGCATTATTCTTCAGTTCAGATTGTTAAACATAGTCTGTACAGTCACTTTTTCTGCCTTCGTTTAAACGGGATATTTTCAAGTCAGAATGGTGTAAATAATTTTAGTTAGGAAAAGGCAGGACGCAGGAGGACGACACTTTGCTCAAGTCGGGGAACCCGCCCACGCAAGTGTCTCCAGAAGGCAGGAGTAAAGAGGCTTTTAGTTTAATTAACCTTTCTTAACATAGTTTGGTTTTTCCCACCGACTTACTCCTATATTCGTTCAGAATAAGTTAATTATAATTCCTGTTTTTCTGGATAAATTCAGCTATGGCATTCCCTAGTAGGAGACTGAGAAGTGATAATACAGGACTAATTAGCCAGTAAACCAAACTAACTTCTAAACTCTGTTCTGCCAGTAACTTTACTACATCTAACTCATAAGTAGAAAAAGTGGTGTAAGCTCCTAAAAAACCAGTGGTTACTACTAGCCGAATTTCAGGATGAATTGCAATTAATCTTCCCAACACCAACATTGTAAACAAACCCATCACAAAACATCCGCTGACATTAATTATCAGTGTGCTGTAAGGAAATTCTTGAGCAAAAAGCTCAGTGAACCATAACCCAAGATAATAACGCGAAAGTGCGCCAGCTATTGCGCCAAGACTAATACCTAAAGAAGTACGAAACGCTAAATTTTGCAGCATAATCGTTAGAAGTTGTTTTAAAAGTTTTTTGTTGGTAGTAAAAAATTTGAGATAGCTTTAAATCCTCCAGAGAAATGTTTTTTAGAGATTATATCTGGAAAACGCAAATATCAAATTGTAGTAATCTTTAATATCTAGCAAGATGAAGTTATAGCTAGTTTTTCCATTTTCCGGTAATCCAGAAAAGACCGCTTTACTTTATAAATAGACTCTAACTAAGTAACTCGTTGAGAATAAACCTAACTATGTAACAGAATGTAAAATCGACATAACCCTTGTGATTGCTTCATTCCACTTCGTTTCATTCGCAATGACATAGCGTGGATTATTTAAGCCGTTCTACTTATGAACAAACCTAGCTTAATAACTGGATTAATTATTTGTCTGATTTGCATTAGCGGTTGTACTAATTCCTCTACAGAAGTTAGCCAAGAAACCCCGACAACTAAATCTGAAATTACCGAAAGCCCTAGCCAAATCTCTGAAGTGAGTGCATCTCCTAAAGTAATTCCCACAACAGAGGTTTCACCATCCGAAAACCCGGAAACATCTACAAAAGCTTTACCAACTATTGGTACAGTCAAAGAACTAGTCAACGGTGATTTATTGTGTCATGCCACCTTAACTGATGAACAAGGAATTGAACATCAGGTGGGTGCATCTTTTGAAATTTGTGCAGAATCGGCGAAATTTTTAAACAAAAAAGTGCGTGCATCCTACACAATTGAATCGGTAAGTGATTGTCAAAGTGCTGAACCATGCGGCAAAACTAAAAAAGAATCAATAATTACCAAGATGGAAATTTTGACTCAATAAAAAATCATGCGAAACTAATCTAGGGTATTCATGTATAAAAAACTATTTAACCTAAAAACTTGGGCTATTCGTTTTGCTTGGGTTTTTGTGATTATTGGATTAGCATTTCTCTATTTATATCCCGTAATTAGTTGTAGAGTTTTACATGATCAAGCTGCTTGTGAAACTGAGAAGTGGCAGCAGCGTAATTTACCCAATACTTAATTTGATGACTCAGGAAATATTCTATCTCCAGTAATAGAATCAAAGATAAATAAATGAGTTAAATCTAATTGGAGAGACAAGCGATCACCTGCACTCACCCGCACATTTCCACCAAGTTGCACATTCAATAACACTGTTGAACCAGGTAAACTCGCACGAATTAAAGTTTCTCTCCCTAAAGGCTCAACCACCTTCACTTCTACTGAAAGTGCTGAGTGCTGAGTGTTGAGTGCTGAGTGCTGAGTGCTGAGTGTTGAGTTATTGTTAATAGAAATATGCTCTGGTCTAATACCCAAATCATAATTCTGTCCTGGACGCAGTTGTAATTTTTCTTTTATAAATTCGGGAACTGCAATTAATTGTTCACCCACATCAAAGCCATCATTGGTATATTTTGCTGACAAAATATTCATTGGTGGATTGCCTAAAAAAGTTGCCACGATTTGATTAGCTGGAAGCGCGTAAATGCTTTGGGGTTCGCCAATTTGTTGGATTCTCCCACGATTCAGCACGACAATTTTATCAGCCAAGGTCATCGCCTCAACTTGGTCGTGAGTTACATAAACTGTGGTAATTCCTAACTCTTGATGGAGTTGTTTTAATTCGGCTCTGGTGTCATCGCGCAATTGAGCATCTAAATTAGATAAAGGTTCATCTAATAAAAATACTTGGGGTTCACGGGCGATCGCTCTACCTAATGCTACCCGTTGTTGCTGTCCACCAGAAAGCTGTTTGGGTTTGCGATCTAACAAATGTTCCAATGAAAGCGATCGCGCCACCGTCGCTACCCGTTCTTGAATGAGTTTCCCATCCACCTTCCGCATCTGCAAACCAAAGGCGATATTTTCCGCCACCGTCATGTGCGGATAGAGGGCGTAGTTTTGAAACACCATCGCCACATCGCGCTGTCTGGCGGGGATGTTATTCATTAAGCGATCGCCTATAAATAGTTTGCCAGAAGTGGCAGTTTCTAAACCCGCGATCGTCCTTAAAATTGTTGATTTCCCACAACCAGAAGGCCCGACTAACACCCAAAACTCGCCATCGGGAATTTCAAAGGTAATATCTTCGATGGCGGTGACGTTATTAAACCGACGTTTAATTTCTTCAAGACGTACTTTAGCCATTATATTAATCTGAGATTTTGAATGTGCAGTTTTAATTTAGTACTAAGTGCTTTCGTTTGGTTTCTCCAACAAAGTTTGAGGTTTCTGTGTCATTTCATTAACTTTATTTTCCTGTGTGACTCTAATCAGGAATCTGAGAGCCTCATTAACAGCTTCAGCATTAGGAAATACTTTTGCGACATCAGGTTCTAAACGAACCGTTGTCTGAGAAAAACTCTTGCGTTCAGAGCCAAATTTTCTGACTCTTAGGCTTTTTAAGTCATACTCTGAACGCAAATCATCTTCAATTTCTGGATTATCCTTCTTCATAAGCTTTTTGCTCATTTGGTGTTACCTGTCTAGCACTAATAATACGGATGATCTCTCCTCTTTCTGTATACGAAACAATTAATAAGCGTCTTTGCTTGGATTGTCCAACAATAAGATAACGCTCCTCATAATCAGAGTGATCTGGATCGTAAAAGTCAACATACAAAGGATCATCAAAAACTGTTTTGGCTTCTTCAAACGCAACTCCATGTTTTGAAATATTTTTTGTTGCTTTGTTTTCGTCCCACTCAAATCTCATAAAATTCTTGCAGGATATACTTGAATACTATTTAGTATTTTTTCATCAATTTGAGTTTCTAAACACAGTTCAATGACCTCTTTATTATTGACCATCAACTCATCAATTGTTTCTCCTTGGCTATAACAACCTCTTAGCTGCGGGACTTTTCCGACATAATAGCCATCTTCGTCCCGTTCAATAATGACGTAAAATTCGCGTTTGATGTTATTCCGCATAATCTAATTTTACGGGTTTACTAATTTCATACTTCACACTTCATACTTCACACTTCATACCTTATTTGTCCACGCCGGATGAGCAAATAAAGACGCAATTACACGCACACCTCGCAATTGATTGGATAAAGGTAAATGACCTTTCGGCGCACTCAAATCCCAAATAAAGCTATTAGGATAACGTGTCCAATTATTCCCATCTTTCCAGGCAATTTTCGGCCAGAAATTATCCCAATTCTTGCCGAGGCTTAACCAAATTTCTCGCTGTACTGAAAAGCCAAATTTTCCTTCCGAATGAACTAACCACAAATTATTAATGGTGTGTAAGTCAGTCACAGGGAAATTGTCAACTTCTGTAAAATACAGCCATTTGCGTTTGACAGCCGTTGGCCCTGCTACTTCGCACATTTTCTCAATAGTCATGCGATCGGCGGCTTGGAAGTCTTGGGCAGCAAGTAGCTGTTGTAAAGGTTTGTAATTGATCCCTGCATCTGATTTTAGAGGTACAATGCCTTCAGGAAAATTTGTTTGGAGAAATTCTCTGGCGTTTGGTGCATCAGAGTTGTAAAGGACTTGGTAAGCTTTACCATCAATCCAAGTTGCTGGGGACTCACGACGTTTCAATAAAAATTCCCTCAACACTTCCAATCCCTCGTTACCTAATTCAGCTAACTGTGGGATGATCTGTTGTTGGACTTGAAGAGACCCAGCGATTAAGCGTTGTCTGAGGGAGTCGATGTCATTAGCAGTGCCTGATACAATCATTGGGTCTGTCATGCCATTACTCGTGTTAGCGGTCAGTGAACAAGCGATCGCTATCGTGAATTCTTGATGATGAAACACTGATAGCGAAAAGTAGTTTACTATTTTTGATCGTACAAAATTGCGTCAGTTTCACTTAATCCCCAAATGCTGTAAAAGGGGAATAGGGGGAAAATCTGCATATTTAGGGGTGCTTAGGCTAGGATGCTCAAGGCTAGAACCTAGGCAAGATGAAGGATAAAGGCTGAAGCTGAAATTTATATTTGACACTTCACACTTCATACTTCATACTTCATACTTTTTATGTTTTTCTGGAGTGTTTGAACTATGTACGAAAAGATTAACCCCCCGACTAGTGGATCAAAAATCACCTTTAAGAATGGTGAGCCAGTTGTGCCTGACAATCCAATTATCCCGTTTATTCGGGGCGATGGCACAGGAATTGATATCTGGCCTGCTACCCAAAAGGTACTAGATGCGGCGGCAGCTAAGGCATATCAGGGTAAACGCCAAATCAGTTGGTTTAAGGTTTACGCTGGCGATGAAGCTTGTGATTTATACGGCACTTATCAGTATTTACCTGAAGATACTCTTACAGCAATTAAGGAATATGGTGTCGCAATAAAAGGGCCTTTGACCACTCCTGTGGGCGGTGGAATTCGTTCTTTAAACGTGGCATTGCGGCAAATTTTTGACTTATATGCCTGCGTGCGTCCTTGCCGTTACTATGCTGGTACACCTTCACCCCACAAAAACCCTGAGAAGTTAGATGTCATTGTTTATCGGGAAAATACTGAAGATATATATTTGGGAATCGAATGGAAACAAGGTAGTGAAATTGGTTCACGCTTAATTTCCATCCTCAACAAAGAACTCATCCCCGCCACCCCAGAACACGGGAAAAAGCAAATTCCCCTGGATGCGGGGATCGGGATTAAACCCATCAGCAAAACCGGTTCCCAGCGTCTAGTACGTCGCGCCATCAAACACGCCTTAACTTTGCCCAAACACAAGCAACAAGTCACGCTGGTGCATAAGGGTAACATCATGAAGTACACCGAAGGCGCGTTTCGTGATTGGGGTTATGAACTAGCCACCAGCGAATTCCGTCAAGAATGCGTCACTGAACGGGAATCTTGGATTTTAAGCAACAAAGAAAAAAATCCTAACATTTCCCTAGAAGACAACGCCCGTCAAATCGACCCTGGTTTTGATGCCCTTACCCAAGAGAAGAAAGCGCAAATTGTCAAGGAAGTGGAAACAGTTCTTAACTCAATTTGGGATAGCCACGGCAACGGCAAGTGGAAAGATAAAGTCATGGTCAATGACCGAATTGCTGACAGTATTTTTCAACAAATCCAAACCAGACCAGATGAATATTCGATTCTGGCGACAATGAACCTCAACGGTGATTATTTGTCGGATGCAGCCGCAGCCATTGTTGGTGGTTTAGGTATGGGGCCAGGCGCGAACATTGGCGACGCTTGCGCCGTTTTTGAAGCAACCCACGGTACAGCACCTAAACACGCAGGCTTAGATAAAATTAACCCTGGTTCAGTGATTTTGTCTGGCGTGATGATGTTGGAATATCTGGGTTGGCAAGAAGCCGCCGACTTAGTTAAGAAAGGTTTAGGGGATGCGATCGCTAATGGTCAAGTCACCTACGATTTAGCAAGGTTAATGGAACCACCTGTAGAACCTCTCAAATGTTCTGAATTTGCCGACGCAATTATTCAACATTTCGGTTAATTGCCGTTAATTATTAGGATGGGAAAACCCCATCCTAAATAGATTGATGATTTAAAATGCTAATTTTCAGTACCAGGTAATTGAGTCAATTTTTCTGCAACAATCCTGGGTAATTCTTTTGGTGAATAAGTATAAGTCAAGAGTAACAACTCTACAGCCTGCTGTGTTAATTCTTGCCTATTGACTAAATCAGCTAGTTGAAATTGGTTATATGCACCATTCATAACTTCTAAACTAGCATCTGCGATCGCATCTTCAATTACTTCCTCTTCTATTAAACTTTCCCACTCATCTTGATTGACATAATATAATTTTTTATTGTCTTTAATATTAAGTTTTTGAATTTCTCGCACTGAATTACGAATAGAAGCAGACCAAGAATTTGTTAGTCGCTTTTCCACTTGATTTTTAATTAAATGAATCAATAAAATCTTTAAATAAGATTGAATATTTCTCAGTATTGCCTGTCTACTCATCCCCTCTAACTCATCAACAATCGCCAAAGCATCCTCATAACGTCCTTGTAAAATACTATTTCTGAGGTCGGTTAATTCTTGTGTCATTTTCATTAACCTCTAAGCCATAATATTAATAATATCCTGCTCATAAGAATAGGTAATTATGGTAGTTACACCAATAAAAGACACAACTTCAACAGACTATTCCCTAGAAGATTGGCTGCAAAGTCCCCCAGAAGGTACAGAATGGGTAAATGGGGAACTGCTGGAGAAACAAGTGACATTAAAACACAGCCGCATACAGGGTAACTTATGCTTTTACTGGAGAAATTATAAAGTCACTAGTGGACAAGGAGGAGAGGTTTATACAGAACCACCCTGTATGACTAACAAACAAGGTTGTCGTCCTGATGTGGCTTATCTAACCCCAGAATTGACGCAGCAATTTGGAGAACCTGCGGTTTTACCTCAAAGTTTTCCTTTAATAGCTGAAATTATATCCCCCACAGATTTAGCCGAAGAGATGATTGCAAAATCTCAAGAATATTTACAATCTGGTTGTGAAGAAGTTTGGTTAGTATTTCCTGAAAATAGCTGGATTATTGTAATTACTAAAAATCAACGCCTGGTTTTTATTGCAGGTGAAGTAGTCAGAACTCAAAACGTACTTACAGATTTTAATGTCGCAGTAAATGAATTATTAGGTTAATTCAGGTTGAGAGCAGTGAGCATTTTACTTATAATAAATACAACCCTTCAGTAGTAGATAAAATTATGGGTGAGCAACTTTTAGTCAAAGATAGAGAGATTAAAAGCTTTGGGTGTATATCCTGATAGTATTTAACCTAAATTTAACTATAAGATTCATCTTTAATTTTTGAAATGTACGTAGGATGTGTTAGCGACAGCGTAACGCATCTAACTCAAAGTTCTTGGTGTGTTAGGCATAAGCCGTAACGCACCATACACATACTAAACTTAACCATATTTATTTTTATATTTAAGCCATAAAGATGATTTTTTGTAGCATAAATCTATGACAATAAAAATTGACAACAAATTACGTAGATTTGCTGTAAAAAATTCTTATGACTCTTAACCGCAGACATTTCTTATTTTTACTGGGTGCAGGTGCAGGTACTTTTGCATTAGATTCTTTGGCGTTGGCTGACAAATCACCCATTAGTCAAACACCAAGCACCACAGGCGTAATTGAACTACCGCCTTTACCCTACGCTTACGAAGCATTAGAACCACACATTGATGCGAAAACAATGCAATTTCATCACGATAAGCACCATGCAGCTTATGTGAAAAATTTGAATGCTGCATTAGACAAACACCCAGAACTGAAAAACAAATCTGTTGAAGAAATGTTACGCAAACTTGGCAAAGTTCCCGCAGATATCCGCACGACAGTCCGCAATAATGGCGGTGGTCATGTTAACCACTCGATGTTTTGGAAAATTATGAAGCCGGAGGGAGGCGGAGAACCAACCGGAGAAATAGCTACTGCAATTAATCAAAATTTTGGGAATTTTGCCGCCTTTAAAAAACAATTCAACGAAGCTGGCGCAGCACGTTTTGGAAGTGGTTGGGTTTGGTTAGTTCGTAACAAAAATGGCAAGTTAGAAATTACAACCACAGCTAATCAAGATAATCCTATTAGTGAAGGTAAATATCCCATTCTCGGCAATGATGTTTGGGAACACGCTTATTATCTCAACTATCAAAACCGTCGCGCTGATTATTTAACAGCATGGTGGAATGTTGTTAACTGGGATGAAATTAACAGCCGATTTGCAGAAGCAAATAAATTTGCTTATTAAGGTTGGTTTTTAAATACAAAGAGAACTAGAGACGTTGTATACAACGTCTCTACAACAACTCTTAAATTGTGTCTTTAGCAAGAAACGATCGCTATAGTCAGAAAGATTAGGATATTGTGTAATTTTACCTCCTGCCTTCTCCCAATATCACAATCCTAATGCTTTGCGTGTACCAGGCCCGACAATACCATCTGGTGTTAAACCTTGCTTTTGTTGAAATGCTGTTACAGCATCATCGGTAGCTGCGCCAAATATACCATCGGCTTTGAGATTAAAGCCTTTTTGGTTGAGAGCGTTTTGTACAGCAAGTACATCATCTCCTCGCATTGGTGGGTCAGTGAGAAATAACAGTCTTGGCTGTCCAGAAACCGAATTTGGTTGGGATAAAGCTCTCATTTCTGCTTGGATAATGGGAAATTTTGCATCCCAAGTAGCAGGATCTCTGACATTTAAGCCATCATCAATATGAACTGAATCTGCGGGTGTAAAATCTCCTCCCCAGCGCAACATCGGATCATTACGTATACTTTGAATAAAGTTTTGAATGCTTTTAGGTAGATTTTTTAAGTTGCTTTTATCAAGAGCATCACTGTTAAATAACTTATCTCCTAGCATCACATTCATATCAATACCATGTCCTACTAAATGATTTGAACGACTAGCAGGACGAACAATTGCTCCTGAAACTACACCACCTTGTAAACGGGTAGAACTAGTGACAAAAATTTTGATACCAGCATCAGTAGCAAATTGATCAACTTTTTCTAGTGAGTCAAAAAAATCAATGTCTGCTAAAAGAGGTTTACCTATAAATCGAGGCGATTTAAATGCGTCTAATTTAGTTACCATAACTACCTTTATTTTGGTATGCACTAGTCAGTTGTTGTGAAATTCTCTATGCTGATAGAGGTTGGGATGGAGGAAGTAAGACTAGATAATTATTGATTTAGAATATTTTACATACCTTTAGAAGTAGCCTTAAGTATAATTTTAGTTTTTGCGTTGCTAGGGTAAGTTATTAAGAAATATCAACTGATTAATAGCGATCGCGCACATTTAAAGCAGTATCAGAAAAGTCACTAAATACACCATCAACCCCTAAACTAAAAAATAGTTCATATTCCCCTTGGGGATTACCTTGGAAGTCTAGAGGTAGAAAGTAGTCTTCGTTGCGAAAAGTCCAGACATGTACTTGCAAGTTACTAGCATGAGCATTTTGTACCACAGATGTGGGCGAGCGCAATTTATCTTTATTATCTCTAGGAACTAAAATATCTTTATGAATACCAATTGCTTGGGCGTATTTGGCAATCTCCTCTAAACCTGAATTGGTCACTAAATCGGTATATGTGCGAACATCACCACTAACGACAAAATCGTAAGGTTGACCAGTAAGATTGATTAACTGTACTAAAGGCAAATGAGTTTTTTGAGCTAAATATTGTAAGTTACTCACTTCAAAAGATTGAATAAAAATGGGGTCATTTTTTTCGTGATAACTGTTGGCTTGTAAGGTTTGAAGTAAAGGTTCTTCTAAACTTAAGTTGATAGACCTAAAATAAGTGGGATGTTTTGTTTCTGGATAAATACCAATCTTGCGCCCCAGTTTTGTACTGTAGTTTTTGGCTAAATCAATAATTTCTTGTAATGTTGGAATTTCCCACCAATCATCATAAAAAGTATTTTGCTGACGTAATTGGGGAATCCTTTCTTGGGTGCGTAATGTTTTGATTTCGGCTAGGGTAAAGTCTTCTGTAAACCAACCAGTTTTGATTTCGCCATCGATAATTTTCGTAGTACGCCGTTGAGCAAATTCGGGATGTTTCGCAACATTAGTGGTTTCTGAAATTTCGTTTTCGTGACGCGCAATTAACACACCGTCTTGAGTTGAAACTAAATCTGGTTCAATGTAGTCTGCACCCAAATTAATTGCTAATTCGTAAGCGGCTAAAGTATGTTCTGGGCGATAGCCACTCGCGCCGCGATGAGCAATAATGATTGGTTTTTTATTCATGAGGATGATTGTGGTGGAAGACAAGAATTTTTTATTTCGCGCAAAGGCGCAAAGACGCAAAGAGTTATAGCAAATTTATTTGTTTTAGGATTTAGGCAAAACACCTCTCAAACTCTCATTTTTCTGTGAACTCTGCGCCTCTGTGGTTCGTTTTTCCTGCTCTTGCGTAAGTCCTGTTTGTTTAGTCTTAGTCAATAATTGATGGGCATTTTTTTAACAAATGTTAATATTGGGAGACGGGATGCGATCGCTTATTACCTGTTGCTAATGCCTTTTGATACCCAAGACAATTAACTTAGAATCATCCCAACAAATAAAATTATATTTGCTCAGTATCTTTCTATAAGTATAATGATTCAGATTCAGCCTGAAGCCAAGCGCACAGAAGAATTACGCCAGCTTTTGCAACAAGCGAGTTACGCCTATTATGTTTTGGACGCACCCATCATGGAGGATGCAGTCTATGACCAGCTATACCGCGAATTGCAACAGTTAGAAACGCAGTATCCAGAATTAGTTACACCCGACAGTCCAACTCAGCGTGTGGGTGAAAGACCGGCGACTCATTTCATGTCAGTGCGGCATAATATCCCCCTGTACAGTCTGGAAAATGCTTTTAATATTGATGAGTTGCAAGCTTGGGATCAACGTTGGCGCCGACAACTCCCGACAACGGACGGGGTAAAATATGTCTCGGAGTTGAAAATTGATGGTTCGGCTTTGGCGCTGACTTACCAAGATGGCGTGCTAGTCAGGGGTGCAACTAGAGGTGATGGGGTTACGGGTGAAGAAATTACCCAAAATGTGCGAACAATTCGTTCTATTCCCTTGCGTTTAAACTTTGATGGGATAGAACCGATAGAAAGAGTCGAAGTGCGCGGTGAAGCATTTTTACCGTTGGAAGTGTTTAAGCAAATCAACGAAGAACGGCAAAAAGCAGGCGAACAGTTATTTGCAAACCCCCGCAACGCCGCCGCAGGTACACTCAGACAGTTAGACTCTCGCATTGTAGCGCGGCGACGGTTAGATTTCTTCGCCTATACACTGCATATTCCGGGGATGGATGATGCGAGTATTGCCAATACTCAGTGGGAAGCCTTGGAATTGTTGCAAAAAATGGGTTTTCGGGTCAACCCCAATCATCAGCTGTGTGAGTCTTTGGCAGAAGTAGCAGAATACTACAAATATTGGGATACGGAAAGATTGAATTTACCCTACATGACCGATGGTGTAGTGGTCAAACTGAATGCTTTTAAACTGCAAGAACAATTAGGGTTTACCCAAAAATTCCCGCGCTGGGCGGTGGCGTTGAAATATCCAGCCGAGGAAGCACCCACCCGTGTGGAAAATATTGCGGTGAATGTGGGTAGAACTGGGGCGTTAACACCGTTAGCAGAGATGCGTCCGGTACAATTGGCGGGAACAACAGTTTCTCGCGCTACCTTACATAATAGCGATCGCATTGCCCAATTAGATATTCGCATCGGTGATACTGTAATTGTTCGCAAAGCTGGCGAAATTATTCCCGAAGTGGTGCGGGTAATTAAAGAACTCCGTCCGGCTGATACTGTACCATTTGTTATGCCTAGCCACTGCCCTGTTTGTGGTCAAGAAGTGGTGCGAGAATCAGGAGAAGCCGTGACTCGCTGCGTCAATGCTTCTTGTGCAGCTATTCTCAAAGGTTCCATTGAACATTGGGTTAGCCGGGATGCTTTAGATATTAAAGGTGTGGGGGAAAAATTAGTGCATCAACTGGTAGATAAAGGTTTGGTGCATTCTGTAGCTGATTTGTATGATTTGACAGAAGCACAATTGCTGAGTTTAGAAAGAATGGGGGAAAAATCGGCACAGAAATTAGTAGATGCGATCGCCCAATCAAAAAATCAACCTTGGCATAGGGTATTGTATGGTTTAGGCATCCGTCATGTTGGCAGTGTGAATGCCCAACTCATCACCGAAAAATATCCCGATGTCGAGAAATTAGAAACCGCCAAGCAATCAGATATTGCAGGTATTTATGGCATTGGTGCAGAAATCGCCCAGTCTGTTTATCAGTGGTTTCATATTGATGCCAATCAAGCTTTAATTGAAAGGTTGAGAAATACAGGTTTACAATTAGCTGCCGAAGAAACTGCAATTGTTAATGAGAGTAATCAAAAGTTTGTCGGTAAAACTTTTGTGGTGACAGGCACATTACCCACCTTAAAGCGAGATGAAGCTAAAGCACTCATCCAAAAAGCTGGCGGTAAAGTTACTGATTCCGTCAGCAAAAAAACTGATTATTTGGTAGTAGGAGAAGATGCTGGTTCTAAATTAGCCAAAGCCCAGGCTTTAGGAATTACTCAGTTAACTGAGGTACAGTTATTAAATATGTTAGAAGATGAATAACCTGGGGCAATTAATTAAACTCCATCGTCTCTACAAAGGACAAAATATTCTCCTTGAGGTACTCAGCTTCTTCAGCGATCGCATTTGGTGTTTCACCATTTAAAAAGCTGCGTTGACTACTAACTATATATAAAAACTCGCCATTAATAAAGGTCAAAAATCCACGGTACGCATCTAATCTAGTCGCAGTACCGTTATTTTCTTGTTGAGACATTGTTGATCCTTTAGGCATATCAACCAAGGCGTAATATGCGCCTGCAAAAGTATCTTCTAAATACTCGCCATACTTGATTTCCGAATCTGGCAGATTTGCAAAAATTGCCTGTGGCACATATTTATCTACTAATATAGTTTTTAAATATTCTTCCTGCCCTTCTGATTCTAATTCTTCTAATTGTTCTGGCGGTATTGGATAATAATCAATTCTTAGCAAAGTTCCAAAGTCATCAGAAAAACCAACCACACCTTCTTGCGTTTGAATTCTACCTCCTTGTTCTGGGTCAACGGGAATCGGAACTGTAAAATTTCCTAAAGGCGATTCATAAACATCTTCGATATATTCTGCTTCCGTAATTAGCTCATCTTCCTCATCAAAATCTTCTTCATTTTCTCCTGCTTGAAAAGCCGCAATGATTTCTTTGGTGATTTCCTCGGCTTCTTCATCTTCAAGTTCCAACGCTTCTTGTAACTTTTTCAAGAAAGGCTGTTTATTTTTCGGAATAATGAATTCTTCTTCATCTAAAAGTGTAACTACAGCAGCCGCAAAACCATCTAATACGACATCTTCGGTGAGCGATTCATTCGCAGTATTAAATAACGGACTCAGCCCTTGTGATTCGCCGATATCGATAAGTTTATCAACGATTTCCAGCAGTTCATCTTCGGAATATTCTTCAAAAACTTCAAATTGCCACAAAATCCCAGCTAAACTTTCAGGCTCTACTTCTTCAACTGAAGAATCTGCGATCGCAGTTACTACAGCTATTGCAGCTACAGCTTCTTCTGGCGTTAAAGATTCTGCTATTGTTTTTTGTGAGTTAAAAACCTTGTCATATTTAGTCATAATTTTTACCTCTTTTGCTTGCTTACTAGTTGGTTAAAGGGAAGCGATCGCCTGAATTTTTTACTCAAATTATCAATGTTCAAATTTAGTTGTATTTAATGCTTTTAACTTTCTTCATCCTCCAAATGAAACATTCAAATAATACAGGGCTTACGCAACAACTCTCTAAAACTCTCTTAACTTCTTGTCCTAGCCTGCGGGTTCGCCATCAGGCGTTCTCGTACTGCTAAAGCAGAACCCGAATGGTAGAGTAGCCGAAGTGCGCGTTTACGTCTTTTCATAATTTTGCGTAAGTCCTGTTAGCAATACCTTTCTCAAAATATTCCTCAATAATCGCCACACCTTGCTTAAATGAGTATTGGAAAAATTACATAGGATTTTTCTCTTAAATTTCCACATTCATCTACTGCTAATGATTATCATAAAAAGGCAAGTTATAATTTTTTTTAACAGTTCTATAAATTCTCTCATCACCAGACAAAACCTCTAGATAACCGACAAGATTTGTCATATTGATTTTTGATGCGCTGGGAGAACATAAATTTTATTTATCACGCTGAAAATCAAAAAACACTCAATTTTTGAGTGCTTTGTATCCCGTAAGCTTGACAATATTTCCAACACAATATTTTGCCCAAAGCCAAATTCTTAGGATTAATTAATCCTTTGTAACGTTCAGCAAGCTCTTGTTAAATTTCTGCTGGGAGTTAAGTTAGGTATTTGGCAGAGAAAATAACAGCATTCCATGAATATGCAAACTGCTTTTGTTCTGAAGTAAACTTAATTGAGTAATAGCATCACAACTTTATGTCGTAACAACAGAACTTTGTGTTCTAACGACAGACCTTTGTGTCCTAACGACAGAACTTTGTGTCCTAACGACAGACCTTTGTGTCCTGACGACAGAATGTTTATTAGATAATGCTGTTGATGAGCGATCGCATTTCTTAGTTTATCGGAGAGTGCGATCGCTTGATGTTCAGCAAGAAACTGAGTATCTGATTAAAACTTTCTAAAATTATTTATTAAGTAATTTTTCGGAGGTAGCGATCGCTTATACTGCTATCAGCAGGTTTTATTTCACAAGCGATCCATAGTTTTAAACCTACACTATGACTCAAAGCCTAGATAATCAACCAGCTTGGTGGGAATCGGTACAAAAGATTTTAGACAACAAATTGGTTGGATGGGGTATACCGGGTATTTTTGTTGCTATTGCAGCTGATCATGCCAAAAATGCTCGATGGCGAGAGTTTGTTATTTTTTTAGGAATCACTTTTGTTGTTGCGCTGATTATTAGAATTGGGAGTAAACTTCTTCCTTATTTTGATAAATTTCTAGACTGGTTACTGGCTACGCAAATTCCCAAATGGTGGACAGCAATTACAGATAAATTTGGGGCTGAGTATCTCGCTACAATCACAGCAGAATGTCAAGAATATCAGGGACGCGGATTTAGTGGTGAAGGGTTGGATTTAGAGAATGTATTTGTCCCTTTAGGCTTTAATTGTGAACAGCCAGTGTATAACCCTCAAGATTTGACGGTTGATGAAGAAACTGAGCTAGAGCAAAATTCGGCTTTTGAACAAACAGAAATTTCTCGAAGTATTGCAACTCAAAAAGAACCTGAAATTGGCAGTTTGTTGAGAGGTAAATCAGCTAGACTTTGTAAAAAGTAATGCGTTTTGTGCTTGGTTGAGTGAAAAAACCAGAGAACGATTTGGTGAAGCAGGAATATGTTATCAACGGGAAACCTCAACAAACACATTCCGCCTAGTTCGGTTTCGCATACCAGAACAGCATCATCAACTCGCCTATTACCTAGCAGCAGGTATGTGGAGAGAAGCTGATGAGGAAACATTTAAGCTGATGCTAAAAGTAGCAGGAAGAGAACAACAAGGCTATCTAGGACTAGAAGACATTAGGAATTTTCCCTGTGAAGACTTGAGGATTATTGATAAATTATGGGTTGATTACAGCAATGGACACTTTGGGTTTAGTGTTCAGAAAGAAATTTATCTCAGTGTTGGTGGAATTTTAGAAGGAAGTCGAACAAGTTCACCTTTCAATATGGTTCTTGCCCCTTTCAAATCGATATATGCTCGTTTTGGTGGTAGAGTGAGGGATGTTGATGACAAATTCTACGAAGCTTATTGTCGCTTCAGTGATGCAGTGGGGTGGAGAGTGGAAAGCGAATGGATAACAAGTCAGCAAGTAAAATATAATACCTGAGCACCTAGGGACACTTGCCATATTCTTCCATTTGACGCAATTCGGCGCTTCTTGATCTCTTCTCTCGCGTAGAGACTTGTAAAATGTAACATATAAAGCTTTCACAAGTTTGTAAACATTTATCACAGCCGCCTTTCCCACGCAATAATCAACATTTCATAAAGCCGATACCTGGCACGGGCGGCTGATAACAATTTGCCTGAACAAATTTTTCCGCTACCTCATGCACCTCAGTAGATTCCGTCACCCTCTGCTTATTCCAAGGTAAACTCATCTGCCCAGGCGACAACTTCTTTGCTTTCCCACCCTTAATAATCTCAGGCAAAAAGCGACTACCCCAAAAATTTCGCTTATCAGGCTTTGCCTTTGGCTGATATTTCTGACAAAATCGGCGATACTTCGCCGCGCACTCTTCCAAAGTTCGCCCCAATTGTAAAAAAGCCGGATGCCATTGAGTTATGCCATCATTACTCAAGCGGTCATGAGTGCCATAATTACTAAAGTCATAGAAAAAACCCTGCTGCATTCCTGCTGCCTTCGGGTTAGCGTGAATATATCGCAAAGTATTCAAAGCCCTTTGCTTATCCGTATTAGCAAAACCTGTACTGTGGTATCGTTTCTCCCAAAAATGCCCTGTGCGGTTCAACATTCGGTTAAAGCACATAGCAGTATACCAATTGAGCCAGTGCATAATTTTAGGCAAATCTTCTGGCTGCTTAGGTTCTATCAAGTAATGCACATGATTGCTCATAATGCAAAAAGCATAAAGCTTAAACCCATACTTATCCTGCGCTTTTTTAATGGCGTAAAGAAAAACTTCACGACACTCTAACCGCGTCAGCCGAAATTCTCGATTATTGCAACGAGTAGTAATGTGATAACAAAAACCTGATTTAAGTTCACGTCGAGTGCGGGGCATAATTATTTGAATAAGAAAATTACTCAATGCTATTGCGAAATCAATTAGACTTAAATTTCAAAGAGGAATTGCAGCGTTTGGAGGCTGAACAAGAAATGACATACATAACAAGTATAGAACGCATAGGTAGGGCGCAGGCTCTCCAAGAGTCTATGATTGAAATTTTGCAAGCTCGATTTCATCAAGTTACCCCTGAATTGATTGAGATAGTGAAAAAAATTTATGATCTTGATAGACTCAAGCAGTTGGTGATTCAAGCTAGTATTACAGGCTCAATTTCTGAATTTGAACAACAATTAAATCAAGAAAATTCAAATAAATAGTCGCGCAAAATCAATTTGTTTATTGAATTTCTTATTTTAAATTCGGAGCAGAACAACGTGACTTCTACAACCAATCCCACCACCGAACTAACTCCCTTTCCAGAGTGTAGGTTGGGTGAAACGAAGTGAAGCCCAACAATATCAATGATTGTAGACGTTGGGTGGAGCGATCGCGCTGCTTTTTTTCTAATAGGATAGCTTGTATTGATTGCGTGATATAACTTCCAAAGTCTCTTAATCTGCTGTAACTCACTCAGATAATTACAAATAAACTTGCTTCCACATGAAAAAAGTCTCCCAGTTTTTGCGCTAATTCTGGAGTTATTTTTTGATTGCCGTTTAAAATATTATCAACCAAATTTTCTGAATCTAAAATAGCTTGTAAATCCGCTTTGGTTTTGTCTGATTGTTCTAAAAGAAATAACAGCATAGACTGAGGCGTATTTGGTTGCTCAGGTTGATAATATTCATGTTCAAATTTTTCAATTAAAGTTATTAATAATTGATAGAGTTCATTTTCTTCAGGAGTTCGTTCACGGTGCATTAAATCTTCTACAATGGCTAATGCTTCTTCGTTTTCTGCTTCAGTTTTAATCAATTTAGGAAGATACGCTGTTAATAGTTCTTTATACTTTTCTGGATTAAAAGTAAGGGTCATTTTTCCAATTATCCTTATCGTATTCTGCGTGAGTGAGGATATATTTAATATAAATTAATTGACCTTCATAATCTATACTAACAATCAAGCGGTATTTATTGCCTTTAATATTGAAAACTGTAAAATTACCTACAGCCTCAGCTTTCGGAAAAACTTGCTGTAATTCAACCAAGTTTGACCATTTAGCTTTACTAGCAATTTTATACCAGTTATTCAAAGTTTCCTGAGAATCAGCGTGATTTTCTGCATATTCTCTCAATATTTTAAAACTAATAACGTGCATCTTCCTGATGAAAGAAAGTGAGTAATTAGATATTACTGTACACAGCAGTCAGAGCGTAGGTTGGGTTACGCGCTCGCGTAACCCAACCTACTTTTCTTAAATAAAAGTCAGAAGTGAATCCACTATATAGAATCGGGGTCAATACCTAATTCTTGCAGTTTTGCCGCCAAGCGATCGCTTGTTGTGTTTTTCGGCGCTATGCTACTTTTTCGGGAGTTGGATTTATTCATTGTCAGAATTAGCCTGACTCTTCAAGCCTTATACCTACCGCACATAAATCTCCATATAGATAGGGTTTGCATGATTTTCGGCAGCTTAGAATTAACTGCATAACTATCGGAGTTTGTTATGCAGGAACTCAGATTTAAATCAGGTAATATTTACGAGTTTGTTGACCACAACGAGATACCAGTATTTTCCCAATTGAGATATGTGGAAACGATTTTTAACCCAGCTAGTAAAGAAATCTGTTTACATTTTGAGGTCTCAGAAGATAGTTGCGAGCATCCCAAGGATATTTACTTTAGCCAAAGCAGTATCGACCAACAAATTGGAGGTATTTTTGAGGCTAGTGAGTATCAGGTGAGATATGAATACTGAGTCAGATTTTCGTGAATAGGATAGTTCGGTGTCAGTCTGTGTAAAATTTGCTTCAACACCATCGCTGTCCAATCAATATCTGCTTCCGTGGTATCTCGTCCTAATGTCAAACGAATACCACCCAAAGCCGCTTTTTGGGAATAACCCATTGCTAATAATATCGGGCTGGGGCTGAGTTTACCGCTATGACAAGCAGCACCAGCACTAATGCCAATACCAGCTAAATTTAATTGTCGTACCAAGGTTTTACCGCTAAGTTTTTCACCGTCGGCGTATTCCAGACAAAAACTAACATGATGCGGTAAACGATGGATGCGATCGCCTGTGGGAATTAAACCAGGGACATCTGCTAACAAAGCAAACAAGCGATCGCGCAACTCAATTAACCTTGGTGTTTCGGTTGCTAGTTCTTTAGCTGCTAATTCAGCGGCGACACCAAACCCAGCAATTAGCGGAACAGCTTGCGTCCCCGAACGCATCCCCATTTCTTGCCCACCACCAGTTAACAGGGGCATAATTTTTACACCAGGACGAATATACAATGCCCCAACACCTTGTGGCCCATAGATTTTATGACTAGAAATGCTGAGTAAATCAACTGGTAATGTCTGCACATCAATGGGTAAACGTCCCGCAACTTGCACTGCATCGGTATGAAAAATTGCACCATGCGATCGCGCAATCTGTCCTAATTCGCTAATCGGTTGAATTGTCCCGACTTCACTTTGTCCGTAAATGATTGACACCAAAACAGTGTTATGTCGCAATGCAGCCTGTAAATCTAAAGGGTTAACTCTTCCTAACTTATCCACTCCCAAGCGTGTGACTTCCCAACCCCACATTTCTAACATTCGCACCGTTTCGGAAATGGCGGAATGTTCCACACTAGAAATAATGATGTGTTGCGGTACAGCATACAACCTCGCCACACCAATAATTGCCACATTATCTGCTTCTGTACCACCAGCCGTAAAAATAATTGATTCTGGATAACTAGCCTTAATTAAATCTGCAACTTGAACTCTCGCTTGTTCCAGAACTATTGCAGCCCGTTGTCCCCACTCATGCAAGCTAGAAGGATTACCCCACTGTTGAGTGAAGACTGCTTGCATTGCTGCGATCGCTTCTGGGCGAGTTGGAGTAGTAGCACTGTAATCTAAGTATATTTGCATATCACAACACTTGAGCGGAAAGACGCGGACAATGGGCTACTCACTATTTTCACCATACACAGTTGTCTGGTTAAATCTTGAGAAAATGTGAATTAACGTGTATCAATAGGATGATTTTTAACTGCCGATCAAGCTGTTTACCCCTTTAAATTGGCCTAATTGATTTTTGGGAACAATAAACTATGTTCACTACCAATTCACTTTTAGCAGATTACCGTGCAAATTTTTCCTCAACCAAGGTATTTTTGGATATTTTTCTTAATATTTGTTACCACAGCTTGTCAACAAGTTAAATCATCCCATCAGCGTTTATCACCTTTACCACAAGATCCATTGATTCAAGTTTATTTAAATCAGTCTGAAGCTTCAGAATACCGGGAACATTACCGTCAGCAAACACGACTAGGTGATGACTTAGAAAAAATCATTGTCGATGCTATTTCTCAAGCGAAATTTGCAGTAGATGTAGCAGTACAAGAATTACGTTTACCCAAAGTTGCCCAAGCATTAGTAGACAGGCAAAAAGCTGGGGTGAAAGTGAGAGTAATTTTAGAAAATACTTATAGTCGTCCTTGGAGTAGCTTTACACCAGATGATGTCAAAAAACTAGCTCCTAGAGAACGAGAACGATATAACGAATTTCATCAATTTATTGATTTAAATAAAGATAACAAACTCAGCCAAGAAGAAATTAATCAAAGAGACGCATTAGTCATTTTACAAAATGCCAAAACTCCTTTAATCGATGATCAAGCTGATGGTTCCGCAGGTAGTAGTTTAATGCACCACAAATTTGTGGTTGTGGATAATCGGATAGTAATTGTGACTTCGGCTAACTTCACCCTCAGCGATACTTTTGGCGATTTTACCAACCCTAAGAGTTTAGGTAATGACAATAATTTATTAAAAATTGATAGTCCAGAATTAGCAACTGTTTTTACCCAAGAGTTTAACATTATGTGGGGTGATGGCCCTGGAGGTAAGCCAGATAGCCGATTTGGCTTGAAAAAACCACTGCGTTCTCCCAAACAAATTACCATCGGTAATAGTAAAATTACAGTCCAGTTTTCTCCGGCTTCTCCCACTCAACCTTGGAGTCAAACTAGTAATGGTTTAATTGGGGAAAATTTAAATGCTGCTACTAAATCAATAGATTTAGCCTTATTTGTCTTTTCCGAACAGCAACTTGCTAATATTTTAGAACAGCGTCATCAACAAAATGTAGAGATTCGCGCTTTAATTGATGCTCAATTCTCATATCGTTTTTACAGCGAAGCCTTAGATATGATGGGAGTTGCTTTGAGTAATAAGTGTAAGTATGAAATTGACAATAAACCTTGGACAAATTCTATTACTAGTGTTGGTGTACCTGTATTAGCAAAAGGAGATTTATTACATCATAAATTTGCTGTAATTGATAACCACATAGTTATCACAGGTTCACATAATTGGTCAGATGCAGCTAACAATGGCAACGATGAAACATTAATAATTATTGAAAATCCTACGGTTGCTGCTCATTATGTGCGGGAATTCGCGCGTCTTTATGGTAAAGCTCAACTTGGTTTACCATCAGAAATTCAAGCAAAAATTCAAGCAGAAACCAAAAAATGTCCGACAATATCTGCACCAACTTCAAGCCAAAATCAAATCACGCATAAAATCAATCTCAATACAGCTAGTATGGAAGAATTAGCAACTCTTCCTGGCGTGGGTAAAAAGTTAGCCCAAAAGATAATCGTTGCACGCCAACAACAAAAATTTACATCAATACAAGATTTAGACCGAATTCCAGGTATAAGTGCAAAGATGCTAGATAAATGGCAAGATTATGTAAGTTTATAGTATATACAGCGTTTCTCAACTCCCTCAGTGATGAAGATTGAGGGAAGCTACAAATCTTGTATACAACACAAAAAATTTTTCCGACATCATTGGATAGCGATCGCGTTATTTATGCCAAATAAATATTTCTCTTGACTTATTTATATTTATTATCTATTTCTACTGAAAGTAAGAGGAAGTTTCACTACTAAATTTTTTAGGATGTATCCAGGTAAAGGCTACTGGAGTTAATTTATGCCTTATAACAAAATAGAAGAATTACCTCAAGAAATTCAAGACAAACTTCCTCAACACGCTCAACAAATTTTCTTTGCCGCTTTCAATGCTTCCCAACGTGATGGGTTGAGCGAAGAAGGTGCCACCAATGTTGCTTGGAACAGTGTGAGAAACGAATACGAACAAGGTAAAAATGGTGAATGGCAGAGGAAGTCTGAAGATACAGCAGTACACAATAAAGCAGTGACTTCTGGTGGTAATTAATTAGCTTTTAAATAAGTATTAAGTAGGAAGCGGTTTGTAATAATTACAAACCGCTTCCTACTTATAATTTTAGTAATAAAATCATATTGATTATAAATTTATGCAGCTATAACTCAGCCAGATTCAATATCAACTCAATAATCATAAAAGTATCCAGAAATTAATTTAATTAGCATTAGCAGTAAACAATGAAAATTTGCTATTGCTTTGATATGATTGTCATCGAAGAGAATAAAATATGGTTTACTCAAAATCAAGCTATTACCTGCTCATGAACCCCATGAAGGAAATACTCTGATTGCTGGCGAATGGCCAGAGAGAGAAATAAATCATTACACTGAGAGGTAGATGCCCTGCTGGGATTGACCGTCCTATACAAATGATGACTAAACAAACTCACAGAATTTTAATCCTGGGTGGAGGCTTTGGGGGTCTCTACACTGCGTTGCGCCTAAGCCAGTTACCTTGGGAATCTCAGCAAAAACCCGAAATTGTACTGGTAGATCAAAGCGATCGCTTTCTATTTTCTCCTTTACTCTACGAATTGCTCACAGGTGAACTGCAAACTTGGGAAATTGCGCCTCCTTTTGCCGAACTCCTCCAAGGTACAGGTATACGCTTTTACCAAGCCGTAGTGTCGGGAATTGATACTGACCAGCAACGGGTACAATTACAAGACGGGACAGAAATTCCCTACGACCGCTTAGTCCTGGCTTTAGGCGGAGAAACACCACTCGATATGGTTCCTGGTGCGACATCCTACGCCATGCCTTTCCGCACCATTGCCGATGCTTACCGTCTGGAACAACGCTTGCAAATTTTAGAAGAATCCGATGCTGATAAAATTCGCGTCGCAATTGTTGGCGCTGGTTACAGCGGTGTGGAACTAGCTTGTAAATTAGCCGACAGACTAGGCGAAAAGGGACGCTTGCGGTTAATTGAAATCAGCGACCAAATTTTACGTACATCCCCAGAGTTTAACCGCGAAGCCGCCAAAAAAGCCTTAGATGCAAAGGGTGTGTTTATTGATTTAGACACCAAAGTCGAATCAATTGGTGCAGATACCATCTCACTGGAATACAAAAATCAAATAGATACCATTCCTGTAGAGCTAGTAATTTGGACTGTAGGCACACAAGTAGCACCTGTAATTAAAAACTTACCTTTTAAGCAAAACCAGCGCCATCAAATCACTACTACACCAACTCTACAAGTTCTTGACCACCCAGAAATTTTTGCTTTGGGAGATTTAGCTGACTGTCGTGATGCAGAAGATCAACAAGTACCAGCTACAGCCCAAGCTGCCTTTCAACAAGCTGATTTCACGTCTTGGAATATCTGGGCTTCTTTGACTGGTCGTCCATTGTTACCCTTCCACTATCAAAAATTAGGGGAGATGATGGTACTCGGCACAGATAACGCCACTTTGACAGGTTTAGGAATTAAACTCGATGGTTCTTTAGGCTATGTGGCGCGTCGTCTTGCCTACCTGTATCGAATGCCAACTTTAGAACATCAACTCAAAGTTGGATTTAATTGGCTAGTCCGTCCTATTATAGAGACACTTTCTCAGTAAATCTAAATCTCATCCGATTTTGGATTTAGATTGGGAATTTTCCATCTGTCCCTTTCTGGTTTCACATTGGTATCACCTCAAAATAAATTAATCACAAACAGTTTGATGGAACGACCGAAAGTTATTTTTCTGGATGCTGTCGGCACAATATTTGGCGTAAAAGGCAGTGTGGGCGAAGTATATCGTCAGATAGCCAAAGAATTTGGTGTAGAAGTTTCTGCGGCCAGATTAAATCAAGCATTCATTCAAAGTTTTAAAGCAGCACCACCGCCGATATTCTTAGATGCAGAACCAGCAGACATACCTCAAAAAGAGTTTGATTGGTGGCGCATAATTGCCCTCAATACCTTTGAGACGGCTGGTGTTCTCCAGCAATTTTCTGACTTTTCGGCTTTTTTTAGCGAACTTTACATTCACTTCGGCACAGCTGAACCGTGGTTTCTTTATTCTGATGTGGTGCCATCTCTAATGAACTGGCGGCGTTTAGGGATTGAACTGGGGATCATTTCTAACTTTGATTCTCGGATTTACTCGGTGTTGCAAAGTCTAGGAATTAGTGAATATTTTACCTCAGTAACTATTTCAACTCAGGTATGTGCGGCTAAACCTGATCCGCAAATTTTTGCTGTTGCTTTAGAAAAACATGATTGTTCACCAGAGGCTGCATGGCATATTGGCGACAGCATTGTTGAAGATTATCAAGGGGCGAAAGCTGCTGGAATGAGGGGGATTTGGATAAATCGGGATAAAAAATAGAAACTGGTAGGAGAGAGATAGAGGTTTTTTCCGATTAAATGTGGGATAGCTAATGCCACGCCGCTATCTTTTTTTCAACGCAAAGGTAAAGGGAGGTTAGCGCAGAGTTACGCGAAGGTTTTGGTCTTTAAATAATACGGTACATCTTTAATAGAGAATTGGTATGAGTTATTTTTAGAGATTGCTCAACATTTCTATCGGCACATCCCTATTAATGAGCCACAATTATATAAACTATTCCAATTTGGACTAAAGCTTCAAAAAAAAGCGATCGCCCTTAGTCTGGTAAAATTTGCGATCGCCTTTTGTTATTCAACAGCCACTACAAAAAAGGACGTGCTAAGAAAAAGCTGGCTATTGATTTTGCATCTACTGGTTCACCTGCTAAAATTGCTTTTTCCAATTCTTCTGGTGTCAAGAGAACAGTTTCAATATCTTCGTCTTCGTCTTGTTTTGGCGGTGTTTCTAGCTTTTCTAAATCTTGGGCGAGAAAAGCATAAATAATTTCATCGGAATATCCAGGCGCAAGGAAAAACTCTCCGAGTTTGCGCCATTTTTGGGCACTATATCCTGTTTCTTCTTCAATTTCCCGCCTGATAGTTTCTTGGGGATCTTCATTGCGTTCTAAAGTTCCGGCGGGAAATTCTAAGATTCTTCCTTGAACGGCGAAGCGATACTGACGCACGAGTACAAGTTTTCCTTCATTGGTTACAGGTACAGCTAACGCTCCACCTGGGTGACGAATGCACTCCCATTCTCCTTCTGATTTGTTCGGTAAACGCAAACGATTCACTTCAAAATCAAATTTGCGTCCTTTGTGAAATAGGCGTTGCTTTAATAGCTGCGGTAATTCTCTACCTAATGGCATAGTGATGGTTTTGTCTTTTCAAAATTAACGCACAAACACTGTTTGTCGTTTGTGGGATCAGGATTTTGCTTGTTTATGGGTAGTGACTTTAATTGCTCTTCAGTAAATGTACATCAGAACAGTCTACATCTTTTACCAACTGTTTGATTGTGTATCCGGAAACTGGCTCAATCCAATCTGGCGCAATTTCGGCTAAGGGAACTAAAACAAATGCTCGTTCTCGCATTCGGGGATGGGGGATTTGTAAGTTGGGTGTGTCTAGAATGACTTGATCGTACAACAATAAGTCTAAATCTAGCGATCGCGGCCCCCACCGTTCTTGTCGCACGCGCCCAAATTGCTGTTCTGTAGCTAACAAAGTTTCTAGTAATAATTGCGGTGTCATGTCTACTTGCATGATTACACAGCCATTAATGTAATCTGGCTGTGGCGGCCCTACTGCTTTAGTTCTATACCAACTGGATGTTGCTTCTAATTGAATTTTTGGTATTGCACTTAACTGCGCGATCGCTGCTGCTAATATTGTCTGCGAATCACCTAGATTACTGCCAAGTGCTACCGCTATTCGTACACACTGCTTACTACTAAGAGATTCTTGTCCACTATCATCAGGATGATTTATTATATTTTGCTCCCCGTTGAGACCGGATACTTTTAACAATTTTTCTTTGACGAATTAAATATAATTACTCAGTTAATCTTGACAAAATTCCACTATTAAATTCGACAATAATATTTTATGTAGCAATGAATTCAGTTAATTATTTATAGGATAATATACTAACACGAACGTAGTTAATTAACGCTTAAAAGACATTTTAGGCGGTTGATCTACGATTACTTGGAGCAAGGAACTAACGTGGGGAATCTCACCTCCTGGTTCAAGCAACAACCAACAAAGTTTGAGTGACTCTGACAAGGAGGAACCGCGATTGTCGCCTGGGAATCAATATAAAAATGAAGAATCCACCGACGAGAACGTAAGCCCAACAAAGGTGGGAAATATCAGGCAACTATTGGGTCAAATGGGTAATATTTCCTCTGGAATAGTGACCAGATTTACCAGTAGGGAAAAGCCATTTTATCGTCGTGTCTGGTTTTGGGCAATCTTAACTGTTGGTAGTGGTGTGATTGGTACGAAATACGTCATTACCTCCATAGATAAAACTCTGCCAGATAAAGCAGAATTACAAGCTTTTGTTCGGGAGCAAACATTAACAATCACAGCGGTTGATGGTACTATTCTCCAGCAACAAGGAGAAGCTACCAGAGAACAACTGAAAATCGCACAGATTCCCGATAAATTAAGAAAAGCTTTTATCGCCTCAGAAGACCGAAGATTTACAGAACACAATGGTGTTGACCCGCAAGGAATTGTGAGAGCAGGTTTAAATAACTTGCGATCGCAAAACGTGGTAGAAGGTGGTAGCACCATCACCCAACAATTAGCGCGGATTCTGTTCTTAAAACAAGAAAAGACCATTTGGCGCAAACTTAAAGAAGTCCGTCTCGCCCAAAAATTGGAAGAAGAATTTACTAAAGACCAAATTTTAGAGCGTTATCTCAATTTGGTTTATTTAGGCTCAGGGGCTTATGGTGTGGCAGATGCGGCTTGGGTATACTTCAGTAAACCAGTAGACCAACTGACCTTAGCCGAAGCCGCCACAATTGCCGGCTTGGCTCCCGCACCAAGTTTATATTCTCCAGAACAAAATCCAGAAGCCGCTAAACAAAGACGCAATCTCGTATTACAACGGATGCGGGAAGATGGCATCATTACCGCTGCTGAAAGTCAAGCAGCTGCTCAAGAACCATTAGTGGTTAAGAGTAGTTTGCCCAAACGCCTGCAAGTTGAGTCTCCCTATTTTAGCAGTTACGTTCAGCAAGAATTACCCAAATATGTTTCGGCTGATGTGCTGGCGGCTGGGGGTTTAACAGTCGAAACCAGCTTAGACCCAAAATGGCAACAAGCCGCCGAAGCCGCAGTTACAAAAGTATTACGTAATCAAGGGCGCTGGGAAAACTTTAAGCAAGCTGCTTTAGTCGCTATTGACCCCCGCAGTGGTGAAATTAAAGCAATGGTAGGGGGTAAAGACTTTGGCAAAAACCAATTTAATCGTGTCACCCAAGCCAAGCGTCAGCCAGGCTCGACTTTTAAGGGATTTGTCTACGCAACAGCGATCGCTACCGGGAAAAGCCCTTACGATACCTATTTAGATGCGCCCTTTATCGTTGATGACTACGAACCCAAAAACTATGGCGAAAAATTCCGGGGCTTGATGAATATGCGAGACGCGCTGACTCGCTCCGTGAATATAGTTGCGTTGAAAGTATTACTGGATGTAGGATTTGCGCCGACAATTAAACTAGCCCACGATATGGGTATTAAGTCAGAACTCAAACCCAATTATTCCCTAGCTCTTGGTTCCAATGAAGTCAATCTTTTAGAATTGACCAGTGCCTACGGCAGCTTTGCCACTCAGGGATTACACATAGAACCCCACGGGATTCGGCGCATTCTTAACCGCCAAGGTCAAGTTATCTGGTCAGCCGATTTTAAATCACAGCGGGCGTTAGATGCTGACAGTGCCGCCATCATGACTTGGATGCTGCGTAACGTTGTTGTCGAAGGTACAGGCGCAGCTGCCCAACTCGATAATCGACCTGTAGCTGGCAAAACTGGCACTTCGGATGAAGCTAGAGATTTGTGGTTTATTGGCTACATCCCTCAAGTTGTAGCAGGAGTTTGGCTAGGGAACGATGATAACCGCCCAACCTATGGCGCTAGTAGCAGTGCTGCCTACACCTGGCATGAATTTATGGAAACAGCTGTTAAAGGAATGGCAGTCGAAAAATTCCCCGAAAGACCAAAGTTAGAGGGTCGCAAAGGCACAATTAAAGCCGAGCCAATTAAACCGAAGAAAATCCTCAACCGTTCTAGTGACGATAATGAGGAGGTAAATTCTAGCGATTCTGATGATAGCGGCTCATCTCGCAGAAGACGCAGACGTAGTTACCAGCAGCAAGACGATAATAGCGACACACCCAGAAGACGGCGGCGCTATCAAGCTCAAGACGATAATAGTGAAGCACCCAGAAGACGGCGACGCTACCGCATTGTAGACAACGATTCCAGTGCCTCAGCCTCAGAACCATCCCGTTCTCGCCGAAGATCCAGGCAAGTTGAATCAGACTCTCCTGCACCGCGCAGGTCGCAGCGGTCTTCATCTTCAACTAGTAATAGTTCAGGTTCAGCATCAACACCAACTTGGCGCGATAGACTAAGACCAGGGTCATCTTCACAATAGTTAACTTTCTATGACGGCTGAGTTACCATCACTTACAGCACCAGATTTTGTCGCCACGTTAGTACAAGCTGGCAAAGATAGCGATCGCCCTTCAGCTAAAGTAGTAATTGATGCTTTATTACAAGCTGAAAAAACCGCCAAACAAGAGCGAATTAGCTATACTTTTGATGCTCTTGTTGGAACATGGCGACTTTGCTTTGCCACCGGAACACGTAAAGTTAGACAGCGTGGCGGCATAATTTTAGGTAAAGGCTTTTATTGGCCTAAATTTACGCCTGCTTATATTTCTTTTAGTAAAGCAACACCAGTCAAAGGAGAAATTAGCAATCAGGTGCAACTAAGGCCTGTCTTCTTAAAACTCACAGGCCCAGCTAAATATTTAGGCAAAAAAAACCTGTTGGCATTTAATTTTACCCATATTCAAATTAGTCTCTTTGGCCGCGTTATTTATGACAAGCCTTTAGGCGGAAATAAATCACAAAGCCAAGATTTTGAAACCCAGCCCATAGCTAAATTGCCTTTCTTTGCTTTCTTTTTAGTCACAGAAGATGTTATCGCCGCCCGTGGCCGTGGAGGCGGATTAGCATTGTGGGTCAGAAAAAAATGACATACTGAATAAGTGGTGCAGAGGTGGAATTCTGAGTTTTTATTCTCCTATTTAGCAGTGCTAATTTTAGCAATTGCTGAAATTAAATTTCATAGTACCAAATGTCTTCTTCTCGCACGACAATGCGATGAAGAGATAGGCGGTCAATTAAACCTTCTTCCTCAAATTGTCCTAAAATTCGAGTGATTGTTACGCGTGTAGAACCAAGCATTTCTGCTAGGTCTTCGTGAGTTAAGCGCATATCGATTAAACGCCCTTGTTCAACTTGTGAACCAAATTTTTTTGATAACCATGCTAATAATTTGATAAGCATAGTATCAACTTTTTTATAACTACGAATTACCATCAATTCTTCAGCTTGTTGGATATGTGCAAGTAGTGTCTCTTGTGCTTGATACCAATCTTCCATGAGCAAGAGTTTGACTTCTACCTTGGTTAAGCACTCCATCTGATAAAGTTCCATTTTTGACAAGGCTTTACCAACTGTATCTCCAGGCCCCCATAATCCTAGAGCAACTGTTGTACCATCTTCTAGATAAGTAAAAGTTCGTACGAAACCTTTTTCAATCTGCCAAAGAACATTTTGATGATCTGGCAAGAATGAGCGCCTGGTAAAATGCTGTTTGGCGCTCTTAGCTGGTGCGTTAGATAAGCTTGAGTGTAAAGATACCATAATGTATAGTACGATTATTCGGTATATTAACCGTAGTATACATAATAGATCAAGCTAAATGAACTTATAGTTGTAGAAAAAATCTACTCTAGGAAAGAGCCGAAAAGTAGATTAATAGTGTTGCGAGGCTGACGCTGCTGTTTTGTGAAACGGAAAAGACCCAACCCAAGTATATTTAGTTTTATTTTTGCAGGCGATCGCACCATAAAACGCGATCGCCTGCAAATTATATTTACCTCAGCGCATAATCTAGTTGATATTCTACTAACTCAATTTCATTACCATCTGGGTCATTGACATAGATTCTATGCTTGGTTTCTGGCGCTGTGAGTGTGTAGTATTCAATACCTGCTTTTTCTAGCAATTTTTGCATTACTTCGCCGTCGTTAATGACAAAGCCAATGTGATTAATGCCGATATTTTCATAGAGTTGATGCACTCGAATTTGCTCTGGAGAATCATTCAATGCTAGATAAAATTGGTCATTACCAAAATGTAACCAACGACTACCGTTATGCACACCTTCAGCACGTACATACCAATCAGGAAATAAAGTTTGATAAAATTTCTGACTGGCTTCAATATCTTTGCAGCCAAGGTTAATATGTTCAAAGCGCGTAAAATTCACAGTTCGCTCCTTTTGAGTTGATTATAGGTATTGGTTATCAGAATAGAATTCAACAGTTAGGGGCTAGAATTACGGATAAATTCTGTGTGATTGGTGAAGGATTAAACTTTAAAAATCAGAAACTAATATCTTTAGGACTCTATACAATTTAGTTAAGGCTGGATTTGTGAGAAATAAACTCAATCAAGTATAGGACTCACGCATAGTCCACGGAAAATCGTAGACGCGCAAGCGGCTTCCCGCAGGGTACCACTCCAGACGCAGAGAGAAGTTGCGTGCGCGGGTTCCCCGCGTTGAGCAAACTTCGGGAGTTCACGGAGAAATAAGAGTTTGAGAGTTTTTTGCGTAAGTCCTATTTATTTATCAGCGTACATCGGCGGTTAAATATTCTGACCACAACCGTATTGCTTCATAACTGGGGTGATTTATTTGATTTACATAAATAAATCATAATCGAAATGAGTATGAGTTGTCAGTCAGCTATTCAGCACCTAATTTGCAGTGTAGACCGCTCCAGGAGCAGAGGAGAACAATTGACGTTTTTCCCTAAATTAATCATCTGCAAGTTAAATGCCCAATAGCTTATTTACTCTGCTCTTGCATCCAACAGTCTCATGGAATTCGTGGCTATACAAACAAAGTCCGCAAATCAAGAGTTGAGAACCCGCGCAGGTGGTCATTGAGTTTGCCGAAATGTGGTCATTGAGTTTGCAGAAGCGCGGGTTTTGTCTGTTTAGCCGTGACTTCAGTCGCTTTAATTATGGCGATGAACGAGAGTGGCGCTGGCTTGATCTACTGGCATGAGTATGACTTCGTTAATATTGACATGAGGCGATCGCGTGGTGCAGAAAAATATCACATCAGCGATATCATCAGCAGTTAAGGGATTTACGCCCTGATAAACTCGCTTGGCGCGTTCCGCGTCGCCATGAAACCGCACTTCACTAAATTCTGTTTCTACCATTCCAGGATCAACAGAAGTGACACGTACTGGAGTACCTAACAAGTCTTGTTTTAAACCTTCCGAAATTGCTTTAACCGCAGCTTTCGTTGCACAGTAAACATTACCACCGGGATAAGTTTGATGTCCGGCGATGGAACCAAGATTGACCACATGACCACGACCGCGACTCACCATTCCAGGAACGACATAGCGAGTCAGGTACAGCAAACCTTTGATATTGGTATCTATCATTTCTTCCCAGTCTTGAAAGTCGCCTTCGTGCAGCTTATCTAAACTGCGACTTAAACCGGCATTGTTGATGAGAATATCTATATTCGACCATTCAGCAGGTAGATTATTAATTGCTGATTCTACCGCAGGGCGATCGCGCACATCTAGTTGTAATAAATGAGTGGCTGTACCAAATTCTTGATTTAATTTATCTGCTAACTGCTGCAAGCGTTCTAGCCGTCGCGCCGCTAAAATCAACTTTGCACCAGCACCAGCAAAAACATTAGCACAAGCAGTACCAATTCCACTGCTTGCACCAGTAATTAAAACAATTTGATTTTGTAGGGAAATCATTGTTAGTCAAAAGTCAATGGTCAAGAGTCAATTTTCCAATAATTCTGAACTATTGACCAAGGTGAAGATTGAAGGAGGTGGCTCGGCTACGCTCACCAACCATAGCATTTAAAACTCGCGCAGGCGGGTTTAGTTTGTATAGCCCCAGACTTCAGTCTGAGGGCTATGTAAGTAGGTCGTTGCAATTAAAGATAACTAGTGAAGACCGTCATTTGTCCTTTGTCATTGGTCATTGGTAAGAGTTTCAAGCCTATTTACGTTACGTAACATAGTTTGGTTTATTTCCACCGACTTACTTACTTCAAACTTCAGACTTCAGACTTCAGACTTCAGACTTCATTTCACTACTCTCAAACGCTGACTTACCATTGTGATTCCTTCACCTCGAACAATTACGGCAGAAACCCAATGATTACCAGGCGTTGCAGGTGCGCGTCCAACTTTAAAAATTCCACCTGACGTGAGTAATTGCAAATCTAAAGGAGCGGGATTGAGATATTTTTCGACTTTGACAGGTTCTTCCATTGCTGCTCCTAGCAGAAAATCCTCTCCCAATGGTTCTTTCACAATGGCATCAAAACTATACTGCTGTCCAACTTTCACTTGTTGGGGTAATTTAATATCTAGTTGGGGTGGCTGATTACCTCTAGTAATCAGAGTCCGTTCTCCTAAAATATCTTGACTGACAATTTTGCCGCTTGCAATTCTTTGACGGGAAGTGATTGTCGCATTCAGCGCCAAGTTATTAGCGTTAGTAGATGATGCGCTAGAAATGTTAGTGACCGTTTCGGCAATGATAGCATTACCTTCAGATTTCCAAGATTGCAGCTTTGTGGTGTAGCGTAATTGGGGATATTGTTTCCAGAGAGTCACCAGGGCTTTTTCCAAGTTTGTACGGTTTAATCCATCTCCATTGGTAAAATTGGGACTATAGAATTGAAGTACGGCTTTGGCGTTGCCTTTACTAGCAGCTGTATCAATTTGTGTTAGTAAATTATTTAGTTCTGCGGGTGCAGTTTGGGGAGTGGCGGCTTGCACACTGTGTAAACTGCTAGCTAAACTCAGTGTCAGCAGCGATAATAACAGCCAACTTTGAGTCATAAATCTGGGTTGGCGTTTTAGTAATACAGCAATAATGTTAGTCATTGGTAACAGTTTACTGATTTTATTCATGAAGGTCGGGAAATTGTTTTATCTTAATTAAGCTAGGCGCTAAACGGTAGAGGTTTGATGACAAACGCACCGATAAGATTACTCATAGCTGCCAGTGGGACTGGTGGACATTTGTTTCCGGCGATCGCACTGGCAGAAAAACTGCCAAACTATGAAATTGAATGGTTGGGTGTGCCAAATCGACTAGAAACGCAACTGGTTCCCAAACAGTATCCCTTGAATATTATTGAAGTTGAAGGGTTCCAGCAAGGGTTCGGACTTGCATCTCTAAAGATTTTAGGCAAACTCACTGGTTCGATTATAGAAGTTCGACGAATTCTCAAACAGGGGAAATTTCAAGGGGTGTTTACTACAGGCGGTTATATTGCTGGGCCTGCGGTAATTGCGGCGCGTTCTTTGGGTTTACCTGTAGTTTTTCACGAATCTAACGCTTTACCAGGAAAGGTGACACGCTTTTTTGGCCCTTGGTGCAATGCAATGGCGCTGGGGTTTGAAGCGGCTGCTAAGTATTTACCCCGCGCGAAAAATGTCTGCGTTGGTACACCAGTGCGATCGCAATTTTTAGCAGCAGAAGTTCCCCCGCTAGATTTAAATATCCCGGAGAATGTGCCGTTAATAGTGGTTTTTGGGGGTAGTCAAGGCGCTGTGGCTGTGAATAAATTCGTCCGTCAAGCTGCGAGTGCTTGGTTAGATACTGGTGCTTATATTGTGCATTTAACAGGCGATCGCGATCCCGACGCAGGTATTTTTAAACATCCGCAATATATAGAATTACCCTTTTATGACAATATGGCGGCGCTGTTGCGACGTGCAACTTTAGCAATTAGTCGTTCTGGTGCTGGTAGCTTAACAGAATTAGCAGTGTGTGGTACACCCGCAATTCTAATTCCTTACCCCTTTGCGGCGGAAGACCATCAATCTTATAACGCCGAGGTATTTACCAAAGCTGGCGCAGCCATTACAGATAAACAATCAGAGTTAACCGCCGAAAAATTGCAAACTCAAGTTTTAGAGTTGTTGCAAAATCCCGCCGATTTAACCAAAATGGGGGAAAGTGCCAAAGCGATCGCAGTTCCTGATAGTGCGGATAAATTGGCTTCTCTGTTGCGAGAAGTGTTGGAAACTTAAACAATTCAGCGGAGAATAGTTTGTTTAGAGACACGAAATTTCGTGTCTTTTTTTGTTTTATAACCAGTATTTTGGATAAGTTCTCTCCTTAGCTAGATTATTAAAAATAACAGCACACAGTACCAAGATAATAGAACCTTCTAGTACAGGAGTTACGAGAAATTCCCAAGGAGCTTTAGTCATCATTACAACTAATGCAACTGCACCTGAAGGTGGGTGCAAAGTTGCAGTTAATTGCATCACTCCAATAGCAGTAGCAACAGCCATTCCCATCGCCCAAGGTTCTGAACCACAAAGATGCAGAACAATAAGACTGACAATAGCAGCCAAACAATTACCACCAATTACATTACGAGGTTGAGCCAAGGGACTATCAGGTACACCAAAAATTAAAACGCTAGTAGCACCAAAAGGAGCGATTAGTAAAGGAGAATTGGTTTTGACAGAAAGGTAAGCTGTTAAAGCTATGCCAAAAAAACTACCGCACCAACTCCAAAAAATATGTTTATGATGAGGTATATCTAAAGTAAATGAGCGTTTATTTGCGCGAATCTTGAACCAATAACCATGTAATTTATAGTGAAACTTTTTGGTATATGTGTAATTAAATTGTCTTTTGGGTAAAAAGCTCTTCATGGTTGATTTTGGAAAGTAAAAAATAAACCTTAGTATTAATATCGCTTTCTATAAATGTTTATTTATTACTACAGCGATTCCCAGTTAAATGAGGTACAGAACTAATGTTTTTTAAGGCAGAGGTTTGCCTAATTTTACAGCAATGTATTAAGTAACTCAGCAGATTAAGCAACGCTATAGTAATTTGCTTTAGAAAAAACAGCTATTAGAAAATAAATCATATTAAATGTTTTTGCCATTTTAGAAAGCAAGCTTAATGTCATGGAATTATGACATTGATTTTTAGAATACAACCTAAATAACTCAATAAAACTTGGAAAAGATATAAATAACTAATAAAAAATATTAAATATAATTATATTTATATAAAAAATTAATGAGACTTTATTTTTATTTGCAGGTATTGCTTTAATAAAAAAGCTAATATAGTCACTGCATTGCAGCAATCAACTAAGCATATTTATGCGAAAAGCTCGGAGTTACTTTTTCTGAACTCCAAGCTTCAGCTTCAGAGCACATCTAAATCTTATGTACTATTTACTCATCACTAAATAAACACCCCAAATCGCCATCGCGCGGAGATAAGTACTAGCGCGGAAAGTTCCGGCGGCGGTTATAGCTTCTGGGGTGCGGAATTGCAAGCCGTTGTTGTAAATTTGCTGCACTACAGCTTGTGTTAACCGCAAAGCTTCATCCTGCATTCCCATCTGCACGAGAAACGCCGCTAGTCCAAAATTGATTCCTGTCCACACTTCTAAAGGATGGGTGGCTTTGGGGTTTTCTGGTGAACCATCGGGAAGCACACCATTCGCCGCGCCAAATTCACCATTTTGGAACTTCAAGAAACAAGCATCATAAACAGTCTTGAGAGCAGAAAGGGCGCGATCGCTCGGTACAATATCTGGTAGTTCTAGCAATCTGGCATAAAATTGCCCACATAATTGATCTGCCATCACCACAGCAGAACCACTACCACTATCTAACCGATAATATTGCCCGTTCCACAACTTTTCCTCATAGATAGGACGAGATTGCGCTAACCATTGCTCATAGATAGACTTTTGTTTCTCTGCGCTCTCTGTGCCCACCGAAGTTTGCTCAACGGGGGGAACCCCCGCACGCAACTTCTCTCTGTGGTTCATTATTAAAATATCACTAATTGCGATCGCCGCTTCCAAAGCCGCCAACCACAACCCGCCACAATAAGCACTCACACCCTGTAACCGCCAATCATCAAAGGTTTGGTCTGGTGCGCCAGAATTTTCTGGAATACCATCGCCATCTTTGTCGAAAGTTTTCAAATAATCGAGAGTTTGGACAATTGCATCCCAACAATCTGCCAAGAACTCTACATCATCAGCACCAGTCAGCAAATAATCTCGGTAAACTTGTAAAACAAAATCGCAACTTAAATCTTTCCACAAATTACAGTCTTGATAGCAGGTGTAATTAGTTTTCTCCCAAACATGTTCATTGGGTGCGCCTAAATCGTGGGGTGTAGCACCTGCGACTTTCCGGGCGGCAGTTGTCGTATCTGCACCAATGGTATAGTAATAGCCAATAATCCGTTGATGGTCATCACTTTGGGGAATTGCTCTAGCAAAAGCCCGCATCACCGACTTTTCTAGTTCTGGGAACAGCAACAGCAACCCAAAGGAACCGTATAACCGCACATCTAAACTTTCATACCAACGGTAATCTAAACATTCCAGCACAGCAAATTGGCCGATAGGGTCGAGTTCCGATGCTGCACTCCAGAGAGTACCACCGCTAGTTAAGTCATATAATTCGTTAAATAACGCCATTTTGAACCAATCAGGCAAATCTTCGCGCTGGAGAATTGGTGCTTGCCAACTTTGAATTTGCGATCGCCATGTTTGATAATTTTCTAAAGCAGTAGTCGCAATTTCCCAAGCATGATTGCCATTTTTACCAAAGAAATCTGTATATCTGCGGTAATAATTTACTCCGGCGGCAAACTCTGTCACAGGGAGATCCCAAGCCAACACAAAGGGAATTTCTAAAGTTTCCCCTGGTTGGAGAGTGAAGCGAACTGCGATCGCACTTCCTAACTGTTGATTTTCTACCGCTGGATTTGCATCTATATAATTAAGCAAAGAACCTTCAGCCGCAAAGCTTTGCCATACCTCCTCACCCGTACCTTCAGGATGCCATTTGCTGTGGTGAAAAACTTCCACTTGCGGATGTTTCACCGTTGCAATACACCAACTCCCGTCACCTTCTTTCACAGGTTCAGTAATTCCAACCCGTCCTAAAAAACACCCAAAGTATTCCGAATTTTCCACTACCTGATTGTAATTTCCCTGACTTTCACCACAGCGTGGCTGATACTCATAAACTGGGCTACCATCATCGCGTATCTTGACTTCTGGCGACTTCAACGCATTAGTAAACCAGCCCACCATATTTTGCCAAGTCAACATAATGCTGAGGGTAATTGGTGCATTGCTAGGGTTATGCGCCTTCCACAAAAACACCGCCACAGGATAGCTAGTTTCTTGATAATTATTTGCCCAGATTGGCGAAAACTGCTCACAAGTTAGTTGTGATTGAAAGACATTTTCATACACAAACCAACTGCGCGGATATAAAGAATGATATGTTCCTGTCAAAGCTGACTCAGTACTGGCTGGATACCATTGCCAAGCCTGAAGACTACCATCTTCCGGTGATTGAGTAGACAAAGCATAGGCTTGAGAAGATGTGCCATTCGACTCAAACACACTGAATTGACAAGCCGGGACATTTTTAAAGATATGTTCACCGCCATCGATGTGCCACAGGTTAAAATCTCCCCTCGAAGAACGCCCAATACAACCTGCACCAAAACCACCCAAAGGCATCCCATGCCAAGGGCCATCGTCAAGATTGCTGGCGTAGCGGACGGTATAAGGTTTGTCCCAACCTAAACCGATGGGACGATTCCAAGTGCAAGAAGGAATTTCTGGGGATTGTTGATTTGTCATCGCCTGATGTCACAGCGTGCAGTTACGCTAAGGAAGCTTAACGCGATGTGTAATTTTTCTCAAGTTTTTCCTGTAAGTCCAAATGACATCCTTTAGAGAGATGAACTGTCAAGCTAATATTTCTACATTAATCACGGATGTCTGCTTAAGCACTAGGACATTTTAAGGCTTAACAAAACGTTAAGCCTTTTTCTTTAAAATGACTAACGCAGTGAGATGAAAATCAAGCGTTTTGGCGTGTACGTATCTCAAACCCATACACCCAACACCCTTTCACGCTTTCACTCAGTCTCCACAGACAATCTTTTTGCGTAAGTTCTCACCTTTACACTCCATACCCCGACCTGTTTATGCAAAAATTTCATTAAAAACCTGCAATTATTGCATGAATGCGGATGCAATAATTGCTGACAAGTGCGATTCTCTTTTATGTAGGAATAGGTTGATGCTGATAGAGATAGATACCCCTGGTCAAACCGGGGGCTTTTTATTTACAGCCTAGCTATAGTAAAGTTTTGATCTGCTATGGGAATCCGGTTGGATTTCCGAATTGACTGGTGTGGTGCGCGAAGCGCAGCGCAAGCGCGATAGGCAGGCAGTGGGGAATGAGGAGTAGGCATTAATGTCAACTTAAGGTAAAATTCATATCCCGCAAGGAACTCAAGTTCCTTGCTCATAGCAAAAGTCATCTGAAGATGACTAAATATACCCCAAATTTTTTAGTCTACTTAAGTAGACTTGAGCTATTAGCCTTGAACTTGAGTTCAAGGCGGGTGACGAAGCCCACGTTCACTGATTTTTCAGAAATCAAATATTTTTTGTGTATTTAAATAATTTATGGTTACTTACCAACTTTTCTCATGTTAGGTTGGTAATTAATAGATGAATTAAAGACTGGAAATGAGTTTTAAACGCATTTTAGCTTTTAGTTGTTGGTTATTGTTTGCTTGTCTGTTAGTTATTGGTTGCAATCAAGCAAATACACCCAACTCAGCCACAACTACTAGTCCAACTGCCCAAACAACTACTTTAACTATCTCCGCCGCTGCTAGTCTCAAAGACGCACTCGAAGCAATCAAACCAATTTATAGCCAGTCAAAACCAAGCGTTAACCTAGCCTACAACTTTGGTTCATCGGGTGCTTTACAGCAACAAATTGAACAAGGCGCAAAAGTTGATGTTTTTATCTCGGCTGCAACTAAACAAATAGATGCACTTGAGAAAAAAGGCTTATTAGTTGATGGTACACGTAAAAATTTGTTGAAAAATCAATTAGTATTAATTGCCCCACAAAACTCGACAACCATATCAGATTTTAAAGATTTAACTTTGCCGCTGATTAAGAAAGTTGCTTTAGGTGAACCCAAGAGTGTACCTGCGGGACAATATGCTCAACAAGTTTTGACTTCGTTAAAAATTGCTGACAAACTAAAAGGTAAAGTTGTTTACGCTAAAGATGTGCGGCAGGCTCTCAATTATGTAGAGTCTGGTAATGTTGATGCTGGTTTAGTTTATCTTTCTGATGCGAAAAGTAGCTCAAAAGTGAAAATAGTAACCACTGCACCGGAAAGTAGCCATTCTCCTATTGTCTATCCAATAGCAGTGATTAAAAGTAGTAAAAATATTGATGCTGCTAAAGATTTTGAGCAGTTTTTATCTAGTAGTAATGAAGCCAAAAATATATTTGAAGAACAAGGTTTTGTGTTGGCTGGAAGTTGACGGGAGAAGACAGAATAATTTTAGATTTTGAATTTTGATTGGAAAATAGATATTTGAGTAAATATGCCACAGGATTTATCACCCCTTTGGATATCACTAAAAACTTCATTATTGGCAACAGTTATTACTTTTTTTGTAGGCATAGCTGCGGCTTATTGGATGCTCAGCTATCGTGGCAAGGCTAAATCTTTGATTGAAAGTATTTTTGTTGCACCGCTAATTTTACCTCCAACAGTTGTGGGCTTTTTACTGCTGTTATTTTTTGGCAAGAATGGGCCTGTGGGGAAACTCATGGAGCCTTTTGACTTGACAATTGTTTTTACTTGGTATGGTGCAGCGATCGCAGCAACGGTGGTTTCTTTTCCATTAATGTATAAAACTGCCCTGGGAGCTTTTGAACAAATTGATAATAATTTACTGCGGGTGGCGAGAACCCTGGGTGCAAGTGAATCCAGAATATTTTGGCGAATTAGTTTACCTTTAGCCTTACCCGGAATTTTAGCAGCGACGACCTTGGCTTTTGCCCGTGCCTTGGGTGAATTCGGCGCAACCTTAATGCTGGCTGGGAATATTCCTGGTCAAACCCAGACGATTCCAATGGCGATTTATTTTGCTGTGGAAGCAGGGGCGATGGATGAAGCTTGGTTTTGGGCGATCGCAATTATGGTAATTTCCCTATCAGGAATTTTTGCAGTGAATTTTTGGCAGGAAGTTAGAGAGAAGGGAAAACGCAAGGAAGCAGGAACGCGAAAACCAGAAAGACGAGTTGCTCAATCTCCTACTGTGTCTGCGCCAACTTCCGAAATCGGACTGTTTGTAGATATTGAAAAAAAATTACCCAGTTTTCATTTGCAAGTTTCCTTCAGTACCAACGAGCAACCCCTGGGATTGTTGGGCGGTTCCGGCGCAGGTAAAAGCATGATTCTGCGTTGCATTGCGGGAATCGAAACACCAACTAGAGGAAGGATCGTGTTGAATGGTAGAGTATTGTTTGATTCTGAAAAAGGCATTAATGTACCTAGCCGCGATCGCCGCATTGGTTTTTTAGTCCAAAATTATGCTTTGTTTCCGAATATGACAGTGGCGGAAAACATTGCTTTTGGTTTACCCAAGAAATTATCTGCGGGAAGTGAACGCTCACAAATCGAAGAACAACTAATAGCCATGCAGTTACCAGGATTAGGCGATCGCTATCCGCATCAACTTTCCGGCGGTCAACAACAACGGGTGGCTTTAGCCAGAGCCTTAGCCAGTCAACCAGAAGCATTACTTCTCGATGAGCCATTTTCCGCCCTCGATACTCATCTGCGGAATCAATTAGAACAGCAGATGACCGAAACCTTAGCCGATTACCAAGGTGTTGCTTTATTTGTGACCCATAACATGGATGAAGCTTACCGAGTTTGTCCCAACTTATTGGTGTTGGAACAAGGTCAAGCAGTACATCACGGCTCCAAATATGAAGTTTTCCAGCATCCTGCTAGTGTGAGTGTGGCTCAATTAACTGGCTGTAAGAACTTTTCTCGCGCTGTCGCTCAAGGAACGCAAACAATCCAAGCACTGGATTGGGGTTGTCACCTGGAAGTTGTCCAAGCAATTCCTGATGAACTATCTCACGTTGGTATTCGCGCTCATCAACTAATTTTTTCCCATGATGGATCTCAAGTTAATACCTTTCCCTGTTGGTTAGCCAGAACCAGTGAAACACCTCATCGGATGACATTATTTTTAAAACTACATACTGCCCCGAATAATCCTCAAGACTATCATCTGCAAGCCGAGGTTTTCAAAGAAAAATGGGCAAATATCAAAGACCAACCTTACCCTTGGTATGTGCGTTTAGACCCCATACGTTTGATGTTAATGGAAAACTAGTACAAAAAGGCTGAAGTCTGAAGTATGAAGTCTGAAATGAAAAAAATCAGTACACTCAGATAAGGCTTCTTTCCTACTCCCCACTCCCTACTCCCTATTTTTTAACGATATTGCTGCGCTTGAGTTTCATATAAATAGGCATAGCGATTACCTATTTGTATCAGTTCATCATGAGTCCCACTTTCGATAATTGTGCCGTTTTCCATGACATAAATGCGATCGGCCATTTTGACAGTAGATAAGCGATGGCTAATTAAAATTGCTGCTTGATTTTGGATTAATTGACGGAATTTTTCAAACACTTCATATTCCGCTTTTGGATCCATTGCACTAGTCGGTTCGTCTAAAACTATCAACTGAGAATCTCTTAAAAATGCTCGCGCTAAAGCAATTTTTTGCCACTGACCAATACTTAATTCTTCTCCTTGGTCAAATAATTTACCCAAAATTGTGTCATAACCTTTAGGTAATTTGCTAATTACATCATCCGCACCAGAACGACGCGCTGCCGCCATAATACTTTCTCGATTGGCTGGCAAGTCAATGTTAGCTAACCAAATGTTTTCCTGGGCTGTAAAGTTATATTTAGCGTAGTCTTGAAAAATTACGCTGATGTCGCGGCGTAATTCAGAAATTTTATAGTCTCTAATATCAACACCATCAATTGTGATGCAGCCAGCCGTAGGATCATACAAGCGACACAGCAATTTAATTAAAGTTGTTTTTCCAGAACCATTTTCACCAACTAGTGCTACTACTTCTCCTGGCTTGATGCTCAAATTGATATTATGCAGTGCTTGGCGAGTTGTAGTGGAATATTGAAAACTCACATTATGAAACACAATACCTGTCTGCATTGGTTGAGGTATTGGTTGAGGATTGATTGGCTCAACCAATCTGGGTTGCAGGTCAAGAAACTCGTAGAGATTACCTAAAAATAAATTATCTTCGTAAAGTGCCGAAACGTTTGCTAGTAAACTTTTAATATCGTTTTGCCCTCGTTGCAGTGCTTGGTAATAAAGAACTAAATCACCCAAACGCAGAACACCATTTATAGCTTGATAAATAATTAAAGCATAAATAGCAAATATGAGAATCCCGGCGATCGCTTCGGCTGCAAAGTTAGCCACAAAGCGTTGTGTAAAAATTTTCAGGCTTTCTTTATAGATTTGTCTACGGATGCGGAGATACCAATTACTAAAATAGTGACCTAAATCAAATAAGCGAATTTCTTTGGCAAATTGGTCTGATGTCAGCATCCAAGCTAAATAAAAACCTTGGCGTTGCAATGGTGTCCATTTGCGCTGCCAATTATACATAATTCGACTATATTTGACTCGCACTAACATTGCAGGCAAGGCAGCTACAAATAAAACACCAATAATTCCCCAATGCAGTGTCAGCAACAAACCAATCATTGCTACTAAAGAAATACTATTTTGACCAATTTGTGCTAAACGATTGAGAATTTGGGGTGGTCGATAAGGTGCTTCTTGTTGCGCTCTTTGTAGGGTATCGTAGTATAAAGGATTTTCGTAGTACTCTAAGTCTGCTGCAATAGATTTGGCGTTAATAATTCCTTGCATATAGTCAGTCACCCTTTGAGAGTGGGCAGTGATGACTAGTTCTGTCAAGGAGTTAGCCAGTGTAGTTAATAAAGTCACTCCACCAGCTATGGCAATTAACACTAAGACGTTACGAAATGCTACTGCTTTGTCTGCTTGGCTCAGGTTGGCAGCTACGGCATCGATAATAAGTTTTGAGAGATAAATGGAGACTACTGGTAATATACCTTGAATAGTCAGTAAAACTACGCGAGCGATCGTCCAACCAGGGCTACTTTGCCATACTAAGCGCAATGCAGGTACAAGACGTAGGGTTTGGTTGATTTTTTGTTTGATAGTTTTGCCTGCTTGCATAAATCTCACTGTAGTATTGCCCCAAGCCCAGGTAGAATTAGCTGGTTAATTGATCATTTTGCCACAATTACCTCAACAAACCCTGATTATTTAACTGATTAATAAAACTATGTACATCCGTTCTGAGGTCATCTTCGTCAACCTCATAGATATTTAATAGTGCGGTGACTATCTGTTCTACATTGCCGTACTCTACCAAGAATTTCCAAATATCGGCAGCCACACCATTTAACTCAAAGCTGGCTTGCGTTTCCAAATTACCAATGATAATTTCTTCTCCATACTCGCCATAAATAACCTGTAATCCTGGTTGAATGTTGCCATTACCCTCGTTTTGAACTTGGATGCTAGGAGGGTTTACAGGAGATTTTAGGCGATTTTTTTGACAGATTTCTGGGGGAAGAAATCGCCAACCACCTTGCATTTTTTGAGAAATTGGATTCCAAAAAAAGCGGTCTGGTTCATTCCAACTAAAACACAGAGAATCTGTTTTTCCTACCCAATAACGCGAACCCGACAATTGGGAGAAAGATTGTTGTTTCCAAGTTTGATAGTGTTCACCTAAATCTTCCTCGCCGTAGTCTGGCAAATCTCTAGCACTCAAACAAGCCAAAACGTGAGGTTCTTTGGTAGCGATCGCCTGTCGCAGTTCTGGATGAGAATAAAGATGGGCAAATATAATTTTTGGGTGAGTCTGGCTTTGCAAGAAATTTCCCAGCCTTGAACCTGTAAACACGCAATCATCTACTACTACCCAAGGAATATCACTAGACTCTGGTGGTTGTAATTGATCGGACTTCAAATCTAAAGCATAAGCTAGCATTCCCAAGATAATTAACCCGCCACGGGGAACAGCCGTAAAGTGAAATTGCTTTAATTGTTCACGTCCAAAATGTTCTACTAACTGTGTCGCCAATAGTTGACAGTCTACTTCTGCTTGCTGATAACTCACAAAATGCAAGCGCGATAAACTTCTGTTGAGAGTAAACAGCAAATGTTGTACCCAGAGTTCTGCTGCTGCATTTAAGCAACCCATCACCGCAATTACAGGTTGAGGGCTGGGACGAACAATCAACTTTACTTCTGGTGTATCATCCCAAGAAGGACTGTTAGCGATCGCATCTGCTAAACTCAAAAGTGCTAGTTTTGAGTCAGTTATGCCAAGTTGTCGGCTATAGTGAGCTAAAGCTTCTGGGTCAATGGCAGTGCTATAAATTTTGGGTACATTGGGATTTAGTAATACTTGCCCCTCATTTTGAACTAAAGTTTGTTGTTCCATAATTTCAACTAAAATGCTTGCTGTAACCTTTGTCCAAAGCGAGTCTTACTATCCCTCACTTTCAATTTATACCCCTGCTAAAGAATAGCTATCATCTAATTCTTCGGTACTATTTGCTGCAATATCTGCCTCCACTAATTGCACAATTTCTGACAGTGCTGCCAAAGAACGCTTTCTTTTTAAACGACGAATGGGTACAGATTTTATTAAACTCGTACTCTGTTGAAAATGCGCCTTGACAAATTCTGGTGTTGTCAGCAAAGTTGTCGCACGAGAATGGCGGAGTAATTCAACCATTATCTCTTGAACTGAAAGAATTTGAATTGCATTTTCAGCCGCTGCCACATTTTCTAAAGCATATATCTGCTTAATTGGTAGGGGTAATTGGCTAAATCCTTCACTTAGAACATTATTTCGTTTTGCACAAGCCGAATGAACCAAAGATAAATTATCAAATTCATATCCCAATGATGATGCAGAATCAGGTAACAACCTAACTTGAGGATAAGAAGGAAACGTTATGGGATGATCACCTTCAACTTGAATAGCCAATACATCATCTGTTAGTAAACCATAACCCTGTTGATGAAAGGCGCTAGCCAAGGTTGATTTACCCCATCCAGAATTGCCCAAAAAGGCCACAGCCGCACCATTAATATTCACACAACTGGCGTGCAACACCAACAGCCCTCGCTGTCTGAGTAATACTGGTATTGCAGATCCCAATATCATCGACCGAATTAAGCCTTCCTCTGCTTCTGGAACTGGTTCGATAATAATCTGGCTACCATTGTGAACAAAGAATTTGCCTACATCTATACCATCGATGGAGGAACTTCCTAAAAAACAGTTTCCCCCATCTACTAACCCAAAATCCGAGTCTGTTAATTTTTTAATATAAATAGTAACATCGGGAATTAGTATTTGATTATCTAGCTGTTCATTCCCAACATTCAGTTCCGGTAAAGGTAATTGAGAGTGTATGCAGAGATTGTAGGCAAAGTATATGAACACCTTATTTATTCACCTTTAACTACGTGAACAGTTTGAGTCTAAATTCTTTTATCAGGTAAGATATAGGATTTGTATTTGATTGTTGAAAAAAATCAATACACTTTTTCTTCCCTATTAATAGTTTCCTATTCCCCTACCTTCACGAGTAATTTCAAGAATCAAATCGGATTGCTATATAAAGATAAGATATATATTTTAAATTTAGCTAATAGTCAAAGATTCACTTTACAAACAAACTTTTGTACCTGGTTTAATTAAACAACCATCATCGGCTGAACCTTGACCATTACTAATGACTGTAGAACCTTTAGGTGGCCCAAACAAAACGTCTTGACGAGTACCACCACCTGAGATGTTTGTAATTGTACTAATATCCCCGTGGTCAGTGAGTTTTGGTGTACAGTAAAGTTTTTTCATAATCTTCTGCACTAATAATCAAGGAAATCAGCCGAATCTACATTGAAATTTGTTTGGATGCTACGCATTGATTACTTTAATCCAAATAGGACTTACGCCTCGTGACGACAAATCAGCCTTTGCGATTACTTCGCTTCGCTCGTAATGACGCAAAACCGTAGTCTTTGCGTAAGTCCTGCTACAGCTAATTCAGCAACTGCATAGCTGAACTTATCAGAATGGTAGCTATAAACAGGTCTTTGTTCCTGGAAGAATAATACAAGCATTTAGCGAGCCTTGGCCACTACTAACGGCAGTCGAACCATTAGGCGAACCAAAGAGAGTATCTCTCCTACTCACGTCTTTAGAAATTTGTGTAACTCTGTTTACAAAGCCATGATGAACTAGCTTTGGTGCTTCGTAACTTCTCTTCACTTTAAGTCTCCTAATTTTTGCTATGGGGTGGAACAATGCAGAAATTGAATTTCATGAATTTCACTACACTAAGTGATTCAGGAATTACGCAATGAGACAAAAAAAAATCAAGGGTTTGGGAAGGGTGAAGGGGTATAGGGGTTTTTGGGTGTATGTATCCAAAACCCTTACACCCCACACCCGTTCACCCACACACCCAGTTTCCACAGAAAATCTTTGTGCGTAAGTCCTATGATTTTCAAGAAAGAGCTACAGTTGATAACTTTTTTTGCATCAAGCTGTAGCTTCTCGTCTAAAGCTATACTGAGATTAGTAGGATGCTAAATGCTGGATGCTTTGCAATGGTCAATTCAGCTAAGGCATCCTCTCCACTCTGAAATTACAGCTTAGAGACAATTGGTGGTTCCAGGACTGATGATACAAGAGTCTAAAGAACCTTGATCATTGCTGACGACAGTTGTACCACCAGGAGGGCCAAACAGTGTATCTTGACGGGCAGAATCTTGAGTTACAGCGGTAACTTCGTTGACGGAACCGTGGTTGGTTAGTTTTGGTGCAGAGTAGGTTTTTTTCATTGTGGTTTTCCTCAATGTGTGTTTTGTGAATCTGGGTAGTTGCACTGAAAACGTACTGATACCCATTTTTAATAAAAGTACATATATAGATAAAGTTGCATGTATCTAAGGTTCTAGTTGAGCATGATTTAGCCATAAGGCTAACATCGCTGCTTTCCAGAGCAATAAGTCTATAGAGCTTTGATTGTAATTAAAATTGCTATTGGGTGCAGTTAGTTTTTCATACATTTGATTTACTGTGTTGGTATTTGCATAGTCCTGGATATTACTAAGATGATTTTGAATAACTTCATCTAATACTCCTTTGTTGTGATTTAACAAGCCGTAGACAAAACTAGGGGACATATCTGATTTATCGCGGCGCGATCGCACTTTCTCTGGTAAAATTCCCCGCATAGCACGGCGCATTACCAAGCGAGACCAGCCCTGATTTAGCTTTTGCTCTGGTGGTAAAGATAAGCAAAACTCGATTAACCGTTTATCCATAAATGGATGACGGTAGTCTAAACCAAAGGCCGCTCCATAATGGTCGATGATTTCCAGACCTTGGGTGAGTATGCCTGCGGTAATGTAACGATGATGCAGTTCCCTTTCCGTAGGTGGATGAATTTTCCGAGAGTCTTTTAGAGTGTGAATGCGTTTTTTTAGACCACTACGGCGGAAAAAGCGAGGATTAATTAAGGATTCATTTTGAGTTTCTCCTTTAGAACGTAAAGAAGCGACTGTTGAAGTGATGAACTTAGGTAATAGAGGTTTTAAACCTTGACGCAGAAATAGCGATCGCTTTGAAACTCTAAAATATTTTGTGAGATTATTCACCTCTTGCACAAACTTTACCCACTTCCCTTGACGCACCAGTTCTGCTAAATAAGGCAGACCGTAGTTTTCTAAGGTTTGGCGTTGTGAACTACCCAAAAGGTTATATAACTCCAAAGTTTCTTGCGCGAAAGTAGCCCAGTCGCCCTTTCTCGCCAATTCCACTAAATAACCTTCGCCGTGGGATATGGTATTATCCCCATCAAAGCCATCTAAAACTACCCTGACTCCAGCATTAGCGGCAGCATTATTTAATCCCCAAATCAAAAAATGCGTAGGCGCTGGAACAGCTTCATCTTGGTATTGAAAGATTTGCTCTAAATCTGATAATGGGCCTTTTTGGTCAGCATGAACGAAGTGAGGAATCATCCCACCTTGGTCTGTGACAGACTCAATAAAGGGACGTTCGTCTGCTTCTGGATAGGCATCAAAAATATTTGAGAAGGTGTGCAACGGTCGATGCTCACCTGCTTGCGCCAACACATACCTTGCCATCGAGGTGACAGCGGAAGAATCTAAACCGCCGCTGAGATGAGACCCGATAGGAAAAGCACTCCGCAGCCGACACCGTACCGCTTCGGCAAAAATTTCTTGCAAAGCTGCTGCATACTCTTCATCGGAATTGAGCCGGAGTTCCCGATGGGGGTCAAGAGACCAATAAGAACTAATTTTTATACCCTTCGGACTCACCGACATCCAACTGGCGGGGGGCAAACGGAAGATTTCTTGATAGAAGGTAATTGACTGGTCTTGCAAAATTGATGCCAGAAAATCGCCTACTTTAATTTCATTCAGTTTGCGTTTGACTGCTTCTAGGCACAAAAGTGCTTTGATTTCTGACCCAAAGGCAAATAGTTTTCCGGGTTTGTGGTAATAGTAAAAAGGCTTCACGCCCATGTGATCACGAGCGCAGAATAATCTCTGCTTTTGACCATCCCAAATGGCAAAGGCAAAGTCACCCAACAAATATTCTGGACATTGCTCACCCCATTTATCGTAAGCAGCCAACACTAAGTCAGTATCAGTGATTTTTTCTGGTGGTAAGTTGTCAAGGTGTAAGGCACTAATCAGTTCATCGCGGTTATCTATGCGTAAATCGGCTGTGATGGCGATTTCCCTGGCTGAGTTGACCAAAGGCTGTTTCTCTAACAGCGATTCGGGAGTAGTCCACAGCATTCGATGACCCAAGCCAACAGACCCAGAACACCATACATCTGCACCATCTGGCCCCCGATGAGCGATCGCATCTACCATCAAAGTCAGCTTTTGCTGCTCGACTGGCTGACTATCTAGATTGTAAATGCCAACTATACCGCTCATGATTTATATCCCTGATAAAGACGGCAATAAAGTAAAGCGCGAGAGATCAGGAAGGTAGCCGATGACAACCTTTCCTTGAGTTTCAATCCAAGCATGAGCTTCTAAATTTCCTGCTTCACCTTTCATCACCCCGATACGCAATTCTGGTGCGTAACCGTAACGAGTCATTAATACTTGGCAAGTTAAGGCTCTAGCCAGGCATTTAGCTCCACCAGGTGTGTAACGTGTGCTAGCATCAATCGCCCAAACAATTTTGTTGAAAGAAATTTGTTCTAATCTGGGGTTTGGCTTACTAAGTTTATTTATAAGTTTTCTTAAAGTATTAAATGATAGTAGTCGCATTCCTAGCCGCACTAATCCCAGCAAAACGAATGTCTTCCATAAAAGTTGGCGATCGCTGTTGGTGAGTTGCAGTAATTTAAACAGACGCTTCATTATTAATTTCTATTAATCCCTTAGCTGCTAAGTCTTCTAGCAAAGTCGAGATATCCTGTTTACATACCTCTGCTTCTACTTCATATTCTGCTAGGATGGCATCTTGAATTTCTTTGACAGTTTTTGGTGATTGAATAAAATTCCATACACTAGCCCCTACTTGATTCAGTCCATAGTAAGCACCAGATTTAATGTCAAGTATTACCACCTCTCCTTGTAGTTCTGAACAGATTTGTTCTTTTGAGGCTACTACACTAAAGTGTTCAGATGAACTTAATTTTGTCATCATTCTTCTAGTATAATCACTTATTTTTAATTGTTTCCCCTAAAATTAATTTATAACATCATTGTGGAAATTACTGTTACGCAAAAGTGATATCTTCATCCATTGTTTTAATTATAGCTAACTTTATAAAGTAATTGTAAAGCAATTTAAATACTCTAATAATATTAGTGTCTATTAACTAATTAATCTCAATAATTTCTGATATCTCTCTAATTTAACACCATATTAACTTGATATCTGCATCAATATCAATAATAACTTAAGTAATTGCCAATTACTAAAAAGTTTATTCTATTCTCAGTTAGCCATAATACAGGTGTTTGGAGAAAAATCAATTAATATTTTTGACCGACAAAAGCCAAAAAATTACTCTAAGTATGTAAATAAAAAAAAGTCATAATTTTAACTACATCTGTTAATAGCAAAAATATTTCAAATTCAATATCTCAAGTCAATATCTCTTTTGAATGATATGTATATTGACCTTGAGTAGGATTTTTATTTAAGTTGGCATATCAAGAATGTAATTCAGCCTTGTAGACATAACAACCAAAAAAAAGTTCCCCAAATAGGAAACTTTTTTCAGTCAACTCAGAATGATTACTTTCAGGACTTATACCAATTCACGAAATTACTGATACAAATCTCTTCCTATGCTCCTCTGCTCCCGGTCGCCGAGCGAAGTCGAGGCGCTGCTTGTCCATTTGTATCATTCTTAAAGTGAAACGGTATAATACCATTTCACTTTAAGAATGATACAAATCACTTCCCCTGCTCCTCTGCTTCTGGTCGCCGAGAGAAGTTGAGACGCTGCTTGTCCATTTGTATCATTTTTAAAGTGAAACGGTATAAGGCGTTGGATTATCAACCGGGAGAGCTTTTGGAATAGGTACCCAATGATGACGATGGCAAGGTAGTTTCTATCGTTGAAGTGGCATGATTTCAGGATGTTGGGAGTTTAAGTTGGGCTGTACCCACGTATTCAAAGTATTCACAGTTACACGATACACACATATGGAGAGGCGATCGCAATTTTTAGCTATAGTTATGTAGCTTTGAGTTAATCACCTAACTGGGGTGGTTAATTGTATCGATATGCCCAATTAAGCTGCTATGTTCTGTAAATACAAATACTGCTGAAATCCGATAAAGACTTCACTGATCTTCGCAACGCTTCCTAGTTCTTCCACAGCATCACGAACAGTATGATATTTCAACTCTAACAGTTGAGGTAATTTAGCGCGATCGAGTTCTCCTACTCCTGTTTGGATGTATTGTTCTAGAACAAAGTCGAGAAATTCTTGCTGTTTGCCGAGATACTGGGAGAATATTAAGGACTTGTGAGCAAGGACGCGCTCTCGGCGACTAATTGGTGGAGAAGCATAAGCGATATAAGCCAAGACATCGTATAAATCGCTTTTCTCGGCATCAATTAGGCGGCTAATTTCCGTGAGTTGTTCGTCGCCGTAGCCCTTCTCTGCCAGTCCTTCTAATAAGGCTTTACGGGTGTCAGGGCGACTCCAGATTTTTCTTAATTCGTCTTCATCTCTGAAGAGTTCAGGAATTTCGCCAAAGAGACGTGTCACAAATTCTGTGGCGCTCATGGGTTTACCGTCTGGACTCCAAAAGCTGGTAGATATCCGGTGCTGAAGGGTGCGTTCTGTAGCGTCACCGAGTTTGATTTTGATGGTTTTGGGGCGCGAATCTTCTGTAGTTTCGTTTCTATTTTGGCTTCTATCTTTGCCACTATCTGCTGTGGAGGTATTGTATTTATCTGATTTCTCCCCACCTTTGGCAGTTTTAACTACAACAGGTTCTTGAGGTTCGCCGTCCCATTCAGGATCGTCGAAGCGTTCATAGGCTTTGACAAAATCATAAATGGTGAAGTAGTCCTTCCCTTCAAATAGGCGAGTACCACGTCCAATAATTTGCTTAAATTCAATCATCGTATTGATGGGGCGCATCAGCACGATGTTGCGAACATTCCGAGCATCAACACCAGTGGAAAGCTTGTGGGAGGTTGTGAGAATGGTAGGGATATTCTTCTCATTGTCTTGAAAGTTACTGAGGTGCTGTTCGCCGAGTTTCCCATCATCGGCGGTGACGCGGACACAGTAATTAGGGTTACTGCTAATCTTCATTTGGTTGATTAAATCCCGCACAGCTAAAGCGTGGGGCTGGTTGGCGCAAAACACCAGAGTTTTTTGATTCTGGACAATTTCTTCCATGAAAAGTTGCACCCGGTAACGTTCGCGCTCGGCAATTTCGATGATGCGGTTGAAGTCAGCTTCCGTGTAGGTTCTGGCTTCGTCTACTGCACCTTCGATCAGTTCATCTTCACTGCTGTAAATGTATTCATCCAGAGTAGTTTCGATTTGCCTGACTTTAAAGGGAGTAAGAAACCCGTCATTGATGCCGTCTTTGAGGGCGTAGGTATAGACTGGCTCACCGAAGTAGGCGTAGGTGTCTGCGTTGTTTTTGCGTTTAGGAGTAGCAGTGAGTCCAAGTTGTACTGCTGGGGAGAAGTATTCTAAAATGCCCCGCCAGGTGCTTTCGTCACTGGCTCCGCCTCGGTGACATTCATCAATGATGATGAAGTCAAAGTAGTTGGGCGGATAGTCGCTGAATTTGGGCGTAGGATTGCCAGCGTCGTCCCGTCCAGTCATAAAAGTCTGGAAAATGGTAAAAAAGATACTGCCATTTTTGGGTACTCGACCGCGTTTTTTGATGGCTTCGGGGTCGATGCGGACTAGGGCATCGTCGGGGAAGGCAGAGAAAGAATTATAAGCTTGGTTGGCTAAAATATTACGATCGCTTAAAAACAAAATTCGCGGACGACGGGTGGGTTGTCTGCTGAGATTCCAACGGCTTTGAAAGAGTTTCCAGGCGAGTTGGAAGGCGATGAATGTTTTACCTGTGCCAGTTGCCATTGTTAACAAAATCCGGTCTTGTCCTTGGCAGATTGCTTCTAGGACGTGCTTAATGGCATTGTGTTGATAATAACGGGCTTCCCATGTGCCGCTTTTATCTTCAAAGGGGATGGCAGCAAAGCGATCGCGCCACACTTCGACTTCGCTCAGTGTTCCAGTAAATGTAGCTTTCCACAGTTCTTCGGGGGTGGGATATTGCTTGACGTAGCCTTCTACCCCTGTGTGCATATCTACTTGGTATATACCGATGCCATTTGTAGAGTAGGCGAATCGAGTTTGCAACTTTTCGGCGTATTTTTTGGCTTTTCCTAAACCTTCGGTATCTGGTAAGTCGCGTTTTTTCGCTTCGATGACTGCGAGTTTTTCACCACGATAAACAAGGACATAATCGGCGATGTCTGATTGAGCGCGTTTACCATTGCCAACTAAGCGACCAGGGGCAATTACTTCGCGGCGGATGCGACTACCTTCGATAACTCCCCAGCCTGCGGCTTTGAGTGCGGGGTCAATTAGTTCGGCACGGGTTTCGGCTTCGTTCATAGTCTTTACTTGTGGTTGGGAATTACCTGAATCAATCCCGTTTGGAATGCTGTATCGTAAGTGATGACGGGTAAACTTTCGAGTTCCGCTTGAGCCATGATCATGCGATCAAAGGGATCTCGATGGGCAATTGGTAGACTTCCGGCTCTGAGTGCATGGGCTGATGTAATCGCAAATTCGATAAATCTTGCCCGATTTAATATCTGTGAATATTGCTCAACGAGTTGTTTTGCTTCAGGTAGTTTCCCAATGCGGTATTTAGTGGCAATTTCCCAAGCAGAAACACTACTCACGAAAATGCGATTATCGGGGTTGCGAATGATGTCTCGGCATTCAGTATCGAGTTTTGGGTCATCAAAGAGCCACCATAATAGAATATGTGTGTCAATCAGGTAGTTTCTTCCCATTGCTGAAGTTCTTCTTCCGGTAAGGGTTCAAAAAAAGCATCGCTGAGTTTTCCCGTTAGTAATCCTGGGGTACGCGGTTCAAGTTCGCTTACCGTCAGAGGTTGGGCAGTTTCCCGATTTAAACCTAAGCGAAAGTAGTGAATCAGATCATAAATTTCTGCGAGTTTATCTTCGGGGATGTTTTGCAGTTCTTGGACAATTTTCTGAATCAGCATAAGTCAAATCTTATGTATTTGATAGTTAATTGGGTTTCGGCTGCGCTCAACCCAGAGGTTTCGCCTCCCATTCGACAAGCTCAGGGCAAGGCACTCAACCTGATGGTTTGTACTGCGTTTATGATGGCTCATCTTTGGAATATGGGAGTCGGCGGCGGGCAGATGCGATCGCTTCTTGCAGTTTAGCTTGTAACAACTCTTTAGGTGGTAATACGGTCAGGTATTCGGCAACGTGAATACCGCTTTTATCTAGTTCTAATAATTCGATTTGCTCTTGCTTTTTACCTGCACATAAAATAATTCCTAGCGGTGGGTGTTCGTCAGGCTCTTGGTCGTATTTGGCAAGCCAGCGCAGGTACAGTTCCATTTGTCCTTTATATTCGGGTTGAAAGCTACCTAGTTTTAGGTCAATGGCTACAAGGCGTTTGAGTTTGCGGTTATAAAATAGCAGGTCAATATAAAAATCATCGTTGTCGATTTGCAGGCGTTTTTGACGGGCGATGAAGGTAAAGCCTGCACCTAGTTCTTAGTAAAAATTGCTCAATTTCTCTGAGGATTGCATCTTCAAGGTCTTTTTCGAGATAGCGATCGCTCAATTCCAGAAAATCTAAAATATAAGGGTCTTTTAGTAAAATATCGGGTGATACCTGTTGAGTTTGGCGTAGTTGCTCTAAATCATGGCGGATGGCTTCTTCGGGTTTGCGGGATAGGGCAGTGCGCTCAAATAGCATAGAGTTAATACGTTCTTGCAGTTGGCGGACGCTCCATCGTTCCAGTTGGGCAATTTCAATATAAAATTCTCGTTTTAGGGGATCGTCTATTGCTGTTAAAATTCGCAGATGTGACCAACTCAATTTGGAACACAGTGTGTTCACAATCTCGATATTTGGAAATGTCTTGGCAAACTGGAAGCAATGTCGCAGTTGTCTTTCACCCCAGCCTTTACCATAGGTTTGGGTTAGCTGCTGGGATAAAGAAACAATGATTTGTTTGCCATATTCAGCGCGTTGACCTTGTAAAACTTCGGTTTGGATGCGTTTACCAACTTGCCAATATAACAAGGTTATTTCTGCATTGATGGCAACGGCGGCGCGTTGTTTGGCGGTGTCGATCAGTTGACGGATTTCTTGAAATAACAGATTGTTTGGTTGCGTCAGGTCATCACTCATGCTGCAATTTCCTGTTTAGCAGTTTTTGGGGTATCTGCGGTGAGTTCGCCAGTAAACGCTTTTTGCAGGATGGATTGTTTGAGTTCGTTGAGTGCGGCGATTTTTTGGCGGTATATGGTTTCGAGACGTTGGGTTTCTGCCGCTAGACCAGCAAGCTTTTGGACGATGACTTTTTGCTCGGTAAGTGTTGGGAGTAGAATAGTGTATTTAGCTACGCTCTTTGCTCCAAGATTCGGTTGAGCAGCACCGTTATCGTATAGTTTGATTTGCCTCTGACCAACTGAACTAGTAAGAAAGTAGTAAAGAAAATGACTGTCCAACAAGTTGCTAGGTCTAATTATGACCAAGGAGGATGCCACTGCTCCTACGGTAAAAGGGGCGACTAATGCAGTTTTTCCAAGTGTTGCGCCCCGCAAGCAATAGACTAAATCTCCTGGTCGAATTTTTCCACTCCGAAGTGACTCGTATTTTTCCTTGGTGATGTAATTCATTTCGCTCTGAGACAGAGTTCCATCGGGCTGAATGTGCCCTGTATTTATCCACGGTATTCCTGATTCAACATATTCCTCTCTATTCGGATAATTCTTTCCACGATCACCATTCTCGAATTGACACACCTTCCCTAACGTTGTTTTCTTCCATTCCTCACCGCGCTCGGTCAAAACAGATTGGAGGTAGCTTTTAAAGAGTTCGCGGGAGTTGGTGAGGTTCTTTTCGGTGTTTGCGATCGCTCTATCAATCCCCTCAAAAGCTTCATCCAGAATCGCCACAATCCGTTTTTGTTCAGAAAGTGGCGGTAGAATAATAGGAAAATCCCTTAAATAGCCTAATCCTACGAACTTTTGAGTAGTTCCTTTTGCTTCTCTCTGCATTTTTGACTGAACGTACTCAGTTTCAAGATAATACCTGAGAAAATAGCTGCTTTGATTTCTTGGTACTTTGATTAGAGCAACATTTTTTATAGCAAATTCCGGCTCTACCTCAACAACGATTGGATTGCCGATTGTTCCAATCATTGCAAGAAGAATATCACCTTTATGTACAGCACTTCTCTCATTTATTTTCTTATAATCTACTTCCGAAATATAATTAACATTCTTAAAACTTAAACCATTATTTTTTAGATTTTTTGAGGTTATCAGTGCATAACCTTCTGGCAGATACTTCGGTGAATCATGTGTTCCATCTCGCACATCATAAACCTCACCAAGCTTTTTAATTTCCCATCCCACTGGCAAATTTACACTATCAACTGTTAACTGCATACCTTACCTTAATTATCATCACTCTTTAAATCCTTTGCTGGTTGAGCGAAGTCGAAACCAGCATTTTCATAATGTGAATAATTCTGACATTCCGCCAAAATATGAAGGCGATCCCAATCACTATTCATTAAAGCAATCTTCTTAGCCCGACTCCAACCCTGCACCTGTTTTTCTCGATAGAAAGCATCCGCCACATGATCATAATGCTCTGCATAAACTAACTTTACAGGTAATCGCTTCTTGGTATGATTTGCACCTAAGCCATTTTGATGTTGCCATAAACGACGAGGTAAATCCTTTGTACTACCTGTATAGAAAGAACCATCAGCACATTCCAGAATATACATATATGGCATTATTTATAACCTTGTGCCAAAAAACGGACTTCGACTTCGCTCAGTCCTCATCTCTAGCTGGTTGAGCGGCTTGCCGTGAGCGAAGTCGAAGGGAGCCGAAACCAGCTTCCTATAGCATTCCCCCAATCCCAGCCAAAATTTCGGCACTCTCTGCATCCAAAGCCGCAATTTCATCCAGAATTTCTTGCGGTTCTCGCAAAGTCGATTCCTCAGCCTTATTCGGATTCTTCACCGACAAATCAAACGTCACTTGATCAATATCAGCAATATCCACCAGCCAAGACTTTTCTGTTTCCGCAAACCTAGCCTGTAACTCCACAAACTCGCGCAAATCCTCATCATTCAGGGAATTGGTTTTACCCATATTCCGCCCCGGATCGAGTTGATAATACCAAATTTTCTGAGTAGCCATCCCCTCAGTTAAAGGTTTCCCCTGAGAAAATAAAGGCGTTCCCTGAACGGAGTCAAAGGGCTTTCCTTTCTCAAAAAACAGCACCACTGTCTTCACCCCCGCCCCGATAAATGTCCCACTCGGACAATCTAAAATGGTGTGCAGATTGCAACTACTCAAAAGCTCTTGACGCAACGCCCGCGAAGCATTATCAGAATTTGACAGGAATGTATTTTTAATTACCACCGCAGCTCTACCGCCCACTGCAAAAACAGAAACGCTGTTTCCCCTGTCTTAATCGGGAAATTCTGCTGTACTTCCTTGCGTTCCTTCCCCCCAAATGGCGGATTAGCCAAGATGACATCAAAACGATTCTTGTCCTGAATATCACTGAGATTTTCCGTCAGCGTGTTGGTGTGGATAATATTCGGCGCATCAATGCCATGCAAAATCATATTCATGATGGCTATCACATACGCCAAACTTTTCTTTTCTTTACCCGTAAACGTATGTTTTTGAAGAATCTCAAGCTCTTTTGTTGTCAGCTTACCCCGACGTAAATAGTCGTAACTCTCACACAAAAACCCAGCCGAACCGCAAGCACCATCATAAATGCGATCGCCAATCTTCGGCTTCACCACCTGAATTATTGCCCGAATCAAAGGACGCGGTGTGTAATACTCACCCCCATTGCGTCCTGCATTGCCCATATTTTTGATTTTCGCCTCATAGAGATGCGATAGCTCGTGTTTCTCTTGTTGCGATCTAAACCTTAGCTCATCAATATATTCCAGTGCATCCCGCAAGCTGTAGCCGCTTTGAAACCTATTCTTAATCTCGCTAAAAATTTCCCCAATCTTGTATTCAATGGTGTCTGGACTGGTAGCCCGTTCCTTAAAACTTTGTAAATATGGGAATAATTTGCGGTTGACATAATCAATCAGATCATCGCCAATCAGCGCATTATCATCATCCAATGTACCATCCGGTTTTTTCGGTGCTGCCCAAGATGACCAGCGATGCGCCTCATCAATAATAAATTCGTATGGCTTGCCAGCTAACTCCGCCTCTAACGCCCTTTCCTGCTCCAAATCATCCAAATACTTCAGGAACAGCAACCAAGACGTTTGCTCAGTGTAATCTAACTCTGTAGTACAACCTGCCTCTTTCCAGAGAACATCATCAATATTTTTAAAAGTCTGCTCGAACATTTAGTCTTACTGCGGGATTTTTAATATTAATAGCTATGAACAGTTGACAGTTGATAGTTGATAGTCACCTCTCCTGGAAGTGAGAGGGTTGAAGAACAATGAACATCTGAGAGTTGATAATTAACAACTGTCCACTGTCAATTGTCCACTGGGATTAAGGCGATCGCATACGGGTTTCAACTATCATCCTGGCTAGAGTTAGTTAAAAGTAAAATGCGATCACAGATATTACCTTATTAATTAGTTTCCTCGACATTCCTGCTAGTTTATCTAAATTAGGAGGATTTAAAGGCGCACTTCTAAGACATATTATTTCTTGCTTTGTTATATTGACAAATAATATGTCGCCGCGGTCAAATATTTTGTCGCTCTACAAAAAAATCGGGATGACTGGATTCGAACCAGCGGCCCCTTCGTCCCGAACGAAGTGCGCTACCAAGCTGCGCTACATCCCGCCAAAAAATGGCACTATTTTTTTATCTTACTACAATTAACTTCAAAAAGGAAGCATGAGAGACAAAGGACAAATGACCATTGACCAATAACTATATATATAGATGTCTTCACTAAGAGCTTTGCTTGCTACGATTAGATTTGTATAACTTTCAGTGGTAAAAGCGGATTGTGACTGTTAAGCCAGACTGGTTGCGAGTTAAAGCTCCTCAATGGGAGCGCGTCGGTAACGTTAAAGAAATTTTGCGGGATTTAGCACTCAATACGGTTTGCGAGGAAGCGTCCTGTCCGAATATTGGTGAGTGCTTCAATGCAGGTACAGCCACGTTTTTGATTATGGGGCCAGCTTGTACCCGTGCTTGTCCTTACTGTGACATTGATTTTGAGAAAAAACCAAAACCTTTAGACCCTACAGAACCAGCAAGATTAGCAGAAGCAGTTCGTCGCATGAAGCTGAATCATGTTGTGATTACTTCTGTCAACCGAGATGATTTACCTGATGGTGGTGCTTCGCAGTTTGTGGAGTGCATTACTGCGGTGCGGAATGTGTCGCCTCAAACCACAATTGAGGTATTAATTCCTGATTTATGTGGTAATTGGAATGCTTTAGAAATAATTCTGCAAGCTAACCCAGAGGTAGTTAACCATAATACAGAAACAGTGCCTCGCCTGTATCGTCGGGTGCGTCCCCAAGGCAAATACGATCGCACACTCGAATTATTGCAGCGATCGCGCCAAATTGCACCTTGGGTATACACTAAATCTGGCATCATGGTGGGCTTGGGCGAAACCGACAGCGAAATCCGCCAAGTTATGCAAGACTTACGTGCAATCGATTGCGATATTTTGACAATTGGGCAATATCTCCAACCCAGTCAAAAACATTTACAAGTCGATGCGTTCATTACTCCAGAACAATTTGCCGCGTGGCAAGCTTTTGGTGAAGACCTCGGATTTTTGCAAGTTGTTTCTTCTCCCTTAACCAGAAGCTCATATCATGCAGAACAAGTCCGGGAATTAATGGAACGCTATCCCAGAAAAGTACTGAGTGCTAATAAATCAGTGAACAAGGAGTAGACTTGATAACTGATAACTGATAACTGATAACTGATAACTGTTGAAAGTGGTGCAAGAAACTACCATTGCAATTTTAGGTGCAGGTGCTTGGGGTACAGCTTTAGCAAATCTAGCAGCGACCAATGGTCATAGGGTTAGACTATGGTCGCGTCAAGGAACAGAAACGCTCCAAGCAGTTATCCAAGATTCTCAAATAGTGCTATCTGCTATTTCTATGAAAGGGGTAAGAAGTGTAGCGTCACAAGTACAATCTTGTCCCCTTTCACCAGAAACAATTTTTGTCACAGCAACCAAAGGGTTAGAACCACAAACTACTGCTACGCCGACTCAAATTTGGCAAGCCGCATTTCCTGATCATCCAGTAGTTGTGTTGTCAGGCCCGAATTTATCAGCAGAAATTCAAAAATCATTACCAGCTGCAACTGTAGTAGCCAGCAACATCTCCACTGCGGCGGAAAAAGTGCAGCTAGTATTTTCTTCACCGCGTTTCCGAGTTTATACCAATCCCGATCCTCTGGGTGTGGAATTAGGGGGAACACTCAAGAATGTGATGGCGATCGCAGCCGGTGTATGTGATGGCTTACAATTGGGAACCAATGCCAAAGCTGCTTTAGTCACCCGTGGACTTACAGAAATGGTTCGCATCGGCAATTTTTTAGGTGCGAAAACGGAAACTTTTTATGGTTTGTCAGGTCTGGGAGATTTGTTAGCCACCTGCAATAGTCCTTTGAGTCGTAACTACCAAGTCGGTTATCAAATGGCTTGTAATAAAACCCTGACAAATATACTGGCTAATTTGCCAGGAACCGCCGAAGGAGTTAACACTTGCCAAGTATTGATGCAATTAGCAAAGCAGCAAAATATATATATGCCAATTACAGAGCAAGTTTATCGCTTACTCCAAGGTGAAGTTACACCCCAACAAGCACTTGATGAACTCATGCTACGCGACATCAAGCCAGAGTACCATTAAGGGTCATTTGTCCTGTGTCATTGGTCATTAGTTATTCTTCTTACTCCTCACTCCCCATACATTTTTATCTTCACCGATTCCCGAAAAATCCTTAGACAAAAAATACTAAATCGTCAGGAAATTACTTTGATAACCATGTAGATATGACTAACCAGATGTTAAACATAAATTTACTGACAGATGTTTATACCATTTAAAAAAGTAACATTTAATACTTACTAAGTCGAAATGCTGATTAGGTAGCTCAGAAATTAAAGCCTATCTGTAGATTTGAATAGCTATTGGTTCAATCAAATGTTCAGCGGCCGAAGGATTTCGGCATTAATGTTGGAAACACTAGTGCAGTTTTTGAAAAAAAATTGTATTGGAATCCTCTACCGTGTTATTTCATCGTGAATCACGGGAACAATAGCAACAGTTGATTTTGATTAGCTGACCCTTCGGGGAACGCAGTTGCCTAGGGGGATATGTCCTCCCGCAGCGCTGACTCACCGTATTCTATTGTTACCTGGAGCCATTGAGACGATATGCCAGCAACATCTTTTTACCCGGATGCCGCCTACAATTCCCAAAAGTCCCGCCAGGTTTTAGACCCAGATATCACGGTTGACGACGGTGATTTGTCGGTCGAGGATCTTCAAGATTTGGAGATAGTTTCTGTTGACCCTGCTAGTTTTGGCGCAAATACTAATCGCCGCAGCACAGACCTGGTACGTCTATACCTTCAGGAAATTGGACGAGTCCGGTTGTTGGGGCGTGATGAAGAAGTTTCAGAAGCTCAAAAAGTTCAGCGCTATCTACGGATGCGGACAGTACTTGCCAATGCTGCCAAGCAAGGTGATGCTGTAGTTGCGCCTTATCTGCGATTGATTGAAGTTCAAGAACGTTTAGCATCTGAACTCGGCCACCGTCCATCCTTAGAAAGATGGGCTGCTACTGCTGGAGTACAACTGTCGGATCTCAAACCGACTTTATCAGAAGGCAAACGCCGTTGGGCTGAAATTGCCAAGATTACAGTAGAAGAACTGGAGCAAATTCAGTCTCAAGGACTGCAATCTAAAGAACACATGATCAAGGCAAACCTACGTCTTGTGGTTTCTGTTGCCAAGAAATACCAAAATCGTGGTTTGGAATTATTAGATTTAGTCCAAGAAGGAACTCTTGGTTTAGAAAGAGCCGTAGAAAAATTTGATCCTACTAAAGGTTATCGCTTTAGTACTTATGCTTATTGGTGGATTCGTCAAGGGATTACAAGAGCGATCGCTACTTCTAGCCGCACAATTCGCCTCCCGGTTCATATTACAGAAAAATTAAACAAAATTAAAAAAGCGCAACGAAAAATTGCTCAAGAAAAAGGTCGGACTCCGACTTTAGAAGACTTGGCAATTGAATTAGAAATGACACCATCTCAAGTTAGAGAAGTGTTGTTAAGAGTGCCTCGTTCTGTTTCTTTAGAAACCAAAGTCGGTAAAGATAAAGATACTGAGTTAGGAGAATTGCTAGAAACCGATAGCGTGACTCCTGAAGAAATGTTAATGCGAGAATCTTTACAAAGAGACTTGCAAAATCTGTTAGCTGATTTAACTAGCCGCGAACGAGATGTCATTCTGATGCGGTTTGGTTTGGCTGATGGTCATCCTTATTCTTTAGCCGAAATTGGCCGGGCTTTGGATTTATCACGGGAACGGGTACGCCAAATTGAATCAAAAGCTTTGCAAAAACTGCGCCAACCCAAGCGCCGCAACCTCATCCGTGACTATTTAGAGTCTCTGAGTTAGTTCACAGTTGATAGTCAATAGTCAATGGTGAACCAGCGACGGGTACGTAGGGGGTTTCCACGCCACTTGCTTCAACGGGGGGTTCCCCTGCAATGCAGTGTCTCCCCAGGTGTGACTGTTGCTAGGGTCAGCATTAGCGACGTTAGAAGGGTTGATAGTACACAAAATTCTAACTATAGATTGTTGACTTTGGACTTTTTATGTTGTGAAAAATTATGTTGAGCGTTTCTTCTAAAATCTTTCTCCAGCTTATAAACAATCTTTTGCAGCTAGGGAAACTAACTCTTGAGTTTCCTATTTCTCAGGATAGTTTGAGAAAGGCGATCGCTCCTCTAGCATTGCCTTATGGATTTAATTTACCAAGTTTGGGCATTTAACAAATATTGTCAATAAGCGTCACTTGTTGCAAATTGCTCACAACATTTGTTATATTCTCAACTAATGGGCTTTGTTGAGAAAAATTAGTATGACAGTCTACACAACTACTTCACTCAAAGCAGAATTAAACGAAAGAGGTTGGCGTTTAACACCCCAACGCGAAGTAATTTTACACATTTTTCAAGAACTTCCGCAAGGCGAACACCTCAGTGCTGAGGATCTATATCATAGATTAGAAAGCGATGGTGAAGGCATCAGTCTCTCTACTATTTATCGGACATTGAAGCTGATGGCACGCATGGGGATTTTGCGGGAATTAGAATTAGGGGAAGGACATAAACATTACGAACTCAATCAACCCTACCCCCATCACCACCACCATTTGATATGTGTTCGATGCAATACAACTATTGAATTTAAAAATGATTCGATTTTAAAAATTGGTGCGAAAACTGCTCAAAAAGAAGGATATCACTTACTCGACTGTCAAATGACCATTCACGCAGTATGCCCCAAGTGCCAACGGGCATTGATGCCACTGTAGCATTGGGGCAGCATAACTAAAGGAATGTACTCACATCAATTTTGGATTTTCCCTGAACCGAAAAATCTAAAATTGGCAGAGTTATCGGAGGGAAGTAACCTATTGGGGATTCACATTGATCAACCTAAGCGGATGCTAAAAGCGTCCGCTTCTAATATCACTGAGACTGACACCATAAAATTCTTGGGCTTGCTTAATTGCTTTTCTTGTATCTTCTGCCATAACACCGTTGAGCTTGCCTTTATAAAAGCCCTTGTCTCGCAGTCTTCGTTGAATTTCTAAAACACTAAAGTCACTCTTAGGTGCTTTGCTCACCTTACTGTATAACCTAGCTCTGGTGGTAGGGCCAGCAATCCCGCTTGCTGCTAAGTAATTGTCTGCTTGAAAGCGACGTACAGCATCGGAAGTGTAAGAACCAAAGTAGCCATTTGGCTCTCCTTGTAAATATCCAGCTTTAATTAACTGTTCTTGTAAAACTCGAACAGCTTCACCGCGATCGCCCATGCGAAGATTGTCTTTATCAGCTGCTTGTCTTTGGGGAGCTTCGTTACCATAACCTACCCCAGATGGAGGCAGTTTACTGAGAGTTGCAGGGCCAACAATCCCATCAACGTTTAGTTTATATGCTTCTTGGAAACGCTTCACAGATTCTTCGGTAATGGGGCCAAATATACCTGTGGCATTTCCGTAGTAATAACCTGCTACCCGCAACTTCTCTTGCAGAGTTCTCACATCTTCCCCTTCATCACCTTTTTTCAGGTATTGAGAATTGATGCGTTTAGTAGCTTGAGTTGTGGTTTTTTGAGTTGGGGTATTAGCAGCTGCAACTCTAGTTGTTTGGGTTGTACGCACAACTGTTGGTTTTTTAGCTTGGCTACTTGCAGATGATTTCCGCCAATTGTCTAATTTTTGGAGTGTAGTTGCTCCTACTACGCCATCAACTGGTAAACCCGCAGCTTTTTGGAACCGTCTGACAGCTTCTTCTGTGGGAAAGTCATAAACTTGAGTGACGGGAGCTTGATAAAAGCCCGCTTGTTGCAACTTTTGTTGTAGATTTCTGACAGAAGGGCCTTGATCTCCCCTTTCGAGAGCCAAGACACTATTGACACTACTGAGAATCGACAAGGTAAGCGCCAGAGGTAACATATACTTCCAAGCCTTACCAGAAAGCTTTTTCCAGTCTGGTGCTGAGGCTTTGTTTAACAAATCACTCAGCAACACCAAGTCACTGGATTCACAATCTTCATAAGCGAAAGCTAGGTGCAAATATGCAAGGTTGTCCATAGTTCATTCCTACACCATTATTTATCTGGGATGTATTTTTCTTCGATGGCTGCTTCTGCTTGATGTACTAAATTTCTTAAATTTTCCAGTGTCAGTATATCTACATCCTCCCATAAACCGCGCTTGTGTGCTTCAAGTAATCTTTCAGCAATATCACGCAACGCATGAGGATTATTGTACTGAATAAATCCTGAAACGGTAGTATCAAATAAATAAGACTCTGCTATTCCTTGATACATATAGTCTTCTACGCATTTGGTCGTTGCATCGTAGGCAAACAGAAAATCAACAGTTGCTGACATTTCAAAGGCACCTTTATAACCGTGGCGCATAATTCCGGCAATCCACTTAGGATTAATAACACGCGAACGATACACCCGCGCAATTTCTGCTTTCAGTTGGCGAATACGGGGATTAGCTGGAATAGAATTGTCACCGAAGTAAATTTGCGGACTCTTGCCTTGCAAAGAACGGGCAGCAACCGTTAAACCACCTTGAAATTGATAATAATCATCAGAATCGAGCAAATCATGTTCGCGGTTGTCTTGGTTGTGCAGCACAATTTGCATTTGCTGTAAACGCTGCTGAAATGCTTCTGGTGCAGCAATTCCGGTGAGTTTGCCCTTTTCTTGACTGGAAGTCATACTGCTGTAGGCGTAACAACTCCAATTGATATAAGCATGGGCTAAATCTTGGTCATCAGTCCAATTTTGCGATTCAATTAAACCTTGCAGTCCAGCACCATAAGCGCCTGGTTGAGAACCAAAAATGCGATAACGCGATCGCAACTTTGCCTCTGGTTCTGGTAATCCTTGCGCTATCCAATACTCTGTATCTTGCTGAACTTGCACCGCTAAGGGGTTTTCCTCTGGAGATTCATCTAAGGCGGCAACTGCTGTCACTGCCTGTTCAAATAAGTCAATCAGATTAGGGAACGCATCACGGAAAAATCCAGAAATTCTTAAGGTAACATCCACACGCGGACGACCCAAAATTGACAACGGTAAAATTTCAAAATCTATAACTCGCCGCGCCGCACCATCCCAGACAGGACGCACACCCAACAATGCCAAAGCTTCGGCAATGTCATCACCGCCAGTTCGCATGGTCGCTGTACCCCACAAGGATAAGCCCAGTGTTTTGGGATACTCACCATGCTCTTGTGTATAGGATTCAATTAAGTTCTCGGCTGCTTTTCTGCCAACGTCCCAGGCTGTTTCTGTAGGTAAAGCGCGGATGTCTACTGAGTAAAAGTTTTTGCCTGTGGGCAGGACTTCTGGTCTGCCGCGTGTGGGTGCGCCGGAAGCACCACTGGGAACGTATCCGCCATCAAGTCCGTGCAGTAAGTTGGTGATTTCTGCGGGGGTTTGTTGGAGGGCGGGGAGGAGTTTGGAGTTTATCCAGTCTAGGGTAGTGCTGAGTGCTGAGTGCTGAGTGCTGAGTGCTGAGTGGGGGAGTTGTTCTACTAGTTCGGCGGCTTGTTCTTCTAGGAGTTCAACTACATCGCCGATGGTGCGGCAGGATTTTATTTTCACGCAGAGGCGCGGAGGCGCGGAGAGTGATTCTGAGGGGGTGAAGGGGGAGCTAAATTCGTCTGTAAGGGGGTCTATGTCTAATCCCCAGGCTTGGGCTAGGGCGCGGGTGATGCCGATGGAATGGCGGTTGGGGATACGGGCGATCGCAACTATTAAGTCTCGTAGTTGTTTATCTTGGGGACATTTCCCAAATATATGCAAGCCGTCGCGGATTTGGGCTTCTTTGAGTTCGCATAGATAGCCATCTAATGAGTTTAATATTGATAGTTCAAAGTTGAAGATTGCTTCTTTGTTTTCTAGTCCTAAGTCGAGGTGGAGGTTTTCTTTGATGACTAGTTCCCGGATGCGATCGCGGATGGCTGGTAATCTTGAAGGGTCTAAGCTTTCGGCTTCGTAAAATTCATCAATTAAGTTTTCTAATTGTTGCAAAGCCCCATACAATTCTGCGCGGGTCATTGGTGGTGTGAGGTGGTCGATAATCACAGCTTGGGCGCGGCGTTTGGCTTGGGAACCTTCACCTGGATCGTTGACAATAAAGGGGTATAGGTGAGGCATTGTGCCTAAAGCAACTTCGGGATAACAACTGTTAGATAAAGCTAAACTTTTTCCTGGTAGCCATTCGAGGTTGCCATGTTTGCCGATGTGTACCACAGCATCAGCACTAAAGCATTCTCTTACCCAGTAATAAAAAGCTAAATAAGTATGAGTTGGTTCTAAATCGGGTGCGTGATAATTCAAACTAGGGTCAATGTCATAACCCCGCGCTGGTTGAATACCGATGAAAATATTGCCTAATTGAATTCCAGGAATAGGAAAGGGGGAATGGGGGTAAGAAATTTCTTCTTGATTCTCTACTCCCGACTCCCGACTCCCGATTCCCCACCGTTCATTGATACCTTGTTTGACTGATTCTGGTAACGAAGCGAAGTATTCTTGATATGCTTCACTTGCAAGGCTTTGCTGAACAGGTCGCAATTCTCTGGCTTCGGGGTCATTGGTTACACCATCTGTGAGGCGTTGAATTAACTCATGACCATCGGCGGGTAAGTTATCTAATTCATAACCAGCAATCTGTAAGGCTTTGAGAATTTCTACGCAACTTGCTGGAGTATCTAAACCTACACCGTTAGCAAGACGACCGTCGCGGTTAGGGTAGTTAGCTAAAATTAGGGCAATACGTCTTTCTTGGGGTGGTTTGGAACGTAGGCGTACCCAATTAGCGGCGAGTTGAGCGACGAAATCAACGCGATCGCTCACTGGTTCATAAACGACTACATCTGTTTCTAGGTCAGAATTCCGTGTTTGCAAAGCTTTAAAAGATACCGCACGGCTAATAATTCTGCCATCTACTTCTGGTAGTGCCACATTCATCGCAATATCACGCGGAGATAAACCTTGGGACTGCGATTCCCACTGCTCAACGGAACCACCACTAAGAATCACTTGTAAAACTGGCACATCCAATTTTTGCCACAAGTCTGTTTCTGGTGTTTCAGTGTCTAGACGTGCGAGAGAAAAACTAGTGGTATTCAAAAGTACCGCGATTTGCTCGGCATCTTTAGGCTGGAAAAATTCGCTCAATTCATCTTGAACGCTGGGGTCACGTAACGAAGAAACAAAAACTGGGATTGGTTGTAAGTTTCTTTGTGCTAAAGCTGTACATAAAGCATCAATTACCTTAGTATTTCCAGCTAGATAATGAGCGCGGTAGAACAAAATGCCGACTTTGGGAAGTAGGGAGTAGGGAGTAGGGAGTAGGGGATTTTCCGCTACGCATTCTCCCTGCTTAGTAAATGCTGTTTCACCACTCACCACTCCCCACTCACCACTCCCCATACTCCATTCATACAACCCAACACGGGGAACAATTTGCGGCGGTAAGGGTTGAAAGGATGTTTCTAAGCAAGTGTCAGCAATAAATTGCAAAGCATTAACAAAATTATTAACACCGCCTTCGTTGAAGTATTGCCATACTTGGTTAACAATTTCTACAGGTACAGTAGATTGAGCAACTAATTCTGGGTCAAGCGCGTCATCTCCTGGCATTACAATTAAGGTTGTACCGTTACGTTGTACAATTTCCTGCACCACTTCTAAACCGTAAGCCCAGTATGCACGTCCGCCTAAAAGACGTAAAATAATTACCTCGGCAAGTTCCAAAACTTGCTCGCTGTATGTATCAATAGTGATTTGTTGTTGTAACTGCAATAAGTTAGTGACTCTTAATGCAGGAAAATTTGTCGGTAATTTGGTAACTGCTGCTGCCAAAGTTTGAATGTCAGTATCCGCAGCCGTAATAAATACAAACGGTGCTGGAGTTTGTTCTACAAAAATTAAACCTTCTGACTGATTCCATCCGACTGATTTGGCATTTATCCGATGCATAATCCCGCCTTACCGTCTTAAACTGTTGGTTAGAACACGATTAAAAAACATTCCAGCCTAGCACAGCCAGTTGCTAAACCCAGAGGAAATCCTCTCTCATAAACTGGCTCTTCACCCCCTCTCACCCGACCATTGAAAATGCTTAGTTCACCTGATTTGAGCTTTTCTCAAAATTTGCCTTTAGTTGTATTTAATCAGCTTGGGGAATTATTACAGCAAATGGCTCAATCTGTGGAAAGTTCTGTGCTAGTGCTGACAGAAGCTGTACTGGCAAGAATTGTCATACCTCAAGAATGGCAAGGTCAAAAATTCACATTGGTGGTGTCTGAGCAGTTTAGTGCGTTGTTGATAGGGAATTTGACGCAGGAGAGCAGGGGAGCGGGGGAGCGGGGGAGCGGGGGAGCAGAGGAAAATTATCCCTCAGCACTCAGCACTCGGTTGACGTTTAATTCAGAGGCGATCGCCTCCTTTGTTGGAAATTTGAAAGGTTTGTTTCCTAGTGATTCTGATACGCATCAAAGTCTTGAGTATTACAGTCAAATTCGGTGTTCTAATGATGCCACGCTTCAATGTCAATTCACGCTGTTGTTATTAGAGTATCTGCTACCACAAAAGAATGAGGCAGTAACAGAAGCTCTGAATCCAAATCAGGCTGAAAGTTTTTGTCAAGTGATCGAAATTGCTTTGCAAAAACAAATTTCCCAAGAGCGACTGTTAAATCAAGTCACAACTCAAATCCGCAAAAGCTTAGATTTGCCAGTGATTATGGCAACAGCGATCGCCCAAGTGCGTGATTTTTTGAAGTTAGACCGGTTAGTAATATATAAATTTGAGGGGTCAAGGGTCAATACCCAACACTCAACGGTGAATGGGCAAAACAATTCTCAACCCTCAATGCCAGACTGGCAAAAGTATGGGGGTTGTATCGTTTATGAAGCTAAAGCTCAAGAAGCTATTCCCTCAGTTTTACATTACCAAGAGACAAATTGTTTTACCCGCCATTCTGCTTGTTGGGATAAGTATCGCCAAGGTTTTACCTTAGTGGTTGAGGATGTAGAAAAAACTTATGCGCTGGAAGAGTGTTTGTTAAATTTCCTCCGTGCTAATCGTGTCAGGGCAAAGTTGGCAGCACCAATTATGTTTGAGGAAAAACTCTGGGGGTTGTTAATTGCTCATCAGTGTGATATTCCGCGCCAATGGAATGAAAATGAGCGAAATTTACTCACTTCCATTGCTGAACAACTGGCGATCGCCATTCATCAATCGGAGTTAATGCGATCGCTAACTCAAGAAAAACAAACTCTCGAACAACGGGTGCTAGAACGCACAATGGCTTTACGGGATGCTTTATTAGCCGCTGAAGCTGCTAGCCGTTTACGTAATGAATTTCTCGCCACAATCAGCCATGAATTACTCACGCCGTTAACTTATGTGATTGGGATGTCTTCGACATTGTTGCGCTGGCCTATAGGTGAATTGAGCCAAAGACAGCGAGATTACCTACAAACCATCCACGACAGTGGCGAACATTTATTAGAAATGATCAATGACATCCTGGATTTATCACAAATCGAGGCTGGTAAAACAGTTTTAAATATTAATGAATTTTCTTTAGCAAAGATAGCAGAAAATGCTATTTCTGCCTTAATCGATAAAGCAAATGACCAGCAAGTTAATCTCAAACTCGATTTACAAATTGATCCACGACGCGATCGCTTTAGTGCTGATGCGGAGCGTATAGAACAAATTTTATGGAATTTGTTAACCAATGCAATTAAATTTACACCTGAAGGTGGCAGTGTCACTCTGCGAATTTGGGTAGAAGATAATACTGCTGTTTTTCAAGTTGAAGATACAGGAATTGGTATTTCTGAAGAGCAATTGCCATTAATGTTTGAGAAATTTCAGCAGCTTGATACACCTTATCGTCGCCGTTATGAAGGTACAGGACTTGGTTTAGCTTTAACTAAACAACTTGTAGAACTGCATCGTGGTCGAATTGAAGTAGAATCCACTGTGGGTATCGGCTCCATCTTTACTGTCTGGATACCTGCTCAGTCTGCAAAAGTTCTGAGTGCTGAGTAGCATGAGGAAAAAATGCAAAAGACAGGGAGCAGAGGAGCATAACTATTGACTATTGACCAATGACCAATGACAAATGACCACTTAATTCATACCTTAAAAAAAGGACTGATTGTATCTTGCCAAGCGCCTGTTGATTCACCTCTGCATGAACCAATAATTATTGCAGCAATGGCACAAGCTGCGGTTAATAATGGTGCTGTTGGTGTACGCATAGATACTCCAGTTCATATTCGTGCCGTCAGAGAGCGAGTGAAAGTCCCAATTATTGGGTTATGGAAGCAAGTCATCCCTAAGTATGATGTATACATTACACCCCAGTTTCACCATGCTGTTGCTGTTGCTGTTGCTGGAGCCGATATAATTGCGATCGATGCCACAACCAGGCATCGTCCTGGTGGTGAGACAGTAGCAGAGATAATTACCCGCATTCATCAGGAATTAAACAAACCAGTCATTGCTGATGTGGATACAATCGAGTCAGCCAAAGCCGCCGCCGCCGCTGGTGCAGATGTTGTGGCGACGACTCTTTATGGTTATACTCCCAAGACTAATAATGATTCTCCACCTAGTTGGGAACTGCTGACGCAAATGCTAGAGGAGTTAACAATTCCAGTAATTTGTGAAGGCGGAATTTCTTCACCGCAGATGGCACGTCATGCTTTAAATTTAGGTGCTTATGCTGTTGTAGTCGGCACTGCGATCACTGGCATTGATTTGCAAGTGAAGAATTATCAAAGAATAATGCAAAACGGAGGATAATGTTGAATACTATTCCACGGAATTCCTGATACAAATTCCTTTGCCTGCTCTTGCCACTCTAGGGCAGGTTTATTTCAGACAATCATACTAAGTTGCAGTCAAGCGTAAGCGTAACCTGTGGTACTTCACGACTTCAGACTTCTTTGTTAATACCCTGCTTGCTTATCTACGACATTGCGTAAAGGCTGGCCAGTTTGGTAGCGGTTGAAGTTATCCAGAAATAATTCCACTGAACGCTGTTTGACTTTGGGAGAATGACCAGAACAGTGAGGGGTAATAAAGATATTTGAGACTGACCACAAAGGACTGTCTGCTGGTAATGGTTCTGTAACTACTGTATCTAAGGCTGCGCCAGCAATCCAACCTTCGGTAAGGGCTTTGATTAATGCTGGTTCGTCAACTACAGCACCACGAGCAATATTAATTAAATAAGCATGAGGCGGCAGCGATCGCAATACACTTTCATCAATTAAATTTTTGGTTTCTGATGTCAGCGGTGTAGCAACTACAACATAATCCGCCTCTGGCAAATGCGATCGCCATTCATCGACACCGACAACTTGGTCAAAATTTGGTAGTGGTTGCGGATGACGACGAGTACCAATAATTTTCATCCCAAAAGCTTTGGCGCGGGAAGCGATCGCTTGACCAATACCACCAGCACCAATAATTAATAAAGTAGCATCAGTTAATTCTTGAATCGGGAAACCTCTTTTCCAGTGGTGTTCTGCTTGTAACGCTTGCAAATCAGCCAGATTTTTGGCATGAGCAAGTATATAAGTTAAAACAAATTCTGCGATCGGAATTGCATGAACACCAGCACCATTAGTCAGAATGAGGTTGCGTTCCAAATAAGTCGGAGTCAAAATATGATTTACCCCTGCATTCGGCGCATGATGCCAACGTAAAGCGGGTGCTGCTGCTAACACTCGATGTAGAATATGGCTTTTGAGAAAAAACCAACTTAAATAAACCTCTGCATCCGTCGCATCATAATCAAGATTACCTTCGCTATCAACTAATACAACCTTAGTATCTGATGGCAAATGCGTCTCAATTTCGGCAGCAATTTCGATCGGCAAAATGACTTTCATAATTTAAGTTACCGAATTACCGGGTTGTCTTTACTTGTGCGGAAGCTTGACTGCTATCAGGATGTGTGAGTGTAGGGTTTGTTCTCATCTACACCATTAAAACCCTTACACTCCTTTTTCACACCCTTGACCCTCCGAATTTTAGATTTTAGATTTTAGATTTTGGATTAAATGAAAATTTGAAATCTAAAATATTTGGTCTCAAGCAGTGGGTTAACCCAGAAGAAAAACAAAAATTTTTCAATATTTAAGCCTCTTCTTTATAAGGAGAGGTTAATCCAAAATCGTAAATCCAAAATCCAAAATTGAGTGACTGTTCCTATCACCACATCAGCCCTGACTTAATAACTACCTAACTGCAACAATTGCTTGTACGCATAGCTACCTTCCCGATTCATTACCTGGTCGAGAATTGTTTCTCTGATGCTAACAAATGCTTCACTACCTCTATCTCGTGGTCGTGATAGTTTCACAGGTAAATCTAGAGCAATTCTACCGTCTTCAATTAAGATTACACGGTCAGCCAACGCGACAGCTTCTTCCACATCATGAGTTACTAAAAAAGCTGTAAACTGCTGTTCTTGCCACAGTTTTTCAATCAATTTTTGCATATCAATTCGAGTCAGAGCATCCAATGCTCCTAGAGGCTCATCTAATAACAGTAAGCGGGGTTGACTCACTAAAGCTCTAGCTAAAGACACCCTTTGTCTTTGTCCTCCAGAGAGTACAGATGGCCATTCTTCGCCTCTATCTTGTAATCCCACTTGTTCTAGCGCCCACTGTGCTTTTTCGCGCCAATTGTTTTGTAATCCTAAGCCTACGTTTTGAATGACGCGCTTCCATTCCAGCAAGCGGGGATCTTGGAACATAACTCTGACGGAACTACTCAGTTTCCGCAATGGTTCGCCATCCAATAAAATTCCGCCAGCACTTGGTTTCTCCAAACCTGACACAAGGCGTAATAACGTACTCTTACCGCAACCACTACGTCCAACAATGGCAACAAATTCTCCAGGTGATACTTCCAAATTGACAGAATTTAATACCGTTTTTCTGCCAAAAGCTTTCGTTAAATCCAAAATACTTAATTGTGTTCCTTGTGGATGAATACTCATAAAACCTCCTTAGTACATAGTCATTTTTGTTTGTGAGGTTTATTCTGCCTATAGCAGTTTTTACGGGAGTTGCAAAAAGTCTACTCCCTACTCCCCACTCCGTGTCCTTACGAGAAGTTAGGATTGCTATACATTTTGATAATTAGGATGCCAAGCCAACCATTTTTTCTCTAAAAATCTGGCAGTCGCATCAGCTAATTTGCCTAGCAAAGCATAAATAAAAATACTCAACACTACGACATCCGTTTGCATAAATTCACGGGCATTCATTGCCATGTATCCCAATCCAGAATCAGCGGCGATTGTTTCTGCAACAATCAGTGTCAACCACATAATTCCTAGAGAAAAGCGGACACCTACAAGAATTGAAGATAATGCCCCAGGTAAAATAATTTGCCACAAAAGTTGTAGTGGTTGTAATCCATAGACCCGACCCATTTCAATTAAGCCTGGATCGACGCTACGAATCCCATGAAATGTATTGAGATAAAGAGGGAAAAATACCCCCATAGATACAAGAAATAATCTAGCTTGATCCCCAATGCCAAACCACAAAATTACTAGGGGAATTAATGCCAAATTGGGAATTGTTCGCAGCATTTGCAGTGAACTATCTAAGAGTTTTTCAGCAACTGGAAAAATCCCATTTAGTAAACCTAAACTAAAACCAATAGTACCACCAACTAAAAAACCAGAAATTGCTCGACCCGCACTGATGCCTATGTGCTGAAATAATTCTCCGGTAGAAGCTAATTTAAAGGCTGTAATTACTACACCACTGGGTGCAGGTAAAATTCGGTTTGAAAGTAAACCAGTTCTGGATGATAGCTCCCAAAGTATAACTACACAAATCGGTACAATCCAAGGAACTATTTTTTGAATTTGCGGATTTTGGAATATTTCTTTGAGCGAGATGCTGGGATTTTTGGTGTTTTTTAAGGTAATAGTCATGAGGCACTCGTTAATTGTTTAGTAAGTTTTTCACTTGTGATAGAAGTTAAAACTGGTTTGGTGAGTGGTGTTGGTTCAGTTTGCAAAGGCAGGCGAGGAAATAATAATTCGGCGGTACGATAGGCTTCTTCTAGATGGGGATACCCAGAGAAGATAAAGGTTTCTATCCCTAGTTGTTGATACTCCAACATCCTGGCGGCAACGGTATCAGGATCGCCAACCAAAGCAGTACCAGCACCACCCCTGACTAATCCAATTCCTGCCCAGAGGTTGGGGCTAATTTCTAGAGTTTCTCGACTACCGTTGTGTAGCTGTGTCATACGTCGCTGCCCTTCAGAATCAGAACTAGCAAAGGCTTTTTGGGCTTGGGCGATCGCATCTTCATCGATGTATTTAATTAACTCGTTGGCTGCATCCCAAGCGGCAGACTCGGTTTCGCGCACAATTACGTGCAAGCGAATCCCAAAACGCACGGTTCTACCTTGGGCGGCTGCTAGTTGCTTAACTTCAGCAATTTTTTGGGCTACTTGTGCGGGTGGTTCTCCCCAAGTTAAATAAGCATCTACGTGTTTGGCGGCAACTCGCTGGGCTGCTGCTGATGAACCACCAAACCACAGTGGTGGATAAGGTTTTTGGATGGGTGGAAATAACAGCTTGCCGCCTTGAATATCAAGGTATTTACCTTTGAAATCAACTGTCTCGCCACTCATAATTCCCCGCCAAACTGTGAGGAATTCATCAGTTAAGTCATAGCGATCGTCATGACTTAGATGCAAGCCATCTCCTGCTAATTGCTTTGGTTCTCCACCTGTGACGACATTAATTAGCAATCGCCCATTCGACATTCTGTCAAATGTGGCTGCCATTCGTGCAGCAACGCTGGGTGAACTAATTCCTGGACGAATTGCGACTAGGAACTTCATCCGCTTAGTAACAGAAATCAAAGAGGCTGCTGTTATCCAAGCATCTTCACAAAAAGGCCCTGTGGGCAATAAAGCGCCTGTATAGCCTAAGTTATCTACAGCTTGGGCAATTTGCTGTAAATACTCTGGAGTTGCATCCCTTCCTCCAAGTTGTGTTCCTAAATAGTGTCCGTCACGCGCTGTGGGTATAAACCAAAGAATTTGCATTATTGTTAAGCTAATTTACTAAACTACGGTTTTCTGGTAGATTTACCGTATTTAATAGTGATGATTATACCGTAAATCATGGAAAATACAAGTCCAAGTTTGGCAATTTCTGTTTTTTGTCTTAGAAACTAAAAGTAGTCCGCAATGCACCTACCCAAATCGCATCGTTAGCATCGTTATGTTCTGGACTTGTAATCACATAAAAAGTCGGTGTCACCCGCACATTATCATTCACACGAAATGTATAGAAAGCCTCTAAATGTAAAGACGTATCTGGATCTTCCCGACTTGGTGCGTTTGCTCTAGGTCGATAATCATTGCTCGTAACTTTTGGTGGTACGCCTACGATAAATCCACCGACATTACCTTCTTTAAATAGGTCTGGAAAAGCAAATGTGAGTGCGCCATTCACGATTGTGGCATCGTTATTAGGGCCACTTTCTTGATGAGCTAATGTGTAACCAAACCAACCACCCAAAACAAAGCTGCGGCTTGCTCTCCAGTTAAATTGCAGCCCAAAATTATCAGTTGAAGTAGAGTTTTGTTCAAAGGGATTTCTAGCGAATGCACTACCTGTACCACCAGTCAAGTTAAAACCAGTTCTAGTCCCAAAATATTTATGTACGTAAGCAAGACCAATATCTAACTGACGACTGGGAGATAAAGTTAGCTGACTAAAGATGATGTTATTGGCATCAGCAAATCCTGTACCATCACCAGTAGGTCTACTAGACTGAGTGTTGTCAGCTGTATAAGCTAAGGTCAATTGAAATTGATTACTAAACTTGTATCCTAACGCCGCACCAGCACCGTCAAAACCAGGTCTGTAAACAGTCGGGTTAAATGTGGCAAATCGAGAAACAGCGCCATTTAGCCCACCTATAGAAGAGTTTAAGGTAGGTGCATAAATAGCTGGTTGCAATGCTCTCGGCCCTACCCAAACAGTGGCATTTTTCCCCAGAGGAAAACGGTAGACTAACTGACTCAGATATACTCCCTGCTCACCACTAGTATCAAATGTAAACCGAGTCATGGCTGTGCCAGTACTGCTGGTTAAGTTAGGAATAGTGTTGGCTGATAAGATAGTTGAGAGTTGGTCTTTGCCGGTGAAACTGGTTTGTAAGATTAGCCGGGAGCGATAACCAAAAAAGGTTTGCGTGTCATCTTTTGTATCATTTGCTGGGCGATTGTTGGCTCGATCGCCAAAGGTATCAGCCACCACAAATACAGCATCGCCCAGTAGTTTGGTAGTGGTAGAAAACTGATTTGCTTCTACTTCCGCAGTCCGCGCTTCTAAGCTATCTAGTCTCGCGCGTAATTGTTGTAGTTCTGGGGCAAATTCGGCTTGCAGCTTTTGTAAGGTCTCTAAATCTTCTTTTTTAACTAAATCAGCCGTGTTAGAAGCAATTAATTCACTGAGGCGGTCAAGTGCTGCATTTAACCCAGCGGCAAATTCATAGCGAGTTAACGCACGATTCCCTTTGAATGTGCCATCTGGATAGCCGGCGATCGCACCATAACGTTCAACTAGAGATTGCAAAGCCTGAAATGCCCAATCTGTAGGTCTAACATCAGAGAGTTGCGAGACTGATGTGACTTGTCCTGTGATTTCGGTTGGCGAATTATCGACTTCTGGTTCTGGATTTACTTCTGTATTGACTATCGATGGAACACTTTCACTTTGAGTATTTGGCGAAATAATCGTATTTGGTACGGTGTTTTGTGTTGCGTTGGTTTCTGTTGGTATTTTGTTTAAAACATCTGCATTTGCTACTGAAGATAGAAATAAAAGTCCATAAAAAACAGTAGGGATAACTAGCAAATAGTTCCACAAAAATTTAGACATGGGTTGTTCTCGCACAATCTGGATTTATGTTCTGTCAAAAGGTAATAGAACCTTATGGAAGAGCAAATATAGACATATATCATTCCTGGAATTTATTTTTTCCAGTTTGTTCGCTTGAAATATTCACTTTTTAGTTATCAAGTAAGAATTCAGGAGCCAGAATGCAGGAGTCAGTGTGTGGAAAAATTTAGCCAAATTTTTCTCACTTAATGATTCATCATGTTGTTCAAGAGACAGATATTTGAATAGTCTATTCGGGCTATTTATCAAACCCCAACCAATTCTGACCTCTGAATTCTTACTCTTTAAAAAACTCTTGGTCAGAATTCCTTCGTTTAATACAAAGCTTTCAATTTTGTAAATATTTAATTCAATTGGAAAATTGAATTAATAAAATGTTCTCAATGACTAATTCTTTCAGATTTTATAGTGTATTTGTCAAGGGAAAAATTAAAAATTTTATTTAGATTTCCTGACAAATAAACACTTCTTGGGCATAGCCACTTAATCTTTTAGTGAAATATTTTAACTTAAGATAATCAAGTTTGTAATTGTGGTTATACCATGTCACAAAAATTGATATATCATCGATTTTCACTAACTTAGCTACGGGACGAGTACGATTAGCTCTGCTGTAGAAATAGCCTTTATTGTGGTCTATCATTAGCGATAGATATATAAACAACGATAAATCTATCGACTTTATGTTGTTTACAAATACTCTTGTGATATTTGCATAAACTAATGTAAAAAGCAAGCTCTTTTTCTAGACATAAAGATTACTTCATATAACGTTACTTGAGAATTGATTAAGAGACTTGCTTTTTTTAGAGAACCATGAGAGACTTCGTTATAATTAAAATACGGTAAATTGGTAAAGTTACTGTAGTAATAAGCAGGCAAATCTGCTGGCAATCAGCCACAAAAACTGACTTGTTGAGGCTGTTAGTAAGCAGTTAGCAAAATAGGGAAGAATTTTCTCCGGTGTGCAGCTATCAATGGGGAGAGAAAGTGAATGTTGAAGACGTTAGTAAATAATTTTGCACTCAACTTAGAAACCGATGTACTTGTAATAGGAGGTGGCCCAGCAGGTACATGGGCTGCATGGAGTGCTGCGTCTGCTGGGGCTAGGGTGGTACTTATAGACAAAGGTTACTGTGGCACGTCGGGATGTGCGGCGGCCTCTGGTAATGGAGTGTGGTATGTACCACCCGAACCAGAAGCACGAGAAACTGCAATGGCAAGTCGAGAATCATTGGGGGGATTCTTAGCCAACCGCCGTTGGATGACTCGTGTGTTAGATCAGACATTTACGAACGTCAACTTATTAGCTGATTGGGGTTATCCCTTTCCGACTGATGATGAAGGTAAACCATATCGGCGATCGCTACAAGGCCCAGAATACATGAGGCTAATGCGGCGGCAAATTCAACGGGCAGGCGTAAAAATCTTAGACCACAGCCCCGCCTTAGAACTGCTAGTAGACGCAGAGGGCTTTGTTGCCGGCGCAACTGGGATTAACCGCCAGACTCATGAGAAGTGGAGAGTAATATCAGGAGCGACCATCATCGCCACAGGTGGTTGTGCATTCTTGAGCAAAGCGTTAGGGTGCAACATCCTAACTGGGGATGGTTACTTGATGGCGGCAGAAGCAGGTGCCGAAATGTCGGGTATGGAGTTTTCCAATGCTTACGGCATCTCTCCTGCCTTTTCCTCAGTCACCAAAACCCTCTTCTACAACTGGGCTACCTTTACCTACGAAGATGGCACACCAATTCCCGGAGCAGGTTCCCAACGAGGACGTTCTGTAATTGCTGAAACCTTACTGCAACAGCCGGTCTACGCCATCTTAGATAAAGCTTCCGAAGAAATGCGCTCATCTATGCGTTTAGCACAGCCCAACTTCTTCTTACCCTTTGACAGAGCGCGAATAGACCCATTTACCCAACGTTTTCGCATTACCTTACGCCTAGAAGGTACAGTGCGCGGTACAGGTGGCATTCGGATTACCGATGACACCTGCGCTGCTTCCGTTCCAGGACTGTATGCAGCTGGTGATGACACTGTTGGCGAATTCGGGAAATGCTTGTCCAGAGCGAATGACTTGAGGAGTAAAGCGATGAAGTTGTCTGACCTCAAGCCATGTATTACATAACCCAAAATACCCCTCTTCATTGCTGCCAAATTTTTGAATGTCAACCGAACTGAAATATTTTGTTTTCTAAAAACTAACCGTGTAATACACGGAAAAAGAAAATGATTAACTGCTCTACCGTGTATTACATGGATAAGGGACTCGAAGTATTGCTCAAGCGGGTTTGGGTTGTAATTGTTTGAAGCGAGAAACACGAGTTTTGGCAATAGGCACATCGTTAAACCAAGCATCCAAACGTACAAGGTTAAGAGCAGTAGCAATGAGAATGTGTTGAAGATGAGTTTTTGCCAATCCGGTGTAGCGAGAGCGCCGCAAACCTGTACGTCTGGTTCCCTGAGACAAAGTGGCTTCGATTCCCGCACGCTGGTGGTATTGGTGGAGAAATTCAGGTGTTTCCTGAGATTGGCGACGAGTAGAGAGTGCTTCGTGAAAGGTTTGAGCGCGAATTGTCAGCCCACGAGGAGCGTTTTTTGAGCGTGTACAATGACTACGAACTGGGCAAGCTCGACAAGCAGCAGTGGCAAATCGGATATCAATAATCGACTGCCCGCTCATGTCAAATTGTGATGACCAAGTAATACTTTTTTGTCCCATTGGACAAGTAGCTACTTGTTGCTGCCAATCAATCTCAAACTGGTCAGCAGCAAAACCGGGGTTAGTGCGTGCTTGCCAACTAGGGTCACTACGAACTGGGCCAATAATTTCTATACCATACTGAGTACGGCTATTAACAAGATGTTCTGCGGTGACATAACCAGTATCCATGAAATGCTCTTCTGGTAGTAATGATTTTGCTTCTAAGCCTTGATGGATAGGTTCAACCGCAGCATCATCTGTTACCGTAGACAAGGTAGTATAAACTTGCGTAATTATGTGTGGGCAATCTTCCCCACAACTTTCTGTCAGATGGGTTTTATATCCCACCCAGTCAACGCTACGCTTGCTACTGTAATGTGCCTCAACATCATAAGGCGAGTGGATGGCAATTGTTGAAGGCGGCATATCTTTTGTTGTACGCCATTGCACAATACCTTCTTCACCAGGAGCATAAAACTGTTGTACCCAAACTTGCCTCAAGATTTCTACTGCCTTGATCTGGCTTAACCAAAAAGGTGCTGTTGGTGCATAGATATCATTTAATAATGCAAATCCATCTTTTCCTATTAAGTTTCCCAAAGCTTCCCGCTCACTATCCAACTTAGGCAATCGGTAATTTTCTACCCGACGGCTATAACGGTCAAACCAGTCAGAATTAATCTGATTCATTAACCAGTCTGGGGCTACGGCGGCTAAACTGTTGAGGGCAAAGCGTAGCGTCTCTCCCAATAATTCTAAGCGATTGAGGTTACGGATAACTGCCAAAACGTGAGTTGAGTCAGTTCTCTGGCGCTCTGGTTTCATTAATCCTAAATCCCGTAATCGTTTCAAAAGCCTATCGAGTAACAATTGTTCTGCATTACCTTCGATTAATCGTCGGCGAAATTCGCTCAAAACTGAAAAGTCAAATCCCGGATCTGTCAAAGGTAAGCTTAAAGCGTATTTCCAATCAATTCGAGAACGCACTGCTTCTGCGGCTTGGCGGTCTGTTAAATTTTCGACAAACTGCATTACGCAAATTAAACCTAAGCGCCACGGCGATTCTGCTGGCTGCCCTCGTTTCGGAAATAATGTGGCAAAAAATTCATCCTCGTAAATACTGCCAAGATTGTCACGTAGTGAAACATAGATGTTCCCTTTTGGAAAAGCTGCACGCGCTACAGCTTCAGTGTCTGGGGGGACTGGAGGAATATTTTGAGGCTGCATTGACATAAAATCTTTACCTCAATCTCTTAACTAGGGTAACTCAACTCCATTTTATGTTTTACACTAGCGATGTAATACATGGTGTTAAACAAAATGAAACGGGATATTCAGGGAAAGTTTGCACTCAAAAATGATGATTACCGTTTAGTGCGCTCCTTGAGACTAACCGATGAAACTTGGAAAGCTTTGGGTATTGCTGCCGAATGTCACGGCTTAACTCGTGCTGATTACTTAGAACAAATTGTCAGAGAAAATGCTCTGCCAAGTATTACACGGGATAAATTACCCACTTTACCATGTAATACACCGCAACAGGAGCCAGCAAGCCAACAGACTTCACTTCCGCAACCACAAACATTTGAAGCTTTACGCGATCGCATTTTGTCTCAACTAAAGTTAGGGAAGCAAGCTACTGGTTACAAAGTGGCACTTAAAGCTCTCAATCTTTTCATTGCTGAATTAACGAAAAGCGCATAAGCGTTTTCTGAATTTGCTAACAATTCAATTGTCAGGGGCATTTTTTTATTTTGTAATACATGGCAGATGGTGATACAACCTCATCGATTTACTCCTCAAGTCATTCGCTCTGGACAAGCATTTCCCGAATTCGCCAACAGTGTC
>JAGKSW010000055.1 GCA_018993265.1 Nostoc sp. TH1S01
GCCAGTTGCGTAAGTCCTGTATCAATGCTAAAATTCCAGTACTAAATTGAACCTTTCTGTTCCCTAAAATTAAATTTTGTCAATAACTTTTCCAGATTTGATGAAAATCAACACTAGTGCCTTATTAGTAATCTTCCCTTTGCTTATGAGTTCAGTTCCAGCCAAAGCACAAATCTCTCCGGGTCTTTAATACTAAACCAAAATCAAGGAGACAACCTTTCAGGTAATATTAATATTCATGCTTCTAACTCTTTAATTTTAGAGAGAACTTCTCCTGATGGAAATATTTCTAGCAGCATACTAACCGAGGCATTGAATACGGGTAAAGGTGGAGATATTAATATTTTTACAAAAGACTTAGTACTTCAAGATGGAGCTAGAATTGGAGCAACTACCTATAGTAACGCTCTCGGTGGTAACATTAATGTTCATGCCTCTGACTCTATTCAATTACTTGAAAATAGGTTTGCTAATACTTTTCGGCAAGGAGATATTATTACTTTTATCAGTGCTGGTACTGTTTCGTCCGGTAATGCCGGCTCTGTTGATATATCAGCTAATTATTTAAAAATTACAGATGGAGGGACTATAGCATCTTCAACTTTAGGCCCAGGTAGTGGAAACAATATTACAGTTAATGCTAATTCTATCGAAATTATAGGAATAAAACCTGAACGTTCTGCACCTAGTACTATAGCAGCTTCAGCTTTTAATTCGGGAAATGCTGGTAGTTTACTGATAAATACTTCACAATTGCAATTAAAAGATGGTGGAGTAGTTAACTCTGCATCTATATCTTCTGGAGATGCTGGCAGCATTATTATCAATGCTAAGAACTTTATCGAAATAAGTGGAAAGGCAGGAAACTCGCAACCTAGCTTTATCAGTTCCTCTGTTAATAGCCCTAATGAAATTGTTAAGCAAATATTTAGAGTTTCTGCATTACCAACTGGTTCAGGCGGAAGTCTTACCATTAATACTCAAGCTTTAAATATTAATGGAGGAGGAACAATAAATGTAGGTAATGAAGGTTCTGGTAATGGGGGCAAAATTAATATCAATGCTAATACAATAAATGTTAAAAATGGAAGTATTTTTGCTACTACTGCCATTGGAGAAGGTGGTAATATTAGCTTAAACTCTCAAAATATTCAGCTTAATGATAGTAGTATTTCTGCAACCGCAGGCAGTAACCGTAGTAATGGCAATGGTGGCAACATTGATATCAGCGCAGATACAGTAGTTCTTTCAGAAAGTAGCAATATTACTGCTAACGCATTTGAAGGACGAGGTGGCAATATTGAAATTAATTCTCCAGCATTTTTATTATCTGCCAACAGCCAAGTTAGTGCAACTTCTGAACAAGGAATTAATGGCACAGTTAAAATTAATACTTCACAATTAGATGTAGTAAATTCTGGAATAGCAACTTCAACTTTTACTCCATCTGTACTTGAGAATACTTGTTCTCCAGAACCTCCTTCATATAGTCTAGATATCGCAGGTAAAGGCGGAACCCCACTAGGGCCTAATGATTTGTTTACTAGCATAAGAGGTTGGACTGAGCAACCTATACCAATTGCACCATCGCAATTCATTCAACCTAATGAAGCGCAAAATAATGAGACTGAGAATGTAATAGTAGCTCAAGGCTGGAAGGATAACGGTGACGGAACAGTTAGCTTTACAATCACACCAGATCCTCAAGAAGATCCCACAGCTTACAGTTCACCAATAAAATCATCTTGTCTTCACCCTAAATCCGTTGAATAGAAAGTAGAACAAGCTTAATAAAAAAAGAGTGCCAGTGAGCTTATTACTGTTAGCGTCTCTAATTACAACTAATTTCTCTCCAGTAAAAGCTGGAGTAAATGAAGTTGCATTAGAAAATCCCCCAACAATACAACAATCTCCTAAAGTCCCATCTCCCTTATTTCCGACACCGACACAGCCATTTAAAATCCCGCCTTCAGTTCCTTTTCCTCTTCCGGCAATACCGCAACCTAATATTTACCCAAAACTAAAAGTAAGCAAATTCATCTTTAAAGGAAATACAGTATTTAGTAATCAAGAATTAGAAAAACAATTAGCTCCATTCATAGGTAAGCCAATTTCTTACTCTGACTTAACCAAGATTAGTGAGACTATTACTAATTATTATGTAGAGCAAGGATACATTAACTCTGGAGCTTACATTCCCATTGCGGATAATCAATCATTAAAAATTGATGATGCTGTAGTAACTGTTGCCATCATTGAAGGTCAAATCGAAAAAATTAATATTATAAGTGGGGGACGATTATATAATTATATTCGCGCACGTATCCCACAACCAATATTAAACAATAAGCGTTTACTTTCAGCATTACAACTCTTACAACAAGACCCTTTAATCGAAAAAATCTCTTCTAATTTAAAGTCAGGTTCAACAGCAAGCAAGGCGGTTTTAAATATCTATGTCCAGCCCCGAAAAGAGTTTAACGCTAATATAAATCTTAACAATTATCGTTCTCCAGCAGTCGGTAGCTTTGAACGCCGTATAGAGTTGTCTGATAGTAATTTGCTAGGGCTAGGCGACCCTTTAAATGTAGCCTACAGAAACACAAATGGCAGTAGTGCTATCATCGCTAACTATTCTTTACCAATCAATTCACAAAATGGCACAATCAGCTTCCTTTATGCCAATGTTTCTAACAACATTATTGAAGAACCTTTTACTACGTTAGACATCGTTTCTACTGCTCGTCTGTACGAACTAAGTTATAGACAGCCTATCTTACGCCAAGCTTCAGCTACCTCTGCTCAAGAATTCGCTCTAGGAATAACTGCAAGCAGACTCGAAAGTGAGTCATCTTTGCAAAATACTCCTTTCCCTTTGTCGGCTGGTGCAGACCCTAACGGTAATACAAGAATTTCCGCTTCAAAAACATGGCAAGAAAATGGAGTTTATTTTTCTCTCAATTACCAACTATTTTAAGAAAAGGAAAGTATGGGTTTTTAGCTCTAGCATTAACACTCTTTATAGTTCTTAACCATGAACTAGTATTAGCTGCCAAGCCGGGTGTAGAAATAGCCCAGGCTCTCACACAACAAGGATTTATCCAGTTATATCAGGGACAAGCTGATACCGCATTAAAAACTTGGCAATCTGCTTATCAAGCCTATCAAAAACTGAACAACCAATCAGGAATGACAGGCAGTCTAATTAATCAGAGTTTGGCATATCAAGTTAATGGTTCTTATATTAATGCTTGTCAAATCCTAACTCAAGCTTTATCTTTAGAATCTGGAATTTGTCCGATTTCGCTACAACAAACAAATACTTCTAATAAGTCCTTTTCTGACTTAAAATTAGCACTTCAAAAACAGCCAAAACAAATTCTTCAGATTACGGGACTTTACAATTTAGCTAATGTTTTACGTTTGATGGGTGAACCAGAAACTTCTTACTTAATTTTAAAACATTGTTTAGCTTCTATTTCCGAACTTCCATCTGATGCCCAATTCCAGAAGCAGTTATTATTGAATCTTGCCAATACAAATTTTTCTCTTTACAGTCAAGCTAAGAGTAAATATCAGCTTACCGATGAATCTATCGCTAGAAGACAAGCCTTAAATAGAGCAAAATCTCAATTCAATTCTGCCCAGGAATTATATCAAAATTTAAGTTTACAAAATGAGCAAAATGATGAGGTTTCTCTCGAAGCTAACCTAAACTGGCTCAAACTCATTTTAGATTATAAGTCTTTAGCAATAGCTCCTACAACAAAACAATCGTATCAATCTGTGAGTTCTATTATCAATACGACTTTAACGCAGCTAAAACAAATTCAAAATGTTCCTGTAATTCACTCTATTTACTATAAACTTAACTTTTCTCAAAATCTTATTAAAGTTTATCAAGATGATGCTCTCAGAAATTTAGTATCTCAAAATTTGCCATCAATAGCTTTATCATTATCTCAAAAAGCATTAGCTGATGCTCAAAAGCTGAACAATCAAAGAGTAACATCTTATGCTTTTGGTACTTTGGGACGTATCTATAATTCATGTGGAGAATTATCGAAAGCTGAACATAGCTTTTATTATGCTATGTCACTCGCTCAATCAGTGCAAGCATGGGATATAGCTTACGAGTGGCAGTGGGAATTAGGTAAACTTTCTCGCCTTCTCGGAAAGACTGAACAAGCAAATCAATTTTATGCCGCCGCTATTAAAAATCTCGATAAAATCCGTAGTGATATTATAACTGTCAACTCAGAAATTCAATTCGCTTTTAAAGATAAAGTTGAACCATTGTATCACGAGTATATCGATTTATTACTGACTAAAAATAGCTTTAACAAAGTTAACGCACAAAAAGCTGCTGATATTCAAGAGCAGTTAAACTTTGCTGAAGTCGAGAATTTTCTACGCTGTGGTAGATTTATCAGTTCTACATTAGACTCTCAGCCACATCATCAATTAAAAGATATACCTGCTATTATCTATCTCATCAAATTAGAAAATAGAGTAGAAGTATTAGTTAAAACTCCTCAAAACATCTATCGCCATGCCGTAGATTTTAGCTTACTTGATGAACCTATTAGTAATTTATTTGAACTTATTTCTAAACCAGAATTTGTATATACTCAACCTTCTAATTTTATCAATTATCCTCAGACTGTTTATCACCTTTTATTAGACCCTATTAAACAATATTTGCCCCCTTCAGGAGCTTTAGGTTTCGTTTTAGACAGCTATTTTCAAAACCTACCTTTAAATATGCTATATGATGGTCAAAAATATTTTGTATCTACCTATAGTATTTCTGTAAGCTCAAGTGCTGAACAGCTAAAACAATCTTTTGTGGAATCAAATAGAACTTTAATTGGTGGAGTTTCTCAAGTCGGCCCTAGTTTTAATTACTCCAATGTTCCTAAAAATTTACCGCCGTTGCCTCAAGTTAAAGTAGAAATTGAGAATATCAAAAAGACAAATCCTTCTGCTTCTATATTGATTGATGCTGAATTTACAAGTCAAAGCTTTAGGCAGATAAATGAACAATATGCTTTTTCAGTCATTCATCTTAGCACTCATGCTCAGTTCAGTTCTGACCCCGATCAAACTTTTGTTTTAGCTTGGGATACTCCTCTTAACGTTAAAGATTTAAAATTTTTACTCCAAAATAAAAATAATCAAACTAACCTTGATTTGCTTACTTTAAGTGCTTGTCAAACCGCAAAAGGCGACAGACGCTCCTTTTTAGGTATTGCAGGTATCGCCGCCCAAGCTGGAGCCCGTAGTATACTCGCCAGCCTGTGGTTAGTTGATGCTGAGTCTACATCACAGCTAATGAGCAAATTTTATGAGGAACTCAAAATCGGACATACAAAAGCTGAAGCATTACAGCTTGCACAACTCAGTTTGTTAAATAGCGATAAATATTCTCATCCCTATTACTGGAGTGGTTTTATTCTTGTTGGTGGTTGACGAATTTCTGGTCTGGTCTGACCGAAGCAATTTTAGATTTTAGATTTTAGATTTTGGATTAAATGAAAATTTAAAATCTAAAATATTTGGTCTCAAGCAGTGGGTTAACCCAGAAGAAAAACAAAAATTTTTCAATATTTAAGCCTCTTCTTTATCAGGAGAGGTTAATCCAAAAGACGCACGCGGACTCGCTAACGCTGCGCTATCGTAAATCCAAAATCCAAAATTGAGTGACAAGCATAAGTCGATCACCTTCTAGTTGCTGTGCCATTCGCCATTTCTATGCCAGCTTGTGCTAGAGCTAATTCCGGATCATTACTGCTTTTTTGTGCTAGTACCTTAGCTTTCCAATATGCTTGATTTGCCTGCTGTGGCCATTTGGCTATCATGTAGCGATCGCCTAACAAGCGATAAATCTTTGGATTGGTTGAACCTGCTTCGGCTCTGGCATTTAGCACTTCAATGGAATTATGCACTAAATTTTGTGCCTCATATACTGCATCCATATCTATTGCTAATTCATCTGGAGACTGCTGGAGGCTTTTGAGAATATTAATCGTTTTGGCTATTTCCTGCGTTTTATCTGCTGCCAATAATATTAAAGCTGAAGGATTACTAACTAACGGTACATTCTGCCGCATCGCCATAATATCGACAGTATAAACATTTCCCGGTTTCATTGCTGGCATCGCTGCTGGGTATGGCAAACTATTGCCCTCCACCTCTACTTCCCAATCCACCCCAATACCTTTAACCTGGACATTGTAACTCGTAGCGGTTTTGATACTCGACCATGACAGTAACGGTCTTGGGTTAACAATCACTACCCCATACGGGTTGATCAATCTGGGTAAATTTTCCTCTTCTGTCCCTTTAGGATTGATGCAGTTTCTCCGGGCCACTGTTGTACAGCCCCGGCGTTCTATGTTTGACAGTGGGGAACAATGCTTGCCTACAGAACCATTAGGAACTTCTAAAACACTTCCTCTCGGATAGCAGAAAATTTTTACTCTTGAACCATTGGCGGACTTTACTTCATCTTCTTGGCATAATTTGGTTAAAGGTTGGTGACGAACATCCCCACTGATAACTTTGGCGATAAAATCACATGATTTATCTTGCGAAATAGTCTTGACTATTTGCTGACTCCATGCATCCCCTACATTTATTAAAGAGAATATTGATACAACTGCTCCGATTTGAAGCTGTTTAGTTTTTTTTATTACTTCTCTTGCGCTCTTTTTAATACTTATCATTACAACTATCTTATGAATTGAGCTAAATAAATTTTCTGTACAGTTACTAAATGCATCTAGTTAATAGATTACTATAAATTAAAAAATTACTATCTCAATATCATTGCTTCTTAAAAATACGACTTAATAATTCTTCTCTCCACTTTTGAATCTCTGGTAAATATCCTTTATCTGTTCTTGCTAATAAACACATCTCTCCATAACTACTGGCATACTCTATATCTCCTAGTGCTTCTCTTGTTTTGGCTAACAAGCAATATACATCAACCCTTTGTGAATCTAATTCAAATGCCTTTTGTAAATATTCATCAGCTTCTGGATATTTCTTTTGCATTAACATTGCCCAACCTAAATTCTTGTACAAAGTGGCTTTTAACTCTTTATTTGAATCTGGAGTATTCTTCAAGCCTTCTTTCGCTAATTGCACTGCTTGCGGATATTTCTGCTGTAAAATGTTTAGCCTGGATAAATTATTAATAGCATTTGTTGCTTGACCTTTACCATACTTAATTGCTAACTTATACTGTTCTTGGGCTAAATTATATTTATCTTGTGCCTCATAAAAGTTTCCTAAGTTATAATGCCCTTCCCATATATTAGGTTCTAACTTAAAAAGATTTTCATAAGCTTGAGTCACACAGTTTATATCTTCTATAAGTTGGCAAACTACTGCTAAGTTATTGTAAGAGTCTACATCTAGTGGGTTGTATCTCACTGCTGACTCATAATATTTTTTTTCTGCTTTTGAGTCATCTTTAACCCGCGCTGCTTTATCAAAGTAAAATCTAGAAATCTGAAACCTTAGTTCAGGACGAAGTTTGACTGCTTGATCAAACATCCTTTGCGCTTTCTCTGATAGGTTGGCGTTTTCTAACTTTTGCCCTTCTACTACTAAATTATTAGCAAAAGTTGATAATCCTATTCTATAAATTCCTAATCCCAATAAACTAGATCCTAAAACTGCCACACCAAATATAAAAAATTTAGAATTTGTTACTTTATAAATTTTAATTTTCTGAGGAATTCTTTTTATTTGCTCTAATATCATTCCAGTAGTTTGAGGACGATGTACTGGATTGGGAGCTATTAAATTATCAATTAAATCAGCTAACGGTTTATCAATCTGTGGTGCTTTATTTCTCCACATTAGTCTGTCTGTATTTCTATCTACGGGTATATCCATTAACCGAACTCCCGTCACTAAACGCACGATAGTTCGCCCCAGAGCATAAAAATCGGACTGTGGGACAGCTTTTCCACGTATTTGTTCTAAAGCTGTATAAAAATGTGAAACTACAGTCGTAATTTCATATTGCCCTATCGTTCTATCTGTTCCCCCACTAGCACTCACTTTCGCTAAATATGTCTCATTTATGCGTCGTGCTGTCCCGAAATCTATTAATGCTAACTGCCCATCCGGTTGGAGAATTATATTTGCAGGTTTTATATCTCTATGAAAAAATTCCGTATGATGTACTACGTCTAAAATTTCTACTAACTGTCGTAACCAATCTAGTGCTACAGTTTGTGAAATCGGTGGGTGAGAGTTTATCCATTCCTCTAAGTCTTCCCCTTCAATTTTGTCCATCAGCAAACATCGAAATTTAAAGGGGCTATTTTCTAGAGAATAAGTGAAGAAATCTTCTTCTCCATAGGTCTGGGGAATATTCGGATGGTGTATTAATTGTAAGGCTAGAGCTTCTCGCTCAACAAACCGCACTAAATTAGCTGAACTCCATTTAACAATTTTCATTACTCGCCGTTTCGGCCCTGGAATCCATTCTGTTCCTGCATCCTCCACCTCGAAAATCTCGTTATAAACAAATGGGTTCTCCTCTAACTCTCTCAATGGTTTGATTAGACGAATCCGATTGTTAATCACTAGCGGACTACCGCATGACAGGCAGAACTCGGCATCATCTGGATTTTGCCGTTGCTCACATAGAGGGTTTATACAATAACATGACATATTATCTTTAGGAAGTTTTTATTGATTAATTAGCAGTTTTTTACGTAATTAAGCATCCAAATACTCCATCATGAATTCTTAAATGCTTAAATGCTTGTCACAATATATGTTCTTAATTTATACAATTGATTTGGTGGATATTACGTAACTTACAAACTTTTGCCTCAGTAATTATATGAGGTGATGGATAAAAGTAAATCGATACGAGTGTTTTCATTGTTCTAAATGGCAATTACAACATCTATACTATGAATCTTGCGGTTGTTACGATTTAGTGCATAGCTAAAATTAAAGTTGTGATACTTAAAGTAACATTTATAAAATAAACAACTTATCAATTGATAAGACTGAGCATTAAAGCCTCAAATCTAAGTAAATTAACCTTTTTGGCTTATAAAACAAATTTATATTGATTGTTGTGGAAAAATTATGTTACCTAGCTGTAGAATACAACTATCAGCTTAAAAGCTGGTAATATTATATGTGACTTAAAGTAAGGCAAATTTAATCTCAAGTAAGGTTACTGGCGGAACTTACTGTACCAAAAGGAAAAGAGTCTCTATGGATTCAAGTACTGGTCATGAGGTAAAGTACCAAAATCCTCGTTCCTCATCAGTTGTTACACAAACACAAAAAATTTCTGAGTCACCATCTTTACCTACAGTGACTTTTCAAGAAGTTTTGGTCACAGTTAACAATCTAGTATTTGCTCAGAAAAATCGATATTTGTCTGATGCAGAGATCATTATCTTGAAGGGTACGTGGGATAGCCAGGATTTTAGGGAAATAGCAACAGAGCAAACAAAATACGCTGCTAATTACCTACAACGTCGGGTAGCTCCACAATTATGGAATTTACTTTCTGAAACAATTGCGGATGGAGAACCTGTCTATAAACGAAAAGTGCGGAATCTGCTAGAGCAAGTTACTAAAAAACATCATACCCAATACAGTCAAGACTCAGCCATTTCATCCTCTGATAGCAAGTTTGTCCACTCTATTAAAGGTCAACTTCCTCAATTACCTAAGTTTTATGGCAGAGAAGAAGAACTCTCTCAGTTAAAAATATTAGTTAATCAACATCGCTGCATCTGCTTAACAGGAGTACCTGGAGTTGGTAAGAGTACATTATCGGCTAAACTTTTATCAGAACTTAGCTTAGAATCTCCACAAAAATTTGACTTTTTAATTTGGAAATCAGTTACTCATACCGCAAGTGTTCAAGACTTAGTAAGCAACCTAGTTGAATTAATTCAGCCTTTAGAACCATCTACCATCTTACCTGACTATACTCAAGCAATTATTACCGTATTAATTAAGTATTTGCATTCACATCGTTGTTTACTCGTACTAGACGGCTTTGAATCTCTATTCAAAACATCTAATTTAGAGCAACGATTAGAATACAGAATACTTATGCGGCGTTTACTAGAGGAAGAACATCGAAGTTCATTAATACTGACTTGCCGCGTTTTACCTGACGAATTAGATAATCTATCAAAGCATACGCAAGCTATTAAAACCTTTCGAGTAGAAGGCTTCAGTACAGACGCAGCAATGCAATACTTAACTGACCAGGGATTAACAGATGAAGAAAACTGTCTTGATATAATCAAAACCTATTACGGCAATATTTCAGAATTACAAATGGTAGTTCAACGAATTAAATACTTCTTTGCTGGAAGTACAGAGAAATTTTACCAACATAAAACTACCTTTATTTCTGATGAATTTCAAAAAATGTTAAATGAGGCTTTTAGCGATTTATTAGATCAATTTGAACTTTATCTTATGATTTTTATAGCAGAAAAAATAGCTTCTGGAATACATTCTCTGAGCTTTAGTGATCTATTAATGCAGGTTGATTACAAAAAAAATACATCTATTTCTACCTCTTCAATAATTAAAGCTTTAGAGAAATTGGAAAGACTCTCATTAATTGAAAGTATTAAAGATCCCAATACTATGGAAATTAGCTTTACGTTACAACCAGTAGTTAGAAAGTATATTAACAAAGACCCATTAGGAATAATTTATAAATCCAACGCTTTCTCACATCTTGCCAATGCATCTTAAAAAATACTTAATTTTAAATGTGTAAATCTAATTAAACTTAACAGTTGTTCAATCTAACTATAAAAATCATGTTTAATAGTGTTTTAAGAAGTAGCACTCATCTAGAAATAAGAGAACATAAAGTAAAGGAACAGCCAAAAAAACTTATGAGCATTTTTTATTGTTTCTTACTTCCTGCACAAATATTCTTAAAAAATTATTTTTATATAAATCAATATTGGGTTAATAAAGATGAACTTATATACAAGTTTTCAAGCGCAAGCCAGAGTCAACAACTGTATCAAGGTTGCTTGAAAAGCCCTAAATTTATAGGGCGAATTCATAGTTGGATAAACAGGAGGTAACACAACGAAACAATCAAAATCTCAATAGATGCCAAATGACACAAATTTCTGTAAGATCAAGCTTGTTAATACCATTTAAACGAGGAGGAAAAAAAATAAAGATAAAAATTTAGGCAAAACGCACTAAGGAGTACGCTTTGCCTGACGGTAAAACCATATATTTTGGGGCGGGGTTGATCTCGGCTGACGAAGAAAGCGGCACTTAAAGTTTGGCGACTTGAAACCACTGACTTGTCAAAAGATACCCACGCTGCTTTGCTATTGCCATTATACTCTAAAGCAATACGCAAGCCCAATTTTTGCTGACCGTTGGTGGCATTTTGGTAAAAAATTTATATTTAATTTATGTAAATTTTTGTAAAAGCAGCGTCATAGGCAATTCGCAATACCCTACAAGAACCCGTGCAAAGCGCGTCTACGCAATTCGCAACTGCGTTTGTAATTGGACAATTAATAATTCAGACTCTTTTCAAGAGTCTGCTCTATGGCAGCAACTACAGGCGTAGATATAATTGCGTGCTTGCGAGTTGGTAATTGCAAATTGAGTGAATCAGCCCCCTCTGAAACTGGAAAACACAGTTATCGGAGGAATCTACCGTGCAAAATAACCAATGCCCACAAGAGTTGGGCGTTGGGTATCAAGTGTTGTCAAGTAACATTTGTGAATACCCCAATAATCTTACCGCCGCCGAGTATCATGAACTGGCGGAGGGAAGTGCCATTCATCCGGCACTGATTGAGCGCAATTTCTTCCATATTGAGGGAGAAACAGTTTACGATTATCTATTCATTTCTCCCAAACTCCCCCGAAAAAACGCTGGTCGAGTAACGGATGGGCTGTTAAAGTTATATCTGCATTTAATGGCAGGGGGAATGTGGATTGCTTCACTTGACCCGTACAACGACTGGAAACCAATGGAATGGGGGCGCATCAAGCCGACAAACCCCCGGATTGATTGGCTTAAAGGTAAGTCGGTTAAGTATGAGTCGCCCCCAAAAGTCCCCAACCGAGTTACTTATTTTGATGTTGCCGATTGTATTTGGGATTTAGTGGCACGGCGGTACAACATCAAACAGTACAATTCGTCCCTGACGCGACGCTTACAAGATAGGTTCAGCTTGCTCCGGTTCTGGGAATGGGTAATTTCTCATCCAGAAATCCCGATTATTCTCTGTGAAGGGGAGAAAAAGGCGGCCTGTTTACTGAGCTTGGGGTTTGTGGCTCTAGCACTACCTGGAATTTGGAATGGACGAGTAG
>JAGKSW010000056.1 GCA_018993265.1 Nostoc sp. TH1S01
ACGAAACTCTGGCGTAAATAACAGCCCGACTTGATTGGTTTGTGGTCGATTCTATTTTTGGATGAAAATCTACAATAACCACTCCTGTCTCCACTTGATAGGCAGGGTGTGGTAGTTTCCCCGTCTTCCACCATCTCCAAGCCGTTTGATAGCTTACCCCTAAATACTCTGCATAGTCTTTTAGTCTCATACTTAGATAAGATCGTATGCTTGACTATATTTGACTATAAGTTGAACAAAGTTTTATCATACTTGTCTGAGATTGAAATCATACATGGGGCATTGGGTTCTTAGTCCCTAGCCCCTAGTCCTCAGTCCCTAATTAGCTGATGCTACTAAGCGAGCTTGTGCAATATCCTTTAAGCTCACGGAAGAAAGAAGTTCTTGCCATTGCTTAATCACCGTTGCATTGGCGGGTTGAGCAGTTTGTAGCGTAGCCATTGTGGCTACACAGTCATACCACACCCCGTTTTTACCAAAAGCCGCTGCCCGCTGGAGAGCATCTGGCTGCTGCATTGCTGTTGTCAGTTCCGCAGTTGGCTGGATACGCTCAATCCAACCATCAACATAAGGTGTACTGGGACTCAGTGATCCGTCCACTTTCAGCGCCAAGAACCATTGATAGTTTTTACCCACAACTAAAGCAGGTGCATCCGCTGGTATTTTGACTGCCATAACTCCAGCTTTTCCTGCAACCGGAATGCTCATTTGATACTGTGTATTACCAACTTCATCCTTGAGGCTGAACACAGCTTCTTCGGCATTAGAAGCAGGAAGGTAAACCAAAATTGTCGGACGTTCAGAAATGGTTGTGCCATAGAAGCTTTCGGGTAGAAGTGCAATGAGAGCGGCTGGCCCAGTTGCTGCTACAGTCGAAGGATTCAAGTAGTAAGTACCCAGACGGGAAGCTCCGCCATAAGCCTGTTGGGGAGCGTTGTTATCTTTTTTTGGTGTAAAGAGATTGCCACGGGATGCCCCTCCAGAAGCCTGTTGAGGCGTGCTGTTACCTTTATTTGGCGTAAAGAGATTGCCACGAGAAGCCCCACCAGTTGCTTGTCTGGGCGCACTGTTACCTTTATTTGGGGTAAAGAAGTTGCCACGAGACGCACCACCAGTTGCTTGTCTGGGCGCACTGTTACCTTTACTGGGGACAAAGATACTGCCACGGGAAGCACCTCCAGTGGAGTCTCTAGGCGCAGAGTTTTTTACAGGTGGGGTAAATGTTACGGCATAGGCACTAGCCCATGTACTACTAGCAATCAGAGTAATGATGCTCAATGTGCTAGTAAGATATCGACGTTTTTTCATGTTTCACCTCATCTCATTAAACAGTGATAGAAAATACATTAAAAACACTGTGCCAATAACTTCTGGAAGACTTCTAAACACTAGTTAAATTGGGGAAGGATACTAGCATTTATATCCGAATTCATGTTAATCTTCCATAAAAAAACTGTTTTGATTAACTCTTTTTTTGACAGTATTCTTACGTAATTATGACCAGTTACCTACTAAAACAAAGGCAGACCAAAAGAACGGGTCGCGGAAATCGGTTTGGCGAATCAGGTTAATTTGTGCTTGTCTAAGTGCTTCCGCTTTAGTAATTTTAGGTTTTCTTAATTGGTCATAGAAACGAGTCATCAGCATTTGGGCGGCTTTATCTTTCACAGGCCAGAGTGTAGCAATGGTGGAACGAGCGCCCGATTTGACCGCTAAACCCGCTAGTCCGAGAGCGGCACGATCATCGCCACTGGCAGTATCACAGGCACTCAAGACTAATAATTCGATCGCTTTTGATGAATTACCACTCCGATTTTTCAAGAGTTCAGACAACTCCTTAACATTCACTTCTCCATCCCACGTAAGTAAGAAGGTGTTTTCTAGACGAGAGCTAAATTGTCCGTGGGTTGCGAGGTGGACAACATTCGCCTGACTAGATTTGACATACTCGGCTAGAGCTTCACTGGTGAATTGCTGATTGAGTAGTGTTGAAGAAGGAACTTTTTGGGAAATTTGCTTTACTTCTGATTCGACTGCGGGTAAAGCACTAAAACCAGCACGAGATTCGCTAATTCCACCCACAATTGCATCAATGCGGTTTTGCTGGAGTGACCGAGCCGCCATCAGTTGTAATCCTGGTGAGAGCGCCACAGCATACTTTTCAATTAAATATTGCTTACCGTCATATATGGCGGCCATGGGAATATTCCGTAACCGACCATCTAACACAAATACCAATGTCTTAGTGTCTTTGAAGGCTAGATCGCGTTCTGCTGGACGAATTAACCAATCATAAATCTGTCGGGATAATTGCTCCCGACCTGTTGCATCGGAAACTGGATTCAGAGTCACCAAGAAATTTTCTAGAGTTTGCTCAATTTCCCCTTGAGATTTGGAAGTAGCGTAGTAACGCAGTGGTTTTCCCGCTTGGGAAAAAATTACACCTAAGCGATCGCTTAAAATAATTGGATAAACAACGGTGGCAGTGGAGTCAACTTTGTCAATTTGCTGCGCTTTGTCTAAACAAGCTTCGCGGAAAAAGTTATCCAGTTCGGCAATTTGCAGAGATTCAATTAATTCACGCGCTTGTGTTAATGCTGCTTGGGTAGGTTGCTCATCCAGCAGTAAACTCACTAGTTCCCGATAAACAGGCTCGACACTTTCCCGGAAAGAAAATTGCACATCGGGGTTGACAGCTACCATATCCCCACGTAATGCCTTTAATGACTTCACAGCTTCGCTATAAGCTTTAATTGCTTGGGGACGATTACCTTGTTGCTTATACAATTTTCCGACTTGCCATGCCGATTGAGCAATCAAATCATCCGCTTGGATTTGACGAGCAATCTTCAAAGATTTCTCAGCTAATTCCTGCGCTTGATTCCACTGTTTTTTACGACTGTAAAGTTTTGCCCATTCGTGCAGTGCGTAAGCTTGGGCGCTACCATCTTGAATTTTTTGAGCAGAGTTCACAGTATCTGCCATCATTTGTGCCAAATCTTGACTAGGTAAAACTCGTTCTGGGTTTTTCAAGCGATTTATGGTGGCGACAAAGTTAATTGTTGCATCCAGAGAACTATGACTGGGTGGCAGTTCTGACAACTGTTGTCGTAATTGTGGTGCTACAGGAATTGCGTATTCTAGTTTGTCGTAATCCACCAATAATTTGAACCGAGCTAAACGTGCTTGTAAAGCTTCATTGGGGTTGGTAGCAGCTGTTTCTGCATCTTCAAAGTAATTTAATGCGGCTTCCGGGTCTTGGAAATCGGAAGCAACTTTCCCCAGACTTGCCAAAATCGAACTTAACTGGGTTTTAGCGGCAATTTGACTGGCTATGGCTAAACTTTGTTCTAATACTGATTGGCTATGATGATCGCCGATCGCATGTAAAGCTAAACCGAGCGATCGCAACCCACTGACTTTAATTTCGGAATCTGGCATTGCTGCCAACTTTTGCGCTAAGGCTTCCAACTGTTGTTTAGAACGGCGGTAGAATCCCAAACTTTGTAAGGCTTGTGCTTGATTGATTTGACTGCCTAAGCTGCCGATTTTATCGCCTGCTTGCTCATAATATTTTTGAGCTTGTTGCCAAATCTCTAGGGCAGTTTCTGCTTTGCCAGTGCGTAGTTGTAAATTTGCTTGAGTATTCAGTATTTGCGCCCAGATAATTGCATCGGCAGCAGGTTGAGCAGTTTGCAAAATTTTTACACTTTGTTCGATAGATTGTGTGGCTGCTTCCCATTGGTTGAGTTCTTGCTGTGCCAATGACAGGTAACTCAAACTCAAGGCTTCGTTGCTGCGATCGCCTTGGTGATGGTAGTTTTGTACTGCCCTTTGCCACGCGTTCACTGCTTCTGCAAAGCTACCTGATTGGTAAAGTTGTCGTCCCTGTTCTAGCCAATTTGTAGATTCCGTAGTGGAGACATTGAGATTGAGGCTAGCAAGAGAATTTGCTGGGACTTGTCGAGATGCTTGAGCAGGTATTATTGTCACTGTCAAACACAAACTCAAAATACTCAGACTGATATATAGCCAACGACGTTGTTTGATGAGGAAGTTCATAGGTAATTATGAGTTCAGAGTTGGAATCAGAAAATCATGGCGATCGCTTGATATCAATTAACTCTGCAAAAGAAGGTGGTGCTTGAGCATTCACATTGCTGACTTTCTCAAATGCAGAGATGTTGCGAACATCAAACCAAGTGTGATCGCTCTCGATTGTCCACAATAAGATAATTCCTACTGGCAAGAGCGCAGAACTCAGCAATACTGGATTCACCAAACCCATCAAAGACCCTTTCATAAACTAGTCGCCATTTATACCCCTATTTAGTATTCCCGCAATGCTCTGATTTCTAACTCTACTAATCAATGCTAGAGAAACGAGAATTCTCACCATTACCCAACAAAGTTAATTAGCCGGCTATTGACCGTGTGAATGGCTATAAAGTTTTCCTGTGTAAGTGAGTGGCGATCGCTCAATTTGAGATTGCCAAATTGGTTGTTTATTGAGATAAATCAACCATTGACCGAAGCAATTTTAGATTTTAGATTTTAGATTTTGGATTAAATGAAAATTTGAAATCTAAAATATTTGGTCTCAAGCCTCTGGGTTAACCCAGAAGAAAAACAAAAATTTTTCAATATTTAAGCCTCTTCTTTATAAGGAGAGGTTAATCCAAAATCGTAAATCCAAAATCCAAAATTGAGTGACCATCGGATGAAGATTTATATATCCATTTATTGCCTAAACAAATATTTGATGGCATCTCAGACAGAGAACTTGGTAAAGCTTTGCCTTGGTGAATAGCTGCTTTTACTTGTAAAGCTTTTTGCATCATTTCTGATTCCAACATCAGATGATGTGCTTTCAAAATTTCCTTAATATAGCTTGGTCTGGCAGAGGCATTTTGCGGAAAATACTGTTGTTCTAAAGCTTGCACATTCAAAGAACAAAGATTATCTTTTTTTTGTGCTATTGCCGTATAAAATTCTTGATTCAGCTTATAGGTATTCACTCCATACCAAGTCCGATATAACTGAGATAAAGGTGTATCTTTTTCAGGGGGAATGATTTTATCTAAACCTTGTAATTGAGAGAAAGCCTCAGTATTCAATGCCTGTAACATAGCTTTTGTATAGTCGTATGCTAGTAATCGCTTTTGCCAAACCACAGGTAAATTGTCTATTTTTTTCATGACACGGATTTGCGATCGCCTGATAATTATATTCACCAGTTGACCAATTAAAGATGGTTCATTCTGTAATGATTCACTGAGTTTCCAAGATGCTTCTAAAGATTTCAGCATCTCTGGAGTATTACCTTGCTGCTGTTTGTCTAAAATATCAATTATCAACAAACGTTGTAAATCAAGCATACCTACATAGCTAGGACTAGGAGCATTAAAATCTCCTTCCTTAATCCACTTGTAATCTATCCCCCAGCGTGGTATTTCATCATTCACTAGCAAGTTACGAATATTAGCGATCGCAATTTTATTTTTATTGACATAACTGCGTAACTTAACAGGTAATTTATTATTCAATTGTTGTGTTTTTTCATTAAAATGACTTCTCAAGTCTTCTGTAACTTCCGCAAATGCTGAAATTTTATTGTCAGTAATTTTTAAATCTTGCTTAGGTATAGTTAAGACATTAAATCCTAACTGTAAAGCTGCTACTTCCTGAATTTTTTTAGCTGTGCTGTTCTTCTCTGCGGAAAGATTATCGAATAGACTATAAATTTCTGACTTGATTTCCTGTTTTTGTTGAGATAACGACGGTTTGGCAGCTTCTAAAATAGGGTTAATTTTTTTAAAAAATGTATCGACAATTGGATTAAAACTATTTTCTGCATTAAGCTCTACGAAAATATCATATTCAGTAATTCCTAACACTCCTAATGCTAAATAATATTTTTGTAGAGCTTGCAAATATTTACCTTCTTGAGCGAGTTTATCTGCAATTTTTAAAATATGTGTCTTTTGAGGCTGTTCAATTTCCCAAATTTCAGCTTGATACTTGGTAAAATTTTCCAGTTCTTGGTTTATGGCTGTAGCTTCTTCTGGAGTAAGATTAACTTTGACAAACTCTTTAGGACAATGGAGTAAATTCTCAAAAGATAAATTGTTTAATTTTTCTAAATCTATAGAAACTTTTTCTGGAGCTTCACAAAGAATAGAGTCTTGCTGTTCTATTTTAGACTTAATAGCTCTAACTATTCCAATATAACTTTTTTGTTGTTGACTAGGAAACGGAGCTATACTAATAATACCAGTTTGAATATCTTTTAATGGCAATAATTTAAATTTCAAATCTGAATTTGATTCAATTTTACTTAAAGCAAACCCAAAGAGTTTGTCTATCTCATCTGTAAATACTTGATTCCGCTCATAATATTTTTTTTGAAGAGAATTGATTACACTAATTAATAATTTTTGTTCTTTTTCATTTTCCAACTGTTCAGAGAATTTATTTTCGCTATCGCTCAATTCCAATTTTCTAAAACCAGATGGACATTCAATACCTTGGTTCTTTAAAATTTTAGTTGGTAACTTAGGAATTATTAATTGATGTTTCTCACTTTCACACAGTGTTGAGATTGTAATCTTTTCATTCGTATCTGTTGTAGTTAAAGTAACGTAATTAATGTAAGTGCGAGAGTCATTTTGCTGTGGTGATAATACAGTCATTACAACTTTATTAGCTTTTTTATCAGTAAATATTTGCCATTTATAACTTGGAATACTATTTTCTATATTTTGCTCCAATCCTAACTGTTTAATTTGAGTTGCAAATTTTTCATTTTCTAAAAAATAAGCTTGTTGTGCACGACCAATTGAGCCTAAGCTGAGTAAAATTTGCTTTTTAAAAGCTAGTTCTTGTTCAGAAATTTCTTGAGTTGTTTGGATGGTAATGGTGTTAGCATTAACATTGGATGTTGCCGTAAAACAAAAAATTAAGCTGAGACTTGATAATAAACTAAGTAAAGATAACTTCATGGGGATTTAGGGTTTATTATTTTTCAATAATTGCTCATACCAAATTGGAGAGATAGTCTTAGTTCTACCCTCTGAAATAATCTATGAAGCAAGGTGTTCTATCTAAGATCCAAAATTAGTATTATTACCCGTTATAGAGTCTTTTTACTGCAAAATACATCCCTAACATTACTTAAAATGTTTGATGCTGTTATATTGATGACCCTGAGCGGAGGCGAAGGGTCAATACAAATGGCGAATGACCAATGACCAAGGACAACCTTCACGAGTGGTTAAGTAATTTGGATGTGTTTTAGCTTAGCTTCTGTTTTTCAACAAATATTATTTTATCTGTGCAGTACAGTTTAGCGATTTTTGTATATGGGTTGGTTGAGTAGCTATTAACTCGATTTTACCTTGGGAGTTACGCCGCCAAGAAGTTGCTTGGACAAGCACTTCTGAAGATTTTTGTGTTTGGGCTTGTATTTGCGGTGTTGTGCGGAATGCAGAGATATCACGCACGTCAGACCAAGTGCGATCGCTCCCAATTTCCTGTGCTGGATTTTGTGGTATACCACCTCTACCAGTGGCAACAAAACTACTACTATTGGTATCTGCACATCCACTAGCAATTTGTTGCGATGGATCACTTACATTTGCTGGCAATTCTACTAAACCTGAATTGGGGTCAACGCCAACGTTATTCACTTGCACTGTCCCATTCACCCCAAATTGGGAACTGGCAGTAATATCGTTTCCTGGTGTCAGTTGAGGGCGAAACTTCAATCCAAAAATACCTTGAGTTGTGATTTGAATGTTACCACCGCGACCTGTGACTGCGTTAGCCATAATGTCACTGTTGTTAAAGCCGACAATAACTGGCGAATTAATCATAATATTGCCGCCATCTCCTGAACCTAAAGCCGTTCCTATAATCAAACTCTGATCTCGAAGAATGAGCGCGTTTGTGTGGATGTTGATATCACCGCCTTGTCCTGAAGCTGTAAAACTCGCTAAAAAGCCCTTATGTAACTCCAGCATTTCAGTATTGATGTTCAGTGCGCCTGCATTCCCAATCCCATAGTTACCAGTATTAATTCTGGCTTCATTGCTAATTTTGAGGATAGGAGTATTGACAGTCACCTGTCCCGAAGAGCCTCTAGGAATTTCGCTCACATTTGATAATTGGGTATAATATTTACCTGTCAAAGAGCCAACAGTTGATGAAATATTACTACCATAGGGAACACTTGGTGATCGGCCATTTATATTAATGGATTCCGTCGCATTAACAGTCAAATCACCTGCATTACCTACCCCAAGACTGGCAGTTGTTACACTACCACTTTCCTTGATTGTGAGAGTGCGAGTATTTAGTCTCAGTTTCCCAGCATTACCACCACGGCCAATACTCGTGTTAGCAATGGCACTAGGAATACTGATGGGCGTTGCTCCAATGACATTCACATGATCGGCATCAATTGTAACTGCACCACTCGTACCAAGTCCAAAGGTTGTGGAGCCGAGATAACCACCGTCTAACACAGATAAATTCTGCGTTGCGACTTTCACATCACCAGCTTTTCCTGTAGAGAATGTGAGTGTTCCAATTGCTGCATAGACTGAAGGGTCGGTCGAAATGTAACCATTGACATTCAAATTAGAGGTTGCAATGTTGATATAACCACTATCGGCAGATTTATAATTACGGTTCGCAACTATTGCACCGTTGTTAACGCTTAAATTTGGTGTGACAACGCTAATATTACCACTCCTACCACTGCTTACAGTTTCGTTGATTATACTGGTACGAATTTTCAGGTCAGTAGTCGCACCAGACAATTTCAGAGTATCAGAGGCGAAAACATAAATATCTCCAGCCTTTTTAATTCCTCGGTTTTGCACCCATAATACAGAGCCATCTGTGAGGCTAACTGTGCGACCTTGTACTTGAATAGAACCTGCATTAATACCATTGACATCCACCAGCGATCGCCCTGCAAGATTAATATCACCAAATTTAGAAATCTTTTGATAATCCAAGTTAAACCCTTGACTGACTCTATTGAGTTTAACTTCTCCTTGAACTACGCTACCGAGTTCAACTCGTCCCTCCGGAGCAAGCAAAATCCCACCATTTAGGTCAATAGAAGAACCCAAAAGTGCTAATGTATGTCCCGATTTCACAGCCAAATTACCCTTCAATACTCTAGGAACATAGGGTGTAATCAGTGGATTTTGAGAGGTGAGATGATGTCCAGTTCCTTGTAAGGCAATTTTTCCTGAGTTTTGACCAAACTGTAAGCCGATAGGTACACTCATAGTTAACAATGGCGACTGACTGAGCTTCGTTGCACTAAATTCTGTTCCATCAGCAAATTTAATAGTATTGGCAGTTGTGGCGACAAAAGAACCACCAATACTCAAACTGGCATTTTTGCCAAAAATAATCCCGGCAGGGTTGATTAAAAATAAGTTGGCATTACCCTTGGCACTGATTTTACCATCAATGTGAGAAATATTACTACCAGTCACCCGACTAAAAATGTTTTGAATATCAGTAGCATTGTCAAATGATGCAGAACCACCTTTAGGTAGGGAGAATTGACTAAAGCTATGAAATAAATTTTTGCCGACCTGAGTGCCGTTTGTAATGCTGTAATTACTATCCACAACAGTGCCGAGGGTGTTATCAGAAGTTACTTGTGCATGAACACCATTGTTGTCAACAGCAGATAAGCAAATTGCACTCAGTACAACAAACCCAATAAAAGCGAATTTCATTAGTCCAGTTCTTGTTTTTATTACGTATATATTGTTCCCATTTAGTAAATTTTATAACGTTAATTAAATTTGATGTACAGATGCACAGGTTAAGGCTGTTTGTACCTGAGTTGGAGATTGATTGGCAATTAATTCAATTTTGCCTTGGGCGTTACGTCGCCAGCTAGTCGCTTGCACAAGTGTTTCTGGAGATTTTGGCATTTGGGCTTGTACTGATTGTATTTTGTGGAATGCAGAGATATCACGCACATCAGACCAAGTGCGATCGCTCCCAATTTCCTGAGTCGGATTTTGTGGTATCCCACCGCGCCCTGTGGCGACAAAACTACTACCGTTGGTATCTGCACATCCACTAGCAATTTGTTGCGATGGATCACTTACATTTGCTGGCAATTCTACTAAACCTGAATTCGGGTCAACGCCAACGTTATTAACTTGCACTGTACCATTCACCCCAAATTGGGAACTGGCGGTAATATCATTTTCCGGGGTCAGTTGTGGACGATATTTTAAACCGATAATTCCCTGAGTGATAATGTGAATATTTCCACCCTTTCCTTGTACTGCATTCGCAATAATGTCACTATCTTCTAAACCCACAATGATGGGTGCATTGATATTGATATTACCGCCATTACCCTGACCGCTTGCTGTGGCTGTAATTTTACTGCGATCGCGCATCAGCAGCAAACTTCCTAATTGCAAGTTGATATCACCACCCTGACCAGATTCTGTCTGCGCCTGAATTAAGGCTTGATTTTTTAATTGGATCTGATCTGCGGTAATCTGAAGATTGCCTGCGTTACCAGTACCTTGACTAGTAACACTGACTGTCCCACTATCGGTTAGTATCAGCTTGGGTGTATTAATACTGACGCTACCTGCATTTGCCGTTAGTACATCTGGTAGATTAAATAATTGCCGTAACTGGGGACTTAAACGGACAGCAGAAGAGTTGATATTACTGTTATTATTACTACTGCTACCACTAATGGCGATCGCTTCTTTGGCATTGATTTGGACATTTCCGCCATTACCTTGAAAGAATACCGATGAACCAATTGCTCCACCATTGAATATTTGTAATTTGCCAGTATCTATGAGCAAATCTTGGGTATTTCCAATTGCAAAGCTAGTTAGACTAATATTGCTATAAAGCCCAGAAGGGTTTTCGCCCATGACTGTGGTATTTTGATTACGAATTATCACCTGACCACTGGAGCCTCTACCAAATGTCACCGAAGATAAAGAAGCTCCCTCAGATACTAGTAAATTATTCCCATCAACTAAAATATTACCAGCTGTTCCTTTTCCATAGGTGGTAGTAGCAATGGAAGTTACACCAACTGGATTCAGGCGGGAAAAGCCCGATACTTCCATATCTGTCGCTTTTATCTGAATGTTGCCACTGTTAGCAGATCCAAAAGTTACAGTATTTATTCCTGAACCTTCTTGAAGTGTCAAACGAGGAGTAACGATACTGATATTGGCGCTTGCACCCGTCCCCAAGGCTTCCGAGCGAATCCAACTGCGAATTTTAGCATTGGGCGTTGTGCCAATTATAGCGATCGCTTCTGATGCTTGTAAATGAATATCTCCACTGGGGAGATAGCCATAATTTTTGGAGAAAATCAACGAACCATCAGTAAAGTTAATATTTCTGCCCTGAAGTTGAACTGCGCCAGAGTTGAACCCACTCACATCTAATAGTGACTTTTGCACCAATTGAATATCAGCAAAACTTTGTCCCTGCTCATACTCCAATTTATAGCCGTGAGTAGTTGGCACTAAACTAACTAATCCTGCACCACCTAAACTACCTAATGCTATTTGCCCTGTTTCAGCTGTTAGAGTAGCGCCATTCAAAGTGATATTACCACCCACAAGTGCCAAGGTTCTGCCTGACTGTACTTGCAATTGTGTTGAGCTAGGATCGCGAATTAAAGGAGAAAAACTATTTTTAGCATCTAAGCTATGTCCTGTACCTTGGACTTGTATCGGTGAGGGATGATTACCCATTTGCAGTCCAATAGGGACGCTCATAGTTAATAATGTGTTTGTTAGCGGACTAACTGCACTAAATTTAGTTCCATCAGCAAATTTAATACTATTTGCAGTTGTCGCTACAAAGGAACCACCAATATTTAAACTGGCATTTTGTCCAAAAATAATCCCTGCTGGGTTGAGTAAGAATAAATTGGCACTACCCTGGGCGCTAATAGAACCATCTATGTTGGAAACTTTGCCACCAGTCACCCGACTAAAAATATTTTGGATTTCGCCATTATTCTTAAATAATACCGAACTGTTTTTAGGAATCGAAAACTCGCTAAAGCTATGAAATAAATTCTTACCGACAACAGTACCCCCGGTGATCTCAAGAGGGTTACTGCTGCTGACAGTGGTTTTAAGAGTGCTGTCAGGAGTTACTTGCGCGTGAACATCGCGGTTGTAAATAGCAGATAGGAAGATGGCACAAAGAAAAACCAAACCAGCAAAAGTTAATTTCATCAACTCATTGGTAATTTTTGACTCTGCATCTAGTGTTCCCTATTTAGTGTAGTTAGTTCAGCAGTTTTGTAATTTTATTGTGATTTGCATTCAACTTTGATGAAAACCAGCACAAGTTCATGATGGTTGTACATTAGGAAAGCGTTTTGGAGCTAAACCAACTTCAGAAAGTAATACCAGTACAGTTAAAGCACCACTACCATCAACAGTAGTAAAATCGACACCACTGATGCGATATAAATGTGTAAGTAAATCAACTTGTCTATAATGTTGCCTGCATTGCCAAACCAAAACGATGCGAGAGCAGTTTTGAACCATCCCTCAATCTGCCATCGACGCTTACCCCACCACTTGAGTAGAAGCTTTAATTGGTCGAGTAGACAAGACAAAGCTTTTTATATTTTTTTCAGAACTGACCACTATCGTAAAACTAATAATATGCTAATATTGTGTCAAATGCTGTGCTAATAGTTTTTACAAGTCATATCACGGCTTATGTGAGTTGAAAGCTAGAGCAACTCTATCTCGTTTATTCGGCTAGAGTTTTTAGTTAAATCTGAAACCGACAACTGTGATATTGTTTTAAAATTTTTAATTCACATAAAACGTAATTTTCATAAAATCAACAGATAGACATCATTAATATTGCATAAATCTTAAGAGGAAT
>JAGKSW010000057.1 GCA_018993265.1 Nostoc sp. TH1S01
TCCTGTTTTCAACTTGGTAAGTAGTTAGACATGAAAAATTCTCAGATAAGAGTAACCCTAACCTAACTCTGGTCAATAAGTAGCTCAGTGTTAAAAATTATCGTTATGGAAAGGCAGAAGGCAGGAGGCAGGAGGCAGAAGGGAAGAGGATAGTAGCTTTGTTTACTTTTCTTAACTTAGTGTTGTTTTTTCACACCGACTTACTTATCATGTCCAGGTAATCAGTGATGATTCCGGAAATCTGTACAGAAATGTTAAAACCTCTCCTCTGCTCAACGGCAGTTGCTCCTGGGGGGAACCCCCTACGTACCCGTCACTGTCTCCCCTGTTTTCGGTCGCCGAGCGACTTGCCCTGAGCGAAGCCGAAGGGAGTCGAGGTGCATTCAATATTTTTTGTACAAAAACTTTAGTCTTAAAAAATGGTATTCTGACTTTTCACACTATATAGAAAAAATCATTTTCAGCCTGCTTGAAACTTTTATTTTTTGCATTAATTGCTAGTGATTACAAGAAAGCTTGTAGAAAAAAGCAAGTTAATTTTTCAAGTAAGAATTTCTCATGAAAAGTCAGAACCGATTTGACTTATAAGCTAGACAAAATGTTGTTGATAGCAGCAATAATCTGTCCACCCGATGCAATATCAGCCGCTATTTGAGAAATGTGTAAATCTAGAGCTTGTTCGTGGTCATCCCAAATGTAGGGACGGTCAGTAGAAGGTGATTTTCCAACCACATCCAGCACTGCCATATATAAATCTTTAGTAGCAGGCGAGAGGTTGGTGCAAGCATCATAATGGCCCTCAACAGCATATGTACGTAAATCAACGGCTTGCACTCCAAATATCAAAGCGATCGCTATATATTGTTGAAAAATTTCTACTGAGTGCCGCGCTAAATTTGCCGAAGCGTAACCTTGGCTATTGATATTTTGGTTATATTGTTCTGCGTGGGTAGGAAATCTGTCGGTGATGGAATTTCCATAAAAGGTCAATAAAGGCATAATCGAGTTGCCAGTGATTTGTAATCCCTTCAACCCCATATTGACAGTACGCTGTGGATTACCAACTAAAGAAGCTGGCAGCCCGTTATTAAATTCTGGCGCTACTAGATAGGCTATTTGTACATCCAAATGTTTAGCTAACAACCCTATGTAGTAGCGCAGCTGATCCATTCCCACGCCAACATACTGTCCTAAGAAATTACCACCGTGGTAACAAACTTGATTCGCTACATCAATCAGAGGATTATCGGTGGCAGAGTTAATTTCTATTTCGATTTGCTTTTCAATCTGCAAGATGCCATCCACAATTGGCCCAAAGTACTGTGGCAAACAACGCAGTGAATAACGGTCTTGAATTGGATGTTCGCCACGATAGTCGTGAGAACCATCTAACTCTTCTCTAACAAGATGTGAACCAGCCAGCAAGTTGAGCATGGTCTCAGCAGCCCATTTTTGTCCTAAATGTGGTTTGAGCTGATGGATAAAGGGGTGAAATGATTGATTAGTGCCATTCAGTCCTTGCATAGCTAGAGCGTGTACGCCCATCGACAATGCCAAAAGATTTTTCGCATCATGTACGCAGTTGGCAGCAATGCCTGTCATCACTGAAGTACCGTTCATCATTGCCAAGCCTTCTTTAGGAAGTAGTTGTAGAGGTTCTAAACCCAACTTCTCAAGTGCTGTAGGTGCATCCATTTCTTGGCCATTGAAGTCAACAGTGTAACAACGGTCTAGACCAATTAATGACCCACTAATATAGGCTAAAGGTGTCAAATCACCACTTGCGCCGATGGAGCCAAATTCATATACGTGGGGTGTTACACCAGCATTTAAAAATGTCTCCATACGTTGGATGAGTTCAAAACGAATACCAGATGCACCATGTAAGTGAGAGTTAGCACGCAAGAGCATGGCAGCGCGGACATCAGCTATCGGTATTCTTTTTCCTGCACCTACTTTGTGATATCGCATGAGATTGTTTTGTAACAAAGCCGCAGATTCCGGCGAAATTACTACATGTGCCATACCACCAAAGCCACTGGTGACACCGTATATTGGCTCTCCTGATTCCACAGCATTACGAATGTAGTCACAGGATGCTTGGACTCGTTGGAAAATATCTGGACTATCGTTGATACGTACTATAGCTCCATAACTTGCCACGTTGGCTACATCGTCTATTGTTAGGTTGCGGTTGCCTACAACTACGGTTTTGTCGGAATTTTTTACAAAGGCAGATAAAGAATGAGCAATTCCATTCTTGTTCAGAGATGTAATATACATTGGTAATTTCCTCAATATTTGTGGTAAGTGGCACTAGGATAAGAGCAAATTTTTGATATGTAAAGTTATTGGGAGCGGGTTGTAGTCAGTAAAATTTGATTACTAAACTTGTCTGAAAACTTCAGAGCTTTGACATCACCCATAACCCAAGACTGGCAAAGGTTTTATCTTTCCTTAGTGCTATTGATATTTGTGATCATGAATTGCAGATGGCAATATTTGATCTGTTTAGCTTTGCAGTTTGCGGCAGTATGAATTAGGCAGACCTGTTTCGGTTTTTGTGACATCAACTTTATCAGCAAACGCAACTATTGCCATTGTTGGCACAAACTCTGAAATGTCTGCAAGACGCTAGGCGAACGCAATGACTGTTATTCTCTTGTTGCTAATGCTGTACTATTGCCCAAGTTCTTGAAGATTTTTCATAACTTGTTGATACAAGTCGGTATTGCCTTGACGTTGCAATATGGCAGCGGCTTGTTCTAAATCTTTGATTGCGCCTTGTTTATCTCCTTGGGCTGCACGGGCGTTACCGCGATTATTGTAGGCAGGGGCAAAGCTAGGATTGAGGCGTATGGCTTCATTGTAATCGGAGATGGCTCCTTGTTTATCGCCCTGAGCAGCACGAGCGTTACCCCGGTTATTATAGGCGATCGCATATCTTGGATTCAGGATAATAGCTTGGTCGTAATCATCAAGTGAGCCGTCTTTTTCGCCTATGGCTGCACGAGCATTGGCGCGGTTATTATATGCTTCGGCATAGTTGGGTGACAGCTTAATGGCTTGGGTATAATCTGCGATCGCACCTCGATTATCTCCGAGGGAGGCGCGGGCGTTTCCCCGACTGTTATAAGCTTCGGCATCGTTGGGGGACAGGCGCAAGGCTTCGTTATAATCATCAATGGCTTTTTGTTTGTCTCCCGTATCAAAATAAGCCAGTCCTCGTCCTTTATAGGCTGCACTATAGTCAGGATTTGTGTTTAGTGCTTTAGTATAAGAAGCGATCGCCCCTTGTAAGTCGCCTTTGAGATGCTGATTCTGCCCTTGAAGATATAACGCCCCAGCGGGTGAAGTTTTAATGGTACGGCGGCTAGGAGGAGTGAAGCCTATTTCTGTCACCAACACATTCTTGTCTCGATTGCAAGAGACAAGGGTAATTGCACTCAATACAGTCAGCACAACTATAGTCAATGTTTTTTTTAGCTTCACCCGCTTTTGCTCCCATAACCGCAGCTTCATAAATTGCTTTCAACCACCATTCCACCTAGATTTAATTAGCACCCAATTTCCTTAATTCTGGAATCTTCGATGTGTAATGTTAATTAACACACTTAACTGATATTCCCTAGGTTTAATAACGGTTAACTCTTGCCTTAACCGGGAAGTTTATCAACTTTTTGTCTTTTATATTGTTATTTAAAGGTGATTGATTATACGTTAAATTTTAATTATTAATAATAATTACGCTAAAATCAATAATTATTTTTACTCATTCTCAGGATTAATTTCCTGAGATTTAGGAGTTAGTCGCCAAGCGTTGGATGTATCTATCTCTACAGATAATTGTTCTAAGTTTTTACCTAAATCTTTTTGCAGCTTTTGAGTCAAGGTAATCGGAAAATCTAAATTTAATTCTTGAGTTTGTACCAATTTCGCCAATTCTAAGAATTGTGTTTTCACGGTTTTGCGTTCATAAGCTGTCAGCTTAAAGGAAGATGTTTCTGATACATTTTGAGCTTGCATAGCTTTTTTAATGCGCTCTTGTAAATGAGCAAACTCAGAATTTAATAGCTTCCATTGCTCTTCTATTTGTATATATCTGGCATTGAGAGCGATTAAATTTTCTGTTTCTGGTTCAGGATTCGCTTCTGTTTGTAATTCTAACAAACGTTTATGCACTTGAGCAAGATAAATGCAGTCAAGATAAGCGTAGTCTATTTGCTCTTCTGTTAAAGGTCTTTGTCCCCAATCACTAGTTTGTTCTTGTTTATCAATATGATGAAAGTTACATAGAACACTTGCAAGAGTTTTTAATTGGTAATTAGGTACTTGTAAAAGATAATAAGGAATCGTTTTAGCTATTTCTAAAGTGCAAGTAATATTTTTAGCTTTTTTACTGCCAAGGAATTTTACATCATAACTTGCATTATGAAATACTTTTTCTATGTTGGGATTCAACATAAATTGCTGAATAAAATCAGCCACCAAGTCATCTTGATTTAAGACATCTAAAAGGAAAACGCGATCGCCACTCATATCATCAGGGTCATCTAACACTTGAATGAGCGATAATCTGGGATTTTTGCTGTTATAGTCAGCTACTTCTGTGTCTATCCACAGAGTTGGAGCTTGAGTATATTCAGCAATCATGTTACGAATTGCACTAGCAGCAGTCAAATAAGGCATTTTGATAATTTATTAATAGTTATCCTTTCGTGTATAATACTTTCATTAAACGAGAAAATATTTACTGATAGGAAATTTTAATTCACTGGTTTACGTCCAAATGTAAAAAAAACAGTGATATCGTTCCAAATTCCTTGTGCAGTTTCTAACGCAGATAATTCTAATTCAAATTCAATCTTAACTGCTTTTAGTTGTTCAGTTGATAACTGCAATAAAGGATTTGGAAATTGACCTGGTGCTAGAGACTCATTTCCTGCCCACATTTGTTTTGCTTGTTCTAAACTGACATAGCTACTGTATTGCTCAGATTTAATTTCAATGCAGTCATAACCTGCTGCTTTTAGAAAATCGTGGCACTTTCCTTCTGTACTTGTAGGCTTATTAAACAAAAGTGAAATACCGTACTTTTCCACGATTTTCTGGACAACAACAGCACCGATAAAAGACGTATCTGCAAATGCATGGAAACCTAGTAAACCACCAGGTTTCAAAAATTGATACCAATGTCGCAATGCACCGGAAATATCTTCCATCCAAATTAATGCAGATGAACAGAAAATACAGTCAAAACTGTTAACTGCAAATTGCAATGCTTCTGCATCCGCCAATTGAAATTTCACATTAGTAAGTCCTAATTCTTCCACTTTACGTCTGGCTTGGTCAAGCATTCCCGGTGAAATATCTATCCCAACGACTTCACCTCCAGCCCCAACAACTTCAGATGCTTTAATTGCAACCATAGCTGTACCTGTGGCAATATCTAATACACGCTGTCCCGGTGTGAGTTGGGCATATTCCACCAAACGATGAGCAATTTGGAGATGCCAATCGCTTTGATCATAAGTCAAACTTCTGCGACTGTAGAGATCGGCTATTTGTTGCTTGTAGTTGTTGAGTTGGAGTTGATTGGGCATCGAGTCTGCCTAGAGCGAGATAATTGCAGTGTAACAGCGATCGCAACTCATACCACTGCATGGCATTAAATCATTTTTGTCTACAATCGTTGGAGTGATTTCCGTAAGTTGTGGTCGAAAATTGGTATAACCGCATCTGAAATTGGTAAAATTCAAGTTCAGAGAGAAGAGAACATTCAAACATGGTAGCCGCCCATACGGACTTAAATATTGCAGCTTTAGAAGCAGAATATAGCCAAAAATCAGCAAGAGAAATTCTCAAATTTGCCTTGGACACTTTTGACAACATAGCAATTTCCTTCAGTGGTGCTGAAGATGTTGTATTGATTGATATTGCTTCTAAAATCACCAAAAACTTCCGAGTTTTTACCCTCGATACCGGGCGCTTGCACCCAGAAACATATCAATTCTTGGATAAAGTTAGAGAACATTATGGTATTAAGTTAGAATTAATGTTCCCCGATGCGGCAGAAGTACAAGCATTGGTAGAAGAAAAAGGATTGTTCAGCTTTTATCAAGATGGTCATAAAGAATGCTGCGCTATCCGCAAAGTTAGACCACTGCGGCGCAAGCTAAATACTTTGGATGCTTGGGTGACAGGACAGCGTAAAGACCAAAGCCCCAGCACCCGCAACCATATTCCTGTGATTGAAGTTGATACAGCATTTTCTACCGAAGACCATCAGTTAATTAAGTTCAACCCCATTGCTAACTGGTCTTCTGCACAGGTATGGGAATATATTCGTGCTTTAGATGTACCTTACAACAAATTACACGAACGCGGTTTTATTAGCATTGGCTGCGAACCCTGCACTAGACCCGTTCTGCCAAACCAGCACGAACGTGAAGGTCGCTGGTGGTGGGAAGAATCTACAGCTAAAGAGTGCGGTCTGCACTTAGGGAACTTACAAAAATCGTAAGTCAAGTCATACTGTAGGGGCGCAAGTTTTTGCGCTCTTACTAAATTTTATTAAAGTTCTTGATTTCGAGAACACAACCGCCAAGCATGAGGTGGTAAATCGTGATGTTGGCGAAACTGACGTGAAAAATGGCACACATGTTGATAGCCTAATAGTTTAGCGATTTGCTCAACAGTCTCATCAGTATTTTGCAGTAAAGAACGAGCTTCTGCCATCCGCCGTTTGACAATCCAATTATTAACAGTTTCTCCTGTTTGTTTCGCTACTCGATTAGTTAAGTAAGCCGGTGAATAACCAACCGCCTCAGCCACATCACACAAGGTAATTCCTTGGCGAAAATAAGTTTCAATAAAGTCAAAAACTTCTTTTAATTGGGGAATGGAAGGGAAAATTGACTGGGAATTACTATTGCTGCCAGAATTCTCTTTTAATGTTACAGCAGTTTTCTCTGGTGTATTATTGCACCAATTTTTCAGTGATGCTTGTTTTTCTAGCCGAATTGCGATCGCTCTCAACAATTCATCTAGTGTAGAAGGTTTGGTAATATAATCATCTGCACCTAATTCCATACCTTTGCGAATATCTGCCCTACTGTCGCTACCAGACAGAAAAATAAAAGGAATAGCCGCTGTCTGCGGATTTTCATGTAACGCATTCAAAACACTATAACCATCTAGATGGGGCATCATAATATCGCAAACTACCAAGTCTGGTAAATTTTCTTGCGCTTTTTGAATCCCCACTACACCATTTTCAGCACCGATCGCATCAAAGCCTTCTAGCTTAAGACCCTTTAAGTAAAGAGTGCGAGTAATGGTATCATCTTCAATAACGAGAATTGTTTTTGATGATTTAGAAATCATTGTTCTGTTACTACAATTGTTGACCAAAAATATTTCGCCACCTCTTTGCTGAGTCTTAAAATAGGAACACAATTAATTAATTGTTCCTATTTTCTGAGATAGTTCCAAGTTAAGAATTTCGAGTTTGCAGACTCAACATTCATAACTCTGAACTATGAGAATTTTGGATGTTAAATGGCAACATAATCCTAAAGGTAGTACCTAAGCCAACTTCACTTTCTAAGGTCATTTGACCACCATGTAAATCTACCAAACTCTTCACAATTGCTAATCCTAATCCAGTACCAGGAATAGTATCGGTATTGCTACCACGATAGAACGGTTCAATTATTCGTTCTTGGTCTCCGAGTGGAATTCCAATTCCTTGGTCTGTTACTTGAAATATGACACTTTCTTTATTGCGGGAAAGTGTCATATTAATCATACTACCTGATGGAGAATATTTAATAGCATTATCCAACAAGTTTTTGAGAATTGTCTCTAATATTTTTTTATCTATATAAGCTTGTAGATGAGTATGTGTACAAATAAAATTAAGTTCATGGGACAGATTACTCATCTGTATTTGGGCTATTAATTTATTACATAAATTAACTAATTCTAATAACTCTGGCTCAAAGTTTAGTTTTGTTGCTTCTGCTTTAGCGTAGAATAGAATCTCATCCAACATTTGGCTGAGTTGCTCGATCGCAGTTTGAATTTGTTCCAGTAAAGGTTCGATTGTTTGTTCTGTTTGTTTGTTCAGATATCGCTTCAATAAGTTATTAGAGAATGAAACCACATTCAATGGATTTCTGAGTTGGTGACAAACCATAGATAAAAAACGTGATCTCAAATCACTAAGTTGTTTAGCCTGTTCCAAAGCCTGATTAAGTTCTGATTCAGCATTTTTATAATCAGTAATATCAATCCCGACAATCATCTCAACTTGTTGACCTTGAAAATCAAGAGTTCCATTAATTTTTGCTACTGCACAAGCCAGCCAGCGTTCTGTACCATTTTTAGTCAGAATCTTTATCTCTTGATATTCAAAATTATTATTTTCTTTAGAATTACCTACCTGTCGATGTTTCTTACTTTTGATTAATTGGCGAATATCAAAACCATGTAGTAATTCTGCTTTTGTGTAACCTGTCAGTGTTTCGACGGCTGGATTTACATAACAAATTCTTTTACCTTGAATTAACAGGGTGCTAGCATCTGTGGTTTCTGCTAAAGTCCGAAATCTCGCTTCATTTAGCCGTAATGCGGCCTCAGCTTGTTTCGATTCTGTAATATCCCAAACGCTCCATACTCTACCAGTGATTTTACCTTCTAGCCATTGCGGTTGAGAATAGTTAGCGAAAATTTTCCCATCCTGTAATTCGATAACATCATAGCTTTCAACATCAGATTGGCTAGATATTTCCCAAATCAGCCGATTAAAAGTTTCTGGATACTTGATTTTATTTTCAAAAAATGCTTTGCATTGAGGACATTTTTTGGAGCGAAACAGCGATTTGGGGATTTGCCACATATCCAAAAATTTTTGATTAACGCTGAGTATATCTCCCTCAAGGTTAATTGTCACAATGCCGATCGCAGTAGATTCTAGTGTAGAACTAAGTACAGATAAAGATGTTTCTAATTTTATTTCTTTTTGTTTAAGTTCAGAAACTTTCTGTTGTAAATTTGCGTTAGCATCTCTTAATTCATTAATCCATTTTTGGGTACTTAACTCTATGATTTCATGACTTTTATCGCGTACAAAAGCACAACTAAATTTTCTACCTTGTTCTTCTAAAAAATTGAGCGATATTTCTACTAAAAATACCCGTCCTCCTTTAGCTCGATAACGAGTTTTTAATGTTACAGTATTTTGGAGTTTTTTTTCTGCCCAATTGTGCAGCGCAAAATCTAAATCTATGTCATATAACGCCATTGATAGCAATTCTTCACGAGAATACTCTGTAAGTCTACAAGTTGCATCATTGACGTAAATAAATTGCCAGTTTGCCCCTAAACAAAAGGCCGCATCTACAGAATTATTAATAAGAAAATGAGCTAGCTTAAACTCTAATTCTGATTGTAGCGCCATTATAGTTAATTACTCCCAATAATTGATTTTGTGCATTGAGGATGGTTCCTTCTGTTTTGATAAGGGAAGCACAGATTGTCATACTTGAATATTAATTTAACCTGCCATAACCTTGCTGCGAGCTATAACAATTGTTATGCTCTGGATGAATTTTTTGTTCTAGCTAAATATTGGGTTCATACTAATTTTTGTGTGATTGATGCTGCTCAATAGAACCATCGTGAGAAATTTGACTTTTGAGTTTTTGGTACTCAGCCTTGTCAGTATTCAAAACTCTCAGTAGTTATGACTGAATTAAAAGTTGCTTAAGCCTTAGTTAAGAAACTGCTGCTGCTACTGGTTAATTTTTACTCATAAATTAATCCTCTTAATGTTTCTTAATTCATTCCTTCAGGAATCTAATACAGAAAAATCTGGTTTTTCATCCGTCAAAAGGAATACATTATTTTTGGCTCCTTCCATAAGTATTAATGTGTCATCTTCCACAAGAGTTAGGTTGAAATGATAAGTTATCTAATAATTGTATTGTATTATTTTAGACTGTAAAATAATTAATAAATACTTAGATGTAGTCCAAAAAGTTGAGTGTGTACATACGTGATATCCAGAAATAATGTTAATTTATTTGAATTTAATTTGACACAAATTGCCAATTAACGCAATATTTAATGCAAGCATCAGAAAATGTAGTTAGCAGCCGTTAATGTAGCCACTATCACAACTGCGAAAAAATTGATAACGGCATCAAAAAATTGTTCATTGCAAATAGATATTAATTTCCAGTACTCTGGTTTTCATAAGTACTGCTTTAATTTTCTTCACTTTTTAAAAGTTTTTTACTGGGCTGAAAAGCCGCACAAACATTTACCGTCAAACCAGCCCGGTCATATCCGTAAAATAAGCAACAAGTTTCTTAGTGTTATATATCACAAAATGCCTAAGTGTATACTCAAGAGCCTTTTGCAAGTACCGGGAATTAAGTGAAAGCAATGAGCCAAAATTATACTGATTCCAATTCTCAGCTAATTGCTGCTGATCTGTATTCAGAACCGCCAACAAACGGTACTGGTACAAAGTATGTCGAATCTCTGCCCCAAGATTCCCACTCTACTGACCATTTAGAGCATCAAAAGGTAATTTCACAGTTGTTACCTGACGATCGCCACCCTCATTTGACAGTTGCGGAAGCGATCGCACAAATGCTGGTCAACCTGGGTATCTGCAATGCTTTCGGCATTGCTGGGGGTGCAATGGCCAGTTTGTGGAATGCCTTATCGAACAGCCAAATGCAAGTGCTGAACTTTCGCCATGAAGCAGGCGCGGCTTTTGCCGCAGTCGAAGCTTACTTTGCGAGCGATCGCCCAACTGTCATTTTTACCACCGCCGGGCCAGGAATTACTAACGCTCTCACCGGGTTATTTGCTGCTCGCGGTGAAGGTGCAAAGGTGATTTTGCTGTCGGCTTGTACCTCAGCACCCCAACGTGGACGCTGGGCAATTCAAGAAACCAGCAGTTATACCTTGCCTAGTGGTGGCATATTCACCTCTGGGGCATTATTCAACTATGCAATCACTGTTGAGTCTGCTGCTCAACTGCCACAAATTTTTCGTAAATTGGCACTGGGTTTAGCCCAACCAGGCGGATTTGTTGCCCATTTGAGTATTCCCACAGCAGTGCAAACCAGTCTAGTTGAGGGCATTTCCTGGCCACAACTAGAGATAGATGCATATCGAATCACTGCTCAAAAAGAAAAAGTTGCTAAATCTGCGGAGTTGTTATTCTCAGAACCCTTTGCTATCTGGGTTGGTTTTGGGGCGCGGGATGCAGCCGATGAAATCTACGCATTGGCAGAAAGAACTGGCGCTGCGGTGATGTGTTCCCCTCGCGGCAAAGGTATCTTTCCCGAAGATCATCCACAATTTGTTGGTGTCACAGGTTTGGGTGGTGATGCTTCTGTGATTACCTATATGGAAAGACATCAGCCTGCTCGTACCCTCGTACTGGGAACCCGACTAGGCGAACCGACTTCTTTCTGGAGTCCGACAATGGTACCGAAAAAAGGCTTTGTCCATGTTGATATCGATCCGGAAGTTCCTGGTGTGGCTTATCCCCACGCTCAGACTTTCGCAATTCAATCGGATATCAAAGCCTATTTACAGGAACTTTTAGAGCATTTACCAGAAACTGTTTTCCCCACTGAGTTATTACCCAACCCCCAATCGGAACCAATCGCAGCCGCACCCGACTCTCCAGTGCGGCCAGAAGTATTGATGGCAGCTATTCAAAAGATAGTTGTAGAAGGTAGTGATGCGGTAGTTTTGGCTGAGTGTGGTAACTCTTTTACTTGGTCTACTCATTGTCTGCGTTTTACCGAACCCAATCGTTACCGAGTCAGTACCGGAGTTGGCGCAATGGGACACGCTGCGACAGGCGTAGTTGGTGCAGCCCAAGCGAGAAAAGGTAAAGCCGTGGCGATTGTTGGTGATGGCGCAATGCTGATGAATAACGAAATCAGCACCGCCGTTAAATATAAAATCCCTGCGGTTTGGATTGTTCTCAATGATGCCCGATACAACATGTGCCATCAAGGGATGAAAATCTTGGGCTTAAAAGGTGCAGATGCAGAGATTCCCCCAACTAATTTTGCGATGATTGCGCGGGGTATGGGTGCAGCAGGAGTTGGAGTCACCAAAGAGTCTGACTTAGAAGCAGCCCTGCAACAAGCGATCGCCTCTGAAGTTCCCTTTGTCGTCGATGTTGTAATTGACGCTGACCGACCCGCACCTTCTGGCGGACGGAACAAGAGTTTAGCAGCGCAAGGTGTCAAAGCAAACAATTCCAATCATGTGAAAACTCCAGCCAAGCAAGTTTCCTTTCCCTTGGTTTAACTTTCAAGCTGGAGTATTTCAGGTCTTGGCGATCGCTGACTAAAAAAGCAACTTTTTAGTCAACAATTACACCATAAACATTAAGTTTTGACCTACCCTGCATTTTACCAAAAGGCAAAGTTAGCTAGATAATACTTAAAATTTATTCACATTTTAGTCAGATCAATTTAGCTAATTTTGCCGCCTTCTTTAGCCCAAATAGTGTTTCCTAAATTCATCATTAACTTGCTCTAACTAATTCACAATCAAGAATAGGAGACCAAAATGCAGCTATTTGAAACTGTTAGAGAAATGGGCCACGAGCAAATCCTTTACTGTCATGGAAAAAATCCTGATATTAGAGCGATTATTGCTATCCATGACACTAGCTTAGGGCCAGCAATGGGAGCCACCAGACTTTATCCTTACGTTAATGAAGAAGCTGCTTTAAGAGATGCTTTGCGTCTTAGTCGTGGGATGACTTACAAAGCAGCTTGCGCCAACATTCCCGCCGGCGGAGGTAAAGCAGTGATTATTGCTAATCCCGCCGATAAAACTGATGAAATGTTGAGAGCCTATGGACGATTCGTCGAAAGCCTTAAAGGTCGTTTTATCACAGGTCAGGATGTCAACATTACTCCCCAAGATGTCCGCACAATTAAACAAGAAACTAATTATGTTGTCGGTGTAGAAGAAAAATCAGGCGGCCCCGCACCTATTACAGCTTTAGGAGTATTTCTAGGAATTCAAGCTGCTGTAGAATTTCATTGGCAGACGAAAAGACTTGAAGGCATGAAAGTTGCTGTTCAAGGCTTAGGCAATGTTGGGAAAAACCTTTGTCGGCACTTACATGAACATGGCGTTGAACTTTTTGTAACTGATATCAGTCCAGAAAAAGCAGCAGAAATCAAACGTTTGTATGGTGCTACTGTTGTCGAACCAGAAGCAATTTATAGTTTAGATGTAGATATATTTTCTCCTTGTGCGATGGGAGGAATTATTAATAGTCAAACTATTCCCCAAATTCAAGCCAAAATTATTGCTGGTGCTGCCAATAATCAACTAGAAAATGAACGTCTCCACGGACAGAGACTCATAGAAAAAGGTATCCTCTACTGCCCAGATTATGTGATTAATGCTGGCGGCATCATCAATGTTTATAACGAAATGATTGGCTATGACGAAGATAAAGCCTTCCAGCAAGTCAATAATATCTACGATACACTACTGAAGATTTTTGGTATTGCTCACCAACAAGGCATCACTACTAATGATGCTTCTAAAAGATTGGCAGAAGAACGGATTTTAAAAGCTAGAACCAGAAAAAATCAGCAAGTTGCTGCATAAACCTGAGCAAGTTATGACTTTGAGGAGCGATAAGTGGAAAAAAATACCTTTGCAACATCAGCTTATATAGCCACTTCACCAGAGAGTGCCTTTGAATATCTGTGTAGTTTAAAAAACTTAGATGAATGGACACTCTACAGTCGGATGAAAGAGCAAATTGACGAAGATACTTGGCTCGGAACTGCATCTGGCTATCAAAAAAATCTCTACTATCACGTTAAAAAGCTGGAAAGCTCCTTGTTTTATGGTATTGAATGGCACTGCGGACTGGAATACAACCAATACTTCCAAGTTTATCCAGTACTACTTTTCCCTCCCAATTACATAGAGCCAGGAACAGACGAAGAAGGCGTGTATTTTCATTGGTTGAGCTTTGTTGACCCCAAACGGCAAACACCAATGATTATGCAAGGTATTCACACCGTCCACACTTCCGAGTGTCGTTCTCTCAAAGCTAATCTAGAGCGTCAACTTGGCCGGAAGACAGCAGCAAAAGGACGCTACTTTATTGATACTGATACTATCTATGTTGACGCTCCAGTAGAACTGGCAGTTGATTATTTAAAGGATGTCAAAAATATTGACGAGTGGGCGCATTTAGTCCGTCCTATAGGTGAAGTTAGCGGCTCATCCGGTGATTTTTTGGACGAGTATAACCAGAAAGTCAAAATCTCAGTGCGTGTTCATAGCTTAAGCAAATACTACTTGCTAGAACAAGAATATTTTTATCCAGAGTACAACTATTATCAGCGTTCTGTAGCTTTGCTTATCCCCACAGCTTATGCGTTTAACGACCCAGAAGCCTCTGGGTTGATTCTGCATCGGATTACCTTCTGGAAAGTTAGAGAGCAACTAGCTCACGGCAAACTCCAAATTGAAGACTTCGGTGCAGAAAGCATGAACATCAAACGCCTCTTAGAAGGCAAAGCTGGTAACCTCAAGTCCTTTGACAGAGGTATGAGCTACATCCCAGTAGCTAAAGAACCAGAATTAGTTGGCAGTAAAAAAGTATGAAGGTTGAAGTATGAAGGTTGAAGTATGAAGTATGAAGTATGAAGTATGAAGTATGAAGTATGAAGTATGAAATAAAAAAATCTTCATAAGTACTTTACGCCGAAATATACTAACCGAGTTTCAGTAAAAAACCTCCGCGTACCTTTGTCTTGAAAAGTTTGCTCAACGGGGGGAACCCGCGCACGCAAGTTCTCTCCGCACGCAACGCCAGTTGCTTCAAGTCGGGGAACCCGCCCAACGCACTGGCTCAACTTTTCGCTGCGTTTACCTCCAAATTCCTCTGCGTTAAAACAATGCAACACATCAAACTCTCACAACTAACCATTACTATTCTCTCCTTCTGTGTTGCTGCTGTTGCCGGCATAAAAACAGCTGACGCAGCCTCTTTTTCCGTCATCGCAGATGGTTTAAACAATACCAGAGGATTGAGTTTCGGCGCTGATGGTAATTTGTATATCACAGAGGCCGGAACCGGAGGAAACGGTGCTTGTGTACCACCAGTAAGCGGTCAAGGCGGTGCTTTGTGTTACGGCACAAGTGGTAGAGTTCTCAAAATTGAGAATGGCCAGACCAAACCTGTACTTACAGGTTTACCATCCATCGCCTTAGCTGATGGTACAGGTGCAGGTGGAGTGCGGGACATTCAATTTAGTGCCGCAGGTAAGCCCTATATTTTGGTGGGATATGGGGCTGATCCAACTTTTCGAGATCGCAATTTGGGCAACACTGTACTCGGAAAAATTATTACCCCGGATTTTAAAAGTAATTCCTGGACAACCGTTGCCGATTTAGCCAATTATGAACTCGCCAACAACCCTGATCGTGGTGATATCAATAGCAATCCTTTAGGGTTTTTCATTGATGGCGAACGCATAGTTACAGTTGATGCCGGAGCCAATGATTTACTCAGTGTCAACACTGATGGCAGTAACTTACAAGCACTTACAGTCTTTCCCCAAGATACATTAACCAATCCTGTCTTTCCTCCCACAGGTACACCATCCAACGAACCTGGGCAAGTACCAACCCCTACTGAACCACCACCATCGCAAATTGCTATCCAAGCAGTACCCTCAAGTGTCGTCAAAGGGCCTGATGGTGCTTACTACGTTAGCCAATTTACTGGTTTTCCCTTTCCGGAAGGAGGAGCCAAAATTTATCGAGTTGGGACTGATGGTACAACCACAGTTTATGCCGATAACTTTACCCAACTAACAGACTTAGAGTTTGATGCTGCGGGCAATTTGTATGCTTTGCAGTATGCCAATCAGTCAGCGTGGAAAGGCAATTTTGCCGGTTCACTGATCAAAATTGCTGCTGATGGCACTCGCACAACGATTCTCAGTGGTGATGGTTTAGAGTCACCCAATGCCTTGGCTATTGGTTCTGATGGTGCATTTTACATCAGCAACCGTAGCGATCGCCCCGGACAAGGACAAATCATCAGAGTTGAGAATCAACAATCTGTTCCTGAACCAACTTCTACTTTCAGCCTATTAACGTTTGGCGTTTTGGGCATTAGTTGGTTACGGAAACGCAAGCCCAGTAGCAATAATTGCTGGGGATGACCACAAATATTCAAACTTTACTAATACACAACTTACGACAAATGAAACTGAAACATTTAACTATTACACTTGTTAGCGTTGGTATTGCCGTCGTTGCTGGTACAGAAGCAGCCTCGGCTGCTAGTTTTAAAGTTATAGCCGATGGTCTGAATAACCCACGAAATTTAGACTTTGATCGTGAGGGAAATATTTACGTCACTGAAAGTGGTTTCGGCGGTGATGGCAGTGATGGTAGATGTATCCCATCACCCAGTGCGTCGTACATTCCTTTGTGCGCCGGTCAAAATGGTTCCTTAATCAAAATTGCTAAAGACGGTACCAGAACAAATATCCTATCCGGGTTGACTTCTTTAGCATTATCGCCTTCTGGAGAACAAGCCGCCGGGCCAGCAGATTTTAAATTTGATTCTAGAGGTAACGCTTATTTATTGACAGGTCTGGCGGGTAATCCGAATCAACGAGACACGGTGTTAAGATCACCTGACCTTGGCAAATTATACAAAGTAGACTTAAACACTGGTGGACTAACCACCCTAGCTGATTTTGCAGCTTATGAAGCCCTGAATAATCCTGATGGCTCGGATGTAATTTCTAACCCTTATGCTTTTGCTATTAAGGGCAATAATGCTTTTGTTGTTGATGGTGGTGGAAATACGCTTTATTCTGTAGGACTTGATGGTAGTGGGATTCAGAATGTAGCAGCATTACCAACAAAACTTATATCACCAGATAAACTAGAGTTTCCTACACTTCCGGAAGGAACAGTAGATCCTACAGGAGGCGCACCACTACCCCCTGGTTATACAACTGGTTCTAACGGTCTGCCAGTATCTAATCAATCAGTACCCACAGGAATTGCTGTTGCTCCAGATGGCAGTTTAACCATTAGCGAATATACATACTTTCCTTATCCCGAAGGTGAAGCTCGGATTTTTTCAGTGAATCCCGATGATTTAGAAATTCAAACTCTGGCTGATGGTTTTACCCAGCTAACTGGTGTCACTTATGACCCAGAAGGCAACTTATATGCCTTGCAACACATCAATGTTTCCGAATGGAAAGCAATTCAACAGGGTGGGATTATTACTGGTGATATTAGTGGCTCTGTGATCAAAATCGGCACTGATGGTACTCGTACCACAATCTGGAGTGGTGACGGATTAGAAGCGGCTTCTGGCATCACTTACGGCCCTGACGGTAACTTATATATTTCCAACCGCGCTAGGCTCGCAGGTACAGGTCAAATCGTCAGAATTGACCCTAGAGCATCAGAGCAAGTTCCTGAACCCGCTACGATCGCCGGGTCACTTTTAGCCGCAGCTTTTGGTAAAGCTGCTATGGCGAAGAAGCGGAAACGTGAAGCTTTAGCGAAAGCAGAGATGGTGTAATTCTGTTACTCACAGAATGGACTGCTGCCTGACTGCGAAACTTGTCAAATACACAGGAGGCAGCAGCCCGAATTTTAACTTTCCCAAACGGGGTCTGGGAGCAACATTTGTCTAGGAAAGAGTATACCTCATCAACCAGAACTGTAAAACTTATGGGATTAGTAAAACATTTTGCGATCGGTGTTGTCAGTGCCGGATTTATGGTATTAGCAACATCTGCTCAAGCTTTATCTTTAACTTTAAAATACGAACGTAGCATTGGTAGTCCTGGCTTTGCTCCTGGACAGTTGTTTGTTCCTCAAGGCATCACTGTAGATAGCGCCGGCAATACCTTAGTAAGTAACGGTCGTGGTCTTAACCCAGATGGCAGTTTTAATCCAGATATTGGTAATCGAGTCGAAGTATTCGATCCCCAAGGTAATTATATAGGCGCAATTGGCAGAGGCGGCAGAGGCCCAGGAGAATTCGACGAGCCATCAGCTTTGGAAATCTCTCCTCTAACTGGAAATTTGTATGTAGGGGATGTTTTCAATAACCGTGTTAATGTCTACGATCCTCAAGGTAACTTTATTAACTCCTTTGGCTCATTTGGCGGTCTAATTCCTGGTAGAGCTTTCTTTGGCCCTTCTGGTGTGACATTTGACAAACAAGGTAATGTCTATATAGGTGATTTTAGCGGCGATAAAATCAATAAATACACGCCAGACGGTCAGCTTCTTAGTTCCATTGGTTCATCGGGTACTGCACCTGGGCAGTTTCAAGGGCCAGCCGGTGTCAGGATTTCCCCAGTGAGTGGAAATTTCTATGTGAGTGACCAGTTTAACAACCGAGTTCAAGTACTCAACCCAGAAGGCGACCCAATTTTGACATTTGGCAAACAAGGTACAGGCCCAGGAGAATTTAATCAGCCAATTGGCATTGAAGTAGACGAGTTTGAAAATATTTATGTAGCAGATTCGATTAATAGCCGCATTCAGGTATTCGATAAAAACGGTAACTTCTTAACTGCCTTTGGCGAACCTGCTTTGAATGCAGCTGGTGAAATTGTACCTCCTCCTCAACTGGGCCAGCCGCCCTTTGGCGACCCCCTCGACCTCACACCAGGTAGATTTAACTGGACAGGTGGTACTGCCTATAACGATGGCAAACTCTATGTCGGCGATTTCTTTCAAGGTCGTGTGCAAGTGTTGAGCGTTGAAGGAAGAAAAGAAGTACCGGAGCCAGGCTCAATGTTAGGTATGGGTTTGTTCGGACTGGGGGTTGCTGCTGCTAAATGGCGGAAAAATAGACAACAAAAATCAGCTATTGGTTAGAAAGGTTCTATTGGATAATCGGCAGTAGGTAGTAGGTAAGAGAAAATACTATTAATTTCTCTTACCTAATATTAGCTCCTCTGCTTTTCTTATAATCTTAAAAATCTTTTCAAAAAAAATAACTGAAAATCTTAATTTTTCGTTTGGATTTTTCAATCAAGTCAAAGTTTGTGAGACAAATATTACTTAGTGCGATCAGAGGTTAATTATAAAGTAAAAATAAAAATTCTCGTAGGGTGTGTTAAGCGCAGATTGTGTAGCTCATTCATCATAACAACTATATGCGATCGCCTAACGCACCATCATAATCTGGCGGTGCGTTAGGCTGAAGCCATAACACACCCTACTTAAGATTTACTTTATAAATCTTTTCTCAGCTTCAATATCCAGGGTATATATCATGTCTATTGTAATTGATTACAAATTAACTAATATTAACGAGGTATTACATAACTGGGTGACGCGACAAGTTACTCAAGAAGCTGTTAATTGGCTGAATGAAACAAGAGAGCAAATCAATAGCGGTGCTAATACAAGAGTATTTTTTAGTGCTTTTAGTAAAGTACCTCGTTATACAGGTAAACATCCATTAAACTTAACTTCTCTAGACCTAAATAATGCTTCAGTAATCTGTTCAGGGTTTTCTCCTAATCATTGGAGTGTAGATCAAGCAGCGCGTACACTGTTAGTTTTAACTCTGGCACAAGCAAATTTAGAGAACTATTTATATCCTTTAGAACAAGTATTTACAGCCGCAGATGTTGGTGAATTAGTTGCCCTTTATCAAGCTTTACCTTTATTACCTGAACCAGAAAAATTACAAAAACGGGCGGCGGAAGGAATACGCAGTAATATGACAGCAGTATTTAATGCTGTGGCTTTACGTAATCCCTATCCAGCAAAGTATTTTGATAATTTGGCATGGAATCAGATGGTGCTGAAAGCATTATTTGTAGGTAGTCCTCTGCATTTAATTCAAAGTTTGGATGTGCGTGCTAACTACGAATTGGCGCGGATGCTAATTGATTATGCTCACGAACGTCAAAGTGCTAACCGCTCAGTTTCGGCGGAAATTTGGCCATTAGTAGAAAAATTTATTGATTTAGAAAATTTGCGAAATTAAGATACCCGACTTCTCCAAGAAGTCGGGTATCTTAAGCCCAGTAATTTTCACAGAAATATCTATGAGTACTAACAATATGATGTTTATCGACCCTCACATTCACATGAGTTCCCGCACCACTGATGATTATCAGCAGATGCGGAAATCAGGAATTGTGGCAGTAATTGAACCGGCTTTTTGGTTTGGGCAACCGCGTACTAACGTTGGTTCTTTTCAAGATTATTTCAGTAGCTTAGTGGGTTGGGAACGATTTCGCGCTTCCCAATTTGGAATTAAACATTACTGCACCATTGGCTTGAATTCTAAAGAAGCTAACAACGAAGGTTTAGCAGAGCAAGTCATGGAACTATTACCCTTGTATGCTTGCAAGGAAGGTGTAGTGGCCATAGGCGAAATTGGCTATGACGATATGACACCAGCGGAAGATAAATATTTTCGCCTTCAGCTAGAACTTGCCAAAGAACTAGATATGTTGGTGATGATTCATACACCCCACCGCGATAAAAAGGCGGGGACAAGCCGTAGTATGGATGTCTGCATTGAACATGGCTTATCACCATCCCAGGTGATTGTTGATCATAACAACGAAGAAACCGTAGCCGAGGTTTTAGATAGAGGCTTTTGGGCGGCGTTCACAATTTACCCCAACACCAAAATGGGCAATGCGCGTATGGTAGAAATTGTCCGTCAATATGGTAGCGATAGCGTCATCGTTGATAGCAGTGCTGACTGGGGAGTGAGCGATCCTTTGGCTGTACCTAAAACTGCCCAACTCATGCTAGAACGTGGCATTCCCAAAGCAGATGTGCAGAAAGTTTGTTATCAAAATGCCCTGGCTGCTTACAGTCAAAGCGGTCAAATGCAAGAATCAGATTGGCTAAACCTCCCACCCATCGACCAACGACAGACATTCAGCGATAATTCCGTCCTCCGTGGCCAAGCACCCTTGGTAGAGTCACGCCAGGAATATGCACTGATTGAATAAACCTCTTTGTGCCTTTGCGAGGCAGTCGCTACTCTGCGAGAAGCCGCGCAAAGCGCGTCTACAAGTCGGCAAAGCCACCCAACGCGCTGCCTTGCCTTTACGCGAGTAAAAATATGAACACCGCCACCCTCAACTCTCACCGCCTCTGGGCATATCTGCAATTACTCCGGCCTGCCAACATTATCACCGCTTGGGCAGATATTATGGCTGGTTTTGCTGCTTCTGGGTATTTTGTCGAAGCCAATCTTACACCACTGTTATGGTTAATTTTAGCTACCACTGGCTTATACGGTGGCGGTATTGTTTTTAATGATGTATTTGATGCCGAATTAGATAGTAAAGAACGCCCAGAAAGACCAATTCCTAGTGGTAAAGCTTCTCACACAGGCGCAACCTTATTAGGAAGTTTATTTTTGATTGTTGGTGTAGTGGCGGCGGCGCAAGTTTCGTGGTTGAGTGCAACATTAGCGATCGCGATCGCAATGGCAGCTTTATTGTATGATGCGATCGCCAAACATCACCATATTCTCGGCCCCATCAATATGGGCATTTGCCGAGGCGGTAACTTATTGCTGGGGGTGAGTGTCGTCCCAGCAGCTTTAGAGAATTACTGGTTTTTAGCTTTAATTCCTATAGTTTATATAGCAGCAATCACTACCCTCAGTCGCGGTGAAGTACATGGCGCAAAACACAGCACAGGCATCATCGCAGTATTACTAATAGTTGCAGTTCTTGTTGGGTTGTTCGGGTTAGGATGGCTCACAGACTATCAAGTTATCACTGCATTACCGTTCTTAATATTATTAGGTATTCGAGTATTATTACCTTTTATTAAGGCAGTACGTCAACCTACATCAGAACAAATTCGGATTGCTGTGAAAGCTGGTGTATTGTCATTAATTATTTTAGATACAACTGTGGCTGCTGGTTTTGCAGGTTTACCTTATAGTTTATTAGTTTTAAGTCTTCTACCAATTTCGATGATATTAGCCAAAGTATTTGCTGTGACTTAAAGCATCAAGTCTCAAAGTAAAAATTTTTGCAAATTGGAGACTAGCAAATGGCTGTGCAATCCTCACTTAACCCAAAATTTGCACCAAAAAAAGATGTCAAATCTAGACAAATCACCATCATTGGTGGACGTGGTAGGATGGGCAAGTTATTTCGAGACAAATTTTTGGCTGTAGGTCATAAAGTTAATGTTCTAGAACAAGAAGATTGGGATGATGCCGACCAAATATTACATAATGCCGAATTAGTATTAATAAGTGTTCCTATCAAATATACAGTTGATGTTATTGGGCGTGTAGCGAAATACTTATCTCCAAACACAGCCTTGTGTGACATCACAAGTATTAAAACTCAGCCAACCGAGGCAATGTTGACACACCATACTGGCCCTGTAATGGGATTACACCCGATGTTTGGGCCAAGTATCAAATCTTTTTGGCAACAAAAAGTAGTAGTTTGTCCTGGGCGCAATCATGAGTCATTTCAATGGCTATTAGATTTTCTCCAAAATCAAGGTGCAGAATTAATTACTTGTAGCCCAGAAGAACACGATCGCATGATGGTTTATATTCAAGCAACACAGCATTTTTATAGACTTAGCCTTGGTGTTTTCTTAGCCCAGACTAACATTGACCTAGAGAGTAGTTTATCAATATCATCTCCTAGCTTTCGCCAAGAAATTGAAATTTTGCAGCGTTTGTTTTGTCAAAATCCTAATTTGTGCGTTGATATTATGTTAGCCACTGAAGAAAGATGTAAAGCAATTAATTCGTTAGCAAATACTTACAGCCGTTTGGCGAAGTTGGTAGAGCAAAAAGATAGGGATGCTTTAATTCAGGAGCTTGAAAATACTCAAGAATTTTTCAAAAAACAAATCTAAGAACATTAGGCACGAAAGTGGCTACTTTTTGAGAACGCTAACGGCGAACCCGGAAGGTAGAGAGCCAAGTATACCAAGAAAGTTTTTCAATTATATGAAGAGAGATTATGGTAGTTGACATCAAGCAAAAAACTAAATTTTCTGCACAGTCTATTCAGCAAAATATTAAAGTAACTTTTAACTATGAAGTTCACTTTACTAATAATATATTTAATTTAAAAAACCCTACATTAGCACAGGCGATCGCATCTGATGCTGACAAGAACCCAAAGAAAATTTTAGCATTAGTCGATGCTGGATTATTAGAGTTCTGGCCAGATTTATTATCGCAAATCACTAACTATGCAAATTTTTATGCAGAAGTGATCACATTAGCTGCTGAACCAATACTAATTCCAGGAGGAGAAGCTGCCAAGAATGAACCAAAATTATTAGAACAAATTCACAAACTAATTGAAGCCGCCGGATTATGTCGCCATTCTTATCTATTAGGAATTGGCGGTGGTGCAGTATTGGACTTAGTAGGTTATGCAGCTGCAACAGCACATCGGGGAGTACGCCTCATCCGTATTCCGACAACGGTGTTAGCACAGAATGATTCTGGTATAGGTGTAAAAAACGGGATCAACGCTTTTGGTAAAAAGAACTTTTTGGGTACATTCGCCCCACCTTATGCAGTCATTAACGATTCGGACTTCTTAACTACATTATGCGATCGCGATTGGCGTGCGGGAATTGCCGAAGCTGTAAAAGTTGCATTAATTAAAGATGCCAACTTCTTTGATTTTATCTGGGATCACACCACAGCCCTAGCTAACCGTGACATAGATAGTATGCAACAACTAATCTATCGTTGCGCCCAATTACATTTAGAACATATAGCCAAAGCTGGCGATCCTTTTGAAATTGGTTCCTCTCGTCCCCTCGATTTTGGACATTGGGCAGCCCATAAAATAGAACAATTGACAGACTATAAATTACGACATGGTGAAGCTGTAGCAATTGGTATTGCTTTAGATAGTACCTATTCTTACCTTCTCGGAATGCTATCGCATAGTGATTGGCAAAAGATATTAAACACACTTTTCCAACTGGGCTTTACTTTATACGTACCTGAATTATCTGAACAATCATCAATTGAGAATCCCCGTTGTTTATTCCGAGGTTTAACCGAATTTAGAGAACATTTAGGTGGTGAACTAACCCTGACACTACTACAAAAAATTGGTCAAGGAATTGAAGTTCACGAAGTAGATTTATTGTTGTATAAACAAGCAATATCACTACTGCATGGTTTTGAACAACAACATCAAAAACTAGTTATAACAAATAGAGGTGAAAGATGAAAATAAAAACAAACAACAGTTTTCATCTTACATACTGTACTAATATTCATCCTGGCGAAGAGTGGGAAAAAGTTTTTGCCAATCTCCAGCAATATCTTCCAGCACTTAAAGCCAAATTAGTGCCGACACAACCATTTGGTATTGGCTTACGTTTAGCCGCCGTAGCAGCTAAAGAATTACTTCAAGAAAATAATTTATCTCAGTTTCAGTCATGGTTAACTGAACAAGATTTCTACGTCTTTACCTTAAATGGCTTTCCTTATGGACAATTTCATCGACAAATAGTCAAAGACCAAGTTTATGCACCAGATTGGTCAAAGCAAGAACGCTTAGACTACACATTACAACTAACTCAAATTCTCGCGCAGCTATTACCACCTGATATAGAAGGTAGTATTTCTACATTACCTTTATCTTATAAACCCTGGTTTAAAGGAAATCAATTTGTTCAAAATTCAGTCATGGAAACTGCTAGTTGGCAAATAGCACAGCTAGTAGAGCAAATGGTACGAATTAAGACTGAAGAAGGAAAATTATTACATTTAGATTTAGAGCCAGAACCAGATGGTTTAATTGAAAATGCAGACGAAGTAATTGATTACTTCCAGAAACATTTACTACCAATTGCTGGAAATTATTTAGCCCAACATTTAGGCATTACCCAAGAAACTGCGGAACAAAACATATTAGACCATGTGCGAGTTTGTTATGATACCTGTCATTTTGCTGTAGAGTACGAAAATCCAATTTCAGTTTTACAAAAGTTTCAAGCTGCGGGAATTCAAATTGGTAAAATTCAGATTAGTGCCGCCTTGCAAGTTAACATTCCTCAAGATGCACAACAACGCCAATTGATATTCAAAAAGCTACAACCATTCGCAGAATCAACATATTTACATCAAGTAATTGCTCGGACTCAAAATAGCAGACTAATTCACTATTCTGACTTAGAAACCGCCTTACCAAACTTAGAAAATACTACTGATGAAGAATGGCGGATACACTTTCATGTTCCTATTTTTGTTCGTGATTATCAATTATTACAATCAACTCAAGATGATATTGTAACTATTCTGAATATGCTTCAAGATAATCACTTTTGTAACCATCTAGAAATTGAAACCTACACTTGGGAAGTCTTACCTGATGAAATCAAACTAGACTTACCAGCATCTATTCAACGCGAGTATGAATGGGTTCTCACCAACTTATTAACAAAACAATTAGTTCATAGTTAAATATTTTCTTTGTTTCATTTGCGGTTATTATGCAAAAAACAGTTGTTCTCAATGTAGTCGGATTAACATCCAACTTGATAAGTGAATACACACCATTCCTCTCTCGCTGGAAATCTACTGGAAAAGCCGTAACAATAGAACCAGTTTTACCTGCTGTCACCTGTACAGCACAAGCAACTTATCTCACAGGAAAAACACCTGATGAACATGGAATTGTTGCTAATGGTTGGTACTTTCGAGACGAGTGTGAAATCAAATTTTGGCGACAGTCAAACAAATTAGTTCAGGCTCCGAAAGTGTGGGATATTGCTAAACAAATAGACCCCAACTTTACCTGCGCTAACTTATTCTGGTGGTACAATATGTACTCTTCAGTGGATTATGCTGTAACACCACGACCGATGTATCCTGCTGATGGGCGCAAAATTCCTGATATTTATACTCAACCAGAAAACTTGCGATCGCAACTTCAATCAGAACTAGGTCAATTTCCTTTATTTAACTTTTGGGGGCCGAATACATCAATTCGTTCTACGCAATGGATAGCAGACTCAGCAAAATTCGTTGAAGAACATCACAACCCAACATTAACTCTGGTTTACTTACCCCATCTAGACTACTGCTTACAAAAATACGGAAATGATATCAACAAAGTAGCTAAAGATTTACAAGAAATTGACACAATTTGCAGCGATTTAATTCAATACTATGAAAATCGCGGCGCACAAGTCATTGTTTTATCAGAATACGGCATTACATCGGTATCTAAACCTATACATCTCAATCGCATATTACGCGAAAACGGCTTATTAACAGTCCGAGAAGAACTTGGACGCGAACTGCTAGATGCGGGTGCGAGTAAAGCCTTTGCAGTTGCAGATCATCAACTAGCGCATGTTTATGTTAATGATCCTTTTTATATACCAAAAGTGCGATCGCTCCTTGCAGAAATTGATGGGGTTGCACAAGTTTTAGATGAAACTGAAAAGCCTGCTTATCATCTGAATCATTCGCGCTCAGGTGAATTAATTGCAATAGCTCAACCAGATGCTTGGTTTACTTATTATTACTGGCTTGATGATTCTCGCGCTCCTGATTTTGCCAGAACTGTAGATATTCACCGCAAACCTGGCTATGACCCTGTAGAACTTTTTATTGACCCACAAATCAAATTCCCGCAAGCCAAAATTGCACTGAAACTTTTACAGAAAAAACTAGGTTTCCGCTACTTAATGGATGTTATTCCTTTAGACGCTAATTTAGTTAAAGGTTCACATGGTTGTCTACCTCCTTCTCCGGGTGAAGCACCATTATTGATTAGTCAACAAACTCAGCTACTTGATTCTTCATCCATACAAGCTAGTAGTGTTTGTCAATTAATTATTGACCATTTAACTAAATTTTCTATCTCACGCAGAGGCGCAGAGACACAGAGCAGAGAAAAGAGTATGGTAATTTGATTTGATTTTTGAAATTATCTGTAAAGGCCGGGAGTGGGGAGTAGGAATTGGATTAATAACTATTAAACCGATAAATTTCTCGTTCCTTTCCGCTCCGCGCCTCTGCGATTCTGCGTGAAACTTCCTAAAAATTACTGTATCTTTTGGTAGAAGCAATAAATAGAATTATCTGTCTATAGGTTATTGGTTAAAACCCAAGATTTTTCCTTTTGTATTCCTGCTAACAAAATAATAGGAATCTCAAAGAAAAGGTTAGCTTATGCGAAAGATTATTCATTCATTAGCTGCTTTATTTTAAGTAGTCTAAATAAAGAATCTTATATTTCTTAATCACTCAAAATCTGGCAAACACATCAATAAATATTCCAGCATAATGTTCTCATCGTTCCAAGTTGATTACTGAAATTCTACATAATTTATTTATGATTACTGAATCCCATTCCTACACAATCTTGGATAACCTGCGCGTCTCTCGTACAATTACAGAAATCAAGATGGAAACTGCCATTGAAGATATTCTTTTCTATCTCAATTCTCAGCGCGGAGGCTTGTTAACTAGCAGCTATGAATATCCAGGGAGATATAAACGATGGGCAATAGGATTCATTAATCCACCATTGGAATTAACTACAAGAGAAAATACTTTCACTCTGACAGCATTAAACGATCGCGGTAAAATTCTGTTAGATTTATTGTTTGAACGCTTATCTCAAGTAGAGCAACTTCATCAGATAATTAAAAACCAAAATATTATTACTGGATTAGTTAAATCTACAGAACAATGTTTTACAGAAGAAGAGCGCAGTAAGCAACCTTCAACGTTTACCGTTATCCGCGAACTTCTGCATACATTTTCTAGCCCAGAAGACGAACATTTAGGATTATATGGTGCATTTGGTTACGACTTAGTATTTCAGTTTGAACCAATTGCTCCATGCTTAGAACGTCCTACAGATCAGCGAGATTTAGTTTTATATTTACCTGATGAATTGGTAGTTTTAGACTACTATCAACAAAAAGCATTTAGGCTAGAGTATGACTTTATCACTGCACACGGTAGCACTTATAATCTGCCGCGCACAGGTGAATCTGTTGATTATCGAGGTCAGCGTTTAACTCCTACACACAATGCTGACCATCCAATTGGCGAATATGCCAAACAAGTTGAATTTGCTCTCGATTATTTCCGTCGGGGTGATTTATTTGAAGTAGTTCCCAGTCAAAACTTTTTCACAGCTTGCGAAGAACAACCAAGCAATTTATTTGAAACTCTTAAACAAATTAATCCCAGTCCTTACGGTTTTATTTTTAATCTTGGTGGCGAATACCTTATTGGCGCGTCCCCAGAAATGTTTGTGCGGGTTGAAGGTCGGCGTGTAGAAACTTGCCCAATTAGTGGCACAATTAGCCGGGGACAAGATGCGTTAGATGATGCTATACAAATTCGCTCCTTACTCAACTCTCCCAAAGATGAAGCAGAGTTGACTATGTGTACTGATGTAGACCGCAATGATAAGTCCCGCATTTGCGAACCTGGTTCAGTCCGAGTTATTGGTCGTCGCCAGATTGAATTGTATAGCCACCTCATCCACACAGTAGACCACGTAGAAGGTATATTGCGGACAGAGTTTGATGCTTTAGATGCTTTCCTCAGCCACACTTGGGCTGTTACAGTCACCGGCGCACCTAAACGAGCCGCAATTCAATTTATCGAACAACACGAACGTAGCGCCCGACGTTGGTATGGTGGTGCAGTTGGCTATTTGAATTTCAACGGAAATTTAAACACTGGATTAATTCTGCGAACCATCCGCTTGCAAGACTCAATTGCAGAAGTGCGAGTGGGTGCAACTTTGTTATATGACTCTCTACCCCAAGCCGAAGAACAAGAAACAATTACCAAAGGTGCGGCGTTATTTGAAACAATTCGTCGCGCAAAACAAAAAGATGAAAAAATTGAGAAGTACAGCACTACCAACTTGAGTCAAGGCGTTCTGAATGTTGAACCAGGGAAACGCATCTTACTCATTGACTACGAAGACTCATTTGTTCACACCCTGGCTAATTACATTCGTTCTACAGGCGCAAGCGTCACCACACTGCGTCATGGTTTCCCCGAAGCCTTGTTCGATAAAGAACGTCCAGATTTAGTGGTCTTATCTCCTGGCCCTGGTAGACCGCGTGATTTTAAAGTTCCTGAGACTGTCGCCGCTTGCGTCCGTCGCCAAATACCTTTGTTTGGCGTATGTTTGGGGTTGCAAGGTATTGTCGAAGCTTTTGGTGGAGAGTTAGGAGTGCTGAACTATCCTCAGCATGGTAAATCTTCCCGCGTTTTCGTTACTGCGCCCAATTCTGTGCTGTTCCAAGGTTTACCGGAATCTTTTACTGTTGGTAGATATCATTCATTGTTTGCTTTACCACAGCGTTTACCAAAAGAACTAAAAGTAACGGCGATTTCTGAAGATGAAGTCATCATGGGTATTGAACATCAAACACTTCCCATCGCGGCTGTACAGTTTCATCCAGAATCAATCATGACTTTAGCTGGCGAAGTTGGTTTGGCGATGATTAAAAATGTGGTGCGGATGTATACGCAAACAAAAGAGTCATTAGTCATTGGTCAATAGTCATTTGTTATACTAAATCCGGCAATTATTTATCTCACGCAAAGGCGCAAAGACGCAAAGAGTATTTATGACTAAACAAGTTGATGCACCTCGACATATTCTTGAAGAAATTGTTTGGCATAAACAGCAAGAAGTTGCACAAATGCAGCAGGAAGTGTCTTTAACTGCTGTAAAAAATCAGTTGAGTGCTGCGCCGCCTGTGCGAGATTTCTTGCAAGCCTTACAGGAAAATGCTCATCATCCTAGTTTAATTGCCGAAGTCAAAAAAGCATCACCCAGTCGTGGGATTATTAGAGCAGACTTTGACCCCGTAGCGATCGCTCAATCATATCAAAATGGCGGTGCTGCTTGTCTCTCGGTTCTCACTGATGAAAAGTTTTTTCAAGGTAGTTTTAATAACTTGCGATTGGTGCGATCGCAAGTTTCATTACCTCTACTATGCAAAGAGTTCATTATTGACCCTTATCAAATTTATCTAGCACGCACAGCAGGCGCAGATGCAGTTTTATTAATTGCAGCCATCTTATCTGACCGAGAACTGCAAAACTTTTTACACCTGATTCATGATTTGGGTATGACTGCTTTAGTAGAAGTTCATACCTTGGCTGAATTGGATCGAGTTTTACAATTAGATAACCTACACTTGGTAGGAATTAACAACCGCAATCTCGAAGATTTTACGGTTGATTTAAACACAACAAGGCAGCTTTTATCACAGCGACAACAACAAATACAAAACTTAAATCTGACTGTTGTTAGTGAGTCAGGAATTTATACACCTGCTGATTTATCTTTTATCGCTGAAGTTGGTGCTAGAGCAGTTTTGGTTGGCGAGTCTTTAGTTAAACAAAACGATGTAGAAAATGCTGTGCATATTTTATTAGGAAAAAATCAACAATTTTAAATCAACTCTTTGCAGAAGTTGGCTCAAGGAGAAAGATAAATCCTTTCTCCCTGAACCTTTTCTTATAAAAATTACAAATTACGAATTACTATGACTAGTATCTCTCATTACTTTCAATCTTTACGTCAGCGTCAGCAATGCGCCTTGATTCCATTTATTACTGCTGGCGACCCAGATTTAGAAACTACCGCAGATGCTCTACGCATTTTAGACCGCAATGGTGCTGACTTCATTGAGTTGGGTATTCCTTATTCTGATCCTTTAGCCGATGGGCCTGTCATTCAAGCAGCCGCTACTCGCGCTTTACATAAAGGAACCAAATTAGAGCAAGTGCTACAAATGCTCAGAGATGTCATTCCTAGTTTAAAAGCACCCATCATTTTATTTACTTATTACAATCCGATTTTACATCGGGGTATTAAATCGTTTTTAGCCTTAATTGCTGATGTTGGCGTACAAGGTTTAGTTGTACCAGACTTACCTTTAGAAGAAGCAGCAGAATTAATTCAAACTGCCGCATCTTTTGGCATAGAGGTGATTTTACTTGTAGCTCCTACTAGTTCTCAAGATAGGATTGATGCGATCGCTCGTCAATCTCAAGGCTTTATCTATCTCGTCAGTGTGACAGGCGTTACCGGAATGCGCTCTCAAATCCAAAACCGCGTCCAACAACTACTCACAGACTTACGCAGCGTTACCGATAAACCCATTGGTGTCGGCTTTGGTATTTCCGCACCAGAACAAGCACGTCAAGTTCAAGAATGGGGCGCAGATGCAGTTATTGTTGGTAGCGCCTTCGTCAAACGCCTCGCAGAAGGTAGCCCAACTGAAGCACTGCAAGCAGTAGAACAACTGTGTAGAGAACTCAAATCAGCAATATCTCGACAACCTGTTGGTTTGGCTAAATAAAAAAGAGGCTAGGGAATAGGGACTAGAGGCTAGTCTTCTTTACTCAGAACTCTCCACGCCTCTGCGCCTTTGCGTGAGACAAAACCTTTGAAAAAACTAAGAGGATTTTAGACTGTGGTCAGCACTCCAGACATCAAGAATACATTTGCACAACCTGATTCTTTAGGCAGATTTGGCAAGTTTGGCGGTAAGTATGTACCCGAAACTTTAATGCCTGCCTTAAGTGAGTTGGAAGTTGCTATTGAAAAGTATCGTTATGATGCTAACTTCCAAACCGAACTACAAAATTTACTCCGCGACTATGTAGGCAGACCCAGCCCTTTATATTTCGCTGAACGTCTGACCGCACACTACGCTAGACCTGATGGCACTGGGGCGCAAATTTACTTAAAAAGGGAAGATTTAAATCATACAGGCGCTCACAAAATTAATAACGCTTTGGCTCAGGTATTGTTAGCCAAACGTATGGGTAAACAGCGAATTATTGCTGAGACAGGCGCAGGTCAGCATGGTGTAGCAACGGCAACCGTATGTGCTAGGTTTGGCTTGGAATGTGTCATTTATATGGGCATTCATGATATGGAACGCCAAGCCTTGAATGTATTTCGGATGAAGTTGATGGGTGCGGAAGTTCGACCTGTGGAAGCTGGAACTGGAACCCTTAAAGATGCAACTTCCGAGGCTATTCGAGACTGGGTAACAAATGTTGAAACGACTCATTATATTTTGGGTTCTGTCGCAGGCCCTCATCCTTATCCGATGGTGGTACGTGATTTTCACGCTGTGATTGGTAAAGAAACTCGCGTACAAGCTCAAGAGAAATGGGGCGGATTACCAGATATTCTGTTGGCTTGTGTAGGTGGCGGTTCCAATGCAATTGGTTTGTTTCATGAGTTTGTCAATGAACCTTCTGTGCGTTTGATTGGTGTGGAAGCAGCCGGTGAAGGTGTGAATACAGACAAACACGCCGCGACTCTCACTTTAGGTAGGGTGGGAGTACTACACGGTGCGATGAGCTACATTCTGCAAGATGATGATGGTCAAGTTATCGAGGCTCATTCAATTAGTGCTGGATTAGATTATCCCGGTGTGGGGCCTGAGCATAGTTATTTGAAGGATCTGGGACGTGCTGAATATTACAGCGTCACTGACGAGCAAGCGTTAGAAGCATTTCAGCGACTTTCGCAACTAGAAGGGATTATTCCAGCGTTGGAAACTTCCCATGCGATCGCCTATTTAGAAATTCTCTGTCCACAGTTAGATGGCACTCCCCGCATTGTGATCAACTGCTCTGGTAGAGGTGATAAGGATGTTCAAACTGTCGCTAAAGTCCTAAAGTAAAGTGCTGAGTGCTGAGTTGAAACTCAGTATTTTTAGGAGTTTTAGCAACCAAAATAGTTCTAATTCATGCTTCGACTGCTCTAAATCATTAATCAAATATGGTAGCCGTAACTCAAAATCCACTGGACAAAATTTCTGTCGCCTCTACTTCGTCCGACTGGTCAGGTTTATTGCAACAACTACTCAAGCGGCAATCACTGACAGTTGACCAAGCTACAGATTTAATGCACGGTTGGCTGGCAAATACTATTCCCCCAGTTTTATCAGGAGCCATCTTAGCGGCAATTCAAGCTAAAGGTGTCTCCGCCGAAGAACTAGTAGGCATGGCCACCGTCCTCCAATCCCAATCTTCTTCACTCAGCACTCAGCAACGCCAGTCCGCTCAAGTCGGGGAACCCGCCCACGCGGCTGGCTCCTCAGCACTCAGCACTCTAATAGACACCTGCGGAACAGGTGGAGATGGTGCTTCAACGTTCAACATTTCTACGGCTGTGGCCTTTGTGGCTGCTGCTGCTGGAGTTAAAGTTGCCAAGCATGGTAATCGTTCTGCTTCTAGCAAGGCTGGTTCTGCTGATGTGTTAGAAGCCTTGGGGATAAATCTCAACGCTCACCCGGAAAAGGTACAAGCGGCGGTTGAGGAAGTGGGCATTACCTTTTTGTTTGCTCCTGGCTGGCATCCAGCACTCAAAGCGGTTGCTGATTTACGCAAAACTCTCAAAGTACGGACTATTTTTAACTTGCTGGGGCCTTTGGTCAATCCATTGCGACCAACAGGGCAAATTATTGGCGTAAACGACCCACTATTAATTGAAGAAATCGCCCAAGCCTTATCCCAACTGGGATGTCGAAAAGCGATCGCACTCCACGGTAGAGAAAGATTAGACGAAGCAGGTTTGGCAGATGTGACTGATTTAGCTGTCCTGCTTGCAGGCAAAGTCAACTGTCTAACTATCAATCCCCAAGAACTGGGTTTAAATCCTGCACCAACGCAAGCATTACGCGGTGGTGATGTGCAAGAGAACGCAGAAATCTTAAAAGCTGTACTTCAAGGTAAAGGTACTCAAGCACAGCAAGATGTAGTCGCTTTAAATACAGCCTTAGCACTACAAGTTGGTGACGCAATTGCAGACACAACGGATATTTTAGAAGGTTGTGTCAAAGGTATTGCTTTAGCTAAAGAAGTTTTGCAAAGTGGCGCTGCTTGGACAAAGTTAGAACATCTTGCACAATTTCTGCACTAATTCCTCATAAATACAGCATATTTTGGGTACATGAGGTACATAAAACCTAAAACCATGTAGAGACGTTACATGTAACGTCTCTACCGTATTTCACGAATATCGAAACTGCTGTATTTCCCAAAAATCAATTATCAATCTTGTAGGGTGGGCATCTTGCCCGCCTAAAAATGGTACAGCAACTCCCCCTGACCAAGGGGAGTATCGGAGAAGTGAAAATAATGTGCTGCTTCACAGAGACTAGTTACATTTCTTAACCTATGTTTGTTGATTTTCATTAGCTTACTTAACTACTAATAAAATTCTCCAAACACAGATTTAGTCTAGTTTTGGTAATTACACAAAACACCAATTTTCTGACATTTCCCAACAACTTGAAAACTTAAATTCTGACAAAATTGCGTAATTCGTAATGATTAATCAGTAATAAATCTTGTGTGTCAGCTATACAAAGGAAAAAAAGATGATAGTAGTTCTGAAAAACGGTACACCTGCTGATGAAGTTACTCGTATCAGTGAAGGTTTGAGAGACTCTTGGGGAGTCACAGTCGAAAAGAGTGTCGGCGAACATAAAGTCATCTTGGGAATGATTGGTGATACTTCTACTATTGATCGGATGCAAATCCAAGAGTTTAGTCCTTGGATTGAGCAAGTATTACGTGTGGAAAAACCATTCAAACGTGTGAGCCGAGAATTTCGCTATGGAGAGGCCAGTGAAGTTGTTGTACCAACGGCTAATGGAGATGTCTATATTGGAGAGCAGCATCCGATAGTAGTGGTAGCTGGGCCTTGTTCTGTTGAGCATGAGGAAATGATTGTTGAAACAGCAAAGCGAGTTAAGGCGGCTGGAGCTAAGTTTTTGCGTGGTGGAGCTTACAAACCTCGTACCTCTCCCTATGCTTTCCAGGGGTATGGAGAGAGTGCTTTAGATTTGTTAGCCGCAGCACGTGAAGCAACAGGCTTGGGTATCATCACAGAACTTATGGATGCTGCTGATTTACCAGCAGTAGCAAGAGTGGCTGATGTCATCCAAATAGGTGCGCGAAATATGCAAAATTTTGCGTTGCTCAAAAAAGTAGGCGCACAAGATAAACCTGTTCTGCTCAAGCGAGGAATGTCTGCCACGATTGATGAGTGGTTGATGGCAGCAGAGTATATCCTCGCAGCTGGAAATCCGAATGTGATTCTTTGTGAGCGTGGTATTAGAACCTTTGATACTAAATATGCTCGCAATACATTAGATTTATCTGTAATTCCTGTGTTGCGATCGCTCACTCATCTACCTATCATGATTGATCCTAGTCATGGTACAGGTAAATCTGAATATGTACCTTCTATGGCTTTTGCTGCGATCGCCGCAGGTACTGATGCTTTAATGATTGAAGTTCATCCCAATCCCGCTAGAGCTTTATCTGATGGGCCACAATCTCTAACACCGGAAGCATTTGACCGTTTAGCGTATGAAATGTCAGTGATTGGTAAAGTTACTGGACGTTGGGCTGTACCAGCTTTACTTGCTACTGTTTAATCTGATTGTTTGCATACAATAGTAACAATTAAGTAGCATTTTTAATATTGGCTATTAATTGTTCTATTTTATTGTTGGAAAAAATTTAACTTTAATCAAGAATTGGCGCATAATATCACAGCCTTGATTATGTGCCAATTTTTGTTTGACTTATATTTAATTTAAAAATTCAATTTAAATATAAATATGATATTTTTCGTCAAATAACTAAATATTTATCATTGTTTTAATTGTAATAAAAACTTAACATATACCTGGATTGATATTTAGGTTGATTAACAACATTAAAACTTGTTGGTCATTAACCTATTAAATATAGCAATAAATATTCCCTCACTTCTGCAAAGGATGCTAACTAGATTTAGCAAAAAGCAAGAGACAAAACTTAGTCTTTTGTAATTTTTTGTTTCTTGATTTTTTCGGTACTTACAACATTTATCAAAACAGAATTCAGGAGTCAGGAGCCAACATTCAGAAATGAAGTCTGTAGGACACTTCGGCAAGCCCTTCGGCTACGCTCAGGACTAGCTCAGGGCATCGCAGGGTATTGCTCCTGAATTCTGACTTCTGAATTCTTCTTCCAATCCGAAATCTAGGAGGATATGTTCTCATGGCAGATTCAAATAATGGTGGTAGCAACAACCCTTCTAACGGCGATTTAGAAGCTTTGCTTCGAGAATCACCATTTGGTGTTTTACTAGATATTCCTGGTGTAGACTCAGACGACATAATCCAGTCATTTGGTAGAGCTACTGGTGGTAGTGGTAGTCCATTTGGTAACGGTAGTAATCCAAATAATGGTGGTGGCGCTCCCTATAGTGGTAATCCCTTTGCTAACTTTGGCAACCCAAATGCTCCTGGTGGCCCTTTAACTGGTGGCGTTAATCCTTGGACTGCTATCAACCAGGGTGGTAGTAATCCTATTCCAGGAGGTGGTACTCCTCAAATTGGCAGTGATAATCCTTTTACAGGCGGTAGCAATCCTTTTGCAGGTGGTAGCAATCCTTTTGCAGGTGGTGAAAATCCTTTTGCAGGTGGTGACAATCCCTTTGCAGGTGGTGACAATCCTTTTGCAGGTGGTGACAATCCTTTTGCAGGTGGCGGTTTCCCCTTTGCTTAATCAGGACTTACGCAAAAATAACGTAACTCCGTCATTACGAGCGATAGCGAAGTAATGTCCCCTGAACCTGGGATTGCTTCATTCCACTTCGTTTCATTTGCAATGACCGAAGCAATTTTAGATTTTAGATTTTGGATTAAATGAAAATTTAAAATCTAAAATATTTGGTCTCAAGCCTCTGGGTTAACCCAGAAGAAAAACAAAAATTTTTCAATATTTAAGCCTCTTCTTTATAAGGAGAGGTTAATCCAAAATCGTAAATCCAAAATCCAAAATTGAGTGACATAGCGTGGATTATTTAAGCCGTTCTACTTACAGCATATTTTGGGTACATGAGGTACAAGCGTAAAACCTAAAACCATGTAGAGACGTTACATGTAACGTCTCTACCGTATTTCACGAATATCGAAACTGCTGTATTTTCATCAAGCTATTATGCTGCATTTCCCAATTAATTTAGAACTAAAAGATAAAAAAATGTTATAAAAATCCAAAAATAAATCATTGCTTATTAGTGAAAAAAAGCATAATTTTATTTTGTGCAAAGCTGAATATTCTGTAACTAAATACATATAAACAATACTGAAATCAAAGAAAAACTAAAAGTTAATTATTAGAAGTAAGTTGATTTTTGATTGGCACTATAAAAAATAGTTAAATTAAAAATAGGAGATTAATGCTGATGGAAGAATCTGCTGTCAACCCTTTTGGTGCTGGTAATCCTTTTACTGGTAATAATGGCAGTCTGCCTCAGCGATCGCCTTTTGATAACTTCTCAGATATTGGTCGATACATACCAGAAGGCGTTAGCAATCCTTTTACCAGTCAAAGTTCACTTCCTGGTGGAATTAACCCTTTTGCCAGCGATGGTGGTAGTCGATTTGAGCAATTAATTTTTAATCGCTTAAAGTCAGTTTTAGGTGACAACTTCTTTAATAGTAATAACCCATATATCAATGGTGGAATACCTCAATTTAGTGGTGATGGCAATCTTTCAAACTTAGCTACATCACCTTTTGATGCAAACAACGCACCTGTTGGTAATGGCAACAGAAATTTTGGTATTAGCAACGCAACTATTGGAAATTTCAACTCAAATTATGCCAATGGCAGTGCCACCATCGGCAATGGTAACTGGAACTTCAATGGAAATAACACCACAATCGGGAATGGCAACTGGAAGTTTGGTAGTAATAATACAGTAATTGGCAATGGTAACTGGCATTGGGATGATGGTAATAGTAATTCCACTTTAGGGAATGGTAATTGGCAATTTGGTCAAGATAATCAAACTGTTGGTAATGGTAATTGGAACTTTGGTAATGAAAATACAACAGTAGGTAACGGTAATTGGTATTGGGATGAGGGAATTAATAACACAACAGTAGGGAATGGTAATTGGCAATTTGGTAACGGCAATATAACTCTAGGCAATGGTAATTGGGATTTTGGTACTAACAACACAATCGTAGGTAATGGCAACTTGGTTTTTACCAGTGGTAATACAATTGTCGGTAATGGTAACTTGCTATTAGAGGGTAACAATACAATAATTGGTGTTGGGTACAATGCCGAAAGTATAAATTCTCTTTTCCAAGAAACTCCCAGCGATGTTGATAGTTTAATTAACTCGCTTGTAGGAGCATTTGGACAAGAATTTATTGGCTTAACTGGTAATTTTGATAGTTTAGAAGCACAGACTTTTAACCGACTGATCCTTTCTAGAAGTACTGGTGGGAATAACGGTACTATATCTAGTCAACTTGATCAGTTTTTTAACAACCTATTCAGTGATATTCCATTTGATCAATTGCCTTTTCAGCCTGGACAAAATCTTCAGCCTGTTCCAGAACCTTCAGCTTCAATACCACTGATACTATTTGGATTTTTACTATTGTTATTTTCTAAGTTTAAACAAAAAGTATTGATAAAAAACAGAAAACTAGAATAACTATAGCAGTCCTAAATCATTTGTGAACAACAAGATCCCCGACTTCTTTAAGAAGTCGGGGATCTGAGCCTCTCAATTTTTACATCTCATGTAGGATTGCTATAGTACAGTACGGCGGAAATAAAGCACCCATTATTAATTGCTGAAAAGCTCACTCTAAGGGTTTCTTCATTTCATACTTCAGGCTTTTTTTACTAGCTGCCCAACTTCTTAGCGGTCTTTCATCACTATATTCACATCTTGCACCTGTTTTGCATGGATCTACGACTGTGCCTTTCAAAAACCAAGCAAAAAATTATATAACTGTTGTCAGCACTGACTTCCAGAGTTTTCACATCACTTGAAGGTGCTTGCATTTTATTTTAGAAGCTTGAAATTTAGATGATACAAGGCTTCCAACGTTAGCATCTGTTCAAAAAAATGAGATTTAGGTAAAAATTTGTTTTATGTATTGCTCCTGGGTGCTAGGTGCTTGTAATATCAAATCTCAGAGCAGGCAGGACATGTATTTCCGCGATCGCTCTGACAAAACCTTTGATGCCACTAGGCGTTGATCACGATTTTAGATTCCTCTAGCATTTCTTCTAACTGCTCCTGACAAAACCTTTGATGCCACTAGGCGTTGATCACGGAAATCAATATAAATCTGTCCTGGTATTTCATGAAACTGACAAAACCTTTGATGCCACTAGGCGTTGATCACAATTGGCACTGCTTTTGGGAAGTATCGAATAAATCCTGACAAAACCTTTGATGCCACTAGGCGTTGATCACTAATCCTTGCAATCGTGTATGCCCTTCCATCGCTTGCTGTTTAAACCTTTGATGCCAATAGGCGTTAATTACAATAGCGATATCGTCACTGCTATAGAGTTCAGTTACATAGCATACCCACCATATTGATAAGAAAGTTTGATTTTTGCTCGGAGAAATCAAATTTTTTTATTTTCTTCTGAAGGCGGAAACAATTTTGCCGGGTAATCTTTCTAAGATGAGTTAAATCATTGAAGCGATCGCTATGTCTCGTCATCTAGAAAGATTATTACAACTAGATTCTCTGCTAAGAACCAGGCAACGCCCAACAAATGCTAGTCTCGCTCAAGAGTTAGAGGTGAGTGAACGGACAATTCGTAATGATTTGGCTTTCTTAAAAGATCGCTTTCATGCGCCTTTGGAGTATAGCCATAAATTAGGACATCATTATACTGAACCAGAATGGCGATTGCCGAGTATTCCTTTATCTAAAGGCGAACTATTTGCCTTGACTGTTGGAGCAAGAATGCTAGAGGCTTATGCTGGTTCGCCTTATGCTTTACAGTTACGAAGTGCGATCGCAAGGTTGAGTGAACGTTTACCTGAGACAATCTGGGTAAATATGCAACAACTGGCGCAGGAATATATTCTTTTTGGTGCTGGTGCAGAAACAGATTTAGATCCAGATATTTGGCACAAGATAGAAGACGCTTGCAGTTTAAGAAAAAGAGTTATGATGACCTACTATACTGCAAGTCGTAATACAACTTCTGAACGCAAGCTAGACCCTTATCTGTTACTCGTTTATCGCGGTACTAATTTATATTTAATTGGCTATTGCCATAATCGCCAAGAATTTCGCTGGTTTAGGATAGATCGAATTACAAAATTAGAAATATTACCAGAAGATTACACTCCAGATCCTAATTTTAATATCAAAGAATATATAGGCAGTGTGTTTCAGCATGAGGTTGGAGACAAACAGCTTGATGTGGAAATTTGGTTTGACTCAAAAACTGCACCTTATATTCGTGAACGACGTTGGCACTACACCCAGGAAATTGCAGAACATTCAGATGGTTCGCTGACGCTGAAAATGAGTGTACGCGGCATTAACGACTTGAAGCGATGGGTGATGTGGTATGGCAAAGGTGCAATTGTCAAGAGTCCACCTGAGTTGGTGGAGTTGGTACGAGAGGAAATTGAGGGTATGAGGAAAAATTACAATCCTTGAAGGAATGTCGCAATGATGTCAACTGCCTATATTGTTAAAGTGTGTATATCTCTGATGCCCTCAAGTAACTTTGAGCAGGTGTTGAGCACTAAGCTGCTAAATCCAGAAACTAGATTCTTAAGGTGTCTAGCTATCGGTGATGTCGTAAGGCGTTTTTACAATATTTTACATAAAGGACTTAATTTATGTAAGCAGCTAAATCCAGTAATGGGTGATAAGATAAAAAAAATCCAGTTCTACGCGAACCGGAAAAATAACAATTTTTATTCAAGTATTATGATGCCACAAAATAACGGCGGCAAAAAGATTAATCTGCCAAATAGGATTGACAGCCTTCAACCATCAGAAATGCCATCTTCTTGTGAACCGATTTTGGAGTTCCTTGAGCGATTTACGAAGTCACAGATGGAGTTCGTTCTAGCAATGACAAGGCTTTCTCAGCAGTCTTCCCATGACTCCTCTAGTGTTCGTAGCTGGCTGATGCCTAAAGCTAAACAATATGATAATCGTTTGCAGCCTCTAAATTCTCGTTTGGAATTGAGAAGTAACGATGAGCTTTTAGAATTTATCGTTACTTGTGCAATAGCAGAAACTAACAGTAAACATTCTTGCTAATCAAAAAAAGCTAAGGCTTACACATAGCTGTATGAGCGGTTGAATTTAGCTAAATGACCGTAGTTTTGCACCTCTTAGTTTAACTGGGAGGTTGCAAAGCATCGCAGTAAGAATTATAGATATAAACTAATTCTGGCAACTAAGATTTTTGGAAAACTGAATTATGCTAGCAGCAGATTTAGCAGGGGTAAGAACAAATGAAAGTAACTTACCTTATGTTGAACTCAACTTTGATATTTTTGGACACACTTTACCGGCTGACCACGGATACGCTTTATACAGTAATATATCTCACCTCTGTCCTCAACTGCACGAGCAACAATGGCTGAGTATCCAAACCATTATGGGTATTCCTGATGGCAAAGGGAAGATTTACCTGACGGAAAAATCGCGTTTACGTATACGTGTTCCTGGCGATATGGTTCCTGTTGTTTACTCGTTAGCAGGTAAAGCCTTGACTATTGGTAAGCATTTAATTCGTTTGGGAATACCGCAGATTTTCATGCTGCAACCTGTGTCAAGATTGCGATCGCGAATTGTTGTGATTAAGGGATTTCAAGAACCAGAACCATTTTTGTCAGCAGCGAAACGCCAAGTGGAAGCATTAGGTATTCAAGGTAGAGTGTGGATTCCTATAAATGCAGACAAAGAAGCAGACCGCAAAACCATCAAAATCAAAAAGTATACAGTTGTAGGTTTTGGTTTAGAAGTTGCAGATTTAAGCGATGAAGATTCTATCAAGTTACAGATTGCAGGATGTGGGGGAAAGCGACGTATGGGGTGTGGGATTTTTATACCTAAAAGAGGTGAAGTATGAAAATTCCTCCAAGATTGCTTGCAAAATCCTATGACCGCGATAAATATCAACAACCACCTGATTATGCACTTTACATTCAACATAATCGTGATGTTGCTGCTGCTTGTAAAGCACTAGCAAAGATAGTTGGTGCTATAGCATTAAAAAATGCAGGATTAGATCCCAATCTAATTGATGAATTCAGCAAAATCCTGTTGGCAAATGGTTGGATACAAGACTTAGGTAAAGGGAACAGCCATTTTCAAGAGATGCTTTCAGGGAAACCAGAGTTAATTCAATTACTGCGACATGAAACTATTTCAGGTTTACTAGCGTGCTTAGAACCACGTTTTGTGGAATGGTTAGCACCTCTGGGTAAAGCCAAGTTTATTGCTGTTTGGGGTGCAATGGGACACCACCGCAAATTTGATGCTCAAACTGTGCAAAAAGACGTTACAGAACTGACGGTTTATGTAACTCATGAAGACTTCAAAACAAATCTTCAAGAAATGGCGCAAGATTTAGGTTTATCAGAACCGCCATTATTTGAGTCTGATTTAGTTGTTGCACCTAATAAAAAAGATGTCTGTGATTTACCTGCACGAGAATCATTAAACCAAATAAAGGCATTATTTAATAAACTAGAATCAGAATTCAAGGATGAATTATCACGAAGATTTGTCGCATTAATCAAAGCTTTCGGCATTGCTGCGGATGGTTCTGCAAGTGGAGTAGCTAAAAAATATAAACACACACAAAATTATTCTTTAGCAGCATTTATTGTAGAGAACTTATCTCAAGGCTTAAAACCTAGTGACTTAACCACACTAATTAACGCTTGGGCTTGGAATAATAAAGATGTCGAAAAAGAACAGATTGATTTAACTAAACTACCAGATGGTTTTGAGTTTCGAGAATTTCAAAAAAAAGTAGAAGTATCAAATTCTTTCCTTACCCTTGCACTAGCAGGATGTGGTTCTGGAAAAAGTATAGCAGCTTATCTTTGGGCAAGAAATTGGTGTGCAAAATTCCAAGCACAAGGTAGAAACAATACACGTATCTTCTTTTGCTTGCCTACTACGGGTACAACTACAGAACATTTTAAGGACTATGCCTTAGAATCTGGCATTCCTCCAGAGCTAATAAGTTTAACCCATTCTCGCTCTAGTGTTGACCTAGAGACTATGGCACAAACTACTAATCGGGAAGAAGCCAACGAGAAAGACGAGAACGATACAACAAAAGCTGCGGAAGCCGCATTAAAAGCAGAACGAGACAAAATTGAAGGTTTGGCATTGTGGAGTACGCCTTTAGTTGTAACTACGGCGGATACCGTTTTAGGGCTAATGGTAAACTCTCGTCGTGCTATCTACAGTACCCCTGCAATTATGCAGTCAGTCATTGTGTTTGATGAGGTTCACGCTTTTGATGATTATTTATTTGGTCATTTACTAGTATTTTTGAAAAACTTCCCTTATTTACCTGTATTATTAATGACTGCTTCATTACCAGAGCAACGCCGTCAGGCAATTGAACAAGTGCGTCCTGATGTGTTTTATGTTCCTGGTGATGAGAAATTAGAAACTTTACCACGTTATAAAATTCAATACCCGACTGATTTTCAACAAGTGTGGGACGCAGTTAAGGAATGTGTGGCTAACAATGGCAAAGTGCTTTGGGTGAAAAATCAGGTGGAGTGGGCAAATGTAACTTATACACAAGTTAAAGAAAAGTTCCCTAATATTTACGTAAATGTTTATCACTCGCGGTTGCGTTACAAAGATAGGAGCGATCGCCACCGTCAAGTAATTGATAATTTTAAGCTACAAGGACAAGCAGCTATTTTAGTTGCAACTCAAGTTACAGAAATGAGCTTAGATTTATCAGCTGATTTATTGATAACAGATATTGCCCCCATTCCAGCTTTAATTCAACGAATGGGAAGATTAAATCGTCGTGCGACTCCTGACGAACCAGGACAACCAAAACCAGCATTTATTTGTAAACTACCTACTGACAATGAAGTTAAACCCTATGAAAAAAAAGACATAGAAATAACTGAAACTTGGATTCATAACTTACTTACTAGCAACAAACCATTAAGTCAAAGAGACTTAGCACAAGAGTTTGTTGCTGTTAATAACGAAGAGGAGTACAACTACAAAACAGCCCAGAAAAGAGCTTGCTTTTTTGGTATACCAAAAGATTCAGGTTTGTGGCGGACTCGTCCAGGTTTTACTCGTTGTGAAGGATACACCATACCAGTCATTTTAAAAGCCGACTATGAAGCTTGGCAAAAACAAGGCTTATCTGGAAACCCCGATACTGATTGGATACGCAAGCATGAAGTTGCTATTCCTATTCGTAAAGAAGCTTTGAACTGGCTACAATTTGGAGGAATTCGCATTGCACCAAAGGATGCAGTCACCTATGACTATGACGAAGTAACGAAAGAAGGAACGGGTGCAAGATGGCTTTGAGATATTACTTAAATGACAGCAATTTTACTATCTATCATCGTGCCGCTTTAGGTGGGTTAGCTGCAACTATTACAGCTTGGGAAGAAAACCCACCAGAAGGTATTCAAACCACTTTAGAATCAGATTTTGTCGAAATCACTTGGGATGAATCACTTACAGAACAAGAAGCTTTACGACGCATTCTAGAGGCTTCTTTCAAATTAACTGAAGACAAATTAATTGATTTACCTGGTCAATTTATTGGTGAAGATGCGGCTGATTTAAAATTAGCAATTCACGAAGGGTTATGTCTAACTTTTTTACAGCACAATAAAATGCGCCCTGGTGAAAAAACGCCCCGTGTATTCCCTTTAAAAAATGCTGATAGTGAAAATCCAAACCCAATTACTTATAAAGCTATCAATAGTTATGCACATCAAAAAGCACAAGGAACAGGATTGTTAGATGTTACTAGAAGAGGAGAGGGTGGAAATTTTCAGATAAGTGCGACTATTCCGCAATCAGTAATTCCTGGTGCAATGACTGGTAAAAAACCATTACAAGCAACACCAGAGGAAGCAATTTTATTACTGTATCTCATGGTAGGCTGCGCTGTATTTCTATTACGACCTAGAACATACAAAGAAAAAGCCCAAGCTTGTATAGTTGTTCCCGATGTAACAGATTTATTAGACTTTGCTAATTCAATGCAAATTCTTGCCAGTACCAGTCAAAACTTTCAGCGATTTAGCAATACTTATTTAGGACGTGTTGTTGGTGGTGCAGAAGAAGCTGCTCTTTCATTCTTAATTGATATTAAAGCCGATGCGATCGCAGATACATCATCTGGTGTCTCTGGTTGTCAGGTAATTGCAATGGGTAAAGTAGCCTGGGATAAAAATCAAATTAACCGCAGTCTCAGTGTAAAAGTGCGGGGTAATTATCCAGAGATGAAAGTTTTTCGTACAGCCAAGCAATATTTAGGAGTAAGTAAAATACTTCAAACTAAAGATGGTAAAAGTTATCCTATTCCCAAAAGTCCAGTTCCAGAGTTAATCGCTGCAAATCTAGCCGCAGAAAGACATTGGTGTGCTTATTTCACAACATTAGTAAGCAAAAAACAAGACTTTAATCGGATGTTATTTCAAAAGGAGTGTTTCAAAAAAATGGCAAAAGCCATACATGATGAAGATGACCAAGCAATTATCAAAGCTTTCCACAAAGCTTGGGAAATCACTATGGGTCAACTAGGCGAGAGAGCAAGAGAAAATAATCTTGATTTTAGCCGCTTAGTAGAAGTCAGACGGGAAAAAATGCGTAATGAAATTTTGCGTACTAAAACACCTAGTGCTTTAGCAAGCTGGTTTCTACAATTTTGCATTAACGCAACTAAAGGAGCAGCTTTAGATCCTATCCGCGAAGATAAAGAGCGCATCCGCAATTTTATCTTTAATCAACGTAATTTTGACAGATTTCAGAACTTACTTTTATTTGCGTTACTCAGTTACGCAGGAGATTCGTCTAACAATAAAAATACAGGAGACAAATAAAATGGCAACTTACTATCTTTATGGCACAATTTTAACCAACGAAGCAGTTGCAGCAAATAATCGAGGTGATAATTTAGGTAACACTACAACATTACAAAAAGTATTTCATCAAGATGATTTACATACTAGCGTTTCCGGGGAAACAATTCGCTTCTCTATGCGCTATCGCTTTCAGCTAGAGAATCCAAAATCAGTCAACCGCACTTATCATCCTGACTCTGGGAAACTAGAATATGCAGATGAAAAACGCCAAAATTGGAACCCTACTAAAGATGTATTCATTGATGATGATTTGATGGGGTTTATGGATGCTGAAGCTGCTGCAAAGGAAAAAGAAGACGAAATTGAAGAAGATGAATTAGCTGCAACAGATAAACCTACAAAAGGTAAAAAAGAGAAACCAAAAGGAAAAACAACCAAGCGCCAAAGTCCTCTAGCAGTAGGTAGAGCCATTAGTTTGCGTCCTTATCGAGGTGAACTATCTTTTAACTGTGTAAGTGGAGAAAAGAAAAAAGGTCAATTATCTTTGTACAGTGCAGAAATGCACACCACAGAATATCAATATTCCTTTGGGTTAAATTTAAATGATGTGGTGAAAAAACAGCACATTGGCAACTTCATTGATGCCATTATTGACCCACCACCAGTTGCAGGTAATCATAGCCGTTTTGCTTATGATTTTTCACCTGCTTCCATAATTTTTCGCTTCACTAATGCCCATTCTTCTAGAATTCAAAATTGTTTTGAGCATGATATCGCTAATCAAACTTACACTTTGCAAAAACTAATTCGACGAGTGGAAGCAGGAGATATCCATGCGAGTGAATTGATTGTTGGTGGTGACGTTTATCATACTGAGGAAGGACAAAAACTCAAAGAATTGCAAGTAACAATTTTTCCTGGTGTCTATGCTGCGGCGCAACAAGTTCGTCAACAAATAGCTGCAATAGGTGGAGATTACAAAGTTGTAGGAGAAAAATAGTGATAACATTGCATATTGAAGTACCCTATGCTAGTTTTCGCCAATCCTATGCCCGTTCTTTAGCAGAAACTTATCCATTTCCTCCTCCTGCGACTGTTTACGGAATGTTGTTGTCGCTGGTGGGCGAATATTTCCGTGCTAAACATTCTGGTGTAAAACTTGCCTTCGCCTATGCAAAACAACCAAAAATTGCTACTACACTTCGCAAATTTAGCCGATTTAAATATGGTGTGGCTAGCAAACAATCAAAGTTAGGAAATGCACCAGATTTTGTTGATACTTTGTGCGAGATCAAGTTCCTCTGCTGGGTAGATAGTTCCGCAGAAAGCAACCAAGAAATCACTTTAGAGTCCCGGATTCAGGAAAGCTTACAATTTCCAGAAAGAGTTACCAGAACTGGGATTCTTAGTTTAGGTTTAAGTGACGATGCTGTTAATGATGTCTCACTCATTTCTGAGAGTCAAGAAAAATGGCACTGGTTAACCCCTGCTAATAATGGAGAAATTGAATTACCAATTTGGGTTGACCATATTGGTTCTATTAATACACGCTGGCAAAGATATAGTTTTGATGTGAATCCATCAATCATAAATCATCAACCTCCGCCAGAAAAATTTACCCCAATCATCGATCCTCATTCTTACAACCTCTCTAAGCTGAATTTGGGCGATCGCCTAAACTAAAAGTAAGCATCTTTAACCCTTCAACGATCTGGGTTAAATCCCTAAAATTCCATTTCCTCTGATGTCGTAAGGCGTTTAACTAATACAAAAAAACCTTACAGACATATATGCAAATTCTTGAACATTTTGAAATCTCTGCCAAACCCGAAACTATTCGCGTTTCTGCACTCCACGCTCTCGCCTATTGCCCTCGGCTGTTTTATCTGGAAGAAGTCGAGGAACTTTACACCCAAGATGCAGCCGTGTTTGCCGGACGCAGACTTCACACCCAACTGGAAAAACAAGAAGATGAGGAATGGGAAGAACTGTTTCTTGAAAGCGAAGAATTAGGTTTGCGTGGTCGGCTTGATGCCCTTCGTACCCGTGATGGACAAACAATTCCCTACGAACACAAACGCGGTCGCGCTCATCGAGATGAAAATAATCAGCCCCAGGCTTGGGAGAGCGATCGCCTGCAAATTCTCGCTTATGCTTATCTGTTAGAATCCGCGCATGGAATCTCAGTTAAGGAAGGCCGCATCCGCTATCACGCTGATAATGTAGTTGTTCATGTGCCACTGGATGAGGCAGGACGTTTAAAAGTAAAAGAAGCAATTCAACAAGCCAGAATTCTCAGACAATCAACTTACCGACCACCTGTAATTGATAATGAGCGATTGTGCGCCCGTTGTTCCTTAGCTCCGGTCTGTTTGCCAGAAGAAGTGAGACTTGCCCATAATCGAGAGTGGCAACCAATTCGCTTATTTCCTGAAGATGATGAGCGCCAAGTAATTCACATTTTAGAACCTGGCACAGCTGTAGGCAGAACTGGAGAACAAATCAAAATTTCCCGCCGCAATCAACCTATTGAGACAGTTCCGGCGCGTCAAATAGGACAACTTGTGCTGCATAGCTTTTCGCAAATCTCTACCCAAGCACTACACTTTTGCGCTGACCAAGGAATAGGAGTGCATTTCATTTCAGGAGGTGGACGTTACCTTGGTAGTTTTGATACTCGGCAAGGTAGCATTCAACGCCGTATTCGGCAGTATGCGGCACTGAGTAATCCTGATGCTTGTCTAGAGTTAGCGCGTAAACTCGTCATTTGTCGCGGTCAGGGACAACGCAAATTTTTAATGCGAGGTACAAGGAGTAAAGCTAAAACAGAGAAATTAGAAAAAGCGATCGCACAAATGAAAGCAGTTCTCAAACAAGTTCCGCAAGCGAAGTCTCTAGAGTCGCTTTTAGGATACGAGGGAAATCTGGCTGCTTTATATTTCAGTGCTTTACCCGATTTAATTTCGCCAGAAGTACCCAAAGAATTACATTTTGCTGGCAGAAATCGCCGTCCACCACTAGACCGATTCAATGCAATGTTGGGCTTTGGTTATGCCTTGTTACTCAAAGATGTGATGAACGCGATTTTAACTGTTGGATTAGAACCTGCTTTGGGTTTTTACCATCAGCCGCGATCGCAAGCTGCACCCCTAGCATTAGATTTACTAGAAATATTTCGCGTGCCTTTGGTTGATATGACAGTGATGGCTGCGGTTAACCGGGGTCAATGGGATGCCAAAGCAGATTTTGAAATTCGCGGAAAGCAGGTTTGGTTAAGCGAACTTGGGCGGCGTAAATTTGTTGAGTTATACGAGTGCCGCAAGCAAGAAAGTTGGAAGCATCCTGTTACTGGTTACTCCCTCACCTATCGCCGTTTATTTGAGTTAGAGGTGCGACTGTTAGAAAAAGAATGGTCTGGTGAGGGTGGTTTATTTGGTCAATTAATTTTGCGATGAGGTGTAGCAATGGGTGAATCACAAAACTGCTACCTGATTTGCTATGACATCCGCGATCCTAAACGTTGGCGCAAGGCTTACAACTTACTTCAAGGATATGGCGAAAGGATGCAATACTCTATTTTCCGTTCTTGGTTAACCATGCGATCGCGTGAAAAATTGCGTTGGGAACTTGAGAAAATTCTCGCCCCAGAAGACAGTCTGTTATTAATTCGGCTGTCAAATCAGTGCGTTAATTCTATTCCGGCTTACAATCGTCCTGGTGCTTGGACAAGTCAAGAAGAACCTTACCGGATTGTCTAAAAACATGGATCTGGGTTTGTGAAACATGAAATAGAACTCAATCAGGATAAAAACCTTACGGGGCTTGCTTTTGAGCGTTTTTAAGTGAACAGGAGGTGCTTGCATTTTTTTTCGTGAGGTGAAAAGCTAGTTCTGGTAAGCTTTCTAAGCTGAGACGGAAACTTGAAAGTTAAACTTTTGGTAAGCAATTGACTTCTTTTGTTGCTTTTTCACCTATATGCTTGCAAAATAGCAACTGAGTGGTCTAATGACATAGGTTTGAGCGATCGCTCTGATTAAACCTTTGATGCCGTAAGGCGTTGATCACCTTCTCGTTACGTTGCGTCTTACAATAACGCACGTACTGATTAAACCTTTGATGCCGTAAGGCGTTGATCACTTCCGCCTTATGATAGTGGTCGAATCACTTGGCAAATCTGATTAAACCTTTGATGCCGTAAGGCGTTGATCACTTGTTACGCCAGTCCCGGTAGGCGTAATACTTACGTCTGATTAAACCTTTGATGCCGTAAGGCGTTGATCACAGCTTCTAATCCCTCAAGCTCATCACGCACCACAGCCTGATTAAACCTTTGATGCCGTAAGGCGTTGATCACATAAAGTCTGCATTGTAGCTGACAATGGTAGTGGTACTGATTAAACCTTTGATGCCGTAAGGCGTTGATCACTTTCAGGCTTGTTATGCTTGTGAAGTGTCGAAAATGACTGATTAAACCTTTGATGCCGTAAGGCGTTGATCACGATGTTTCTTGAGGAGCGATCGCTGCTGGATTCTTTGCTGATTAAACCTTTGATGCCGTAAGGCGTTGATCACTGGGTAACAATAATGACTGACAAACCGACTCGCAGGGCTGATTAAACCTTTGATGCCGTAAGGCGTTGATCACCTTGAGGACACCACTTTTACCACGCTTACAATCACCTGATTAAACCTTTGATGCCGTAAGGCGTTGATCACGAAAATGGGCATGAATCCGCCGATAAAATTCGCGCCTGATTAAACCTTTGATGCCGTAAGGCGTTGATCACTGACAAGCCTAGTATTGTTGAAACGCCGAGAATTTCCTGATTAAACCTTTGATGCCGTAAGGCGTTGATCACTTCAATGCCCAGACAAAGACGCTCGGATGTTACCACACTGATTAAACCTTTGATGCCGTAAGGCGTTGATCACCTACAAAAATTCCTTTCATAAATACGGTTGACAAAGCACTGACTAAACCTTTGATGCCATTAGGCGTTGATCACGTTAAGCCCAGAATTGTCTGATTGTAGTAATATTGCTCCCCAAGAAGCAATCAAAATTTCCCAATCGATTCGATACTTAAAGTAATCGTCTACGACATTGGTCGGGCTTAATCGCGCTCTGTTCGATGATGCGGCGGTTTCCTGGGAAAAATCAGACGCTATATATTGAGACTGTATTGAGTAAAGCAAGTATTGATTAAGTTCAGTGTACTTACTTATCAAAACAATTGACATACATCTATTTTAAGTTATATTTTATGTCACATACAGCTTGATAATTGATTGTTTTCAGTGGTGTGACAATCACGCTCTCAATAACTACTATCTTTATCAATCTATATAGATAAATTACCTAAATTAAAAATTATGAGATTAGATTTATAAGTATCTATCTATAAGACTCCGATTTGATTTCTGAAAAAATCTAAGTATATGTAGTGGCGTGTCAACACTAAAGTAGTGCAAAAATATAGTTCTTGTGGTGTGGGCTTCTAGCCCGCACCGGACGGGCTAGAAGCCCATCCTACAAGAGAATTTTAAGGCAACATTTTAGCCTAGACACGCTACGTATCTGTTCAAAAATCAAGTAGGAATCCTATATTCGTTTGGATAAAATTTGCTCTAGTATAGCTACCCTATTAATATCGCAGATATGGGTTTGCTTTTTTGCAAAGATGGCAACAATGTAAGCACACCCTGCTCTTTCGATCTATTATCTCTCACAACTACAAATCAAAAAATACTTTCAGCCTATGCCGACACTGCGATCATGCTTATGAACGCAGATGAACGCTACAAAGATACGGCAATTCAACCAGATAATTATGCTTACATTTGACAAAAAAATACATATATATGCGTAGACAGGCAGCTTTATCTTTATTTCTAGGAGTATTAACAAGTTCTAGCTGTTTTATCTTCAGTGGAGCAGCTCAAGTCCCATCGAGTTCGCAGCAGTCCTCAATTGGAAGTGAAGCTCAAGCTGCTAGTTGGTTTGAAGACCATCGCGCTCAACCTGCCGCTTTAAGAGCATTTGTACAGCGAATGCCGAAGGGTGGAGATATCCACACTCATCTCAGCGGGGCTGTGTACGCAGAACATTATCTGGAGTGGGCTGCAACCGATGGGTACTGCGTGAATCCAAAAGCCGGGACTGTAGTTGAACCCAAGGCTTGTGGTCAGGATAGTAGCTATTTTCCCGCCTCAGAATTGTTCAACCGAACATCTGTTTATGATTCCCTAATAAATCGTTGGTCTACGCGGAACCTCCAATTTGCCGGAAAATCTGGACACGACCAATTTTTTGACGCTTTTAGTGGTTTTGGGACAATATCAGACTCTATGAGCCGTCGGGATGATATGGTTGCGTCAGTAGCAAATCGGGCAGCTTCGCAGCATATTACCTATCTAGAGTTAATGCTTACTGTTCAGGGGAGTGAGGTTCGACAGCTAGGGCGTGAAGTTGGTTGGAATCAAGACTTCCAAGCGATGCACGAGCAATTGCTCAAGCGAGGATTAACCGAGCTAGTGACACTCGGCAGTCAGCAATTAACACAGTTGGAGCGTGAAGTCTCGAAAACACTCGGTTGTGGCACTCCATCGGCACAGCCTGGATGTACAGTAACGGTGCGCTATTTGCAACAAACTACAAGAACAAAATCTCCTGTCGAAGTGTTTGCTCAGTTAGCTTATGCCTTTGCACTATCTTCATCCGAAAAGCGGGTAGTAGGTATCAATCTCGTCGCCCCAGAGGATAACCCAATTGCACTGCGTGACTACACGCTGCAAATGCAGATGCTGCAATTTCTCAAACGTCAATATCCCAATGTTAAGGTCGCACTCCATGCTGGAGAGTTAACTTTGGGGTTAGTTCCAACTGAGCATTTACGTTTTCATATTCGGCAAGCTGTAGAAGTAGCACAAGCATCTCGCATTGGACATGGGGTAGATATTCTGTTTGAGGAGCGTCCCTTCGAGTTGATGAAGCAAATGCAACAACGCGGCGTGTTGGTTGAAATTTGCCTGACTAGTAATGAGGTCATTTTGAATGTCCAGGGAAATAATCATCCTTTTAGGGAGTATTGGAAGGCTGGAGTACCAATGACCCTGGCTTCCGATGATGAAGGCATTTCTCGCATTGATTTAAGTCATGAGTATTTGTTAGCCGCAACCAGATATGGGCTGGGATATAAAGACCTCAAGCGACTGGCTCGCAATAGCTTAGAATATAGTTTTGCTACGGGAAATAGTCTTTGGAAGTCGCCTGAGTTTAAAGCAATGGTTTCAGCCTGTGCAAGCGACACTCCTGGTAAGACCTCTGTTTCGGCTGGGTGCAGTGCTTTTTTGCAAAAGAGCGATCGCGCACGAGTACAATGGCAGCTAGAGTCGGAATTTACTCGGTTTGAGTCATTGCAGAACTGGCTTTGAATTGACCAGAGAAATCTAGAGCGAGGACTTGTTTGGGAAAGATAGAAACACTTTGACCGGACACGATATCACTGGCGATCGCGTATTTGTTGCTGGAATTGTTTTCTGAAGCTGTTCAGCATACAAACTGCACTATTAAAATTTTGATTTAATGTTTTATACTATAGCAATTCTACATAAGTTGTAAAAATTGAGAGGCTCAGATCCCCGACTTTTTCAAAAAGTCGGGGATCTTGTTGTTCACAAATGATTTAGGACTGCTATAAGCCATTAAGCAAGCTGGCATCTTTATACTTAAGTAGATGTGGAATCGCCTTTGTTTTTTATTTTTACTTGATAAATCAGCTCTGAGACTACTACTTTATTACTTCAAACTCAATTTTTATTTGTAGCGATCGCCTGATTTTGCTTTCTTGACATTTCTTTAAAGACTGCCTCTAAGCCTCTCTATTTTCATTGATAAATGCTATCCTGCCGATTTTGGATATATCATCCAGCATGGGAAACTTTTTGTAATTAGTAATGTCTATCTTACTAATTCATTAGTTTATCAGGAAATTATATGCGATCGCCTATAGTCATCGGTACAGGATTACTTGTATCTTTAATTTTGAATGCCCAAGTATTCGCCCAATCTACAGTGCAGTTACCAAAAATAACTGCCCAGAATTCTCCGCAACAAATCTTAAATCAAAATAATAAAAAGACAAGCTCAGGTATTATTACTCTGCAAAGAACGGCGTGCTTTGGCGCTTGTCCTATTTATAAAATTACCATATTTCCTGATGGGAGAGTTGTCTACGAAGGGGAGCGTTTTGTTAAAGTTGTTGGAAAAAGAACTGCTAGAATTAGTACCCAAGCAGTGAGAAGATTGGTTGCAGAATTTAACAAGGTAAATTATTTCTCGTTATCTAATAGCTACCAAGGTGGGCCTACAGATTTACCTTCGGCAATTACTTCTCTTACTATTGGTAAACGTCAAAAAACTGTTAATCATTATCTCGGTTCACCCAATGCACCGCAAGCACTAACAGCTTTAGAAAATAAAATCGATGCTGTTGTGAATTCTCAGCGTTGGGTTGGTTCAAAAAATGAACAAACACCAAATCCAAATGATTCAAATTCCACTCAACTCAAGGTTAATCGTCAATTGTGGAATCAGCAAAAGCTAAATAACTATCGTTTTACATTTAGCCGGAGTTGTTTCTGCGTACCCAAAGCGACACAACCAGTAGTGATTACAGTGCGTAATGGTCAAGTTGCTTCTATTACGGCTGTTAATAATAATGAACCAGTTGATGCAGAACTGTTTCAACAATATAATTCAATTCCGAAACTGTTTGGCATAATTGATGATGCGATCGCCAAAAAAGCATCTAGTCTCAACGTCAAATATGATCCGCAATTTGGCTATCCAACGCAAATTAATATTGATTACAACCAACAAATAGCAGATGAAGAACTATATCTGACTATTAGCAATCTTGAACCGTTGAGATAAGGTCTTGCACAGAGTAAATTATCCTTGGGGGCGTACAATCGTACACCCCTTTTATTTTGCAATTAAGCTTGTATAAACTGAAATATCTCTGGCCGATATCAAGTTCTCAGACTCAGGGATGATGAGTATTGATTAAATAAATTGACAAAATCAGACTATAAATAGTGATATCTCAGCGATATGCAGCAATTACAAGGAATAAGGTCATGATTAAATCATGGATGATAATTGGAGGCGTGGCAATATTGGTGGCTTTGGGTGCTAATTTAATTCAATCACGCGATCGCCAGTGGTTCAAACGTTTACAAAGACCAAGATGGCTAACTTTTGAAGCCGCAATTCCGGTGATTTGGAGTGTCATTTTTATTTGTGGTGCTTGGTCAGCTTATATTGTCTGGGAAACTAACCCAGGAACAACATCTACTTGGTTGTTGATGAGTTTATATTTAATTTTAGAAATTGCGATCGTTGCCTATACACCTGTGATGTTTCGGCTGCGAAGTCTGCAAGCAGGCACAATTATTGGTGGTACAGGCTTTATTATCGGTCTGATATTAACTCTGGCTGTCTTACCTGTCTCCGGTTGGGCAGCATTATTATTAGTACCCTTTTTACTGTGGAGTCCCATTGGTACTTATACCACTTGGGAGATGCAGAGTCTCAATCCTCAAGATGCCTAAGTATCAAACCTGCGGTTGATTTCACCCCTACCTTATATTGTCAAACTGGCAGGTATAGCAGAAAACAGAGAATAGGGAACAGGTGACAGGGTTAAAAGCCTTGTAATATCTCAGTTTTATCATCTGTTAATTTCCTAAACTATGCTTCGATTGCTAGATAAATTGACAAAACAAAAAATATCAGGAAAAGGGTAAGAATATGCTTTCATCTGGTGTCATCATTGGGGTGATAACTTTCTTAATTGCCTTTGGTAGTTTTTTCATTACACCACGAGATGTGAAATGGTTTGCCCATTTAAGTCGCCCACAATGGCTAGTTTTTGAACCACTGATTCCCTTTATCTGGACGGCAATTTTTATTTGCGGTGCAATTTCGGCTAACATCGTCTGGCAACACAACCCCGGAAGCCTTGTTACCTGGTTGTTGATGGGTTTATACCTGTTCGTAGAAGTTATCACCATTGCCTATATTCCCCTTATGCTGAGGTTACGCAGCTTGAAAGTTGGCGAAACTCTGGGGTTAGTTGGGCTGATTTCAGCCATAGTTTTGGCTTTAGCGATTTTGCCAATTTCACTATTAGCAACTGTATTACTAATTCCCTATCTAGTTTGGAGTCCAATTGGCACACTGACTACAGACGAATTAAAACAACTTAATCCCGAAGATGCGTGAAGGTAGGGAATAGGGAATAGGGAGTAGGGAGTAGGGGAAAAGTTTTTTACTCAGCACTCAGAATTCGACCATAACGCGCTGTAAAATTATTAGCTGGATTTGCTTGATTATTTAGCCACGCCCACATTTGATCCCCAAAACAAAAATGCCACCACTCTCTAGGATTGCGTTGAAAGCCAGCTTTTAACATCACTTCATTTAATAGCTGACGGTGGGCATGATATTGTTGTGCTTGGGGATGGGGATGATTGGCATAGTAATCGGGATGCGATCGCTCTGACAATTCATCAATAGGCGAACCCATATCTACTATTAGCCCTGCATCATCAACTAGCGTCACATCCACCGCAGCCCCTGTACTATGAGGTGGCGGCGTTTTTTCATCCATACTCGGAACCGCCCAAATTTGATAAACCGCTTCCCAAATTTCTTGGCGTTGGGTTGGTGATAACTCAGCTTCAGTCAGTTCCCTGTCTTGTAGTGCTGTCGCAAAGCTATAATCGACCATAAATTGCTGCACATTCACCGGACGATAGCCGTCAAAGATTTGGATATGCCAATTAGGACGCACTAATTTCAAATAATTTTGGGCTTTGATTAAATTTTCTACAACACTTTGGCGCAGATAATAAGGCGAGTATTCCCCATAAATAGCGCCTAACTTTTCATAAGGATGGGGAGATTCCACCGCAAACAGATGCAAAGGAATTTCTAACAAAGGTTCACCGCATTCAATAATGGGGATATGGTGATAAGGTCTCATAACAATTTTGGTTTTTAGATTTAGAATTTTGGTTGACTTTCTAGAATTTTAAATCATACTATCTATCTAAAATTTATAGCAGTCATAAATCATTTGTGAACAACAATATCCCCGACTTCTTTGAGAAGTCGGGGATCTGAGCCTCTCAATTTTTACAACTTATGTAGGATTGCTATATATATTCATCTCAACTGAAATTCATCAAATTTCAGAACTTCTGCATCAGGTTTGCGCGTATCAAAACGGTAGCTGCTGACCTTACCTGTGCCTGTATCGAAGATACTAAAAACGGTAATATGATTACTAGCTATATAAGGCATCGGTTTACTATCTTCACCTAATATTGGCGCAATGCTTGGCACTACTGGTTCTAAATTATTGGGGTCGCCAAGGGCAACATATTTCTCTTGATAACTTGTGGGAACTTCTCGCTTTCTTGCACCCCAAGCTGCGCCATAAGTATTACCAACATTTGATGTTTCTAAAAAGTGCATTCCACTATCACTAACAAAGCGGTTCCATAAATGAGAATGTCCATAAAAGACGAATTGCACTTTAGCTGCTTCTAATAATGGGACAACATCACGAATAATATAGTCAGCATTTTTAGGATATTCGTAACGCACAGATGAAATTGTGTCTTGCTGATTGCGTTCGATGATTTGCACGGGGTCGGTGTAAGCTGGGACTATATTATCGCCAAGGGTGTGGGGCGGATGGTGGAACATCACAACCTTATATTTTGCTTGTTGAAATTCCGGGCTGTTGAGTTCTGCTGCTAACCAATTGTACTGTGTACTACCTTGAGCAATTGGCTCATAAATTATCTGCCCATAACCCCAATTTTCAGGGTTATTTAAATCTTTTTCGGCTTCCCGATATCTACCTGGATATTTCCCGTCTAACTTGGGAGTGCGCCACATATTTGTGATATATAAAACTATTAAACGCACATCACCAAAACTAACTGCATAATATTTTTTACCACCTGCTTTACTTTGAGGTAAACTCAAAATTTCTTCGTAGGTAATCGTATTAAAAGAATTATCTATTAGTGATTTGCCACTATAAAGTTTTTGAGCAACAGCACGCGGAAATGTATCATCAAATTCATCGTTTAAACTGTTCTTTCGGGCATAGCGTCCCATGACTTCATGATTACCAATGCAACTATACATGGGTGCGTGTTGAATGATTTGCCCGCCAGTGTAAGTTACTTTTACGCCGTCATGCTGCATTTCGTATTTAGCACGACCTTGTAAGCCAGGAAATAAAGCATTGCCTCGATTATCATCAAACCATTCCGAGGCGCGATCGCTCACATTAATTAAATCACCAGCAAACCACACTGCATCGACTCTTCCCACTGTTTCTACAACTTTTTGTAGGTTTGCGGCGGTCATTGGCTTGAGTTGATGGTCAGAAGTTAACAGAATTTTGAGCGGTGTACCCGGTTCAGGTTTGGCTGCAAGAGTAAATATCTCACTGTTGACAGTTGCGCCGTCTTCTCGTTCACTCGTCACTTGATAATTCACCCGCACCCCTGGCGTTAAGCCTGTCACTTCAGCTTCATGTCGCCAAATATCACGCATTGTCGGTTGTTGATAAACTTGTCCATCTTCGGTTTGCTTCCCAACTCTAGATTTTTGGTCTTCTCGCGTGCGGCTAAGTTTAGTCGTAGTCGCTTTGGCAGTTTGCTGCAAATTTTCACCGTAAGCAACTGTATGCTTTGTACCCACAAACTCAGTAAACCACACTACTCTGACTGAGTTTGCAGTTGGCAGTTGCAAAAATGGATCTGTCAACAGTTGAGGCGCTGCGGTCATAATGGTTTGCCCAAATGAATGCACGCTTACCAAGGTAAAGCATAGAACAAACAGAAGTACAGGCTGGAGGAATTTCATCATTCAATTAAGAATACAGGAGTCAGAAGTAGGGGCGAACGGCCGTTCGCCCCTACGAAGTTGGAATTCTATTTAGATAATAAGCAAAACTAAAATTTCTATTAAAATTAGCAGATGTAACAAACTCTACTAAATTTTGGAAGAAAAACCGTTAACTTAATGAGAGCCGTAAATGTAATTCAGGCTACTTTGAAATGCGACTAGAGCAGTTGCAAGCTTTTTTAGCGATCGCGGATACTGGCAGCTTCCAACAAGCAGCCAAGCAATGTGGTGTCACTCAATCAACTATCAGTCGCCAAATTCAAGCTTTAGAGGCTGATTTGGGTGTGGAACTGTTTCACCGCAACACTCATGCTAAATTAACTCTGGGCGGCGAACGTTTATTACCGCGTGTCCGCAAGATTTGTCAAGAGTGGCAAGTTGCCACACAAGAATTAGCAGATTTAATGGCAGGTAAGCAGCCAGAGTTATGCATTGCTTCGATTCACTCACTTTGTGCTTCTTACCTACCGCCAGTATTACAAAAATTCTGTCGAGATTATCCCGAAGTGCAATTGCGGGTAACATCTTTGGGTAGCGATCGCGCCCTGAAAGTTCTCAAAGATGGTTTAGTAGATTTAGCGATCGTGATGAATAATCGCTTTTTAACCACCGGTAGAGAAATGGTGGTGGAAGTTTTATACGATGAACCAATCGAAGTCCTCACCGCCGCTAATCATCCCCTCGCCCAATACGAGCGCATCCCTTGGTCAGAATTGGTGCGTTATCCCCAAGTGGTATTTAAAGATGGTTATGGAATGCAGCGGTTAGTACAAGATAAGTTTGAGCGTTTAGAAGCAACACTCCATGCGGCTTTAGAAGTTAATACTCTAGATGCGTTCCGCGGTGTGGTGCGTCAAGGTGAATTAATTGCCTTACTCCCAACTTCAGCATTAGTTGAATCGCGTCACGACCCAACTTTAACAGTACGTCCTTTAGCCAATAATCCTTTAGATAATTCTGGGTTGACTCGGCGTGTAGTCATGGTAACAACCCAAGACCGCTTGCAAATTCCCCCAATTAAACACTTTTGGGAACTAGTCTTAGAAAATATTCCTCTGCAATCAGAAGAACAGCGATCAGCTTCCTGAAGTATGATTAGTCAACAGTCCATATTAAAGGCAACAGTGAACAGAAAACAGGGAACAGGCTGGTTTTGGACGAGGACTGTTACCTCGCCCAAAACGTTCGTCCTGAAAAACGGGGCTTCAGACCCCTTGGTTTCAGGGTAGGAGGGAACACGCAACTACAAAACTTTTAAACCTGCTAATCTTACTGTTGCCTGTTGCCCGTTCCCTGTTCCCTACCCCGAAGGGTTGGTCAATTTCTGTACCCATGACCAATGACCAATGACCAATGACCAATGACTAATTATGAGTAACATCTTCAGGGAACTACTAAAAAAGGTAGGTAGCGGTAATCATACGGGAGAAAATTTAACTCGTGCTGAAGCAGCGATCGCTACTAAAATGATGTTGTTGGGAGAAGCAACACCAGCCCAAATTGGCGCATTTTTAATTGCCCACCGCATCAAAAGACCAACGGGTGAAGAGTTGGCAGGAATGTTAGATACATACAATGAATTAGGGCCAAAACTTCAACCGATTGACACTACATATCCCGTGATGGTGCTGGGAATACCTTATGATGGCAGAACGCGCACTGCTCCTATTAGCTCCGTCACAGCTTTATTGCTTGCGGCCGCTGGACAACCTGTGGTGATGCACGGTGGCGATCGCTTGCCGACAAAATATGGTTTACCTTTAATAGAAGTTTGGCAAGGTTTAGGCGTAGATTGGACGGCTTTATCTTTGCCTAAAACCCAGCAAGTATTTGAACAAACAAAAATTGGCTTGATCTACACACCAAATCATTTTCCTTTAACCCAAAGTATTTGGGAATACCGTGACCAACTCGGTAAGCGTCCGCCCTTTGCCACAATGGAATTAATTTGGTGTCCCTATACTGGGGATGCTCACTTGATTGCCGGTTTTGTCCATCCCCCAACAGAAGCAATGTTTCAAGCTGCATTAGAGTTAAGGGGAGTGAAAAACTATACCTTAATTAAAGGTTTAGAAGGTAGTGGTGATTTACCACGCGATCGTACTGCAATTATCGCTTTATCCGCATCCCCAAATTTAGAAAGGCTGCTTCTCTCACCTCACGATTACGGTTTCACTACCAAAAATGTCCCTCTAGGAACCACTGAAGAACTCATTACCCAAATTCAAGATGTTCTAGCTGGAAAACCAGGAGAGTTAATGCAAACAGCTTTATGGAATGGTGGATTTTATCTCTGGCGGAGTGGTATTTGTTCAGATATGCAATCTGCTATAGCCAAAGCCGAAGAACTATTAACCAATGGTGCAGTTGCAGCCAAGCTTAAAGAACTGATTCAAGTTGTTAATTCTGCTTCCGAGAATACCTTTCAGCATATTTGTTGACAACTCACCGCCCTAAAAGTGCGGTGATTCTTGGGCTGAATCTTGCCTCCACCAACAATGTTGATTTTGGTCTTACAGTCTCATGTCGAGTCCGAAACACATCTCCCGATCTGCCCCACTTATGGACTACTCCCCAAGCGTAACTTTCCTTGTGTCCCAAGGTAGTTGATTCAATTTCTATTTGCGTCCTTGCAGTTTGGATTTACTTTTACACCATTGACTGTTAGGAATTTCAGGATCACGGAGTAGGACGTTTTACCTGTTTCCTCATCGTTCCTGCGGTTATCGACCTATTAGTATTTTACCATGCAAAGTCGCCCTAGAAGGGCGAGGTTTTAAACCCAATTTTTCGATAATCGTCAAGGTTGTCATTAGTCCTTTGTCATTAGTTATTGGTATTGACAAAGGACTAATGACAGCCTCAACCAGAAAATGTGCAACTTAAAGGCACACCACCTTACTGTTTATATTGTTGCAATCTTCCATAAAGCAAGATTGTAGTAATTGGCATCAGCACCAACAACTGTAGGGCTTTCAAAGCCGCTAGATGCTAACCAGCCACCTTCATCACCGCGCTGTCCTTTGATTGGCTCGCCAGTAGAAAACAGGTACCGTTGTGTCTCTTGATTTTCAATGAAAACAGGTTTGTTTATTAGCTCACTCAGCTTTGCATCTGTGCTGGGAATCACATCTTGAGCAGATGTGTCCACGGCTGGGGTGTTCCCGTTAGCAGTGGTTGTTTTTGTGAAATTGCCTTTGCTGTCGTATGCTAAACCCGATACTACATTTCCCTGAGCATCTAATAGTTTGGCCTCATCTCCTGAATCTTTCCACAGGGATACACCACTACCACAACTAAAGCCGCCTGACTCTGGATGTACCTCATTGGTGTAAACTCGCACGCTTTGACCAGGAGCTAATTTTGTTCCTTGGGGAAAAGTGAACACTTTGTTGCGTCCTACCCCTGAAGCAAGTTGCCAACCAGATACATCGACAGATGTAAGTAGGTCGATGTTAAAAATTGTCGTTATGACAAGGCAGGAGGCAGAGGGCAGAAGGCAGAAGGAAAGAGGGTTTTAGGTAACTTTACTTTTCGTTACATACTTCGGTTTATTTGCACCGTTCTACTTATTTTCATGATTAGTAATCTCAACGTATTCGTCAGATTGAGTTCTCTTGACCTGATTCTTGTAAACAAGATTGGTAACTTCTATCTTTGGAGTTTGGATAGTTGTCATAATTTTTACTCACAATTAATGGTAATAGCAGACTAGGAACTGAATGACAAAAAATTAGGGTGTCGGGAATAGGGTAAAGGGAAAAAAGAAGACTTTTAACTAGTATTAAATGACACTAATAAAAAAGTTTTGATTTCCATCCAATACTGGCACACACTTTCTAGTGGCTGAAGCTTTATTTGGATGTGGATTCCTATACCCTGAACCCGCTTAATTAACCTAAAACCTCAGTCTGTAGTAGCGCCTTACGTAATGCAGTTACTGCTTCTTCTGTCTCTACCAATCTAGTGATAGCAAGGGCAATATCATCTTCAACCTTGAGGAGTTTAGCCGCTTTCTTTACAGCTTTTTGCTCTTCATCTGAGTAATTTTTATCGGCGCGAGCCATTTGAATTGCGTGATACAACAATGATCTTGACTTAGACCAAGTAGAAACATCAACTGAAATTTTGCTCAATAAGCTGCCTAAATCAGCATTTTTATAGTCAAAAGTTTTGTATTGTTCTATTACTTCTTCAGGAGCGCCAGCCAAGCGTTGATGATTTGTTAACCAGTTAAATTCGGCTTCGGAAACATCTCCATCTGCCCCGGCAATAGCGAGCAGTGCATATCCATAATTCAGGTATGCTTCGGTAGGAATTGCCGAAATACCTAAATTTTGTTTCAGAAATTCGGAAGCAGGTAATACTTCTTGAACAGTACTCATTAATTACCTCTTTGATTGTTCTAAATATTTACTAATTAGCAGATGCAATTTATCAATCAAAGAATTATTTTTCAGGGTTTTAGTTACTATTTATCTATTAAATTCTTTCTAAAATTGCTGATGTACTGCTATTAGTGGATTTAGTTTTAAATGTTCTCAACATTAAAGCAAAAAGACAAGGAAATTTAAGACATTTAAGAAAATACAGCAGTTTCGATATTCGTGAAATACTGTAGAGACGTTACATGTAACGTCTCTACATGGTTTGAGGTTTTACGCTTGTACCTCATGTACCCAAAATATGGGTTCTTGGCAAGTTTTGGTGA
>JAGKSW010000220.1 GCA_018993265.1 Nostoc sp. TH1S01
ATCGAACTGGGCGAAATTGAAGCAGTTATTAGTCAGTATCCAGGGGTGCGAGAAACTGTGGTTATTGTGAGAGAGGATGAACTGGGTTCTAAACGTTTAGTTGCATACATAGTAGCTCAACCACAGCCACTACTGAGCATTGATGAATTAAGACGTTTCCTCGAAAATACGCTACCAAACTACATGGTGCCTTCTGCCTTTGTCATGCTAGAAGCACTACCATTAACACCAAATGGCAAACTAGACCGTCGGGCGTTACCAGCAGCCGATACCCGTCTAGAATTTGAAGCAGCTTTTATTGCACCCCAAACAACATCTGAAAAACAACTAGCAGACATTTGGGCGCAAGTACTTGGTTTAGAGAAGGTTGGTGTAAACGACAACTTCTTTGCATTGGGCGGCGATTCGATTCTCAGTCTTCAGATCATATCTAAAGCTAACCAAGCAGGACTGCATCTAACTCCCAAACAAATGTTTCAATACCAAACTATTGCCCAATTAGCAGCAGTAGTTGGTACAAGTAACGAAAGTATGACTGAACAAGGATTAGTTACAGGTTCAGTTCCACTCACCCCCATCCAACACTGGTTCTTTGCTCAGAATTTGCCAGATGCACATCATTGGAATCAGTCGCTGTTTTTAGAAGTCAGACAACCACTTGATCCAGTATTACTCGAAGAAGTAGTACGTTTGTTACTAAGACATCACGATGTACTACGTCTGCGTTTTACACAAGATGAAAAAGGCTGGCAGGCGATGTTTTCTCCCCCCAGCGAAGAAATACCATTGACACGTTTTGATTTTTCACACCTGTCATCCCAAGAACAAGAAACTGCGATCGCCACAGCAGCAGATAATATTCAAGCAAGTCTAAATTTATCTACAGGCCCTTTACTACGAGTTGCTTACTTTGACCTTGGTACAAAACGTCTCAGTCGGTTACTTTTGGTAATTCACCACTTAGTTGTAGATGGTGTTTCTTGGCGAATTTTAGTTGAAGACTTTCAAACAGCTTACGAGCAAATCAGTCAGTCTCAAAAAATTCAGTTACCATTCAAAACCACTTCCTTTAAACAGTGGTCAGAAAGATTACAAGAATATGCACATTCTCCAGCTTTGTACTCAGAGATTGATTATTGGCAAAAAACTGTAAAATCAATAACTCCTCTACCAACAGATTATCCAGGAGGAGAAAATACCAATGCTACAGCCCGTACTATTTCGGTAAGCCTGAGTAGCCAAGAAACTCAAGCATTATTGCAAGATGTATCAGCAGTTTATCGCACTCAGATAAATGATGTTTTACTTGCGGCTTTAGTGCAAACATTTGCCCAATGGACAGGAAAATCTTCATTACTCATTAATTTAGAAGGTCACGGGCGAGAAGAACTGTTTGAGAAGATTGATTTATCTCGAACTGTGGGTTGGTTTACATCTATTTTCCCGGTATTACTAGATTTAGAAAAAGCAAATAATCCTGGAGAAGTCCTGCTGGCAATTAAAGAGCAATTACGGAATATTCCGCAACGAGGCATTGGCTACAGTGTATTGCGTTATCTCAGCGATGACCAGGAAATCACTAATGCACTCCATTTGCATTCCCAACCGGAAGTTGTGTTCAACTATTTGGGTCAGCTTGACCAAGTTTTGCCAGAATCATCATTATTTAAATTGACTCAGGAATACGCAGGCATAGAGCAAAGTCTACAAGGTCGTCGAACACATCTATTGGAATTAAACGGAAGTATTAGCCAGGGGCGGTTGCAAATGAATTGGACATACAGTGAAAATTTGCATCGACGTAGCACTATTGAAGAACTGGCTCAAGGATTTTTGTCTGCTTTACGTGCGATTATTGCTCACTCCCAGTCCTCAGATGCTATCGGGTTTACTCCTTCCGACTTTGCCGAATTTCAGCAAAGCCAGTGGAACCAGAGCGATTTAGATGCGATCGCAGCAGTGATTAGAGGGATGTCATGATGAAGAATATTGAAGATTTTTATCCCCTGTCGCCCATGCAGCAGGGACTTCTGTTCCACAGCCTTGCACAACCAGAATCAGGCTCATATTTTGAGCAGTTTAGCTACACACTGCGGGGTAATCTTAATATTGCAGCTTTCAATTATGCTTGGCAGCAAGTTTTAAATCGACACCCAATCTTGCGAACCTGTTTTGTGTGGGAAGGCTTAAAAGAACCTGTACAACTTGTACATCGTCAAGTCACAATACCTTTTTTACATCACGATTGGCGGCATTTATCTTCAAGCGAACAGCAAGAAAAAATTGAGGTGTTTTTGCAGAGCGATCGCTTCCAAGGCTTCGATCTCAAAGTCCCACCTTTGATGCGTCTGGTACTGATTCAACTTGCAGATAATTATTATCACTTCACCTGGAGTCATCATCACCTACTGCTGGATGGTTGGTCTGTTTCCTTAGTTTTACAAGAAGTTCTTGCTTTTTACAAAGCTTTGAGTACAGGCCAAGAGCTTTCTCTAGTGTCTTCGCATCCTTATCGGGATTACATCGTCTGGTTACAGCAGCAAAATCTTTCTGAAGCAGAAGCATATTGGCGGCAATTACTCAAAGGTTTTACTACTCCCACAAAGCTATCTCAAAATAAGTTTCAGCTAATTTCCAACAATACCTACAATGAGCAGGCACTCCGGCTAACAGCAGAAACAACAGCCGCACTGCGATCGCTAGCACAAAAGCACCAGCTGACACTCAATACATTAGTACAGGGAGCTTGGGCTTTGCTTCTCAACCGCTACAGCAACGAGAAAGATATAGTATTTGGAGCAACTGTCTCAGGTCGTCCATCTGCGCTACCCAATGCCGAATCGATGATAGGGTTATTTATTAATACCCTACCAGTGCGAGTCGATGTTAATCCTGAAGCCTTTGTGTTGCCGTGGCTAAAGCAAATTCAAACTCAACAAGTTGAGGCGCGCCACTACGAATATACCCCACTCGTAAAAATTCAGGGTTGGAGTGAAGTTCCCAGAGGTCTGCCCCTGTTTGAGAGTATCGTAGTTTTTGAGAACTTTCCTATAGAAGAACTATCTTTATCGCAACGTAGTTTAGATTTAGAAATTAAATATTTTAGGTTCTTTGAAAAAACTAACTATCCTCTGACGCTAAGAGTAATACCAGGTCAAGATTTGCTGCTTGAGATTGCCTACGATGAAGGCTTTGACACTGCCTCCATTCACCGTATGCTAGAACATCTCGAAATCTTGCTAAAAGCAATGGTTGCCAATCCCCAACAGCGTCTCAAACAATTGTCACTCTTAACAGAAGCCGAGCAACACCAGCTACTAGTGGAGTGGAATGATACTCAGGTAGAGTATCCTAAAGACTTGTTTATTCACCAGTTATTTGAGCAGCAGGTAGAACGCACACCCGACGCAGTAGCAGTAGTCTATGTAGACGGGCTTTGCCCGGCTTCTCGAAGAGTAAATCAGCAACTAACCTACAGGGAACTCAACACCAAAGCAAATCAACTCGCCCATTATTTATGTACCTTGGGAGTCAAACCAGAAGTATTAGTCGGGATTTGTGTTGAGCGTTCCTTGAACATGGTGATTGGGCTATTAGCTATCCTCAAAGCGGGCGGTGCTTATGTACCCCTTGACCCCACCTATCCAAAAGAACGCTTGGCTCATATGTTAGAAGACTCTCAACCAAGAGTATTGCTAACACAACAAAATTTACTCAAAACTCTGCCACATCATTGTTCACAAGTGGTTTGCATCGATAGTCAATGGGAATTCATTGTCAATGACAACACAGCAAATCCCTTATCCAACACCACAATCGATAATTTAGCTTACGTCATCTACACCTCTGGTTCTACAGGTAAACC
>JAGKSW010000058.1 GCA_018993265.1 Nostoc sp. TH1S01
GATACCATCGAGGTCTGCGGGGGGAGCAGCGATGAAGGCGATTACGAAGCAGGTGGTTGCAGCTAGCAGGGTGGGGATCATTAGTACGCCGAACCAACCGATGTATAAGCGGTTGTTGGTGCTGGTGATCCAGTTGCAGAACTGCTCCCATACGTTGGCGCTTTTGCGCTGTTGTAAGGTTGCTGTCATGTCTTTATGATTGCTTTGGTTATGTATGTTTCAGGTGTTTTCACCTGTTGTTACATATCTTAATCAAAAATGTTTCGATTTGTAAAGTAGTTTGAGAAACAATTTTTAACTTACCCTGTAGAAAGCTCTGATACCTAGTTACCATCAGGGTTTTGCAGTAAATTGCTACGTTTACAATTCTTTAAAACTTGCTATCTTATGCCAGATGTCAATTCTGCCATTGTTACCTACAGCCCAGCTTACACAATAGTTCCGACCTACGAGTGCTTCAATCGCTGCACCTACTGCAACTTTCGCACTGACCCTGGCGAAAGCCCTTGGATGACTCTATCAACAGCAGAAAACATCTTAAAACGACTTAAAAATGAGAAAGTCTGTGAAATTCTGATCCTAAGTGGTGAAGTACATCCCCATTCATCACAGCGTCAGGCTTGGTTTCAGCGGATTTATGATTTGTGTGAATTAGCATTGGCTATGGGTTTTTTACCGCACACCAATGTGGGGCCGCTAAGTTTTGCAGAAATGCAAAAGTTAAAAAATGTAAACGTTTCAATGGGTTTGATGTTGGAACAATTAACACCAGCTTTGTTGAAGACTGTACATCGCTATGCACCAAGTAAAGTACCAGAACGGAGACTGCAACAATTACAATGGGCAGGAGAGTTGCAACTTCCCTTCACAACGGGTTTACTCTTGGGAATTGGCGAAACCGCAGATGATTGGTGGACAACATTAGAAGCCATATCTAATATTCATCAAAGTTACCATCACATTCAAGAAGTGATTTTGCAACCTCACAGTCCGGGAAATCAGCAAATTTTTAACGCACAACCATTTAACCCTCATCAATTACCAGCAGTTATTAGCAAAGCACGTCAAATTTTACCGCCAGAAATTACAATTCAAATTCCGCCAAATTTAGTTAAAGATGAGCAATGGTTACTTGCTTGTATTGAAGCAGGCGCGAGAGACTTAGGAGGGATAGGGCCAATAGATGAGGTGAATCCTGATTATCCTCATATTCAGGAACAAAAATTGAGTGGTATTTTACAACCTGCGGGATGGAAATTAGTACCTCGTTTACCTGTGTATCCGAAATTTGATAACTGGTTGTCAAAAGAGTTGCAAAAAGCAGTGAGTCGCTGGCGGAAGGTTTTAAATCCAACTTCCGTAGATAATCATCGCTTTAGGAATTATCTCTCTAGGCGATCGCACAAAAACAAAAATATCAATTTACAGATTCAAAATGAGGCTTAAGTCTAGAATAAATCCTGGTAAAACATCTTCACCAGAAAGTTGAGGTGGTTGTTCAATAGCAAAATTTAGAGTCTCGACGGCAACACTAGGGCGATAAATTTCTACTAGAGGTGTGAAAGGATCAATCAACCAACCCAAACTCGCACCATTATCTCGATACTCCAGCATTTTGTCCCGCAATTTTTTGAGAGAATCAGTTTGAGAACGCAGTTCAATCACAAAATCGGGGCATATAGGTGGAAAGCGTCGCCGTTGGTCAGGAGTCAATGCATCCCAACGTTCTTGCTTTATCCAGGAAGCATCCGGCGAACGATAAGCACCATTTGGTAAGCGAAATTCTGTAGAAGAGTCAAAAACTTTTCCCAGTTTGGTTTGACGATTCCATAAATTCAGTTCTGTGTTAATGTCTGAATTTCTAATACCGCTTTCGCCGCCAGTTGGGGGCATAATTATCAGTTCTCCTTCGGCGGTGAGTTCTATACGCCATTCATCATTGGCTATACACAATTGATAAAACTGCTCGTCGGTTAAACCTACGGCTGGTGGTATGTTGAGGATGAGGGTTTCCATAGGTATTTTGCCAATCAGATTAATTTTATTATGAGCGATCGCTGATTCCCAAAGTGTAGTGTAGAGCGATCGCAACTTCTCCCACTCCTAAAACATCAATCAAATTCTTAAGTATGTAAACAATGGTTACAGTAGTTGTCATCATTAACACTCTCATTTCCCTGGTGCTGTTTTACATAGCTTGGCAAGTCTGGCAAATTAAGGGACGAATAGCATGGATAACTGATAGGTTAACTGCCTATGAAAAATGTAGCCAGACTTTGCTGTCTCAAGCACCCCAAAATCTTGATATTAGTCAGCAAAATATTCGTAATCTGCGGCAGAGAAATCAATCTCTACAATTCAAGCTTCAACAAGTACGGCAAATTGTGAGTCTGCTATTGTTAGGACAGCGATTAGGTAAAGGCTATATTAGTCAATCTAAGTCTTTCTGGCAGACAAAGACAGTTACCAAAACCAGGATGAACAATAGCAACATTTCTAGTTAATAAATTGTCACGATAAATTAACTCGATACAATCATTCTAGTTATACAAGGGGAAACAACCCACCTAAAATAAGTGTAAAGAGAGAAACAATTCAAATGTCTAATAACCGTTCTGGAGTCTTTATTGGCGGTATGATGCTAGGAGCGACTATCGGTGCTTTAACCGGTTTGTTAATTGCTCCTCGCACAGGGCGCGAAACGCGTAAACTTTTGAAAAAATCTGCTGATGCCATCCCAGAATTAGCAGAAGATTTATCAACAAGTGTACAAATTCAGGCAGATCGTCTGTCTGCTAACGCATTACGTAACTGGGATGAAACTTTAGATAGACTAAAGGAAGCGATCGCATCTGGCATTGATGCTAGTCAGCGCGAAAGCCAAGTCTTGCATCGGCAAACAACTGAAGAAGACTCAGATTCAATTCCCCAGCCTTTGGAACGCTCGTAAATAGCATAGCCGTGATTGATCCCTTATTTTGGTTGGGACTGTCCCTACTCCTAGTCGCCGCCAGTCTAACTGCTGTTTTAGTGGCGGCTATACCCGCTTTGCAAGAAGTAGCACGCGCCGCCCGCAGTGCCGAAAAGTTTTTTGATACTCTTTCGCGGGAGTTACCACCTACTCTAAATTCTATCCGCACCACTGGTATCGAAATCACTGACTTAACCAATGATGTCAGTGAAGGTGTCAAAAGTGCTGGTCAAGTCGTTAAACAAGTTGACCAAAGCATGGATAGTGCAAAAAAACAAGCCCAAAATCTTCAAGTCGGTACTCGTAGCTTTGTGGTTGGCATGAAAACTGCTTGGAAAACTTTTACGCGTCAAAAAACCTCTAAACGTACAGTGGAACGTTTACCAGTTCCCGATAAGCAACAGCTAACATTACGAGAGAGAGAAGCATTAAGGCAGGAAAATCGCCGCACTAAAGCTGAAGCTTACCGTTCTAATAATGCTTCTAATTGGGAGAGTAATTCTGAAGATGAAGACTATCTTTCTTAGATGATGTCTGAAAAGTTTTTAATGAGTGATTGTAATCACGCAAGTTGTTTGATCATCAGACGAATCATCGCAATCTAAACAAAGGGTAAGGTATTGAACAATAAATTTAATTAACAGTAGATTTGGCAATTACTCCCAATTGCAACCCAGGCGGATAACTACCTTCTTCTTTAATCCGCTTAATTTCGACATCGGTGAATGGGATACTTAACTTTTGTGCAACAGCACGGACAATATCACCCCGGTCAATTACGCCAGCTACTGCACCAGCCGGAGAAAGTACCGTAATGCGTTGTAATTGTTCATTTTCTAGCTTATTGATAACTTCCGCGATCGCAGTTGATTCAGTAATAGTTGGTATTTCTGTAAGAGGATGAACAATACTTTGGAGAGTACGGGTTTCCCATTCACTTCTTTCTACCAAGCGTAAATCGTCAATAGCAACCATACCCCGATAACGGCCATCAGAAGCAGCAAAATAAACTTGTGGTGCAGTTGTATCTAATAGATATGCGTCAGCAAATGCGCGTAAACTCTGGTTTGCATCAACTACGCGAAAGTCTCGCGTCATTGCATTACTAGCTACCATCTTCAACAAAGTTTCTTGTAATGTCGTCACGCGGTCGTAGGTGTTGGCGTTACGAATACCAAACCAACCTATCAGCGCAATCCACAAACCAAGGGCTAATTCTCTTGTAAAGAAATCTACTGCAAATCCTAAAGCGATCGCTGCATAACCCAAAATTTGCCCTGACCTTGCTGCCCAATGTACCGCTTGAAAGCGATCGCCTGTAACTTTCCACAGTGCTGCTTTTAACACCTGACCGCCATCCAACGGTAAGCCAGGAATCAAGTTAAATAAGGCAACAACCAAGTTAATTCTCGCTAAATCTCCCACCATCACACTGAGGGGATTAGTCTCAGGGATAAAAATTGCTACCAGCCGCAATAAGAAAAACAACCCCACACTGACCAAAGGCCCGGCTATCGCCACTTGAAATGCTTTACCAGGAGTTTTCGATTCTTCTTCAATTGCCGCAATCCCACCAAACAAAAATAGGGTGATGGAATTAACTTTAATACCTTGTGATCGCGCTGCCAAACTGTGACCTAATTCGTGTAACAACACCGAACCAAATAACAGCAAAGCCATAACTATCCCTGCACTCCAAGCTATGGTAGACCCCCATTCTTGGTAAGCCACGCCAAAGTTGAGAGTTGCTAGTCCTAAAATCACGAACCACAAAGGATCTAAAAATAAAGGGATGCCAAATAAACTACCTATTTTACAATTTGTTTGCATTACATTGTCCTAAATCTACATATCATCCGCAGTTCACTCTAGTCACCCTCAAGAAATTTCACAACTCCTTAAGGTTGGAAAATTCTTTTGCTTACACTAACAACCTAGGTATTAAAATATACATTTTATAAATAAATATGAGCCATTAACAAAACACCTATAGCCCACAATTAATATTTTACAAAAAATAGGCGATCGTACTCATAAATTATGAATTACGAATTAAAAATTATCCCCACAATCTTCTACCAGCTTTACCTTTTAATCTGTCATGGGCATCATCTAATAAAGCTGGAATGTCTAAATTTTCAGGACATCTAGGTAAACAGTCACCGCATTCTGTACAGCGATTAGCCTTCATTCCGGGAAACCAATGACCAGCATTTTCAAACATTCCATAACGATACTGCCCGTAGTCTGTCATATCATAAGCTACAGCTAAATTACGTAACCGCAATACCTCTGGAATATTGATATTTTCTGGACAAGGTAAACAAGCATAGCATTGGCTACACTGATCACTTCCTAAAATAATTTTTTGATGATTTTCTAAAGATTGAAAAATAGAAATTTCTGCTGATGTTAATTCATTATTTCTATCAGCAACTCGTAAGGGTTCAATTAATTCTTCTGGCTTGGCTGCGCCGACACTCAAAGTAGTAATGCGGCTATCACTCAGCAAAAATCGATAATTTAATTCTAGAGGCGAATATGGCTGACATAAATCTTTGAGGGTTTGGGGTGGTGTGTAGAGTTTTCCACCTTTGTCAGCCGGAGAAATGATAAACACGCCCATGTCTTTCTCAGCTGCTAACTGAATTGCTGGGGCGTGACGTTGAAAAAAATAGTAATAATGCAGATTGACAAATTCAAATAACTCTGTATTTATAGCTGCCTGAATTAGCTCTAAAGCTGCGTGGGTAGAAAAGCCAACGTGTCGCACTCGACCATCTGCAACTGCTTCTTGAACAGCTTGCATACAGCCAGCTTTGGCTTGCACCCACTGTAAATGCTCCCAAGTATTTAAACCGTGAATTCCTAAACAATCTAAATAATCTAGATTTAATCGCGCTAAGGATTCATCGATGTACCGCCGCATACTATCAGCGTCGGCTGTTGGCGGAATTTTAGTAGTGATGTACAGTTGGGAACGAGGTACAGATAACCCGTTTTGGATCGCTTGGCCAAGATACTCCTCACTTTTGCCATAACCTCTGGCTGTTTCTATATGATTAATTCCTAGAGCTAAGGCTTGAGCGATAGTTTTCTGAGCATTTTCAGCATCAGCCAAATAGCGCATAGTCCCTAAAGAAAAAACCGAGAGGTGGAGATTTGTTGTGCCAAAGCGTCGGTATTGCATAACTTCCAGTGACCAAAGTTGAGTGCTAAATTCTGAGTATAAATACAATCAATAGTCTTTACACTGAGAAGGAAGTGCAAAAAAGAAATAAGTAACAATTATCAGAATAGAATTCAGAAGTCCAACGCCAGAATTAAGTATAAATTCTGTGGGATTTATAAATGAATAAACGGGTTTAATACCGCTTACAAATTAAACATTTGGAGGTAATCAATTAGCAGTGGGTCTACTTACCTCGCTAATTAATTTTGAATTCTCTATTCTTCTTTCATTTTTGAACTCTTTCTCAGCACTCCGCACTCATTAATTAGCACTTTCTTTAGCTATCGCCATTACCGAAACGCTTAATCAAATCTTCAGGACGGAGATTGGAGATAAATTCACGAAAGGCTTCTTGTTCTGCTTCATCAGCATCACGATCTACGGGAATTGAGGCATCAGCGATTACTTCTTCCATTACCCAAATCGGCGTATTTGTACGGAGGGCAACGGCGATCGCATCACTAGGACGTGCATCAATTTCTTTTTTCATCTCACCTTGCTGGACAATCAAAGCTGCATAAAATGTGTCCTTCTGTAAGGAGTGAATAATTACCTTTTCTAGAGTCATGTTCCACGTCTCTAGAATATTTACCATTAGGTCATGGGTTAATGGTCTGGGCGGCTTTTGATTCTCTAGCGCCCCCATTATTGCCCTAGCTTGTTCTTGACCAATATAAATTGGCAAAGCACGCCGATCTGAGGCATCTTTTAACAGTACAATCGGGCTGCGGGTTATGGCATCTAATGCTATGCCAGCGACTTTCATTTCAATCATTGGCGAAGCCTCTACAATCCTGGGAAAGCTTGATACATTGGTAACAATCTATACGTTTTTTGAGTGTGTAAAGAGAAAAAATAAACATAGGCAGGTTTTCTATAATTGCTTCTATTAAACTCCGAACTTGGTGTGAACACCAGAGTAAGTTAAAGGAGTCTACTTAGACAATAACCTTCTTAACCAAGTATGCCTTGAGAAAGAGGTGAATGTGTTATCAACCTTATAATAAAAACAGTCAGAAATTATACTTAAAATGTCTTGCATTCTTGTAAGAAATACCAGTTGATTTTCGGCAAAATTAGGCAATAAATAGAGTTAGTTTCACATAACAGCCGTGTTTACAGGATTAGTCCAAAGTTTAGGAACAATGAAACCCTTAGGGGGCGATTCTTGGCAAATTACTTGTGTGAGTCAATCATCTAATGTAATTATGCAGGATTTAGCTTACGGTGACAGCGTTGCCGTAGATGGGGTTTGCTTGACTGTTGAAGAAATTTTAAAAGATGGGTTTATTGCCACTGCTTCCCCAGAGACGCTACGTCGCACTACCCTAGGGCTGGAAGAAACAAAACAAAGATGTGTGAATTTAGAAGCTTCGCTGCGCGTAGGTAGCAAAGTCGGCGGTCATTTTGTCATGGGTCATGTAGATGGCGTAGGTCGATTACTAACAGCCCAACAGACTGCGACTTCTTGGGAAATGACATTTACTGCACCTGAAGCGATCGCGCGGTACATTGTCCCTAAAGGTAGCATTGCGGTAAATGGCATCAGTCTCACAGTAGCTGCCTACGAACCAGAACTGTCGCAATTTACTGTGGCTGTCATTCCCCTAACCTACGCTGACACCAATCTCCGCTATCTTGTCCCTGGCAGTTGGGTGAATTTAGAAGGGGATATTCTTGGCAAATACGTGGAAAAATTTCTTTACCCTGGCAAAAAACAGTCAACATCATCAGATGAGACTGGCTTTAATGAAATTACCCCGACATTTTTAGCAGAACACGGATATTTGTAAAAGTCTGAAGTGTGAAGTGTGAAGTATGAAATTTATTTTTCAGACTTCATACTTCAGCCTTCATACTTGTTAACTTCCTGAGTCACCACCTACTTGGGCTGTCCGAAGGGTGTTTAACAACTGACTCAGACCTGCTTGTAATTGTCCATTGGGGTCAACAGCTACCCATCCATCCTGGGTTAAGTGACGCGCTTCAAAGTGCAGGTGCGGCCCTGTAGAGTTGCCTGTACTACCTACTCGTCCAATCACCATTCCTGCTTCTACCTCTTGACCAGGTTGGACAAAGATTTCGGACATGTGACCGTAAAGGGTTTGTTGAGCAGAATTGTGAGTAATGATGACAGTTAAACCATAACCACCAACCCAACCTGCTGTATCTACCTGACCTTTAGCCGCAGCGAGAATTGGTGTACCCATAGGCGCACCTAAATCTGTACCAGCGTGGAAACGACGATTGCCAGTAATTGGATGAATTCGCCAGCCAAATAACGATGTAATTGTGGCTGGAACAGACAGAGGATAGCTGAATCCTGTACCACTACGATAGGCAATGGTATTTGTAAAGGGAATTTGCGGCAGAACTGATGCTAAGGGAATATCGTAAGCTACCGTACTAACACGGGGTGCCAAGTTCCCTTCAATCATTGGTGGGGGTAAAGCACCAGCCCTAGGCGCAACGGATGTGGCGCTAACTTTGGTAGCACCGAACTCGCTGGGATTAGGGATAAACCGATTCGGACGAAAGGTTGTCTTGACTTCACCACTATAAGCAACACGATTTACAGGGGTGTTGCTAGTACTATTTACAGGCCGTGCTAGGGGAACAGTCGCTAACTGAGCATTTTGACTCTTCTTCAGCCAAGTGGGGGCTGGTTTGCTTTCAGAATTAGCGACACGTTGATTACCAACAGGTTTAGCTTGGTTACAAAAACCGAGTGATATAGCTTGTCCTGATGGCAAAATTGTGCGACAACCACTAGAACGTTCTGTGATAATTACAGAATTAGGTGCTTGATAAGTACTTGTCCCCTGAGTGCCGTAATTGTTGGAGTCAATGTAGGCGTTGTTAGAATCTTTAATTTTTCCAGTTGTGGCCTCAACTGTGCTGTTAGAGTTATTGGCTGGTTGGGCAACTTCTGGAAGTTTTTCTGGTACAGTACGAGGCGCAACTGGTTTGGCGACCTCTATTTTGGGTTGTTCTTCCCTAACACTTATGCTTGGTTGAGTAGCTTCCGGCTTGGGTTTAGCTGTGCGGACGCTGGATGGTTTTGGCTGTGCAGTTGGTGTTGGGGTGAGTAGACGCTTTGCGCCTTGTCGAGAGACATCGCGTCGAGTCGTAAAAACTGGCTCAACGGCAGCTTCAGCTTGCGGTTTCGACTGTCTAACAGGCTCTTTGGATTGTGCAACCTCTGGTTTGCGGAGTCTTTGGGTGAGGTTAGCTCGTCTTTGTGAAAATTCCGATTGCGCCTTGGGGGCTTCTGGGATAACAATATCTTTTTTTATGAAATTTGTTTTAGTTGACTGGGAATTTTCTACAGGAACAATGTTATCTATGGATGTTTCTGTTTGGGCAAAAACGAAGCCACTACTAAGCAGGCTGAAGCTACTTAGTAAACAGAGACTCTGGGCTGGCAGGGTAGAGACAAAACGTTTTTTAGTCATACCTTGCTGATTCGAGCCTTGGGAAGGATTATGGGCAGATGTATTGCGCTGCGTCATTGGTTCTCTCAGTTATCTTAAATTTGCCTCAAGAGATGATGCCAGTGGTTTGTCTTGCCCAAAGAGCTAAATTCATAACAAACCTATAATGGGACAGAAGATTTACGGTATCCCAGACTGATTGTACCGGGTTCAATGTAAAGTTCTGTTTTTTTTATGTCTGTTGTATCATAAGTTTCCAAAGAAACACGTAATTTACCCTGAGAAGTAACGCCGACTACAGTGCCTGCCAAATCATTAATATATACTTTGTCACCCACATTGGTGAGTAGTTCCAAATAGCGAGACAAGAGTATATTTATTCCTTCTTGGGCAAGGCACTCCATACCGGACTCTATCCCCCGTAAAACGACGGAAGTGAGAATTTCCAGACAAGAAATCGGTTTGGTAGCGTAGGAGGCTTGCCACATTTCTAGGTTGATTCCAGTTTCTGGTACTGGGTTTGTCCAGTTAATGCCAACTCCAATTACTGCTTGGTTAATATATCCATTATTGATTTTGGTTTCTGTCAAAATGCCGCCTAATTTACGACCATTTAAAACAAGGTCATTAGGCCATTTAATTCCCACATCCACGCCACAGCAACGCAGTTGGGAAGCAATACCCCAAGCACTAGCTAAAGTTAGTTGATAGCTGGCACTAGCTTCTAGTTTAGGGGCGATCGCTACTGAAAGGTATAACCCTCCAGTATGAGAAATCCATTGCCGTCCCCATTGTCCTCTACCCGCAGTTTGTTCTTGGGCAATCACCACAGACCCATATTTTGCTTTTTTTGCTAACAAATTCCACAAGGTTTGGTTGGTGGAAGCAACACTGTCAAAAATATGCAGCGAGAATGGTGAATTTTCCCAGTTTCTTCCTGCTTGCAACGCTAATTCTAACTTTTGCCGATCAAATTCCACAGACATGAACCGAAAATACCGTTGTTCAAGTTAACATTAATTGGCTGATTTTGATAAAAGGGAGTAGGAAGTAGGGAGTAGGGAGTAGAAAAATTTTTAATGCCCAATACCCAAAACCTCATGCTCAATACCCTCTATTTTGGTTAGGTTCAAGATGCACACTTGGCACTGGCGCAATTGGGAAGGACTGCCATTCCTTACCTGTAGTGTTTTAGAAAATTGGCAACACGGCTTTTTTACTCACCAGTTCTGGCCGCGATCGCCTCAAGATTTAACTCAAGTCCTGCACCCAGACGCATCAGCGTATCGTTTAAAACAGGTACATGGAAATACAGTTCTCTCTCCCCAAGAAGTAGACTTGCACTTAAACAAGATTGCCCAAGATGAAGAATCTGCTTTTGCTGAGGCTGACGGTTTAATTACCGAACAACCTTTACAAGCGGTTTGGGTAGCCAGTGCAGATTGTACACCTGTATTAATTGGCGACGTGAAAACTGGACAGGTAGCTGCATTACACGCAGGTTGGCGAGGCACGGCGGCAAAGATTGTCCCCCAAGCGATCGCCAGATTACAAGCACAAGGCAGCAAATTAGCAGACTTAAGAGTTGCTCTCGGCCCAGCGATCGCTGGTGAAGTTTATCAAGTCTCGGTAGAGGTAGCTGCGGAAATTGGAGCCAGTATTATATCACATAATGACACCCAAAAAATTGTTCAGGCGTTACATGAATTACCCAATTCTCCTTTATTAGCAGACCCAGAACCCGGAAGAGTCAGAGTTGATGTGCGGCGGGTAAATACTTTGCAGTTAGAAAATTTAGGGATTAGTGCCGAACAAATTGCGATCGCTCCTTATTGTACATACCAAACTCCTGATTATTTCTTTTCCTACCGTCGTGAACAACAGAAAAAAGTTCAGTGGTCAGGAATTGTTAGCGGGAAAATATAAATTTCCGGAGGGCTGAGTGAAACCCCATAACTAGCGTATGGTTCCCGACTTGAGCAAACTGGGTGGCCTTTAGACTCTGTGCGCTGAGTGCAATTCATGTTACTTTTTACTCAGCACTCAGCACTTTGCTATATTATGTGCGATGAGCGAAACATTTTGGACATTACCAATTGAGACACAGCGTCTGATACTCCGTCCTTACCAGCCCAACGATTATCAATCTTGGTATGCTGGTTTTTCAGGACGGTTGCCACAGCAGTATAAATATGATGAGGGACAGATTAGTTTGGATGGTTGTGATCTCGATTGGTTTTTAAATTTGTGTCAACGCCATCAAGAACAAGCTGTAAGTGATTATGCTTATATTTTTGGGGTTTTCTGTAAACAAACGCATCAAAACCTTGGTAGTGTTGATCTCTCAACAATTCAGCGCGAAGAAAAACAGTGGGCTAATTTGGGTTATAGCATCCATAATCAGTATTGGAGACAAGGCTTTGGAAAAGAAGCAGTAAGAGCATTACTCATTGCTGGGTTTGAGAATTTTGGGTATCACCGCATCGAAGCCGCTATCAATCTTGATAATTATCTTTCGATTGCTCTGGCTGAAAGTGTAGGTTTGCAGAAAGAGTGTCTTCGTCGTGGCTTTTACTATGAAAATGCTCAATGGGTAGATCATTTGATTTATGTAGCTCTGATACTTCAAGATTGGACATTGCTAGACAAATAATGTCATCTCAACGCAATCAAAGCTTGCTGAACTCAGCAAGGTGGTATCCCACAACGCCTTGAGGAAATTCCCCAAAGCTCCATTCCAATCTCGCGGTAAAAGATTGCCGCAATTGGAACATTTAAAGATTTTTTGTCCGCCTAATGAATGGTGGATATGCCCACAACAAGAACAAGTCTTACTGGTGAACTCTTCAGTGTGCCGGATCAAAACCGAGCCATTTCTGGCGCATTGATGCTCTAACACGCTGGCGAAGCGATACATCGCCCAACTCAACATTGACCGTGCCGTTTTGCTTTTGATTTTACGCACGGCGCGACAAACCATTTGAGATGTTTCGTAAGTTGGCAAGGCAATCACCCTGTAGTTCAAGGCCACCCAAGATGCAACTTGGCGGTGCATTTCATCCACAAGATTGCGAATCCGTCTTGTGACCCGCTTCATCTTTTGGGATAGTCGATAGCGCAGATGACGATTCTTGAAACCCTTAGATAAATCTCTGAGTGAACGGAGTTTGTCTAACCATTGACACAATCTGACAATTCGATGGATATCACCATTGCCAAACTCAATCATCCTCTGACCATCAAAACCTGTGAGGAATGTCCGCACACCAGGGTCAAAAGCAATGAACGCATCTTTGTGATTGTCAACGACTTCTACATCCTCTGGTAATGAAATGTAGAATCGACCATGTTTATATGTGACTTCTGGGGTGTAAGGATTAGAGATTGGGCAAAACCTCACACCATTATCCACACACTCAAACGCTGGTAGCTCGCCCCAATATTCAGGCAGTAACCGACCGCGATTTAAGTTGGTATTTGTCTTAAACTGTAATGTTTGTGATGAGTCACGAATAGAGCGAAACTTAGCAATCTTCAACTGGGCTTGTGGATGTGGCTTTTTGTCGTTCCCCTGACCAATGGTTTTAGGATGGCGCTGTGTCGCACTCCAGGCTGAGTATGCCTCCATAACAGCTTGATCCAAAATCGCGGCGGGTAGCTCTTTTTTTAACCAATCTGGTCGGATGTGGGCTTTAAAAAAGGTCTTGAATGCTTGTTTTCCCGTTCCGCCAATCCCTGTTCTGTCAAATCCCTGCTTTTCATTGAGATAGGCTATTGACATGTTGTAGGTTTTTCGATTCAACCTCACCCACTTCATTAACAATTGCTCTTGTTCTATCGTCAATATCATCCGGTATTGTTTGCAAACCTTTACGGATTTCCTGTTTGTATTTTCTGAGTCCGTACAGTCGGCAACTGAAGACATGGATGATTGCCAGAATATCCTCAACCATTTCTCGCTCTGGAGATAACTGAGCTTGGTTGAGAACCACGAGTTCACAATTGCATTTTTCGCACAACCATTGGATGAGTTCAAATCCAAATCTGCATAATCTGTCTTTATGGCAGACCACAACCATTCTGACATCGCCTGCGAGAACTCGTTCCAGTATGGCAAGTAACTTTTTTCTTCGGAAGTTGAGTCCGCTTCCAACTTCTTGGATGACTTCACCACTGGGGTAACGAGCGACAAGAAACTGTATTTGTCTTTCCAAGTCAGATTTTTGAGCGTGACTAGAAACCCTGCCGTAGAGAATAATTGCTCGGTCTGTTCTTTGAGTTGGTAGGACGGAATCAATGTCATATCTCCTCTGTCCGTTTGGGGTTCTGATTGTCTTAATCTTTCCTGATTCTTCCCATCGCAGCAGCGTTTTGAGTGTGACTCCAAACGCTGATTGTGCCTTTCTGGCTGGGACATAGTTGGTCATTACTACCTTAGTATTAATACATCTATACTATCACGTAATGTCCAGCAATGTTCAATTAAGTACAGTTAATCATTAACTAGAGATCAACTCCCTGGTGATTTCGGTTTAGTAGAGAGACCACCAGCAATCGCTACATAACAATTAAAAATAATTTTCCTTAATGCGTGAGTATTCTGTATTCTGTTTATCAAAACTTCACATGCTCTCTGTAGGCTTTTGGCGTTATCCCCATGAATTTACGAAAGACATTGGTAAAATGACTTTGGCTTTGAAAACCAACTTGCTCTGAGATTTGTTCGATAGTTTTTTCAGTTCCTTTTAAAAGTTTTTTCGCCTTAGCAATTCGGCAATTAATCACATATTGATGCGGTGCAAAACCTGTAGATTGTTTAAATAAGCGAGAAAAATGATACATACTCATCCCGATAACCGCAGCAATTTCAGCCAAGGACAAATCTCTGTTTAGGTTGTCATGGATATATGATATTGCTTGACGTAACTTTCTTGGCGAAAGGCCTTTTTGATTGGAAAACTGCGGGACTTTATTACTGGCTATAGAGTGATGTTTCAGCAGGTGAATGCAAAGTGTAGTTTTGAGAGATTCAATATAAAGTTGGCTACCTACACCACCCGATTCTAATTCTGACTTCAGTGCTAGAGCAATTTGCTGAATGAAAGGTTCAGATGATGAAAAGTGAGGTTTTAACTCAACACCTTGTAAATCTACCGACTCTAAAATAATTTGATTGAAAAATGCTGGTTCCAAACTGAGGAGCAGAAAATCTGTTTCTGATGTCCAACGGCAAATGTGATGGATATTGGCTGGAATAATTGCGACATCACCATTAAAAACGTTCTCCTGCTGAAAGCATCCATCTAATACTCGTTCTGCTTTGAGCCAATGATTGTCTAAGTTAATAACGATGATATGTTGTTGTGGCGAATGTTCAGGGGTTTCATGGGCAGGCTGGTGATGAATATCTAGCCGAATCCCATCCCATTGAGCATTGTAACTAGAATTGATGTGCGATCGCGGCAAAATTTCTGCACAAGCATCTTCTTGAGTAAAATCAAGTTTTAGGATTGTCTCTTCCAGCATCATCCTCACCGCAGAGATAATTAATTTATGTGTAGGGCTATACTTAAACCGTAATACGAAAAGAGGTGCTATTTCAATGAATTATTACGTAATATATGACGGAAATTGCAATCTCTGCGTTACTTTAGTGCAATTTTTAGAAACTTTAGACCAAGGAAAGCTATTCCGTTATGCTTCTATGCAAGATGAGCAAACACTTACACAGTGGGGAATAACATCCCAAGATTGTCAACAAGGAATGATATTAATTGATGCTAATGCTCCTGAGCGACGCTGGCAAGGAAGTGATGCAGCGGAAGAAATTGGCAAATTACTACCGATGGGAAGTCTATTTGTCGATGCTTATCGCGCCATACCAGGGATGAAATGGGCAGGCGATCGCTTTTACGAACAAATCCGCGACAACCGTTATACTCTGTTTGGCAAGCGTGCTGCTACATATCAATCAGCATACTGTGTGGATGGTGGCTGCAAAATTGGTAATGATTAGTGTATGCACAAGTTTTGACAGTCTACTTTAGGGGGTTGGCATGACAGTAAGTAAGCCAGATTTAGAAATCACATCCCAAACGGCTGATATTGTAGATGATATTGCGGACTGGCAACCCCCCATGCCACCCACAGATTTAATATTTGATGACGGAGAACCTTTGGAGTCAAATCGCCACCGTATTGCCATGAATGTCTTAATTCGGTCATTGCAGCAAGCTTGGGCAGACCGAAACGACTTTTACACAGGTGGTAATATGTTCATCTACTACAGCAGTACCCAAGCCCGTAACAATGATTTTCGCGGCCCCGATTTTTTTGCTGTACTAAATGTTGATGGTACTATCCCCAGGCAAGGTTGGGTCGTTTGGGAAGAAAACGGCCGTTACCCAGATGTGATTGTCGAATTAATGTCACCATCTACGGCGCGGGTTGATAAAGTGACAAAAAAAGAGATTTATCAACAAACCTTCCGTACACCAGATTATTTTGTCTATGATCCGTTTGACCCCAACTCATTGCAAGGTTGGCATTTAGATGCAAATCAGACTTACCAACTTTTGACTCCAAATGAACGTGGTTGGCTGTGGTGTCAGCGTTTAGGTTTTTGGTTAGGAACTTGGGAAGGCACAATAGACCGAGAAACCGCAATTTGGCTACGTTTTTACGATTCCGAGGCTAATCTTGTGCCTTTACCAGAAGAAGCCGCACAAGCCCAAGCTGAGGCTGCACAAGCCCAAGCCGAAGCAGCACAAGCACGGGCTGAACGATTAGCCGCCCGTTTAAGAGAATTAGGCGAAGACCCTGATGCTTAGTCATAAGTGCTGAAAGTTATGAGTCTGAAGATAAAATTTCAGACTTCACACTTCACACTTCAGACTTCTGATTAAACAGTTCTAAAATCTGCCGACAAAATTTTTTTAGCTTGTCTCCAACTTCTACAGATGGGGAAGATTCACCTACAAAATTCCAGTTTTCCACTGTCGAAAGCCGCCACGCTTCACCCCGATGATCAAATCCCGCTACTTCTATGCCAATGGCGCGACGTAAGTTTGTGATTGGATCTTGATGAAACCGGATTTGAATCAAAACACTTCGACTCCGCCAGGATTTGCTGATTCCAGGAAAGTGAAAGCCAATGTCTATAGAATCTGGATCAACTAATTCTCTGGTTTCTGGGTCATTCTTCCAAGGTTTCAAATCCGATTTCGCATCGGGAAACTGGAGTTTGAATAAATTCACTACCGTAGCAATCTTGCTGGCGAGTTCAAGGTTAGTTGCCTGTTCAGCTGCGTTCACGAAAAAACACTCCTAAATAGTTAGTCAGCTAAGGGGAATGCGACGACAGAAAACCGCCAGAAGGCTTATCTTGTTAGTGTTTCAGCTTATCAAGACGTTTTAAATTTCGCAACTATAAAATTGCCTTTTCTTAACAATTGCTCAAGAGGGAAGTATGAAGTGTTAAGTATGAAGTATGAAATTTTTACTATATGAGCAATTATACTTAAAAAATTAGAAAAGTTTCTGATGTTGGATTAGTCGGAAAAAAATCTAAGAATTTTCCGCAAAATCCTCTACTTGCTAGAACGAGAAATTACCTTGACGATCTAAAATTACACTGTTAGCTGGCAAACGTAAAAAAAAGTTAAGTTCAGTCTTATGGCGCGTCAACGCTCTATTTTCTCAATCATTCTGGCATTCTTGGCTACATTCCTCATTAGTTGTGGTGGCCCTGGGGTCGCAGTTGCACCTCCAACTTATACAGCAGAACAAATTGCCCAAATTCAGGAATATGTGCCTGAAATTCAGACTGTGCGCGATCGCGCAGACGAACTAAAAAAACTCATCGACAGAAATGAGTGGATTAAGGTGGGTAACTTTATTCATGGCCCAATGGCAGAAGCTAGACTGACCATGACTTACATTACTCCCCATCTTTTACCTAAAGACCAAACCGCAGCCCGTCAAATCACCAAAGATTTACTGAACCACTTGGTTAAAGTTGATCAAGCTGCTAGTAATGGCAATAGTTTACTTGCCTCAAGTAACTACAAAGCTGCTTTTACAGATGTTGACAAATTCCTGCAACTGTTGCCTGAAGGTAACAAAGAAGCTGAATCCTAAGTAGTGATTCTTGAATGATAAGTTATGAGTTAGAAGAAACAAGGCTGAAGTCTGAAGTATGAAGTAAATAAACCCTGATAGTGAGCTTTTTGACTTTTGACTTTTGACTTTTGACTTCCGCCTTGCGGTACTAGCTCATAACTCCTCAATATCCCAGCAATGAGTCATGTAATTATTATCGGTTGTGGTGTCATTGGAGCCGCGATCGCCTATGAACTGAGTCAAGTAACAGGGTTGCAAATTACCGTTATTGACCAAAACCAACCCGCACAAGCTTCTACAGGTGCAGCCCTTGGCGTTTTGATGGGCGCGATTAGTCAAAAAATCAAGGGTAAAGCTTGGCGGCTAAGACAAACTAGCATTGAACGCTACGAAACCTTAATTCCCGAACTAGAAGCATTAACCGGGCGTAAAATACCTTTCAATCGTCAGGGTATTCTCCATCTGTGTTGGGAAGAAGAAAATTTTGATAATTGGGAAAAACTAGTCGAAATTCGCCGTTCCCAAGGTTGGAATCTAGAAATCTGGGACAGGGCGAAACTCAAGAGTATTTGTCCCCAAGTCAATAATGAAAAAATTACTGGCGCAGTTTATTCACCTCAAGACCGTCAACTCGACCCCACAGCTTTAACCTTAGCCTTAGTGGAAGCCGCCCAAAAAAAAGGCGTAACCCTCCAATTTGGTGTGAATGTTGTCAATATCTCATCAACATCAGTCGAGACAACAGCAGGGAAAATTGATGCTGATTGGATAGTGGTTGCGGCTGGACTTGGTTCTACACTTTTAACCGCCCAGTTAAACCAAAAAGTTGATATCCGCCCCGTTCTCGGACAAGCATTACAAGTAAATTTAGCAAATCCCATCGGCAACCCTGAGTTTCAGCCGATGATTACCTGTAATGATGTGCATATCGTCCCTGTAGGCGGTGGAGATTATTGGATAGGCGCAACAGTGGAGTTTCCCACAGATAGCGATGAAATCCCGCCTAATTATGAACTATTAGAGGATGTTAAACAACAAGCGATCGCCTTTTGTCCCGAACTCGCCGCAGCGACTATCACCCGCACCTGGTCAGGGTTACGCCCCCGCCCAGAAGGTCGCCCAGCACCCATCATTGAAAAACTACCAGGGTTTAACAATATTCTTCTCGCCACCGGACATTATCGTAACGGTGTGTTACTAGCACCTGCAACAGCCTATGCGATTCGTGAGATGATTGTTTGAGAATTCAGAAGTCAGGAGCCAGAATTCAGAATTAATCTTCCTTCTGAATCCTCTATTCTGAATTCTTAGTTTCTATTAGGAAAGTAGCGTGGCTGTAACAGAAAACAAAGTAAAAGTTGACTCGTTAGAGTGGTTTTATCGGGAAGCTCAACCGATTGGACAAAGTGATTTATTACCTGTAATATTGCTGCACGGAATAGTATCCCAGAGTTATAGCTGGCGTAATATTTTACCAGCTTTAGCCAGCCAAGGGACACGTGCGATCGCGCCTGATTGGATTGGCTACGGCTTTTCTTCAATGCCAGAAAAACGCGATTTTGCTTACACCCCCGACGCATTTATTACAGCTTTAGAAAAATTTATTCAAACTCTAAAAATCGAAAGGTTTTCTTTAGTTGTTCAAGGATTTTTAGGTTCTGTTGGCTTACAATATGCCTTGCGTCATCCCGAACAAATTGCCAACATTGCTATTTTAAATGCTCCCATTTCAACCGACGCTAAATTACCTTGGAAACTCAAACAAATGGGTTTACCTTTAGCAGGTGAAATGATGACTCAAGACCCTTTATTAGTTGACCGCACTCTAGAAGGTGGTAGCCGTTATCGCATCGAAGACAAAGACTTAGATGTTTACCGCCGACCTTTTTTGAAAACTTCTGCGGTTGGTAGAGCTTTATTATCAACCATTCGCAATTTACAACTCCCGCAAGCAATGTCAGAAATTGAATCTGGCTTTAAAAAATGGGAACAGCCAATTCTCATTCAATGGGGCATGATTGACCCTTGGTTATCAATAGACATAGCACAAAAATTTAGCGATTCGGTTTCCAATGGAGAATTAATAAAACTTAATAACGTTGGACATTACCCACAAGAACATTATTATCAAACAATTTTAGAAGATTTATTGCCCTTTGTCAGACGTGTAAATAATTAGTCAGAAATAAATTTTGTCAAAATCGATATTATAAAAAGTGAAACCATAGATAAACACAGGTTAATTATCTGTGTTTAATAAATAGCTCATTAGATGATTTGGTACAGTTTCTAATGCTATCGTAAGCAAATGTAGAGATTTTTCTAACAACTTACGATGTGTTAAAGCCACCTTAATGGAGATGAGAATTCATGGCTTATTCTTGGTTTAAAGCATTTCATATTATTGGCATTGTAGTTTGGTTTGCTGGGTTATTTTATCTGGTGCGTCTGTTTATCTACCACGTTGAAGCTGAACAAGAACCAGAACCAGCACGCACGATACTGAAAAATCAGTATCAAATTATGGAACTACGTCTGTATCGCATCATCACTACACCCGGAATGTTAGTTACAGTAGCGATGGCCATAGGTTTAGTGAGTACCGAACCAGAGGTTCTAAAACAGCCTTGGCTACACTTCAAATTGCTATTCGTCGCTCTATTACTGGGTTATCATCATTACTGCGGTCGTTTGATGAAAAAGTTAGCGAAGGATGAATGTCGCTGGACTGGTCAACAGTTACGTGCTTTAAACGAAGCACCTACAGTTATGTTGGTGGTGATTGTATTATTGGCTGTGTTTAAAAACAATCTGCCTACAGACATAACCGCTTGGGGAATTTTAGGTTTGATTATTTTTATGGCAGTGACTATTCAGCTATATGCCAAAAAACGCAAGCGTGATAAAGAACAATTGATGGCACAGATAAGCCAAGTTCCCCAAGAACAAAGTTAGACAAAAACGCCTGAGATATCTTACATTAAGAAATGTTAAGAAAGATATTTGATATCTCAGGCGTAAATCAATGTCAGCAAAAGATTTAGGAAACCCGCGTCCATTATGGCGAGTTATTTTATTGTCTGTAATTACAGGTATCCTGTATTACGGCTGGTATAAATGGATTATTCAAGAAGAATTACGTCGTTATAACGGGTTCGGTTGGTCAGGAACGCTGTGTTTAGCACCGTTTGTTTTCGGAGTAGCAATTCCCCAAGCTTTACGAATATTTGATCCTGATGTACCTGGATGGTTTGGTTGGTTTTCGCTATTGGGTATTGTTTGGATTTATATCGTTCAATTTAAGTTATATAAGACAGTTAATGAACTGTACCGCCAAGCAGGTTTAAAAGAACCTTTAGTAGTTTGGTGGCTGTTTATTCCCGGATTAAATTTAATTGTTGGTTTAAGACAAATCCATTTTTTAAGCCAATATTGGGCAAAGCAGCAAGGAGTTACAGTTCCTGATTATATTGCTGAAAATATTCCTGTCCTATCAGCAAATGCTTAATATATTTAAGATATAAATTTCTGTAGGGTGTGTTATGCCGTAGGCTAACACACTTTAATAAAGCATAAAAAGATAGTAAGTTGTCATGTAGAGCAACGCAACCTAATTTTTTTTAATATTTTGAATACACAATGCAAATTCAGCAATTCTTTAGCAACAGAGTGGGCGTAATTGCAACAATGCACCAAAAGGAAAGAGTAATTGCCCCATTATTAGAGCAGGAATTAAATATTAAAACTATAGTACCAAATAACTTTAATACTGATGCTTTTGGTACATTTACCAGAGAAATAAAACGTCCTGGAACGCAAATCGAAGCGGCGAAATTAAAAGCAGAAACAGCATTAAAATTAACAGGTGAAACTTTAGCGATCGCCAGTGAAGGTAGTTTTGTCCCTCATCCACTTGTACCATATATTTATTCTAATCGAGAAATCGTTATTTTATTAGATACCAAAAACCAAATCGAAATTATTGGCGAGGAATTTTCTATAGATACTAACTTTAATCATCAGTTAGTAGAAAATCTTGAAGAAGCATATCAATTTGCTAAAAAAGTTGGCTTTCCTGAACACGGTTTAGTTATTTACTGGGAAGATGTAGCTAAGAATGACATTGAAATAATCAAAGGCATTACTACAGAAGCAAAACTGCAAGAAACTATCGAAACAGCCTTAAACAATTCTGTCAATGGAAAAGTTAACTTAGAAACAGATATGCGGGCGCTAAATAATCCAACTCGTATGCAAAATATTGAAAAAGCTACCTTAAATTTGTTAACTAAAATTAAAAGCTTATGTCCGCAATGTTCTGCACCTGGTTTTGCTATAACTGAAAAAATTGCTGGACTACCATGTGAACTTTGTTCTATGCCCACTAGTTTGGCACTTTCCGTAATTTATCAATGTCAAAAATGTGGTTTTAAGCAAGAAAAATTATTTCCTAATGGCAGAGAATTTGCTGACCCAGCCCAATGTATGTACTGTAATCCTTAATAATTTAGGGAGTAGAGACTAGAGGCTAGGGACTAGGGAATAGAAACAAGGAACTAGTTAAAAAATATTTATCCTAACCTCTAGCCTCTAGCCTCTAACCTCTAGCCTCTAGCCTCTAACCCCTAGCCTTTAGCCTACTCTTAAAAAAATCTCTCGTTACTCAATAGCAACGAGAAGATTCAAAGTTATAGTTCGTCAGGTGATCGGAATAGTATCTTATTTAGTACTGTTTTGATATATATTTATTCCTCCGTTAGATAGAGAAATAATCTAGCTAATTGCTGATGCTTGTATATAGGAACACTGCTAAAAATTACATATTTATGTATTGAAAAAGCCCCAGTGCTGTGGAAAAGCAAAAGGGCGGACGGTATGGTGTGAGGAGCAAACAATTTGTTTACTTCAATATAAGTTAACAAGGGAATGTGACAGTGTTATCACATTTATATGAAAATTATGCGATCGCAAATAATTCTAGCTACGACTAAAAAATATCGCTGCCAAGACAATTAAACTTAAAAGTGCCAAAGGAACCCAAAGATTAGGGACATCAGATAAACTCATCACACAGTGCTTTTGACATTCCAATCAGGGATAATTCCATTTATACAGCAAGCGACCTGCACGGAAAACCCACAATGACATTAAAAGAAACAGTCATTTGGCTACAAGAACGTACAACTTTAGGAATTCTCTCAGATGAGACGTTGAATGCGATCGCCCAAGTTTTAGAATTGCAAACAATACCTCAAGGTAGTTACTTGGTCAACGCAGGTACTCCACCAGCGGCACTCTACATCCTCAAAGATGGGCAAATTGAAAGCGATACCAGCAATAAAAATAACTTTGCTTTTGCTTGTGGCTTTCTTCCAGGGGCAGTAATTAACCTACGACAACTACTATTAGATGAATTAACATCATCTACAATTATTTCCCTCACAGAATGCCATGTCTGGGTAATTCCTGCGGCTGAGTTTCGTGGTTTAGCCAGGGAATACCCCGAAATTACCCAAGCATTATCTCGCTCTTTAGCCCAAGAATTAGCCCAAGTCACCTCAGCCTTAACATACGAACAAGAACGTTCTGTGGCTTTACGTCCTTATTTAGTGACTAAAGCCCAAAGGGGTATTGTTGGCACCAGTCGCTATGCACTCAGGCTGCGTGAACAAATACGAGAAGCCGCATCTGACCGCAAATCAACAGAAATATTCGGCGAACCAGGATTAGAAAAGGATAATATTGCCGCTTTAATTCACTATGGTTCACCTAAACGCCGCGAACCTATGATTAAAATCAATTGTGGTATTCTTCAAACTAGCGGTGTCGATTTATTTGGTCGGGTTGGCGGCAAAGCAGGGCTTTTAGAATGGCTGGGTGATGGCACTTTAGTACTCAACAATATCCAAGAACTGCCCCCAGAATTATTACCAGCAATGGTGCAGTTTATCAAAACAGGTACTTACACCCCAGTAACTCGTGACGGCGAACCATTAGCCGAACCTCGCACTAGTCAAGCGCGAATTTTGATTATTTCCGAAAAAACTGAATCTAAAATTGAACGTTGTGTAGGTCGTGTGATTAAAGTGCCGCCATTGCGAGTGCGGAAGGCTGATATCAAAGCCCAGGTAGAATATTACATTAGCCTGTATGTGCGATCGCGCGGACTGTCTAAACCTCATATCACCCCAGAAGCTTTACGCCGCTTGCAGTCCTATGATTTTCCTGGCAATCTCAAGGAATTAAAAAATTTAGTAGAACGGGCAATTGTTCAAGCCGGAGAAAGACAGGAACTCACCGAAGAAATCTTCTGGTCAGCCCAAACCAAGAAAAAAGAATTTCGCGTCAATTTATTAAATGCCTATCCTGGGTTGCGGAAGTTCTTACGTAGTGACTGGTGGCCAGACCGCATTAACTATGGGTTTACGGTGGTAGCTTTTCCCATCATTATTATGGTGTTATTTCTGGGGCCACAAACCCGCGATCGCAATTTTGCTTTAAATTTATTTTGGGCTTGGTGGTGGCCTTTCTTTTTATTGATCTTTCCGTTTTTAGGTCGGGTGTGGTGTGCTGTCTGCCCGTTCATGATTTACGGCGAAATTACCCAAAAGTTATCTCTATGGTTATTACCCCGCCAACTCAAACGCTGGCCGAGAGAAAAAGCCGAAAAATGGGGCGGATGGTTTGTATTTGGTTTATTTACCCTAATTTTTCTTTGGGAAGAACTCTGGCATTTAGAAAATACAGCTTACCTGTCTGCTTGTTTGCTGTTGTTAATTACTGCTGGGGCAATGATTTTCTCAGCCATTTTTGAACGGCGGTTTTGGTGTCGTTATCTCTGTCCTATTGGCGGGATGAATGGTTTATTCGCCAAACTCTCGATGACAGAACTGCGGGCGCAGCAAGGTATTTGTTCGGCAACCTGTACTACTTATCAATGTTATAAAGGTGGGCCGCAAAAAGGCGAAGGTATGGAAACTAATGGCTGTCCTTTATATTCTCATCCTGCCCAACTAGAAGATAACCGAGATTGCGTCTTATGTATGACTTGTTTAAAAGCCTGTCCCCATCGTTCCGTTGAGTTTAACTTGCGTCCCCCTGGAGTTGAACTGTGGACAACCCATGTACCACGCCATTATGAAGTGGCATTATTATTTTTACTCTGGGGTGGTGTATATCTGCATCGTTTACCAGAACTGCTATCTTGGTTAGGCTGGCATCTAGATTTAACCGAATTTGGGCAGCATTTAGGGTTATCGTTATTTGCTTTAATTCTCCCTGCTGCTGTAGCTTGGGCTGCTTATGGCTTGATACAAGTATTTAATTTTCAACGCAAGCCTAGACCATTCATCGAACTTGCATATAGCTACTTGCCATTGGTACTAGGCGGAAACTTAGCTCACTACCTACGTTTAGGTTTAGCAGAAGGTGGGAAAATTTTACCCGTAACTTTAGCAACTTTTGGGTTAAATAACGAACATTTGCCCGTTTTGATAGCACATCCCGCAGTTATTAGCTTTTTACAAGGTACTACTTTAATTTTCTCTGTGCTTTTAACGATAGTACTAACTCAAAAAATAGCACGGCAACCGCTGCGATCGCTCTTTTGGCAGCATCTAGCAACTATTGGGTTGGCAGCTACTATGTGGATATTAATAGTCTTTTAACTTGACTTACTTTATACATTCAATACTTAAAATTTACAATCCCTCATTGAATTCAAAGATTGTATAAATTTTTAGCTATAAGTTTATTACGTGTTTAAATTTTGTTTATATTAGCACTCAGTACAGATGTAGCCAAATTTTAAGATACCCTCCCTAACTCAAAATCCTTATGATGTCAATACCTACTGTTAATTCTCATACAGGAGGTTATACTGTGGATGCATTAGCTTTTGCTAATCAACGTCAAGCAGCTAATCTCATAGCGCAGCCCTTACACAAATCAACCTCAAGCATCACAAAAAGATTAATTGACATTTTAGGGGCTATTGTTGGACTCATCATTACAGCGATCGTGGCAATTCCCATAGCAATTGTCACTAAAATCACTAATCCTGGGTCAATATTTTATTCTCAAATTCGCTGCGGTATTAACGGTAAACCTTTCCGCATCTGGAAGTTCCGTTCTATGGTTGTTAATGCTGAGCAACTCAAGCATTTGGTCAAAAATCAAGCTCAAGGTCATATATTTAAATCTGTTGATGACCCCCGTATTACTCCCGTCGGGAAATTCTTGCGACGCACTAGCTTGGATGAATTTCCTCAGTTTTGGAATGTTCTGAAGGGAGAAATGAGCTTAGTTGGGACTCGTCCCCCCACACCTGATGAAGTCATACACTATGCACCCCACCATTGGGAGAGATTAAGAGTCAAACCAGGTATGACAGGAGAATGGCAAGTTAATGGTCGTTCTAGCATCAAAGATTTTGAAACTATCGTGAAAATGGATATCAATTATCAACGTAAGTGGTCTATAGTTTATGACCTAATGTTGATATTTAAAACAATCTGGGTGGTATTGAATAAGAGTGGAGCTTGTTAGTCAAGTTAACCTTTAACACCACTACCAGTTTCAGTCGGTACGATGTAGCGTTGTAAAAATATAAATAATATAAGTACTGGGGCGATGGAAATTATCGAACCAGCAGCTACTAAACGCCAGTCCAAAGAAAAAGTCCCTGCTAATTTTGCCACTCCTAAAGGAAGGGTGTAAAGTTTTTCGTCTTGAATGACAATTAACGGCCAAAGAAAATCACTCCAAGAACCAATAAAGACGAAAATGGCCAGTGTAACTAAAGCTGGACTAACTGCTGGCAACATAATATGCCACCACAAGCCTAACTCGGAACTACCATCCATCCGGGCAGCTTCTTCAATTTCTTTTGGTACACCCATAAAAGCTTGTCGCAGTAAAAAAATCCCAAAAGCTGAAGCCAAACTCGGAAAAATCATTCCCCAATAAGTATTTACTAAGCCTAACTGGACTGTCAAAATGTATAGGGGAATCATGACAATCTGAAAGGGAATCATGATTGTTGAGACGATCGCTACAAAAATCCAGTCTCGCCCCGGAAATGATAATCTGGCTAAAGGGTAAGCAGCTAAAGAACAAAATAATAAATTTAAGCCAACAGTCAGCAACGAAACCAAAGTACTGTTATATAAATATTGGGCAAAAGGTAAAGATTGCCACACAGTAGAAAAATTACCCAGCGTAGGTTGGCTGGGAAGTAATTGTGGCGGCGATTGTAAAATATTTTCTGTTGGTGATTTTAAAGCCGTACTAATTAACCAGAGTAAGGGAAATAGCGTGATGAGTGCGATCGCTCCTAATAAACCATAAGTAATCAAAATTTGCCAGTGTGAGTTATTAATCTTGAGCTTCATAAAATTTGCCTTACCTTTTTTATCGATAGTCTTTTGAATTATCGAACAAAGTGTTAGGACTTACGCAAGAACTCTCTCAAACTCTTATAACTTCGTGTCCTTTGCGCCCTTTGCGGTTCGTTTTTTCATAATTTTGCGTAAGTCCTGAGTATATTTTAAGGATAAATAACGAGTTTAGTTTCTGTAGAGATTGCTTGTAAAGGTTTATCCCACTTTTCTATAGGTAATTGAGGCAAGTAAGCAAAATCAAATACTATACCTATAGTTGGTTTATTTACCCATTCAGGAGAACTGAGTAAGCGGTCATAATATCCACCACCGTAACCCAAGCGATATCCTTGGCGATCGCAAGCTACACTAGGCACAAGAATTAAATCGACTTCTCTAGGATCTATGGTTGGTGTATTGGGGTGAGGTTCGCTAATACCATAGCTGTTAATTTGCAGCGAGTCTCCAGCTTTCCAAACATGCCAAGATAGATGATTACCAACACAGCGCGGAAATCCCCATTGATATTTAGTATTTGCAAATAAAGGACTTAAATCAGGTTCTTGACGAAAGCTGAAATAAGCGAGTATGGTTTTTGCTTCATCATAGTGAATCAAAGTTTGTAATGTTGTACAGATGCGATCGCTTTTTTCTCTCCATTCTTCAACAGACATCAATTGCCGTTTTTTGATGAATGTGCGGCGTAGTTTTGCTTTATTGAGTTGAATATCAACTTTATCCATGAAAAAAATCAACTGATAAAAATTGTAGGGACGTTGCTATGCAGCGTCCCTACAAACCTAGCCTAGAGCATTTGTATTGTATTTAAGCAGCGTTTTGACGATACCAATCAATGGTATTCTTCAGCCCTTCCCTAAAGCTGACTTGTGCAGTAAAGCCAAAGGCTTCCTTGGCGCGTTCTGTATCTAAACATCTGCGGGGTTGACCATTGGGTTTGTCGGTTTCCCAAACAATTTCACCGTCAAACTCCATCAATTCGCAAATCAGGGTAATCAAATCACGAATAGAAATTTCATAACCAGTGCCTAAGTTAACTGGTTCCGATTCATGATAGTGTTGCGTCCCCATGACAATTCCCCGCGCTGCATCTTCAGAATAAAGAAACTCGCGGGTAGGACTACCATCACCCCAAACTGGAAGTTGTTTATCTCCGTTAATTTGGGCTTCGTGAACTTTACGAATTAATGCGGGAATTACGTGAGAACTTCTGGGGTCAAAGTTATCTTCTGGCCCGTATAAATTTACAGGTAGAAGATAAATCCCATTGAATCCGTATTGCTGGCGGTAAGATTGCAACTGAACCAACAGCGCCTTCTTCGCCACACCGTAGGGTGCGTTAGTTTCTTCTGGGTAGCCATTCCAAAGGTCATCTTCTTTAAATGGCACAGGAGTAAATTTAGGGTATGCACAAATTGTACCCACACAAACGAATTTTTCTACGCCAGCTTGATGGGCAGCATGAATTAGCTGGGTTCCCATAATTAAGTTGTCGTAGAATAACTCTGCGGGCTTTTCGCGGTTGAGACCAATCCCACCGACGTGAGCTGCTAGGTGGATAATGATATCTTGTTGGTCAACTGCACGTTGACAGTTTTCCCAAACACGGATATCACATTCACGCGATCGCGGTACTGTAATTTTTGCCTTATCAGCCCCAGCCTTACACAGCTGATCTATTACCTGACGACCGAGGAATCCCGCCCCACCTGTGACGAGAATCCTTTTATTTTTCAGTTCTAAGGCGGTCATATTTTTCTTATCCTCTACGGTGTGAATCAGAAGTGGAGAGCGCCCAATTCTTGACGAATAGTAGCAACATCTACAGGCACTGATGAACCATTGCCATTGGGTGAAGTGTGACCCAATGCTTGTAAATCTGCTTCCACCATAAGAGCGACTAATCCTTCAAAGGTAACAGAAGGTTCCCAACCTAACTTTTGTTTTGCTTTGCTAGGATCACCAATCAACAAGTCTACCTCTGCGGGGCGTAGGTAGCGATCGTCAAACTCTACATAATCTTGCCAATTGAGATTGACATAACCAAAAGCTAACTCTAAAAATTCTCTAACTGAGTGGGTTTCGCCAGTCGCAATTACATAATCATCTGGTTTGTCTTGTTGTAGCATCAACCACATTGCCCGCACATAATCTTTAGCGTAACCCCAATCTCGTTTAGCATCGAGATTACCCATGTAAAGGTTTTTCTGCTTACCAGCAACAATTCTCGCTACTGCTCTGGTAATTTTCCGGGTCACAAAAGTTTCACCACGGCGGGGAGATTCGTGGTTAAACAAAATACCGTTACAAGCAAACAAATTGTAAGATTCGCGGTAATTTACTGTTTGCCAGTGAGCGTAAACTTTTGCACAAGCGTAGGGACTACGGGGATAAAAGGGTGTTGTTTCGCTTTGCGGTACTGCTTGGACTAAACCATACATTTCGGAAGAACCAGCTTGATAGAAGCGGACTTCTGTACCCGTGCGTCGCTGATAATCTCGAATCGCTTCCAATAGACGCAGTGTACCCATACCCACCGCATCAACGGTATACTCTGGTGAATCAAAGCTCACCCGAACATGAGATTGGGCACCCAAGTTATAGATTTCGGTTGGCTGAACTTCTTCTAAAATCCGCCGCAGCGTTGTACCATCTGTCAAGTCACCGTAGTGAAGTAATAACCGCACACCCTCTTTGTGGGGGTCTTCGTAAATATCAGGACTTACGCAACTGGC
>JAGKSW010000221.1 GCA_018993265.1 Nostoc sp. TH1S01
TAGACTACTAAAGTTTCCATCTAGCATTCATGATTCTGAATTCTGACTCCTGAATTCTGACTACTTGTCTCGCTATTTCAAAACGACTTGGAAGGAATTCAAATAACCTGTAATAGTTTTGTGGAGAGTTTGTTGTTGCTTTTTAGTTGTAATTGCCATGACTTGATACAGCCTACCTTGTGCAACATACATCCGACTGCGAGTAATTTTACCGCCGGGATTAATAAACTCAATTTCTTTACCGGGATGACCGTTGGAACTGCGAATATTGCGCTGACGAATTAAACTACTGTTCGTAGTTTTTAGCACCATAGCCTGTGCTTGGTCTAATATGGTTTGCGGATTGGTCAATGTCCCGTAACTGTGGGGAAAATCATTATAAACAACTACGTAGGCAACTTGCTGCTTGGGTGGTTGAGCAAAGAAGATTTCTAAATCAATTTCCCCCATGTAAGTTTTTTGGGTTTGGGTTTCTTTGTTTGGTGTTCCCGGCATTAATACTGTAAAACGTCCATCAGGCGCACGGAATAACTTCCATTTTGGTTGGACTGGTTGCGCCACAGTTTCTGGCTTTTTCACCACTGGTTGCTGGGGTTGACGCGCTTCCACAATAAAACAGCTACCACACACCAGTGTGGCAGCCATGAAAGGTAACAATTTGGGAAATGTCATAGTTTTAGCTTGACTGATGCAGATATCACTGATGATGTTAGTGTTATAACCTAGCTGCACATAAAGCCGCACCTATTAATCCTACTTGGGGGTTGAGAATAATATATACTGGTACTTCTTCTAAAAGAGAACGCATTCGGCCTTTTTGAGTGAAGTTTAATAAGAAACTACCATTTTGAATTAACGGCAGAATTTTCGGTGCAATTCCCCCAGCAACGTACAAGCCACCGTAAGGTAAAAGTTTTAAAGCGAGATTGCCGGCTTCTGCACCATAGGCATCAACAAATAATTGTAAAGTTTGTTCCGAGAGGCGATCGCTTTTTTGAACTGCGGCTTTACCAATCACAGCACCAGGATCAACACTTTTTTCTGGTTGTCCGGCTTCTTGTTCCCAGGTTCTCACAATTTGGGCGATTTCTGGCGATTCAGTAGCATGTTTGCGGTCGCGCAAAAATTGGTAAATGGCAACAATACCTAAACCGGAAACAACTCGTTCTACAGAAACACGCTGGATATCATGTTTATCCAGCAAGTATTTCATCAGTTGAAATTCTAACTCGTTGCGGGGGGCAAAGTCGGCGTGACCACCTTCAGAGGGAAAAACTTGATAATGATTTCCCTGCTTGATTAAAAAGCCTTGTCCTAATCCTGTACCGGCACCAATGACGGCAATGGGTGCTTCTGGTTTTGATTTACCTGGTTGTAAAGTCAGCAAATCTTGGGAACTTAAACCAAAAATGCCATAGCCAACAGCCGCAAAGTCATTAATCAAAGAAATTGCGGCGATACCTAATTCTTGTTGCAGACGTTCGGTATCTAAAAACCAAGCTAGGTTAGTTAGTTTAGCAGTGTTGTTGACCACTGGCCCGGCGATCGCAAAACAAGCTTTTTGGGGAGTTGCTGTATTAGCTTTGAGTAAAAACTGCTGTACCATCGGTACTAAATCCGGAAAATCCCCACTGCGATAACTGTCCTCATAAACTGTCTGCAACTCTGATGAATCTGAGGTTTCCACCAATCGCAAAATGGTTTTTGTGCCGCCGATATCTCCTGCTAGTAACAAAGTCATAAATAATTACTTAGTAGTTTAGTTATTGTTGTTGTAGAGTTAATTCCAGGTTGAGGATAGAAATTTTAGGTAAGACTGGATTAATACTTCATCTTGTTCTGGCTTGTAACCCTAGTCTTCTGCCCTGTTGAGGAATTTACGCAAATCGGATCACTTCCTCTACTTGAGTTAAATGAGAAGTATCCCCCTTGAGTTCTAACAACCATTCTGGGCCTTGAAGCACAACCTTGACTAAAGAACATAAAGAAGCTTTAACTTCGGTTTTGGCAACTTCACCCACTAACCCCATTGCAGCGCCTAACACAGAAGCACCATGTGCTACCAATAAAATCTGTTCGGGAAAGAATTCCGTTGCTAGACATCTAGCAGTTTGCCCTGAACGTGCGCGTACTTGTTCGTGAGTTTCGGGGTATTTAGCCGCGATGCGTGGTGTATAGCTAAGGTCAATCCTGGAAAATAGTTCTTTTAAAGCGGGAGTGGAGAGTCTTTCTGGTTCTTCTGTCATCCATTGCGGATTTAACCATTCACTCAAGCCTGTTTCTAATTTAATAGATAAATCCAAGGCTTCGGCAACGGCATTGGCTGTTTGCACCGTTCGCAAAAAGGGAGACGCGAAAATATGGGTAATTTTCTCGGATTTCAAGCGTTGGGCTAGTTGTTTTGCCTGCACGAAACCATCGTCAGATAAAGGCGGATCGTAGCGTCGTTCGGCTGTGAGGAACCAATCAGGATTTACAAAGTCGAGGCGGTTGGCGTGTCTTGCGATCCAGACTATTTGACTCATGGGTTTCTTCAGGCAAATAAAGTTCACACCTACAAGGAATTTAAGGTGCTAAAAGACGGGTGCAAACCTAATATTATGACAAATCTTGTAATTTTCTGTAATAGTTAAATCTGTTCATAAGTATAAATTAAGATAATCATTCTCCTAAAATCTTGTAATATCAAGGCTTTAAGTCGTATAACCAAGTTAAATACATTAGCAAAACGTGCTGACTTTACTAGTACCCGAACAGATGAATTAATACTTCCAGCGAAAGAGGTCATCGTCATAAACCATTTATTAACCTGCGAGTAATAGAACCTTTCAGCCGAACAGCTAAGACTCCTTAGCTGTTTTTATTTTTTGTCAGCTTGTATTTACAGCAGTTTCGATATTCGTGAAATACTGTAGAGACGTTATATGTAACGTCTCTACATGGTTTTATGTTTTACGCTTGTACCTCATTTACCCAAAAGATGCTGTACGTACAAAAGTTATCTGTTGAGAACAGGTGTAGGTATGTCAGGAAGCAAAATTATTTGATAGCAATCCATTGAGTCACAGGAGCCAT
>JAGKSW010000222.1 GCA_018993265.1 Nostoc sp. TH1S01
CACGTATCTCGGCGGCCACCCATAAAAGTTCCCTCATACTTCCCTGATTCACGGTTCTTAAACATTGCTACAGCCACCAGGACAAATTGATCTGCGTTGCATTCGCCCCTAGCTAAACACACCTTCTCCCAGATGGCATCTGCCAAATCATCCTTAAATAAGTGTTTTCCGTACTCTTCATCCATCCACATGACTGTAGTTGCTTTTGATGGCAACTCCATTTCCCACATCGTGTGCAAGGCTAATGGCTCAAGGTCGCCATGAGCTTCAATCATTGGCGCAACGTCTACTAATACGTAACCATCCCCAAAATTCTGCTGTCCCTGGCTGGCACACTGGCAAATGTTCGAGTAGAACTCGTGGTCTTCTAAGTTACCTTGTATGGCTTGTTTGACGAGATTTACAAGTTCACTCATCGGTTGTAGTCTCCTTTAATTGCTCAACAGCCTTACGTTCTTGTAGTGTCAACTCCTTCCACACCGCCGATTTAAGCTGTCTACTCCATTTTGCTGTGAGTTCAGCAATCATGCCCCAGGACTGATCTGCAATGCACTCTCTAATCAGTTCCACGTTGGCAATAACTTCCTCCTCTGGGGTTAACCTAAAGGTGGAACAGGGGGTGGAACGGGAGGTGGAACAGGGTTCTATTGCTTGTGTTGATTGGCTTTGAGGCTCAACTACAGGTTGTTCCACCCCCTGAGACTCTAAACTTTTTTCATTTGTAGATGGTTGTGTTGTTTGTTGTGGTGTTACCTCTGGCGCTGCTGCTTGGGGTAGTATCCCTTGGGCAGTTTCATTACTGCTATCAAAATTTGAAAAAGTTTGGGGGAGATGGGTGGAACAGGTGGAACAGTTAACTTGTAAGTCAGTTGTAGCAAGGGGTTGAGGCTGTTCCACCTCCTGTTCCACCCCCCGTTCCACCTCCTGTTCCACCTCTTGTTGTGGTCGAACCCAAGGACGAATTAAGCGACCATTGACTCGTTTGCGATCGCCGCTTGTCCAGCCGTGAGAACGCAAGATAGACGCTACTCGATTCTGTTCGGCTTTGCCCTGTTTGGCTAACTCAATTTTGAGAACATCGGTGAGGATTTCGCCGACGGATACTTCTTTGTGTAACTCAGCCCAAGCCATCACCGCCGTCTCCCAAGCGTCAGTGCTTTGATATTGTTTATTGGCTGCGTCTAACCATTCATCCTCAAGCTCCGTCAGTCGCCATTGCTCACCATTGCGGTAGGCAGCCACCGCCGCCGCCCAAATCAAATCCCGTTCCTGCATCAGTAGGTGAATGGGTATTTTTTTGAACAACACCTTAATCACCCAGAAGCGACGCTCACCAGTGGGGTCATAGAGAAATTCATCTAGGTTGGTAGTGCCGACAAGGATGGATGGGCGCGGGAAATCCTCAATGTCAGTACCGTATGGACGACGCATTGAGTCTTTCTTTCTCGACAGGAACGCCTTGAGTTGTGAGACATCCTTTTTCTTGTAGGAGTTCTCAAACTCGGCATACTCTAAAATCCAATATTGGCTGATTTTTAAAACCTCGTCTTTCTCTGTGCCGTTGAGGTCATCGGTAAAGAAATCTTCCCCGGCTAGAATTTCCCAAAATGTGGACTTGAGCGATTTCTGCTTACCTTGAAGGATGGTAATTTCATCGTGTTTGCACCCCGGCTCAAATGCTCTGGCTACAGCTGCAATTAACGTGCGTTTCATTAGTGCCGCGTGTAGTGGGTCAGTAGTGCCAAAGTAACGTTGAGCCAACTTATCTAACAAACTCACGTCTACGTTGGGGTAACGCTGTGCTACTAACTCTAAATACTCAACCACTGGGGAGTAAGAATTTTCTTGAGCCAGTTGTAAAACAATGCCTTTGGCTTGTTCTTTACTAATGTCGATATCAACATCAATAGCCACTTTTAAATCAATCCGGTCAAGTGGCAATCGCTTACCGTCGAGTTCTACTTGTTTTTTGAGCGTATTCCAGCGCAGGCGATCGCCCCACACAGCACGAATGGCATTCAATTTTTGCTTATACTTACTTTGGGCTGGTCTATCCCGTTCGGCCTCCAGATCCAGAGTTTCATTGAGCGCATCAACTACGACTCGCCTATCCTCAATCGCTTGTAGGATGTCTTCGGTTGTCGCTCCGTCGTCAATCCAATCTTGAATATCTAATCCCCCATGTTTGGGTAAGTTTGTCCAGTAAAAATCATTCGGTGGGGCATACAACCACTTGGCATCACTAAAGTCAGAGTTAATATCCTCCATGTGCTTCAGCCCAGGCTCATCACGGTCGGGACAAAGAACTAGGTTAGCACCTTCTAAAGCACTTTGGTAGTTGCCGTAGGAGCGATACTTGCCAGCACCGCCGATGTTGGTAGTGGCTGCTATGCCTCTGGCCCACAGGCTATCGGCTATGCGTTCACCCTCTACCACAAATACTGGTTTACCAGAGGCGATCGCTTCTTGTACTTCGCTGTAACGATAGATGGTGACTTGTTGCTGGTGGGAGCGTTTTAATTCGGGTGAACAATCCTTGGCTTTAGCCCAACGTTTACCGTCCCAATATTCTTGAAAGACATCCTTATCTTTGACCTTACCTGGACGGATGATTGTCACCTTAATTAAGGGATTACCTTCTGTATCCGTGTAAACGTATTCTTCTTTACCTTGGGGACGCGGCGATTTTTTGGGTGTCGCTGGTGCGTAGTATGGTTGTCCGTTGCGATCTGTCTTACTTGTCTTCTCCCATCCACTAGCCGGTTCAGCCGAACGGTTGCAGACTGTTAGTTCACCGATGGAGTAGCACCAGTCTGGTTTGCCGCAGTGGGGGCATGGGTTAGTTTTGCTAACTTCTACTGGCTTGTCTGTGGTCTGGTGAGATGCTATCTCATACTGACCTTTGAGTTCAATTGCTTGAAATTTTGAGTTGGTGGTAGTCACAGATTTTTCCCCTGAATACTTGTGTTTTTCGTATTGGAGGGGGTTTATTGCACTGCTACACGTTATATCTACAGAATTGTGCTGTTTTACTTAAGTTTGCCAATTTTTGGTCAGTGAAATAACAATTTAATGACTTTTCTTCTGAAAATATGCCAGCAGAAATTTATAAATTGCCACAGCAACTCGTATAATATGAGTAAGCAGCGCGGAATGATCTCTGTTGCCAATTAGTGGTTAGAGCTTCCAACTTCGTTCCACTTCTTTGGTCGTTAAGAGATAAACCCCGCTCTCAGTATTTAAATCTTTATTTTTTACAGTCCGGCAAAGTGTTTACTACCTAGTAACACTTTGTCTTTTTAGTTTTAGGTGCTGTTGTATATTTACCTCCATTACAACCTTTATTTACGTTCTTGCTTGATCTTACAGAACTTCTGTCCGTTTTCTATCTAACAAGACCTAATTCTTTGCTTGAAATTACTTAATAAAAGTAGATAGTTTTTTGAGAAACTGAGATTCTGTACGTTGTCTTCTTTTATGTCACCTCTCCTCAAATTTAAACTTGGGAGAAGTAACAGGTTTCTCATATATTATATAGCTCTAAAACTCCAAAATCTAAACCGACTTTTTCTTGTCTCTTTTTGTAAGCCATTCATTAATTAAATCCCTGATTACATCTTCCATAACTAAATCATCCTCCGTACAAGCAAGCTTAAAAGCTTTGTGAATTTCTCGTGGCACTCTCGCACGGACAAAAACAGAGTCATCTTTATTGGTTGATGGTCTTCCTGGTTTTTTCTTTTCCTCCATAGCTCAAATACTCATTAATTAATTTTCTTAATTATCGCCAAAGTATAAGTAAATATCATTTCTGAGTATTAGAGTAGTAGAGTATTCGAGCTATAATAAAGTCACAAGCCAAAAAAAGTCACCCAACAAAGGCAATAGAAGCCAGAAAGCGACGTTGAGGCTTACCAAAAACTGGATGTGTGGATTATTGGCGATTGTGCCTCTAATTTCCCCAAACCCAGAAATCTAAAGACTTTTACCAATAATCAGAACCATGACAACCGCATACTTTCACGCCGAAAATTGGCTTGTTCAAGCCGACTTACTCGCCAATTCCGGGTTAACTACCATCACAGGAGGTAAAGACCCCGGTGCTGGGTATGGCAAGGCTATCTATGGTGATTTTTCTATCATAATGCCAGCCGCATACTCAGTAGTTCGCAACCGCAACATTCGCCACCACGAAACCATATCTAAGGATGGCTGCTGGATTCGTTATGTGGAAGGTTCGCGCCTGGACTTAAAAGAAGTTCAATTTTTCTGGGGTAGTGCAGCGATCGCACAAAGTGACCACACCCTACTGCATGAGGACAAGTCCAAAAAAGCAGAACTGGCACTAGAAAGCATCCTTGCAGACTTAGCAGTTCTAAATATTCCCGATGGCATGAAATTAGAAGTTAGTTTGAGCAACCACAACCCCCAACGCTGGGAGAAAGAAATTAAACGCCGAGTGCAAGGTATTCACACCTTCCAACACAAACACCCCATCAATCAACAAATTGTTACTAAAACGGTTGAGATTGTAGTTACAGGTGTTTACCGTGAAGGTTTCGGCAGTATCGCTTACTGCCTATTTGGTGAACCAACTCTCACCCTAGAAGAATCAGAGGTTGCTATCGCTCTTGATATCGGTTCATCCACTTGGCTAATTACCGTATTTAACGGCAATGGTGCGGTGATTGGTGAACATTTAATAGAGGGTGGGTGCGGTGAATTGCACTCAATGATTGCCGAGGCATTAGACAAAAGAAATGATGGAGTAAGCCTACTATCCAAAGATGTCAAACATTCGCCTTCATTAGTAAATAAAGGGATTCTAGAAGGCACTTTGACCTATGGAGGAAATCACCTAACAGGCAAGAAATTTGAAGTGGAATATGCCCAATGTTTAGACCAATGGTGGACAAGCAAGATTGAGAAATTCGCCAACTTTATCACCTCTAAGAATTACTTAGACCGTGCTAAATACCTTGTTGCCTGGGGTGGTGGTGTTTCTCTACCAGTATTAGATGAAAATCTGGCTATCTTTGGCTTTATGGTCTTACCAAATCCGCAATTTATCAATGCTCTGGGATTGAAATTATTGACAGATAACTCAACAGGAGTGTAACAAAGTGTCTGATAAAACCTCATACGAATCTCGGCGTATAACCATCTCTTACTTAGCAGTTTATGAACTGTGCCAGATGTTTGACATCCCCCAAGATGCACCAACACAAGCATTCTCAGCAGCAATAGAAAAGCTGATATTTCAATCTGGAGTCAATTATCCTGCATTACCAAAAACTCAAAATACTGCGCCAACATCTGCTCCAATACAACCGAATAAGGCAAGGCTATCAAGTATGGTTAGTCAGTTAAAAGAGGTAGCGTCATGAATAACTTAAGTAGAGTCTATGACAGCACTATCTTGAGCAGTAAAAAAAGTCTATCAAATAGACAGAACACTTTACCAGTATCTATACAAAACAGGCACAATTCAAGCACCACAATATATATTTCGACCACTGGCAGGACAACGAAAGAAAGCGGATTTGAAGCTAAATCACAAAGCTTTAACTAATCGCTGTTATGAGGTACAAGGTGCAACTACAAAGAGTTCTGTTATCAGTCAAGAGTCAATGCAACTATCACTATTTTGAAGGAGAAAGAATTGTGAAAGTTAGACAAGCAATAGGAGCCGCTTTATTTCTATCTAGTTGTGTTGGTTTTGGTTATCTTTCTACGCAAAAGTTTGGTGCAACTACCACAGCAATGATAGGCGGAGGAATGATTGGTATAGGAGCAATCGCCCATTTACAACAAAAACAATTACCACGTAAACGCACCAACAAATCTGTTAACTAACAGGCATTTTGAATCATGAGCCAATCATTAAAGTGCCTAATTCAAGAGGCACAGCAAACAATTCTACAGATTCGTAACCATCCCGATTACAAGCGAATTGCACCCGATTACAGCCCAGATTTGACGCTAGGAGATGCGGCAACAGCATTGACTTACTTGCAGTGGGAAGTTGAGCAGAGAACAACTATTGATGTAGCGTTTCTTGAAGCATTTTCTAGTTAGGAGAGAAGCGATCGCACAGCCTGACAAACTTTAGCGATCGCCCTCTAGTTGCACAAGTACAACAAAAGGATTCTAGCAAGATGGACAGCAAATATTATCTGTGTGAAGCCGATAACGTTGATGAAGGCGTAACCTTGTTTACGCCTTCAAGGGGCGACAATCGCC
>JAGKSW010000059.1 GCA_018993265.1 Nostoc sp. TH1S01
TGATAACTGGTAACTGTTAACTAAGTGAGTGATGAGTTGATTTATGACTATTGGTGTCAACTTAAGCTCCAAAGCTTAACTGTTGGCTTCGTCACCCGCCTTGAACTCAAGTTCAAGGCTAATAGCTCAAGTCTACTTAAGTAGACTACAAAATTTTGGGTATATTGACTTATCTTCAGATGACTTTTGCGATGAGCAAGGAACTTGAGTTCCTTGCTGGACATAAATAATTGACGTTAAGTTAATATCAATCATTTATGACTGATCACTACTAACTTTCAACTTCTGAGGTTAACACCGAATTTTTCTACCAAAGCTTCCCGAACTTTGTTGTGTACAGGTTCGACTTCGGCATCGGTGAGAGTGCGATCGCTTGCCCGATATACTAAACGAAATGCTAAACTCCGTTGTCCTTGGGGGACGTTTTCGCCGCGATATTCATCAAAGATTTCCACAGATTCCAGTAAACCTTTACCAGCTTTGGTAATGGCTTTTTCAATTTCTCCTACGGAAATTTTCACTGGGGCAAAAAAGGCGATGTCGCGATCGCTGGCTGGGTATGTAGAATAAGACTTGAATGTGGGAATCAAAATCTCATCTTGATCTAAGGCATCCAACAGGACATCTAAATCTAACTGAAATAGATACACAGAATCGGGTAAATCTTTTTCCCGCCGCAGTTGGGGATGCAGTTGACCAAATACACCTAGTCGGTTTCCACCTATCCATAGCGAAGCAGTACGTCCGGGATGCAAACGCTCATCACGACAATCAGGTTGATATTCTACTTGTATACCCAATTGTTGAAAGACGCTTTCGAGAATACCTTTGGCTTCAAACCAAGTCATTGGTTGTGCGCGTCCACCTTTTGACCATTTGCCGAGGGTTCTGTCTCCTCCTAAGATACCAGCGATCGCATCAGCTTCGTGCAGACCGTCTTCTTCTTGTTGGAAAATTCGCCCAATTTCAAAACCATTGAGAGAACCGTTACCTTGTTCTAAATTGTATTGAAAAGCATCTATCAACCCAGCAATTAAATCAGTACGTAACGCCGAATATTCGGTAAACAAAGGGTTACTTAAAACTATCTGGCGGTCTTCTCCTGGTTTGACTAAGGAATATTGGACTAATTCCGTTAAACCTTCCGCCCGTAAAGTCGCCCGCAATTTCCGCAACAATTCCTGGTCGATGGGCAAATAGCCTGCTTCTGCTTTTTGTGGTAAAGTATCGCAGAAATTATCATAGCCGTAGAGACGAGCAATTTCTTCAATTAAATCAATTTCTCGTTCTAAATCACGGTAACGATAAGGTGGAACAGTAACATTCCAAGTACGTTCGTCTGTTGCTGTCAGCTGACATCCCAAAGCAGTTAAAATCCTGACAACATCGCTTGCTTGTAATTCCCCTGTGTCTTCGCCTAAATCAGTAGGCCCTAATATTTCATTAACTCTATCTAAACGCAGAGAAATCGAACGACTCCAAGTCGCAGGGTCGGGACGGGTATCAACAATTTCTTGATGTACAATGACACCGCCAGCCAATTCGCTAATTAAAGCTAAAGCACGACGACAGGCGATTTCCAATTCTGCCCGGTTCACACCCCGTTCGTATCTCCCTGATGCTTCACTGCGTAACCCCACAGCACGGGAGGAACGGCGAATAGCCACGGAATCAAACAAAGCTGCTTCTAAAACTAAATTTTGCGAACCTTCATAAACTTCGGTTTCTTCTCCCCCCATGACTCCCGCTAAAGCCACAGGTTTATCGTTAGCGGTGATTAACAAATTCTGGGTGGCGAGGGTGCGAGTTTGACCATCTAAAGTTTTCAGAGATTCCCCTTGATTGGCAAAACGCACACCAATAGTTAAATTGCCATTACCCGCAACAGCTTGTAAACGGTCTTGGTCAAAGGCGTGGAGTGGTTGTCCCCATTCCAACAATACATAGTTAGTAATATCAACGACATTACTAATGGGGCGCACACCCGCAGCCCGCAAGCGTTGTTGCAACCAGTCCGGCGACGGGGCAATTTTTACCTGTTCAATGACTGTACCAATGTAAGCTGGGCAAGCTTGGGTATCAGCAATTTTTAAACCTAACTTGCCTGCATTGTGAGTTACTTTGACTTCCCCTGGTTCAGGAATACTCAGTTTACCACCAGTCAAAGCGGCAACTTCTCGCGCTATGCCTACCATACTTAAAGCATCCGCACGGTTAGCAGTAGCAGTCACATCTAAAATGACATCATCTAAACCCAGCAACGGGCGGACATCACTACCTACCGAGAGATTTTCCCCAGCAAAAATATGAATCCCATCAACATCACTCGGCAAACCCAGTTCTTTTAAAGAACAAATCATACCGTGAGATGGGACACCACGCAGTTTTGCAGGTTTAATTTTTAAATCAATGTTTGGTAAATAAGTGCCAACGGTGGCGACTGGGACATAAATATCAGCCCGGACGTTAGCCGCACCGCAAACAATATTCAAAGTCTCAGCCGCACCAACATCTACTTGACAAACACTTAATTTATCAGCGTTGGGGTGGGGTTGACGCTCCAGCACTCTCCCCACAACAACGCCATTCGCCCAAGTGCGGCGATCTTCAATATCTTCTACCTCAAACCCAGCCATTGTCAGGGTATGAGCTAATTCTTCTGGGCTTAATTTAATTTCTACTAGTTCCCGCAGCCAGTTCAGAGAAATACGCATGGAGTGTGCTTGTTTTAGGAATTCGTCTTTTGCTTCAATTTTAGGGTGTCTGATGGCGTAGATGCTTTGCGGCTTGCCGTTAGGCATCACTGATCACAGCACCAGATTGACCCATTCACTTGAATGATCCTACTACGTTGCCCTTCAAAAGTCTGACCAACTGTATTTTATGCTTTCTGGGAGCGATCGCACTCTTCCACTACAATGAGGCGTATATTAAGTATTACTCGACACAAACTAACTTTATATTACTTAAACCATTGAACATAACTCTAAAATTCAGGTAGTCCTCAAGACTGATGTATTAATGCAGAAATGTTTGGAAATATAGCAGCAACAAATCCAAACAATCTGGAATTAAAAGTATATGCAATCTCTAGCAAATTCAACCAATAAAACAGAAAATAACCATCCGTCAGTCAAAACAGCACCTAATTATATTCACTCTCAAAATAACAGCAACTCTGAGCCTGTAACTCAGGTGCAGAAAGATAATGTGATCACTCGGCAAGAATTACCAGATAAGCGAGTACGTTATGGTTTTACTCTAGTTATATTGAGTGCTTTATTATTTGTGATTGCCATTTACTACGGCATCATCAATCCTTAATTTGTTGGATTTTGAGGTTAATTCAATCTGTAAAAATTGCCCAGTCTATAGTTACTTTACATGATTGTATTAAAGACAACAAACTCATTTAATCATAAGCATTCATAATCCATCTTAAGTTAGATGGAAGTCATAAGAATTAATTTATTTATTAATTTAAGGACAAGAAATGAAATTGCATCATCACGCCTACAAATATTAGTGTGTTTGATTCGCATAATTGCTGGTTCGACTATTAGCAATTACCTGCAACAATCGAGATTTTGGATTGGTTTGATAGTTAAATTATCGTCCTAGTGGTGAGAAAAACTCCAAAATTGTTTGACTTTGATTTGGAGGCTGAAAAGATGTTGATGCAATTTTAAACATTTGCTGGTTCAGAATAACTAGCAATTTAGATTAGCTTTTCAGGAGGATATGACTAAAATACATGGCTACAAAATATCCTAAATTTAACCAGGATCTTGCTCAAGATCCAACGACGCGTAGAATATGGTACGCGATCGCCACAGGAAATGATTTTGAAAGTCATGATGGGATGACTGAAGAAAATCTCTACCAAAAGATTTTCGCTACTCACTTCGGTCATGTCGCAATTATTTTCTTGTGGGCATCTAGTCTATTATTCCACGTAGCTTGGCAAGGCAACTTTGAACAGTGGATTAAAGATCCGTTACATATTCGCCCCATCGCCCATGCAATTTGGGATCCCCACTTTGGTAAACCAGCCATTGAAGCTTTTACCCAAGGTGGTGCTAACTATCCAGTGAATATTGCCTACTCTGGTGTTTACCATTGGTGGTACACCATCGGGATGCGGACGAATAATGACCTTTATCAAGGTTCAGTATTTTTGTTGCTGTTAGCAGCATTATTTTTATTTGCTGGCTGGCTACACTTGCAACCTAAATACCGTCCTAGCTTGACTTGGTTTAAAAGTGCTGAACCTCGATTAAATCACCACCTGGCAGGTTTGTTTGGTGTGAGTTCTTTAGCTTGGGCTGGTCACTTAATTCACGTTGCTATCCCTGAATCGCGGGGGGTGCATGTGGGCTGGAGAAACTTTCTCACAACTTTGCCTCACCCCGCAGGTTTAACACCATTTTGGATGGGTAACTGGGGTGTATACGCCCAAAATCCAGATACAGCTAACCATGTGTTCGGCACATCTCAAGGTGCAGGCACAGCTATTTTGACTTTTTTAGGTGGTTTTCATCCGCAAACAGAATCATTGTGGCTGACTGATATGGCGCATCACCATCTGGCGATCGCAGTTATCTTTATCATCGCCGGTCACATGTACCGCACTAACTTCGGCATTGGTCACAGCATCAAAGAAATGCTCAACTCCAGACAATTCTTTGGTATCCAAACCGAAGGTCAGTTTAACTTACCCCATCAAGGTTTATACGACACCTATAACAATTCCCTGCACTTTCAGTTGTCTATACACTTGGCTGCACTGGGTACAGCAGCTTCGTTAGTAGCGCAGCACATGTACTCGCTACCGCCTTATGCCTTCATAGCTAAGGACTACACAACCCAGGCGGCGCTGTATACCCATCACCAATACATTGCTGGGTTCTTGATGATAGGTGCGTTTGCCCATGCGGGGATTTTCTGGATACGAGACTATGACCCAGAACAAAACAAAGGTAATGTCCTTGATCGGGTGCTGAAGCACAAAGAAGCGATTATCTCTCACTTAAGTTGGGTGTCACTTTTCTTAGGCTTCCATACACTAGGACTATATGTTCATAACGATGTTGTAGTTGCCTTTGGGACTCCAGAAAAACAAATTTTGATTGAGCCAGTGTTTGCTCAATTTATCCAAGCGGCTCACGGCAAATTACTGTATGGCATGGATACTTTGCTATCTAACCCAGATAGCATTGCTTACACCGCTTGGCCAAACCAAGGTAACGTTTGGCTACCCAATTGGCTAGATGCGATTAACTCTGGTACTAACTCTCTGTTCTTGACCATTGGGCCGGGAGATTTCTTAGTACACCATGCGATCGCACTTGGTCTGCACACCACCACTTTAATTTGTGTGAAAGGTGCGTTGGATGCTCGTGGTACCAAGCTCATGCCTGATAAGAAAGACTTTGGCTTCACCTTCCCTTGTGATGGCCCTGGTCGTGGTGGTACTTGCCAAACTTCTTCTTGGGAACAGTCTTTCTATCTCGCTCTGTTCTGGATGTTGAACCTGCTGGGCTGGGTAACTTTTTACTGGCATTGGAAGCATCTAGGCGTTTGGCAAGGTAACGTTGCTCAGTTCAACGAAAACTCTACATATCTCATGGGCTGGTTCCGTGATTATCTATGGGCTAACTCGGCTCAGTTAATTAACGGTTACAACCCCTACGGCACAAGTAATTTATCTGTTTGGGCTTGGATGTTCCTGTTTGGACACCTTGTTTGGGCAACTGGTTTCATGTTCTTGATTAGCTGGCGTGGCTACTGGCAAGAGTTAATTGAAACCCTTGTTTGGGCGCATGAACGCACTCCACTCGCTAACTTAGTTCGTTGGAAAGATAAGCCTGTTGCTCTATCCATCGTCCAAGGCTGGTTGGTTGGTTTAGCTCACTTCACTGTGGGTTACATCCTGACTTATGCCGCCTTCCTCATAGCCTCAACCGCAGGTAAATTCGGTTAAACAAGTTTGATATCCTCTGACCTTAGCTATTTCCCCCTTGATACCGTCAGGTGAAAGGGGGATTTTTATCACAACAGAGTACTCGGATTGCTCAGATCCCCGACTTCTTTAAGAATAGGACTTACGCAATAACTCTCTCAAACTCTTATGACTTCGTGTCCTACCCTGCGGGAAGCCGCTATCGCGTCTATGCGCCCTTTGCGGTTCGTTTTTTCAAATTCTGCGTAAGTCCTAAAGAAGTCGGGGATCTCGTATCCCGCACAATGAATGACGACGAATATCAATTTCTGTATTATTGGGCTTGTCGCCACAATGTATTATAGTTATAATACAAAATATAATACCACTCTCATAGTGACTATTTGTCGCTTGCACAAAAAGGAAATGTTATGATTCCCCGAACACGCATCCGCAATATTGGTATTTCTGCTCACATCGACTCTGGTAAAACTACGCTGTCAGAGCGAATTCTCTTCTATACGGGCAGAATCCATGCTATTGAGGAGGTGAAGGGCGGCGGCAAGGGTGCAACGATGGATTTTATGCCGGAGGAAAAGCTGCATGGAATTACCATTACCTCCGCAGCCACAACTTGTCAGTGGCGTGATACCCAAATTAATTTAATTGATACTCCAGGGCATGTGGATTTCACGATAGAAGTCGAGCGTGCTTTGCGGGTACTGGATGGGGCGGTGATGGTGTTGTGTGCCGTGGCGGGTGTGCAGTCCCAATCCATCACAGTGGATCGGCAGATGAAACGCTACCGTGTGCCGCGTCTAGCATTCATCAACAAAATGGATCGAATGGGTGCAGATCCATTTCGTGTAGTCCAGGCTATCCGCGATCGCTTGCAATTAAATGCGGTGTTGCTGCAATATCCCATCGGTAGTGAAGACAACTTCCAAGGTGTGATTGACCTAGTGACAATGCAAGCACATTACTTTGAAGGCGAAAACGGCGAAAATTGGGTGAAACAAGCAATTCCCGACAACCTTGTAGCAGCAGCACAACAGGCGCGGGAAAAATTGCTAGATAGCTTGTCTTTGTTCTCAGAAGAAATGACTGAGATGCTGTTGGCAGATCAAGAGATTCCCTCAGAACTGATTTGGCAAGTTATCCGCCAAGCAACCTTGAGGTTGGAATTCACACCTGTACTGCTGGGTTCTGCATTCAAAAACAAAGGCGTGCAGAATCTCTTAGATGCGATCGCCCTTTATTTACCATCTCCCATCGATAGGGAAGTAGTCAAAACCGCAGAATCAGTCAGTGTTTACCCTGAGCCTGATGCGGCTTTAGTGGCTTTGGCATTCAAACTCACTCTCGAATCTTTCGGTCAGCTAACCTACACCCGCATTTACTCCGGCACATTAAAACCGGGTGATATTGTGTATAACTCCCGGACTGAAAAACGAGTGCAACTTGGTCGTTTGGTGCGAATGCACGCCAACAAGCGCGAAGAGTTGCCAGTGGCTGTAGCTGGAGATATTGTGGCTTTGTTGGGTGTTGATTGTGCTTCGGGCGATACATTATACACAGGAGACACACCAGTGTTTCTCGAAAGAATGTTTGTCCCGGAACCAGTGATTACACTGGCAGTTACACCGAAAAAACAAGAAGATAGCGATCGCCTAGCCAAAGCACTCAACCGCTTTCAACGGGAAGATCCCACATTTCGGGTAAGTATCGACCCAGAATCAAAAGCAACTTTGATTTCTGGTATGGGTGAACTGCATCTCGAAATTTACCTGGAGCGGATTCAACGGGAATATAATGCTGAGGTTTATGTCGGTACTCCCGCAGTGGCGTATCGGGAAACCATTAGCCAAAAAACTCAATTTGATTACCGACTCAAGAAACAATCTGGTGGTGCTGGTTTATACGCCTGTGTGACTGGGTGGATTGAACCAACCGATGAACCATTTGTATTTGAGAATCGGGTAGTTGGTGGTGCAATTCCCAAAGAATATATCCCAGCCTGTGAAAAAGGTTTCCGCGAGGCGATGACAGCCGGAAAACTGTCAGGTTATCCGGTAACAGGGGTGAAAGTCTTGCTGGATGGGGGTTCCTATCATCCAATTGATTCTTCGGAATTGGCGTTTCGTTCCGCTGCTCATCAAGCCCTGGAAAATGCGATCGCCCAAGCCAAACCCTATATACTCGAACCAATTATGCTCGTAGAAGTGGAAACACCAAACGAGTTTATGGGTAGAATCCAGGGAGACATTTCATCCCGTCGCGGCTTGCTTTTGGGTTCCGAGACAATGCAAGGATATTCTGTGATTCGCGCCGAAGTACCACTAGTGCAAATGTTTGGCTATTCTACAGACTTGCGATCGCTCACTGCGGGTATGGCGACTTTTTCAATGGAATTTGCCTGTTATCGTCAGTCTTAAATCCACATTGGCAACTATACCAGAAGGCAGAAGGCAGGAGGAAAAGTCTTACTATACCTTGCATTCAAGCTTTCAAACTGTCCTAACCTGACTACCGCTATAAAATCTTGAATTAGTTATTTAGGGACACAATTATTTGTATCCCTTTTATTTTTGCGATCGGCTTTACTCGTTGCGTGAGTGGGATCAATACTCGCCTATACGCTTGTAAAGAAAGCAATACTGTCTGATAATGTTTCTACCTATAGCAGCAATTTGAGATGAAAATCGGCACGAAACAGCGAATAATCTTGTTTTACCGTTAAATTTCTGACTGATTAAGTCGTTCTTATAAATTATTCAATTATGGAAGCAAGCTTTTTCACTGCGGTTGTTCTACCTATAGCCTTAGCAATTATTATGCTGGGAATGGGTTTATCTCTGACACCAGCAGATTTCCAACGTGTCAAGAATTATCCCAAAGCTGTCGCCATTGGCTTGATTAGTCAGTTAGTTCTTTTACCAATTATTGGTTTTGCTATTGCGAAATTAGTCCCTATGCAGCCTACTATTGCTATGGGTTTAATCATAATTGCACTCTGCCCAGGTGGGGTATCTTCCAATGTAATTACATTCCTGGCTAAAGGTGATGTTGCCTTGTCTGTAACTCTGACAGCTTTTAGTAGTCTGATTACCGTCTTGACAATTCCCGTATTGGCAAACCTCGCATATCAACACTTCATAGGACAAACTGCGGCGATCGCCCTACCTATTGGTGCAACAATAGTACAAATATTTCTAATGACGCTTCTGCCTATAGGTTTAGGAATGGGAGTGCGTCAGCTATTCCCAGAAGTCGCCCGTCGTCTAGAAAAAGTGACTAGCCGTCTAGCAGTTGCCTTCTTAGCATTAATTATTCTCTTACTGATTGTTCGTGAGTGGAATCGTCTCCCTGGCTTTATTCTGCAAGTAGGAATTGCCGTGGTGCTGTTGAACAGTGTCTCAATGCTGGCGGGGTTTTATATTAGCAAACTATTTAACCTCAATCCGTCTCAGCAAATCTGCATCGCCATTGAGGTGGGGATTCAAAATGGTACACTAGCGATCGCCATTACCGCCGGATTACTCAACAATCCTGATATGGCAGTACCAGCAGCAGTTTACAGTCTATTTATGTATGTGACAGGGTTAATTGCTATTAACTACGGCAGAAAGTTAGCTGCAACTACTCCGATTCCCCAACCTCTAGAAAGCAAGGTTTAGCATAGTTGAAAATACAGGTTGGACTGAGTAGCAATATGTTATTTTCTTTTGACTAACTTTCTCTCGCCTGCTCGTGAACTAAGGTGATTTATGATTGGTAAGATGTAATAGCGATCGCTACATCTTCACGAGTACAACCTAAAGCCAAAATTGTTCTAATTATTAAATCCAAAGATACAGAAGTATCTCCGGCTTCCATTTTGGCGACGCGAGATTGACTAGAGTTTATTTTATTTGCTAACTCTGTTTGAGTCAGATTATTTTTAACGCGCAGTTGTTTTAATTGTCTGCTTCAAGATAGCTTGATTTCAATGAAAGCTACTTCATCAGATGATAGTTCCAGAAAGTCGGCTGCATCGCCTATGCGCCAACCTGCTGCTTCCAGTCGTTGACGTTTATTTATATCCATCTAACCTCCCCTTACCTCCGCGTTTAAAATCTCTTCCCACTCCCATTCTGATAATTGCTGCACTTCAATTTCCATCGCAAAACAATCTTGTGCAGCAGCAATCAAAGCCGTCATAATTTGTTCGAGACGGTAAGGGAAATTAACTTTATTGAATGACTCTGTACCAAATACTTTTGCAAACAGTTCTGCATCTGGTTGCAAGCGGATGGAACCATGTTGCAAAATTACGTTACTGCGTTTGAGTTGGGCGCTACCGATGAGTTTTGCACCATTGGGTAAAACTAAATCTGCGCCTGTCGCCGTCCCAAAACAGTTGGGGTTATGGATGTAGCCTCGCCCAGTTGTACCGTAGCTTAATTCCACACCAAGCGATCGCCATCCTTGAATTAAAAATTCACAAATTTTTGTATATGCTTGTAAACGGTTTCCAGTTAAACCCGATGTAATCACAGCATAAGTTAAATCACCTTGGTGTAATACTGCCCTTCCACCAGTGGGACGACGGACTAAATCTAGTTTTTTACCTTGCCAAGTTAAATTCTGCCATTCTTGCGGATATTGCCGTTGATGATAGCCGAGAGAAATAGCAGCAGGCGACCAAGTATAAAAGCGCAGAGTTGGAGGATGCTTTCTGAGATGGTGTTGTTCTAATAACCATTTATCAATCGCCATCTGTAAATTACCAGAGGCTTCTAATAAAGGAATCAGTCGCCATACCTGCTTGTTCGACATTAATTAATACTTAAGCTATACCAAACTCAGATTTTAAAACCTCATCGTTGTTATCGGCGATCGTGGCGACAACTGTAATTAAGCGGGAGACTTCCCCAGGCGACAACTCAGCTAGGGTACGTGTTGAGATGACAACGACTTGATCTTCAATTATGCCAAAACGAGCCTCAAAAGTACTGGAGCAATTCATCTCCAACAGCTGGCGCATTAATTTAGTTTCATCTTTGGCGGGTAACTTTAACACTACAGACCAAACCGTGATGGTATCTTCATCGGTTGTACCTGTAAGTTGCACAACCACTTCCACACTACCGTACTTAAACTTCCACAGATGAGCGCCATCTGGTGTGTGGCTAACCATTGCGCTGTCATCTTGTTCTAAAGAGTCAATGACGTTTTCAATGACTTCTAAATGATTGATAGTTGCTGTATCCACCATTAGTTCATTCAAAAATTCATCAGTTAATGTTTCTTGGTAGCTTGCCATACAGATTTTTGAGTCAATTTATTTACTAGCTGATCTACACATAGTTTATAGCTTGTCATCAAAGTTGGTTTTAGCTAAGCGTAAAAAGCCCCTGAATTTGCTCAGGGGCAGCAAGTAAAAAAATAACTGATTTAGAAGCAATCGCCGATCATCAATTGCTGAGAGTTATAATCAGAATACTTGGGAGTGTCAATCAATTACGATGATTGTTACTGTAGCGAACCCTTGTACCTGCCCAGAGTAACTTCTCGCGCAGTGTCTGATAATAGGAATTGTTTTCTCGTAAAACAATAAATTTAGCTCGACAATCAGCCATCCGCACATCAACGCGATGTCCCGGCCAAATTGAAGTAGATAACACGCCATCCATCCACAATTTGGTACTCAAATCGTAATCGCCCAAAGGCCAAATACTCACCACAACCCCAGGCGGTAACACTAGGGGACGGCTAGAAAGGCTCATAGGGCAAATGGGAGTAATGGTAATAGCTTCCATACCATCGTGCATGATGGGGCCATTAGCCGAAACAGTGTACCCAGTAGAACCTGTAGGAGTAGAAATAATCAACCCGTCTCCTACATACTGATCGACTACTTCACCATCAATTTCCATTTCTAGAATAGAGGTGATCATGCGATCGGCAGAAGCGGGTTTGACACAAAATTCATTTAACGAAAGGTAGCGTTCGCTGACTGGTTCTAAATTCGTGCGATGACCTTCATACACAGCAGCTTGCAGCATCATTCGCCGTTGAATGGCATAACGATCCTCTAACAGCCGATCCCAAACTTTTTCCGTATCTTGAAATTCATCTACAGACTCGGTTAAAAAGCCCAGATGACCGCCCACATTCACACCGAGAATGGGGATACCAACTGGGGCTAAATGTCTGGCACTAGTTAGAACAGTACCATCACCACCGAGTACTAAAGCCATGTCAATTGGTTGATTAGACGATGCCAAAAATACCGGGTAAGGGTTATCTTTTGGCCCGCTAGGCCCCATAAGTACATGACAACCGCGATTTTCCAGTTGCTTGGCACAAATTTCTGCCCAGCGTTTACTTTGAGAATCTCGCGCCTTATAAGCAATGATTACCTGCTTGAGTTGCACGCAAAATTACCACTTCAGGAGATTAAACTGCTCCATATCGACGGTATCACGGTTGCGATAAATGGCCAGAACGATCGCCAAACCTACCGCCGCTTCAGCAGCAGCCACAGTAATGACAAATACGGTAAATACTTGGCCTTTAATTAATGTTGAGTCAAGAAAGTTGGAAAATGCCATTAAATTCAAATTAACAGCATTTAGCAGTAGCTCAATTGACATCAGCACCCGCACAGCATTACGACTGGTAATTAAACCATAAATGCCGATACAAAACAAAGCGGCGGCCAGTAATAAAAAGTACTGAAGTTGCATGAATCCTATTATTCCTTCTCTAATATGCTGGATAAGGCAAAAGGGAAAAGGCAAAAGTAAAAAGTTAAAAGGCAAAAGAAAAAGAAAATGGTTTGTTCGCGTGAGTTTATCGCCGCCTTACCCAATATCTTTTTACTTCTCACTCTTGCAAGTGACGCTCCTGCGTCGCTAACGCTGCGCTAACGCCAGTTAGTTTATGCCGGGGAACCCGTCCACCGCACTGGCTCACTTTTTACTTTTTACTTTTTAGTCTTGAGTATCTCGACCTGCTGATACCAGTTCTCTGGGGCGTTCTGGCAAAGTCAGAATAGTTGAAGGTGAAACTTGATCTGGCAGGTACTCACGCCGCGCCAAAATAATAGCGCCTACCATTGCCATCAGCAACAAAATAGAAGCCAATTCAAAAGGTAATAAAAAGTCGCTGAAGAAATGCTCACCAATTAAAACTATCGAACTTTCACCAGCTACAGGTGTAGTGGAGTATGCCCAAGGTGTTGCCAAAACCATTGCACTCAACAAGCCAAATAGCCCGACACTAACTACAGCTGTAAATATTTTCCGCAGCCAAGCACTAGGAAACGGCGCAAAATTTTGTCGCTTGTTTACCAACATGATGGCAAACAAAATTAACACGTTAACCGCCCCAACATAAATCAGAACTTGGGCTGCTGCTACAAAGTCCGCATTCAGCAACAGGTACATCCCGGCGATGCTGATAAACACGCCTCCTAGCATAAAGGCAGAATAAACAATGCTGGAGGACAACACTACACCCAGTGCTGCTCCAATCATCATGACTGCTAATATGCCAAACGAAACAATCTGTACACCTTCCGCTAGATTCACTTTTTTATCCTCGGTCAATGGTTATTAGTCATTAGTCATTAGTCATTAGTCATTAGCAAAGGACAAATGACTAAGAACAAATGACAATTATTTTTCTACAAGGTCTTCAGGACGCGCACCGGCACGGGGTGCATCTGCGGGGACACCGTGGGGTTCCATTACACCCTTGGGTAGATAAACTAGTTCGCGTAGCGGTGTAACCATTGGATCATTGGTGACTTTGTAAGGCAGACGGCCTAGAGCTACGCTGTCATAGTTCAGTTCATGGCGATCGTAGGTAGAAAGTTCGTATTCTTCTGTCATGGATAGACAGTTGGTGGGGCAGTATTCCACACAGTTACCACAGAAAATACAAACCCCAAAGTCGATGCTGTAGTGTTTGAGTTTTTTCTTTTTGCTACCTTTGTCAAATTCCCAATCAACTACAGGTAAGTTAATCGGACATACACGCACACAGACTTCGCAAGCGATACATTTATCAAATTCATAGTGAATCCTACCGCGAAACCGTTCGCCTGGAATCAGTTTCTCGTAAGGGTACTGTACGGTAATTGGTCGCCGCCGCATGTGGTCGAAGGTGACGGATAGCCCCTGACCAATGTAACGACCAGCTTGGACTGCTTCTTTGGCGTAATCACCAACTTGCTTCAGGAACTTTAGCATTGTGTTTTACTCTCTCTTTTTTGTCATTTGTCCTTTGTCATTTGTGAGCCACTGCGTTGGACGGGTTTCCCGGCTTATAGCAAGTGGAGTCATTGGTCATTTGTTCTTTGCTAATGACCAATGACTAATGACAATTGACTATCCACCGAAGGCGACGGGAAAAGCTAATTTCAGAGCGGCGGTTAATAGCAGATTAACCAAACCAACTGGTAACAAAAACTTCCATCCTAAATCTAAGAGTTGGTCAATGCGTACGCGGGGTACTGTCCAGCGCAACAGGATGGCGATAAACACTAGGAAGTAGGCTTTGAGTACGGTCATGGTAATACCCAAACCGGCAGTGACTACTTGTAATACAGGATTAGCTTCACTGACACCTAACAAACTAGCGATAGTGCTAACGGGAATGGGAAAATCCCAACCGCCTAAATATAAAACTGATACCAATAAAGCAGAAAGTACTAAGTTAACGTAGGAACTGAGGTAGAACAAAGCAAATTTCATGCCTGCGTACTCAGTTTGATAACCTGCTACGAGTTCTTCTTCCGCTTCGGGTAAGTCGAAGGGTAAGCGTTCACATTCTGCTAAAGCGGCAATCCAAAAGATGATAAAGCCTACTGGTTGTCGCCAAATGTTCCAACCAAGGATGCCGTAACCAGATTGTTGATTGACGATATCAACAGTGCTGAGGCTGTTAGACATCATAACGATCGCCAGCACACTCAGCGCCAAGGGAATTTCATAACTAATAGATTGCGCTGCTGCCCGCAACCCCCCTAAGAGGGAGTATTTGTTATTGGATGCGTAGCCAGCCATTAACAACCCAATTGGCTGAATACTGGACAAAGCAATCCACAAAAAGACCCCCATGCCCACGTTTGTAATGACGATATTCTGTCCAAACGGCACAATCAAATAAGACAGAAATACTGGCAGTACCACAATAATTGGGCCGAGGGTAAATAACCAGCGATCAGCTTGAGCTGGTACAATGTCTTCCTTAAACACCAGCTTTAAACCATCTGCTACCGGAGCAAGTAAACCAAAAGCCCCGATAAATTCAGGGCCAATCCGCTGCTGTGCTGCTGCTGAAATCTTTCGTTCCAGCCATACACACACCAATACACCCACTGTTGCCCCTATCAGCATCAGGATCATTGGCAGCGGCATCCAAATTGCTTTGGCAGTACCTGCTGGTAGTCCTAAATCCGTCAGGGATTTAATAAACGTTCCTTGAAGGTCAATTCCTGAGTTCATGTTTCCGCTCTTTAAGTCAGTTGAAGTATGAAGTATGAAGTGTGAATTATGAAGTATGAAGTATGAAGTTTTTGCTTCAAACTTCAGCCTTCAGCCTTCAGCCTTCAGCCTTTCTAAGATGACTCCTGATTGAAGATTTATTGCCATATTCCCATGCCTAGTATATCGTTGCATGGTTTTCAGTCCCTGTAGCTATACAAGAACTTCTACTTATGGGTAGGATTGAGATTCGCTATAGGCATTGGGTACTGGGGATTGAGTACTAGACAACTCTTTCCTAGTCTCTAGTCCCTAGCCCCTAGCCTCTATCATAAGTAAGCATCAAAAAACTGCCGCTTCCATGCTGGCAACGGTTATTTGCTGCTTATAGGATTTCTGATTCCCGAAATTGGGGGTTGATGCTGATATTGTTACTTGTAGGTAGGTGCTATCTTAACGGCCAAGCTGCCTGTTAACGTTCTTCGAGCGGGGTATAAGGAACTTCGTGTTTACCGTTATAAACCTGGGTGGGACGGAAAATGCGGTTTTCTGCTAGTTGTTCTTTCCAGTGAGCTAACCAACCAGCAACACGGGCGATCGCAAATATTGGTGTAAACAAGTCTGTAGGAATGCCCATCTTCCTGTACACCAAACCAGAGTAAAAGTCAACGTTGGGGTAGATGCCTTTGTGACCAAGTTTTTCTTCGACCACCCGTTCCATTTCTTGGGCAATTTCGTAGTATTTATCCCCACCAAACTTGTCAAACAGTTGTTCGGCAAGCTCTTGGAGAATGATAGCGCGTGGGTCTTTGACTTTGTAGACGCGATGCCCAAAACCCATCAGTTTCTGCTTGTTTTGTAGGCGTTCCTCAACATAAGGACGGACGTTTTCGACTGAGCCGATTTCTTCCAACATCTGAATTACTTCTTCGTTGGCTCCACCGTGCAACGGGCCACCCAAGGTGCCTACAGCACTGGCAACTACAGCATAAGGGTCAGTCAAGGTAGAGGCTGTTACCCTAGCACTAAAGGTCGAAGCATTCATTGTATGCTCAACGTGCAGAATTAAGCAGATGTCAAAGATTTTTGCCGCCAAAGCATCCGGTTCTTTCTCGTTGAGCATGTAGAGAAAATTGGCGGAATAATCTAGGTCATCACGCGGCTTTACAGGGTCATTACCCTTACGCATCAATTGGAATGCTGCCACCATTGTGGGGATAGTTGCTATCAAGCGCACAACTGAATCCCGAATGTAAGCAGGGTTATGTAAATCGCGCAGGGAATAAAACAAGCCTAAAGCTGCCGCCGAGGCTTGCAGAGCATCCATTGGATGACCGCTTTCAGGGAAGCATTTCATCATGTCCCGAATCCGGTATTTAATCCGCCTGTGCAGGCGAACTTCTTCCTCAAATGCCTTGAGTTCTTCTTTACTTGGCAATTCACCCCAGATGAGCAGATAAGCAGTTTCGAGAAAGGTACTTTTGGCTGCTAATTCCTCAATCCGGATGCCACGATATTCTAGTATTCCCTTTTGCCCATCCACGTAGCTGATACTCGATTGGGCTGCGGGAATGCCTTCTAATCCAGGCTTGTATTCGCACACCATCATGGCAACACCATTTGCTTTGTGAAATATTCGATCACGCTAACTTACCAGAAATTATTTTCGCCATAACAGTAGTCGCTATCACAACAATTCTTCGAGAAGAGTTGAAAAACTGTTATAGCAAGTACTTGGGTGGTGTCAACCAGAACATTTGACTACGACCCACAACAGCTCCTGCTTCTGGCAGTTTTACTCCGATCATACCTGCTTTTTTCAAGACTAAGCAGCCTTTGACTTCTCCCCAAAGGAGAATTTCTGCCCAATTACTTAAATCAGGTTCGTGGCCTACTAAGGCAATTTGGGTATTTTGCGAATAATTTTTCGGTTCTAACCAGTAAACTAACCAACTGGAAAGATGACCACCAGGAGCGAGGTGAGGCGATTCTTCTAATTGTGAACTGAGTCCGGTGGCGACAAGAATTTCTGCTGTTTGACGAGCGCGGACTAGGGGACTGGTGACTATCAAATTAAATTGCAAATCTAGCTTGAGAAGACGCTGGGCGACTTTCTCTGTTTTTTGCCGTCCTTCTTTGGTGAGTTCTCGCTCTTCATCTTTAATGCCAGCTTGCCGTTCTTGGGCGATGCCATGCCGAATCAAATACAGTTCCACAATAATAGCCCTGAGTGCTGAGTTAGGATTTATGCTTGATGTTACTTAACATATCCTAACTATTCTTGAATACTACAAGTGCATTTCATCAGCTATCTTGCCACACCTGACAGCGATGAGCGATCGCACTACAAAACTTCTCACCATTGACACTGCTCAAATCTCTGTTTCAAAAACTGTTTGTTGGGACGGCACATTTCATCCTGTGGAACTTGTAGTTCTTTGCCTTCAATTGTGTGATATTGAGTTTTTTGCAAATTAGGGTGAATATAAACCTTCAGTGTTTCTGGATCAATAGTAATCAGATTTAAGTCAAATAAGGTATGTAAATCTGCACGTAATAACAAACCATTTGATGGCTCATTATTTTCTGTTTCAATATAAGGAATTATATGAGCGGCTTCGAGTGCTGCTTCGGCATCAAAATTGGTAATTGCATATTTACCAGAATAAGCTTCTAGCAGAGACTGACGAAATTTCTGTTGCCCTTGTCTTCTAGCGATTGAGACAGTAATTTTTTCACAAGCATCAGCATAACTTTTAAAAGTCAAGAATTTCTCTTTCTCAAGTTCTTCTCTAGCAATTGTTAGTTCATGAGTACTTAAAGATGGTTTTTTATGCGGTGGAGGTACTGGTGTATCTGGTGGAGTTATTTTCTCTCTCCTGCTCAAACTTGATTCACAATTCTTGATTTGGTTAATTGCTTTGGTATAGTTTGGAACAATTTTTAAAGCTGAATAATATTCTTCAATTGCAGCTTGATATTCCTTATTTTTCCTGAGATATTCACCTTGATCAAAAAATATATCAACAAGTCTAAGACCTCGTTTATGCCTTTGTTGTACTAGTGAATGTTCTTCCCATACTGAATCAAGAACGGAAGCAGCTTTTTCATCAAATCTACAACCGCTTCCTCCAAAATTAAAATTTACTCCTTGAAATGTAGACAATTTCTTTAAATATTTTTGTTCTAGAGGGCAATTAAAGTCTACCACTGAATCTATTTGAATATAAACAGAAAAACAACCATTATCATATACATCTAGATATGCTTCACTTAAGTCTGAATATTTTCTGTCGAAATGCTTTAATTGATCATCTTTTGGTGCTGCAATAACATGACCAGCAGCAATAAATCCATTAGGATAATTGCCAGTATTACCGCTTGTCTTAAAATATGCTCTATCTCCAACTTTTATAAATTTAGAATTACCACAACTCCAAGATGTTCGATAGTAGTCCTTTGCCTTTATAAATTTTGACTTGATTTCTTTTGGTAAGTCTTTATTTGGAATTATTTCTTTTTCAGTATAGTATTCAGCTTCAGGGTTGCACAGAAAAATTATAGTTGCCATAAGAGATACGACTTGCTAATTATGACAATCATAATATTAGCCATCAAATATACTAACTATAAGCCGTATATTCACTATAATTTTCGCTTAACCTCATCTTGCTGCTTGAGTAATTGCACAACTCTTTGCGCCTTTGCGTGAGGCTTAAAATTTTTGTTTTCTAACCTTCATACAATAATTATTTATGTATACCTATAATTCCCAAATTTAAATTTATATAGTAAATAAACAGCCAAGAAATAAATTTCTGGCTGCCAATTTAAATTTAGTTAAACTTTATCCTTTGCCTTCAATTGCAAGATTTACTCTGACTGAATGGGGTTATCTTTCGGATTGACTAACTTCAGTAATTTTTGCTTAATCTGAGCGTCAAAAACTTCCCATTTCATCTTGGCGTAGGCAGGATTTTCGTTACTACCAGATAAGAAGCCCATTGGAATTTCAAAACCACCTGCACTGGTTCTACCACCACCAAAAAAGCGTCCGGTGCTGTCTTGACCAAAGGCTTCTTTGATAAATTCGTCAGGGTCGAGGGTGAGTTTGGTGGTTCTCAGGGAACCAATGACGACTTCAAGTTCATCGTCTTCATCGTGGACAATACCGTAAACAACGGCGGTGTGAACGTTTTCTTCTGTGACTAGGAAATCAGCTGCTTGGGGAATAGCATCGCGGTCGTCGTAGCGCAGATAACCAACACCAGCAATGGAAAAGTTATTTTGGACGATGCGATTTTTGAGCGATCGCTCAATCACATCCATTACCCGTTTAGAACGGTTCGCCTGGAGAATCGCGTTTAATAGTTGAGCATCATAAAATCGACTCAGATAAGCAGCCGCCATAAAATCTTCTTCTTGTGCTTGCATCAGTCGATTTGTATCCGATCGCAAGCCGTGCATCAAGGCTGTGGCACACTTAACGTGTTGGCTAATGCTGCTGTCTAAAGCTAGTAACCCAGCTTGTAGATATTGAGTAAAAATTGTTGCTGTTGCTCTTACGTAAGGGCGAACATCAACAAACTCTGATTTAAGTTCTGCTTGTAAGCTGTGATGGTCAATCACCGCTATTAGGGGTATTCCTGAATGCTGTACGGCGGTTAATAACTGACTGGTGGTTCCTTGGTTATCAATTAATACAAAACCTTGATAACAGGACAAATCTTTAGATTTGATATTTTGCGGTGTCCAACGCTGTGCTGGTAAATTTGTGAGCTTGACTAAGGCGATATTTTCTTGATGGCTCAACGTCCCAGCATAAATAATTTCACACTTAATATCATATTGTTGAGCAATTAGCTGGTAAGCCCACGCACAGGAAAGCGCATCAGGGTCAGGAAAATCCTGCAAAATAATTAGCTGGCGCTCATGTCTATGCGCTAATAAGGTCTTTTGCAGTTCCTCTGCTTTTTGAAAAGCTAAGGAATTGTTACGTTGACCAAGATAAACACTCATCCCATCGCTTGTAGATGCTGGTAAGGATGGCCGGTTCAGCGGTAGTTCAACTACTTCTTGGTCTACCTCCGCATCTTCTGGATTTGGCTCGGTGGTCAATGAAAAACTCTCTGACTGCTTCAAGGAAGAATTTAGTTGCATAGAAAACATCTTTGTTAAGTGTGAGGCTTTATGGATTGAAAAAGTTACAATCAGGGTTTTACTGATTTCGCCACACATCTTGATCTTCGCAAAAATCTAGAATCCTGGGGATACGTATCTTGGTGTATTTTTTGTCAAGATAACTAGGCAAAACTTTATGAAATTCTGCCAAATTACATATAACGGCAGAAAATTAATGTTTCAGGTTTATGATCAAACTTTAATTTTTCTCCTAGCTAGACTATTCTCTCCAACGGAGAGAATTTTTGGTGCAAGTCTAGATTTTTTTAGTTTATGGATATACAATAAAAGACTGTTAAATTATTTAGGCAGATGCCAGCACACTACTTGAACAGCTACTGTTGGGTAAGACCCATGAGCAGCTGCAATTCTTTTATAGAATGCCACACTAGTCATAGTAGTATGTTAGCACCTAACCTATCATTGCCCCAACTTAGACAAAACCATCACACCGACAACAGGTTGTTGTGGCTGTGACAATTGAGGGTGGAGTTGTTAGTGTCAAAGACCTATCACATATTTTTGCCACTCTTGATGCAGTCCACTCTTAAGATGCTTACTAACCTCAAAATAGAGGCTGCTGTAAGGTTGGCGGGGTAAATGACGCAGTAGCATGTGGGCTTCTTGAGGTGTGCGATTGCCTTTTTTCACATTGCAACGGACGCAAGCCGTAACGATGTTTTCCCAGGTATCGCCGCCACCACGCGATCGCGGTATGACATGATCTAACGTCAATTCATCCCCTGTATAGCCGCAATATTGACAAGTGTGTCCGTCGCGGTGCAAGAGGTTCCGACGAGTCAGAGGCATTTCTTTATAGGGAACACGTACATAATGACGTAAGCGGATCACCGTTGGCAATGGAAAACCCGCATAAAGTAATCTGCCATTGTGTTCGACTCGTTCTGCCTTGCCTTTGATTAACAAAACCGCAGCACGTCGCCAGCTCGTAATATTGAGCGGTTCGTAAGAGGCGTTTAAGACTAAAACCTTCCCCATTGATTAACGCTCAAGGTATTAGTTTTACATATATTAACACGATTCTCTTCTCCTTGGGAGATGAGAATAAATTATACTTCCGGAATAATCGAATAACTGTTGTAGTTAATAAGAAATTTTTAGACTGAACATTTTAAGAGTGAATCTTTACTGCTCAATTGCGATGAAATATAGCAAGAGATGCCTCGATTCGTTGCTGAATCTGAGGTAATCAGGAATGCTTGTAAATTTTTATTAACAGCAATTGAGGAGCTTTTGAATATTCAATTCCCTTGAAGAAAAACTTTTCAATTAACACGGAAGTAGTTTATATGAGTATGAATATCTAAAAAATGGATACATAATGTGGAAGTTTATCGGTGGTGTGATAGGAGAATAAAAATATGTTAAGTCGCGATCAAATGACTGGTGTTGCATCTAATCAGCAATGCGACACCTATGCGTGGTTTTCCCAGCGTGCTTGGGTAGAAATTGATTTAGAGGCGTTAGCGCACAATGTCCAGCAACTAAAACAGTTGTTATCATCACGTACTCAGTTGATGGCGGTAGTGAAAGCTGATGCTTATGGACACGGTGCAGTTACAGTTGCTCAAACAGCATTACAATCGGGAGCAAGTTGGTTAGGAGTCGCTACCGTTCCAGAGGGAATTCAATTACGAGAAGCAGGGATACAAGCACCCATACTGATTTTAGGGGCAACCCAGACATCAGAACAAATTCATGCGATCGCCCATTGGAAACTCCAGCCAACTTTATGCAGTCCTAAACAAGCTTTAATTTTTTCCAATATTTTAGAAGCGATTAACTATGGTTCTCCTGTACCTGTACATATTAAATTAGATACGGGAATGTCTCGGTTAGGCACGAATTGGCAAGCAGCAGCCGAGTTTGTGCAGTTAGTCGAACGCTTACCGCATTTGACAATTGCGAGTGTTTATTCTCACTTGGCAACCGCTGATAGTCCTGATCCGGCGATTATGGCAGAACAGCATAGCAGATTTAAAACTGCGATCGCCCAAATTCAAAAAATCGGCATCAAAATTCCTAGCTTGCACTTAGCAAACACAGCCGCTACTCTGGCAGATTCCCAACTGCACTACGACATGGTAAGAGTGGGGTTAGGTGTTTATGGTCTTGCTCCTGCACCACATTTACAACACAAGATTAACTTAAAGCCTGTGTTACAGGTAAAAGCGCGAGTTACCCAGGTGAAGACTATCGCCGCTGGGACGGGTGTAAGCTATGGTCATCAATTTGTGGCTGACCGAGAAATGCGTATTGCTGTTGTGGCTATTGGTTATGCTGATGGTGTGCCGCGTAACCTTTCTAATCAGATGCAAGTGTTGTTGCGTGGTCAGCGAGTACCGCAAATTGGCGCAATTACAATGGATCAGTTAATGATCGATATCACTAAGGTTCCTGATATTCAAGAAGGTGAAATCGTGACTTTATTAGGCGACCAAGGAAAAGAACAAATTACCGCTGATGATTGGGCTGCACAATTAAATACGATTTCTTGGGAAATTCTTTGTGGGTTCAAGCATCGCCTACCGCGTGTGGGAGTTATCTAGTAGCCTTGGCAAGGTATAAGCCAGAGTATGAGGGTGAAGCAGACATGATTAATTATTTAAACTTCATCCTTTTAATGTTTCTCTTCCTGGAACGATATGCTATACTAGGATAGTTGACTGATGCGGATGTGGCGGAATTGGCAGACGCGCTAGATTTAGGTTCTAGTTCCGAGAGGAGTGAAGGTTCAAGTCCTTTCATCCGCACTTACAAAAAAGTGGTATGAATTCAAGTGTACAGTGACTAATTATTTGTCATCGGTGACAGACTGTTGTTTTTGTTGTGAAAAGATAATTGTCTTTGTGACAAATGAGCGTCGATTAAATAGTGATGACAAATTAAATATTACCAAGATAACATGCTTTGCGATTATTATACAAAGCAATTAAAACAAGCAGATGAAAGGACTTGCTTTCAACCCCCCTAAGCGTAAGTCCTAACTTACTGTTTTCAACTTTAACTACACCAGGACTTAGGCACCAAAATTGTTTATGGGGATTGGGTGTAGGGATGAAACGGTATGGGGTGTAAGGGCTTCGCCGTGAGCGTCAGCCGAACGGTGTAGGTGTTCAAAACCCTTACACCCATTTTTAACAGACAATCTTTGTGCGTAAGTCCTTGACTTTTTGAATTTTGTGAATTGGTATAAGAAAAAATTTATCTGTTGAAAAGTTGATAATCTGATTCATGTAAGAGGTTAATTCTTGGCAAAGATTGATTTTTTCCTGCCAGCTTAGGTTTGTGTAATATGCACGACTTGATAGTAAATTTATTTAGCGACGGCTCATTTATTCCTCATGGTCACTGTTACTTATGGCAGCCTGGCTTAGTTTGGTTGCACATAATTGCGGATGCTGTCACTGCGCTGGCTTACTATTCAATTCCTTTGACATTGTTCTACTTTGTTCGCAAGCGGCAAGATTTACCTTTTTCGTGGATATTTTTGTTATTTGCGGCTTTTATTATTTTCTGTGGCACAACCCACATCGCTGAAATTTGGACACTATGGCATCCTACTTATTGGCTATCAGGTATTCTTAAAGCGGCAACAGCTTTTGTTTCATTATTTACAGCCATAGAACTTGTACCGTTAGTACCGCAAGCACTAGCGTTACCTAGTCCGCTGCAATTAAGTGAAGCAAACAAGGCATTACAAGCACAAATTGCCGAACGCTTAGAAGTGGAAAATCAACTCAGGCGACTGCAAGAAGAACTAGAACAGCGTGTCCAAGAAAGAACTGCTCAATTACTAAAAGTTAACCAACAATTACAACAAGAAATTGATGAGCGCAAACTTGCAGAAGCAGCCTTGGTCAAAAGTGAAGCTCGTTTTCAAAAAATTGCGGCTGCTTCACCTGCACAGATTTACATTCTGGCTTATTATCCAAATACCAATGAAATGCGTTATGAATATATCAGTTCCGGGGTGGGAGAAATTCAGGAATTAAAACCTCAACAAGTTTTAGCGGATGCTTTACTCACATATCAGCAAGTACATCCTGATGATTTGCTGCTTTATAATCAGCTAACTACTCAAAGTCTCAAAACCCTAGAACCCTTTGCTCACGAATGGCGGATTATTACTCCTTCTGGCAAGATGAAATGGGTACGTGCCAACTCCCGCCCAGAACGCAGAGAAAATGGTGAAGTTGCTTGGTATGGAGTGGTACTAGATATTACTGACCTCAAACAAGCTGAACTAGCGTTGCGTGAGAGTGAAGAGCGATTTCGTCATGCGTTTTATAATGCTCCTATTGGGATGGCGCTGCTGGGATTAGATCAACGCTGGTTACAAATCAATCCGATGTTAGGTGAAATGCTGGGCTACTCTGAGTGCGAGTTTTTTAGCTTGAGTGTGTTTGACTCAATTCACCCAGAAGATGTGCATCAGTTAAGACAAGGTATAGAGCAAGTTTTAAGTAATGAAAATCGCAGTTTTCAAGCGCAGTTACGTTACTTGTGTCATAGCGGACGCATTGCTTGGGGGCTAACTAGTTTATCGTTGGTGCGAGATTTCCAAAATCGACCACTTTACTATGTTTTACAAATCCAAGATGTGACTGAACAGCAAGCTATCGAGCAAATAAAAAATGAATTCATTTCAATTGTGAGTCATGAACTGCGGACTCCACTCACAGCCATTCAAGGATTTTTAGGGCTGTTGAATACTGGAATTTATGATGATAAACCAGAAAAAGCCAAACGCATGATTCAGCAGGCTTCGAGGAATAGCGATCGCCTGGTGCGTTTGGTCAATGATATTTTAGACTTGGAGCGTTTATCGTCCGGGCGAGTCCAACTTATCAAACAAGTCTGCAATGCTGTTGATTTAATGCAACGCGCCGTCAGCGAAGTCCAGCCTATCGCCCTAGCATCTGCCATTACAATTGCTGTTAAGCCTACCACTACTTGCGTCTGGGCTGATCCTGATTTGATTATCCAAACCCTGACTAATTTGTTGAGCAACGCCATCAAATTTTCTCCCCGCAACTCAGTGATTACTTTATCAGCACAACCGCAAGCTGACAGGGTACTATTTCAAGTCCAAGACCAAGGTAGAGGTATTCCCGCCGATAAACTAGACACAATATTTGAACGTTTTGAGCAGGTTGATGTCTCTGATGCGCGTGCTAAAGGCGGAACAGGTCTCGGCTTGGCAATTTCTCAAAGTATTGTTAAACAGCATGGTGGTAGTATTTGGGCAAACAGTATTCTCGGTGAAGGTAGTACATTTTATTTCACGTTGCCTATCCCAGTATCTTAATTCTCACCAGAGATTCGATATCATGTCCGCTTAATTACTTACTACAACCAAAAACCCTACCCTTTCCCGTTCCCTGCGATGCACTGAGCTGGTCGAAGTGTTCCCTTGTCTCCACAGGAAAATTTTTTAACTGAACCGGATTGAAATAAAAACCACAGATGAGTATCCATCTGTGGTCTGATTGTTGAAAAAAATCGAGTTTTATTTGATGTTTTGATATCTTCCTAATGCAATTAAAGGAAAATACTGTTGATACATGTGATATTTGAGATAAAAATGACAGGGGAAGCCAGTACCAGTAAAATCGGCTTCAAACCAAGTACCATCTGGCTTTTGCGTTTTCACTAGGTAATCAATCCCGCGTTCAATTGTTTCCATAGCGAATTTACCAGTCGCTTCACCTGCGGCTATTAACCCAATTAACGCCCAAGCTGTTTGAGACGCGGTGCTGCGTCCTTGGCCTTTGAGGCTAGGATCGTTGTAAGTACGGCAAGTTTCACCCCAACCACCATCAGAATTTTGACATCCGACTAACCAAGCTGCACCTCGTTCTATCTGACGTTGGTACTTTTGCGGGTTAATTAACGCTAAAGCCGAGAGAACGCCACTAGTACCATAGATGTAATTTACGCCCCAACGCCCAAACCAACAACCTTCTGGTTCTTGTTCTGCGAGGAGGTAAGCCAGGGCGCGTTCTAAATTGTGAGAATCAATTGATAAATTACAAGCGCCCAACATTTCGATGACTCTGGCGGTGACATCAGCGGTGTTGGGGTCAATCATGGCTTTTAAGTCACCGTAGGGGATAGCATTCAGCCATTCTTGATCATTATCTAAGTCAAAAGCTGCCCAACCACCAGGACGACACTGCATAGATGCAACCCAGTTTAAAGCGCGAGCGATCGCAGCTTGTTTTAAACTTTCATTAGGCAGTTTGGCAGCGTGTAAAGCCATAACCACCACGGCTGTATCATCCACATCAGGATAAAAGCGATTGTCAAATTCAAACGCCCAAGCACCTGGTTTACCTTGGCGATTTTTCACCACCCAATCACCATAATCTAGTATTTGCTTTTGCAGTAACCATTCTCCAGCTTTCACAATCGCCGGATGATCAGGTGCATAACCAGAATCTATCAACGCCCGCATTACCCAGGCTGTATCCCACACAGGCGATATACAAGGTTGAACACAATAACTATCTTCTGTTTCAATGCCAAAATTATCAATGGCTTGAAGTCCCCGTTCCACAATTGGGTCATTTTGGCTATAACCCAAGCACTTCAAAGCCAGCATCGAATTTAACATCGCCGGAATAATCCCGCCCCAGTCGCCGGTGACTTCTTGGCGTTCTAAAATCCACTTTTCGGCGGCTTTAATTCCTTCTGCGCGGAAGGGAACTAAATTCAAGCTTTCGGCTAATTTAAATCCTTGATCCAAAGTTAAGAATAAATCAGTCCAATCACCTTGGCGGGGTAATTCATACTGGACTTGATGAACACCTTCGGCGTATAACTCATCTAAGTTAATTGCTTGGTCAACTTGATAAACAGGTTTGCTGTCACACACAATCAACAGTGGTACAGTGCTAGAACGCGCCCAGCTAGACATTTCGTAAATATTCACGGGGAAAGCTGGCGGTAACAGCATAATCCAAGGCGGGAGGGAGGGGATACCGCGCCAGTCGTAACAGCCAATCAAGGCGAGGTGTAATTTGGTAAAGATGCGAGTTTTGCTGATTCCGCCCCGTTGCAGAATAAACTCTCGCGCCCGTACCAAGGCTGGGTCAGTGGCGGGAACACCCAACAACCGCAGCGCCATGTATGCTTCTACGGAAGTGCTAAGTTCACCACCATCATCATAAAACAGTTCCCAGCCGCCATGCTGCCGTTGCTGAGAACGCAAGTAGGTTTCAATTTTATGTAATGGCCGAGTTTTCTCGGTTCCCCAAATTTTATGCAGCAGCACAACTTCCGCAGTAATGGTGACGTTAGATTCTAACTCCGCCCACCAGTAACCTGCGGGATATTGCATTGACAGCAGATATTTTTGGCTAGCTGCGATCGCATCTGCAACTTGATTGACTTGTACCCTGTCTTGTGTTTGCATCAACTGAAGTATGAAGGATGAAGTATGAAGTCTGAAAGAAAGATACCACGGATAGTTTTTATGATTTATGAAAGGTATAAAATACCAAGGTTTAATTCTTACATTCTCTCTTGAGTTATGCTGGCAATTGTACTAGGGTTGATGGTCTTATCCTTAATAATTTGGTTAGGATTACTGAGTTTGCGGGGACAGTTTTGGCGTTTAGACCAGCAATTAGAAGTCATCCAGCCGCAGCGAGAATCTTTACCGTCAGTGTGTGCGGTGATTCCAGCCCGGAACGAAGCGGATGTTCTGCCGATGAGTTTGCGATCGCTTTTACTGCAAGATTATGATGGCAATTTTAATATCTTCTTGGTAGACGATCGCAGTACTGATGGAACAGCCGCCTGTGCTGAAGGAGTCGCCCATGCTGTTGATAGACCCCAGCAATTGCAAATTATCTCTGGTGAACCTTTACCCTCTGGTTGGTCTGGTAAACTTTGGGCAGTCCAGCAAGGTATTAGATATGTAGAGACGTTACATGTAACGTCTCTACCAGAATATTTTTTACTTACTGATGCAGATATTGAACACGATGTCAATAATCTGCGACGACTTGTCACCAAAGCCGAACAAGAAAATTTAGATTTGGTTTCTGTGATGGTGCGACTACGTTGTGATAGTCGGTGGGAAAAATTTTTAATTCCGGCGTTCGTTTTCTTCTTTCAAAAACTCTATCCCTTTCGCTGGGTAAATCATCCCAAAAATCCCACGGCGGCGGCGGCGGGTGGTAGCATTTTAATTCGCCGCACCGCTTTAGAAAGAATCGGTGGTATTGCCGCTATTCGTCAGGCTTTAATTGATGATTGTGCTTTAGCTAATGCGGTGAAATCTAATCAAGGACGTATCTGGTTAGGATTAAGTAGTTTAACTCGCAGTTTACGCCCTTACAATTCTCTAGAAACAATTTGGAATATGGTGGCACGGACTGCCTATACGCAATTAAATTATTCACCTGTATTGTTATTAGGAACCGTCGTAGCTATGACCTTGATTTACCTCATGCCACCTTTGGGGGTAATTATCGGTGTAATTTTGGGCAATTGGACAATAGCAATTATAGGTTTAGTGACATGGTTATTGATGGCATTAGCTTACTTGCCAATTATCCGCTTTTATCAATGCTCACCTTTATTAGCTTTTAGTTTACCTGCGATCGCCTTGCTCTACACTTTAATGACTATCGACTCAGCCATCCGCCATTGGCAAGGACGCGGCGGTGCTTGGAAAGGACGAGTTTATCCTAGTTAAATGTACAAACTGCGTATAATTTTTTTTCAAAATTACTCTCAGGCAGATGAAGCGTTGTAGACTCAGCATCTAAGATACGAAAACCGACTTGCTATTGAGAGTAGGAACGGGTTTAGGATGAATGCAAATTCTCATGCAAACTCTCATATTTGGACGCTGACACCTACAGATGTCTACAAAACTCTCACCACAACTCCCCAAGGTATCAGCGAGGCAGAAGCTAATTTAAGATTAAAACAATTTGGTTATAACGAACTTCCCGAACCGCAAACACGCCCATTAATTCTGCGTTTCATTGACCAATTAACCCATTTCATGGCGTTGCTGTTGTGGGTAGCGGGAATTTTAGCTTTTATTTCCCAAACACCAGAATTAGGTTGGGCAATTTGGGCAGTTATTTGGATTAACGCTATTTTTAGTTTTTGGCAGGAGTTTCAAGCCGAAAAAGCTTTATCAGCCTTAAAAAAAATCTTACCTTCCCAAGCCAAAGTTTATCGTGATGGCAAATTAACTGTGATTCCGACTCGTGAGTTAGTTAGCGGCGATGTGATGCAGTTAGAAGAAGGTGATAAAATCTCCGCAGATGCCAGACTCGTCGAAAGTCAATCTTTATATGTCGATGTCTCTGTCCTCACCGGCGAATCTTTGCCAGTTCCCCGCATTAGCGAACCTGTCACCGCACTCAATATTCATGCTTCCGAAGCCAGTAACTTAGTATTTGCAGGTTCTAACGTTGCTTCTGGTCGCGGACTGGCGGTAGTCTACGCCACAGGTACACATACAGAATTTGGTCAAGTCGCCCATCTCACCGCCAATGTGCAGCGGGAAGCCAGCACTTTAGAAGTGCAGATTTCCAGAGTTGTTCACATCATCACCATCATTGCGTTGAGTATGGGTGTGGTGATATTTCTCCTCACTAAGTTGCTGGTGGGAATGCAACTGCGCGAAAGTTTCATTTTTGCCATTGGGATTATTGTGGCATTTGTCCCCGAAGGCTTACTCCCCACCGTGAGTTTAGCCTTAGCCATTGGTGTCAGACGTATGGCGAAAAAGAATGCTTTAGTGCGGCGTTTGTCTGCGGTGGAAACTCTCAGTGCAACAACGGTAATTTGCACCGACAAAACCGGGACTTTGACGAAAAATGAAATGACAGTCCGCCAATTGTGGGTTCCCAATACGCAAATTAATGTGACTGGCGTAGGTTATGAACCTAAAGGAGAAGTCGAAATTCCCTCTCCTGAATATGAATCTCAAGTGCGGTTAATGTTGGCGGGTGCGGCGCTTTGTTCTAATGCGCGGTTAAATCATCCCCCCAATTCTAATCAATGGCAAGCAGTGGGTGATCCTACAGAAGCAGCATTATTAGTAGCAGCAATCAAAGCTGGTTTAAATTTAGAAGAGTTGCAACACCAAGCACCCAGAATTCGAGAAATCCCGTTTGATTCTCATCGCCGGATGATGACGGTTTTATTAGAAGGAAAATTGCCCTTAGAAAAGGCTGAAGATTCCCAGTATCTTATTTTTACCAAAGGCGCACCATTAGATGTGTTGCAACATTCACGGTACTTATGGCACAAGGAAGAAAAACAAGAACTAACCCAAACCCAGCGAGAGGAAATCGTTGCAGCGAATGATCAATTAGCAAGCCAAGGTTATCGTGTTCTGGGAGTTGCCACAAGACAAGGTGGTGCGGAATTAAACCAGCCAGATGATCATTTATTAGAACAAGATTTGACTTTTTTAGGATTGGTGGCGATGATTGACCCACCACGTCCCGAAGTTGCCGATGCGATCGCTCTTTGTCATCGTGCTGGAATTCAAGTCACAATGATTACAGGCGATTATGGGTTAACCGCAGCTGCGATCGCACAACGTATTAATTTAGTTAATGGCAAAGTCAGAACCATCACAGGTGAACAATTAGGACATCTTTCAGATACACAATTACGGCAAATCCTCCACAAGCACAAAACTGGCTTGGTATTTGCCAGAGTCATGCCAGAACAGAAACTTAGGTTAGTAGATGCATACAAAACCCTTGGTCATGTAGTCGCTGTGACTGGTGATGGTGTCAACGATGCCCCCGCTTTACGCGCTGCGAATATTGGCATTGCAATGGGAATGAGTGGTACAGATGTTGCCCGTGAAGCTGCGGATATTGTTCTCATCGATGATAATTTTGCCACTATCGTCTCCGCCATTGAACAAGGTAGGGCAGTATATCAAAACATCCGCAAATTCATGACTTATATTCTCGCTTCTAACATGGCAGAGTTTCTCCCCTTCCTCGCAATGGTGTTTCTGAAAATACCACCAGCTTTACTAATTTTGCAAATCTTAGCGATTGACTTGGGTACAGATATGATTCCCGCACTAGCTTTAGGTGCAGAAAAACCAGAAGTCGGTTCAATGGAGTTACCACCACGCAAAAAATCTCAAGCACTATTAGATAAGCCCTTACTGCTACGTGCTTACTGCTTTTTAGGACTGCTGGAAGGTTTAGCTGGTATGGCAGGATTTTTCTTTGTGTGGTGGACAAATGGCTATAACATTCCGCAATTACAAGCCATCAGTCCCAGCATTTTATCTCACTCAGCAAGTGCTGCCACAATGGCGATTTATCATCAAGCCACAACCATGACTTTAGCCGTAATTGTCGCTTGTCAAGATGGTAACGTTTTCGCCTGTCGTTCCGAACGCTTTTCGATTTTGCGCTTAGGCTTTTTTACTAACCGCTTAATTTGGATAGGAATTGCTGTAGAGTGGTTCCTCATTCTCTCTATTATTTATTCTCCTACCCTGCAAACCATCTTCTCCACTGCACCTTTACAGCCATCTTATTGGCTAATCTTACTGTTATGTCCGCCTTTCATCTTAATAGCCGACGAATTAAGAAAGCAAATCATAGTCAAAATTAACCATAACTAGTTTATGCCTCACGCAGAGACGCAGAGACGCAGAGAGTTTGTCAATTTTCTCTAAATCTTTGCGCCTTTGCGCGGCAGTCGCTTCAAGTCGGGAAACCCGACGACAGTTGCTACAACGGAGGAAACCTCCGCAACGCACTGTCTCCCCAACGCGCTGCCTTGCCTTTGCGTGAGAATTAAATAATATTCTGCAAACCATTAACTAATCTTTCTATCCCTGCTTTGGCTGTATTTTCTTGTAACGCCCCATAAGCAACGCGCAAATAGCAGCCATTGTCCATCCCAAAGGTTGTACCAGGAATCACAGCGACTTTGTGTTCTTGAATTAATCTTTTCACCAACTCAAAAGCATTCATTCGAGTATGCACTTTGAGGAAGAAATAGAAAGCACCATCAGCTTGAGCAATAGTACATAAACCTTGGAGATGATTCAGCGAGTCTATCACTAACTGACGTACTTGAGCGATCGCACCAATATTTTCCTTTAAATACTCATCTTTTGCCTGCAATGCGCCTAATGCTGCATACTGCGAAATCACAGGCGGACAAATCAGAATTGTATCTTGAACTTTTTTGACAGCCACAAGTAAATGTTTGGGAATTACCATGTAGCCAATGCGCCAACTGGCAAAACCATAAGCTTTAGAAAGGCTGTAGAGAGAAATTGTATAATCACTACTGCCAGCAAATGCGCCCGGTGAAATATGTTTGACACCGTTGTAGGTAAAATATTCATAAGCCTCATCGCTGATATGGTAGATATGGCGATCACGACAAATTTGATTTACTTGGCGTAATGCAGCTTCAGAATAGACAACCCCTGTGGGATTATTTGGGGAAATTGTCACAATAGCCTTTGTTTTTGGTGTAATTGCTGCGGCTAAAGCTTCTGGACGTAATTGGTAATTTTCATCTGTTTCTACCAACACCACACGACAACCCGCCATTGTAATTGCCATTTCATGATTGAAATAGTATGGCATATTCAAGATAATTTCGTCACCAGGCGAAGTAATTGCCAAAATAGCGTTCATAAACGCCATATTACTGCCGGCTGTCACCACAACACAGTTGTCATCATTAATTTCAATACCGTTAAAAGCTGACAGTTTTGCTGTCAATGCAGTTAATAAAGGCGGAATTCCTTCAACTGCTTGATAGAGATTATTTCTTGCTTCCCCTAAAAACTTCGGTAAAAGTTCAATAGCTTCTGGTGGTGGACTGTAGGAGACTACACCCTGTCCGAGAGAAATGGTTCCCGGAGAATTTTTAATCAGTTCCCCAACCACAGGAATTATCGGCGACTGAACCGCCTGCATTCGAGAAATTAATTTATCATGAGTCATTTGTGACTTCCTATTACCCCATCTCTCTCATCTTGACAGGTGTAGGTTAGTGAACTACCCAAGGCTGACCCTATCGGGTACAGCGTGGGCTTCCAACTTCACAGAAGATTGCCGCATCTTGGATTTGCGCCCGCGAATTGGTCTTACATCCTCTCCATTGGCGATCTTCTCCCCCGTCCCAGAGGAGGAAAGCACGCCAGTTTGCACAACGGGGGTTCCCCCCGCAAGCAACTGGCTCATTCTGATACCTTCGGCTCTAATATTCATCGCCGCATTACCATCTCTATCGTGATGAGTACCGCAGCTAGGACAAGTCCAAGTCCTCACATCTAGCGGCAAATCAGATATTTGGTAATGACAATTAGAGCAAAGCTTAGAACTAGGGAACCATCGATTT
>JAGKSW010000223.1 GCA_018993265.1 Nostoc sp. TH1S01
TCTTTGAACTGGTCTTTATACTCTGCACAATATTCATCTATTATTGCCACTGTTGGCTGGGCATCCCTTGGCAAATGTTTTAGGATTTGTAGTTCTACATCCATTGCTCTACTTACCTTGTAGAGTTTTATTTTTCCTTTCTTCTATTCATTTTATCCGGAAACTGACAGAAGAGGGTTACAGCAGTTTCGATATTCGTGAAATACGGTAGAGACGTTACATGTAACGTCTCTACATGGTTTTAGGTTGTACGCTTGTACCTCATGTACCCAAAATATGCTGTATCAATAAAAATTAATTTTTAACAGTTATGCGTCAAGAATTACCTCATATTATTCCGTCTCCTCAACCTGAAGTTGCAGAAACTTTTAGTACTTACCAAACTACTCATGAATTTTATTATGAAGTTCAGCAGCGTTTAGATTTTCAGCGTCATTGTGAATGGTATAACGCTACAGCAGAACATCATCGTCAAGAACTCAAAAAAATGCGCGGCGAACTCAACATTTTTCGCTGGTTTCTTCGCCGCTTTTGAGTAATTTAGATGATTTCTAACTCATTTTCGCGCAAGTGGGCTTTAAATTTTTTACTAAACTGAACTAATATCGGCAAGTTAGCACTAACAGGTCTACCTTGCCATTGAGTCACAATATCCACAACTTCGCCTTCTGAGCCTTCGAGGTCAAAAGCTTGACTGCGATGTTCAGGATGATGGTACACTAGTACCGATTTAATTACACGGACGCGATCGCCAACTTTCATAAGAACATTTACACCTAGCTTTTGCGATTCCACAAGCATCTCCACAGCCATCCCTCATCGAACTTGCTGGGTGAAAAACAGACTGTTTAAAACAGTTATTTTTCACTTTTAATTGAGACAAACGCAGACAATAGAGCGTTTACCACTTTTATACAAACAAAGCCTGACCGTGCAGGCTTGGCGCATAGTTAATCAGCGACAAATGTCTCACTTGCTTTTATTTCCTCATTGCACTTGTTCACGCTTACGGGTGTCTCAGCAGTGCTTTTTTGAGGATTTTTCAGCTAACAGGCTAAGAAAGACCTGTTTTAGTTTTTCTGTGCGCTTTAACGACAGTTCCAATTCTACATCAAATGGATATCCGTTCCTATATACTGTGCTTGCCAGCCATAGGATTTACGCGCAAAGGTGAGTTTGTCAGAGTTATACTTACTGATTTTGTGGACAGACTGACTGCACAGGTTGAGGTAATTTTTGACACGCTTGCTGGAATGTTTGGGGATTAAATCGCCACCAAGCCAATAATCCTAGAGTGGTACTTCCTACTAGCAAAGCTAATAATCCTCCCACCAGTACTACAGGCTTTTTACGTCGGTGAGGTTTCTTGACGGGTGTAGAAATTGGTACAGGTATTGCTTCCGCTGTCAAATCCAAATCTAATAAAGCTTGTGAACTTTCTGCCAAATCAGTTTCTTCGACTGCTGGTGTTTCTGTTTCGACAATTTCCACAGATGAAGTTAATGAAGTAACTGGCACTAAATATTCTTTAGAAAGCCTGCAAAGCGTGAGAACAACAGATGTATTATCATGACCATTTTTTTGGTTGGCAAGATTAATCAAATTTTGAACAGCTTCTGCAAGGGAAAGTTCACCAGATAACACAGGGATAGCAAAATCCTGCCAAGAGTTTTCTACCCAATCGTTGTCACTTAAACCATCAGAACACAGCAATAATAAACCTTCTTCATCAATAATGAATCTTTGAATGGTCACTCTGAGAGATTCTGCATCTTTTGTGCCTAATGCTTGAGTTAAAGCCGTTGCATCTAATCTTTGGAGTGCTTGGCGATACAAACTCCTGCCATAGCGAACTTCTCGCCAAGCGACATCATCATCAACTGTAAGTAACTGGCAGTAATTCCGAGTTATCCAGTAAGCACGGCTATCTCCTATATTGGCTAGATAAAGTTCGTGAGCATTATCTGATTGCCATCCTGAGATTGTTGCTATTCTTTGGGGTAATTGCAGTGCCATGACCAATGTTGTGGCCATGCGTTCTCGACCTTGGCGTTTTTGTTCGTCATTCCGGTAGCAAATTAAATTATTGACGACTCGCAAGCTAGCTTCTAGCTGTTCTTGCAATAATTTTGGTGCTACAGGTTCAGTTTGTTCGGCTACTTCTGCTAATAAGGCAGGAATTTGCAATTTTAAAGATTGTACTGCCATTTGGCTGGCAACTTCACCACCTTGATGTCCACCAATACCATCACAAACCATTGATAAGCGTGGTATGAGGGGGTCGTAGGGTTCGTCTGTACTGGGGTAGCAAGTGTCTTCGTTTTGGGTGAGTTCTGTACCAATATCTGTTGCGCCGACTACTTGGAGGCTGAGTGGTAATTCTCCGGCGGTTGAGAGTAACAGAGTATTAAGTTGAGTAGTAATTTTTTCTAAATTAACTGTGCGATCGCACATTTGCTCAACTATATTCTGCAATGATTGGGCTACTTGTGGTTGGGCTAATGCTAACCAAGGCTGCCAAGATTGTGCTAAATCGGGTAAGCTGAGTTTTTCATCAGTTTGGGTTGGATAAAGTTCTAATAGACGCACACACCAACCTTGAACTCGCAAGTTATCAGGAATGAGTAAACTTTGTTCAACTCTCTGTTCTGCTAAAGGTTGCCAAAGTTGGAGAATTTGCCATAGCCAGTAAACTTGTCTGAGGGCTGTAGCTTGTTCCCAAGCATCGGTGATAGTGGGGTATAAATTGCCTGTTGCATCTATTGGGGCATTTTCTAGCAACAGAATATTGCCTCCATCTTCAGAGACAGCAAACCCGTAGACTTGCGGAAGATGTAAATGCTGTTGATATAGTTTTAAGTAAGGAATAACTGCTTTTGGTAAATCTTGTAAAGTTTCTGCTGGTAGTCCTGGTTGAGTATCCAGCCAGATTTGCTGTTTAATAACTTCATATCGCTCTGCGACTTGCGTTTCTGGTGAGATGTTAGCGGCTAAATTCCCCGTCGCCCAGAGATAACGGTGAATTAAGGGAGTTTGACAATTGATGCAAACGCGTTCTTCGATTGGGTTCATTGGGCGATCGCAGCTAGGATTTATACAATAAATTATTCGTTGAGTAGAAATCATCATAAATAAGGCTTACGCATTGACAAACAATTTTGTCTAGATATTGGGCATCATTATAGGACTTACCCACTCTATAAGCAGACTGTTAAATTTAGGCTGTCATTAGTCATTTGTCCTTTGTCAACTCAAATAACCAGTGACGGAGGATAGTTATGGAATATTAGATGTGTCTTTGCGGAAAAACACGACATCGAAAAACCTATACTTGTCAGAGGATATTCTCACTCCCAACTCCCTATATATATGAAACGCCCCATTTTATACGTAGCCATAACTAACCACGGTTTTGGTCATGCTACTCGCACTGCGTCTGTGGCTGCAACTATTCAAAAGTTGTGTCCAGATGTGCTGTTAATTATGGTGACAACTGCGCCGCGCTGGTTGCTGGAGTCATATATAGAAGGTGATTTTATCCATCGTCCCCGCGCTTTTGATTTGGGTGTGGTGCAAGCTGATAGTTTAACAATGGATAAAGCCGCCACTTTAGAAAAATTATTAGATATTAAAAAACAGCAAAATTCTTTAATTGCTTCAGAAGTTAATTTTATTCGGCAAAATCGTGTTGATTTAATCTTGGCTGATATTCCTTTTCTTGCGCCTTTATTTGCGAAAGCAGCAGATATTCCTTGCTGGATGATGAGTAACTTTGGTTGGGATTTAATCTACAGAGATTGGGGTGGCGATTTTATAGCGATCGCAAATTGGATTAGTGAATGTTATTCTAAGTGCGATCGCTTGTTTCGCTTACCTTTCTATGAACCAATGTCAGCTTTTCCAAATATCACTGATGTGGGTTTAACAGGTGGTTCACCGCGTTATTCTGCTGATGAATTACGTGCGAGTTGGAGTCTAACTGCACTACAAGATAAAACTGTTTTGCTTACCTTTGGTGGTTTAGGTTTACAACAAATTCCTTACGAAAACTTGCAAACTTTCCCAGAGTGGCAATTTATTACCTTTGACAAATCTGCACCTGATTTACCTAATTTAGTCAAAATTAATGATAATAAATATCGCCCTGTAGATTTTATGCCAATTTGTGGACGCGTAGTTTCTAAACCTGGTTACGGAACTTTTTCAGAAGCGACACGCTTGGATATACCTCTGGTGACAATTCCGCGCGATGATTTTGCCGAAGCAAGTTATCTGTTAGAGGGAATTACTAATTATAATTATCATCAAATTATTACACCCGCAGAATTTTTTACAGGCGATTGGAATTTTCTCCATGAATTACCCAAACCACCGAAGCAAACTCAAAAAATTGCCAAGGATGGAAATGAGGCGATCGCTCAAGCTATTATCAAAGAAATAGGGAGTAGGAAGTAGTGAGTAGGGAGTAGTAAGATAAAAACAAAGGACAAATGACTAATGACTAATGACAACTAACGATAAGGATTAACGTGGCGCATTTCAAAGCGACATTGTTCCCACAGTGGTAATAAAGCTTGTTTTGCAGTATTTAATTGCCCTTGGGAGTAATTAATTTTACCATTATCAATTATCCAGATAAACACTCTTGTGATTAAATCTGCCTGTACACTACTTTCGTATTGGCAATTATTTATATTGTTTACTTGTGTATCTAAGCAATAGATAACATCTTTAAAAGTCCAATTTCCCCAACTAGTATAATTACTAGATACTGTTGTTGATGGATTTTTCCACAAGACTTTTTGCAAATTCATTATGATATAGTCTAAGCCTGCGATCGCAGTATCAGTATTTCTTACTAAATCTGTAAATACTTGGTAATATTGCCTCAAACAAGAAGCTGCAATATTTTCAATATATACTTGTAACCATGCTTGAATATCTCGCAGGTAAGGCAATAAATCTTTAATTTCATTCATTTCTCTAAATACTGTATGCTGACTGGGATAATTTAAGATATTTTTCTCTAAGTCAAATTCTAAAACTTGAAACTTTTGCGAATAATAACTCATCACTTGCGGGATGTATTTTTCGATTAACCAAGTTTTGGTATACTTGGCTGTCCATGTTCCTCGTATACCAATATCTTCTTGCCAGGAATTAAGATTACTTCTTTCTAATGTGGCAATGTGGCTATCATTAATTTCGTACAATATATCAACTTGATTATTAGATAATGCAGAGTAAGCATTACTGAAACGCGGCACAATAAAAGCATGATCACGAATTCCGCGACTCACACGAATAGAGATATTACCTTGGTCAAATAAATGCCATTCTGATTTCCCTTGAGCATAATTAAATTTTTTTATAAAATTGTGCATAATTTTCCAGAGTTTTACATCTACTGAAAATAGGTGAAAGCCTCTAATATCTGGAAATTCGACAAATTTAAAGTCCCATGTTTCTAAATAATTTTCAAATTCAATAATTTTATGTTTATATTCCTGACAAACAGCATCTACACATAAACATAAATCTGCCGCTTCTAATTCAGATAAAATTACTGTTGTTTGTCCTAAATAAGCCTCAAAAGTATCTGCATCTATTTGTTTCAAAAAACGACGGCAACACCACTCAGGCTTAGTATAAAGTCCTGTCATTAATTGACTTAAAATTTGCTGATGGTTTAGGGCAATTTTCAAGCCTCTCAGCATCACGCTACTAAATTGAATTACACAATCACCCTTACCAAAAGCTTGTGGTAAATTACACTCAATCAACACTTTTGGTTTAACAACAGTTAAGTGACGACCTTCTTTTAATAAACAAGGCTCAAATTCAGCCTTTTCTAAAAAATTACTAAACTCTTTATGTCGGCTTAAATATTTTTCTATGCTACTAAATTCAGGATATTTAAAATTATTGAATTTTGGTTTATGATTTTTTGTAACTAAATCAAAATTCAGCTGATGATAAAGATTTTCAGCTATTTGACTATTTCTCAATGTATCGATTATCCCATCAAATATCAGTTCTTCTCGATGGTAAGGGAAATATTTGAATATTTTTAAACTATACCCATTAGTAATGATAAAAAATAAAGGTTTGAGATAAGTACTATAAAATTTAGCTTGGGTAATAGCTTCTGAGAAATATTGTGTATTTGGTGCTAAATAAATAATAATTATCAATGACGTGTCGGCATTTTGCCGAACTACATCATCGGTTGCAAAATAAATTTGAGCATTTTTGAGTTGCTTGGCTGGGTTATCTAAATCATTACTTGTTAAAGCATACTTACTCTGCCGACATGAATCTGGATAGCCTAAATATTGAAACATCGGCAAAATAAACTTTTGTTCGACATCTTCTTCTGTCTGTAAAATCCGAATATCAAAAGCTTGTATCCACCTAATAAATAATTGCAGCGAGTCAGGAATATACATTAGAGAATCCTGCGAATACTCTGCCAGTTGCCACAGAGATTTTAGATTTTGCCAAAAATCTTTGATAAATTCTATGTGCGTTTATACAAAAAGGGAGTAGGGAAGTGGATGTTTTGGGTTTGTTCCGAAATCAAATCTGAGTCTTGTAGACAAAAAATTAGGGAACATGAATGCTCCCCTGTACTTACTTGCTATAATTGCCGAAAAAGTTAACTCTACACTACAGCAGCAACTTTTTCTAACAATCCTTGAAATAAACTTAATCCATCACTATCACCTAACATCTTATCTGATGCCCTTTCTGGGTGTGGCATCATCCCCAAGACATTGCCTTGGCGATTACAAATTCCGGCAATTTGGTTGAGTGAACCGTTGGGGTTATCTCCAGCATAGCGGAATACCACCTGGCCGTTGTCTTCTATTGCCGATAAAGTGGCTCTATCAGCATAAAAGCGCCCTTCTCCGTGGGCAATGGGTAGAGTGATGATTTCTTGACTGGTGTAAGCTTGTGTCCAAGGAATATTTGTATTTTCGACTTTTAACGGGACGCGATCGCAAATAAAATGCAAATTTCGATTTCTCGTTAATGCCCCAGGTAATAGTTTGGCTTCAGTTAATACCTGAAACCCATTACAAATACCGAGAACAAACTTACCCTTTTGCGCGTGTTCAATCACCTGCTGCATCACAGGCGAAAATCTGGCGATCGCACCACAACGCAAGTAATCACCGTAACTAAAGCCACCAGGGATAATAATTACATCTAAATCAGCAATGTCGGTATCTTGATGCCAAACCATACGTGTTGGTTGACCTAACAAGTCTCTGGTGACATAAGCAACATCGCGATCACAATTAGAACCGGGAAAAACAATAACGCCGAATTTTGTCATTGGTCATTTGTCATTTGTCATTGGTCATTGGTTATTTTTAGGGACTAAGGATTGACTACTAGGTAATAGATGATTCTCTACCTTCTAGCCCCTAGTCCCTAGCCCCTAGCCTCTAAAACACTCCCGTCTGTGTTTCGACCTCAATTAAATCAAACCGGTAATTTTCGATTACAGGATTGGCTAGCATTTGGTCACAAATGTTATCTAAGTCTCTCCGTGCTTTAGTCTCATCCTGAGATATGATGGTAAGTTCTATGTACTTACCAATCCGCACGTTTTCAACTGTTTCGTATCCCATCTGCTTGAGACCAGATTGTACAGCCACACCAGCAGGGTCTAGGACTGAAGGACGAAGCGTTACATGAATTTTGGCTAGATACTTCCGTTGCACAGTTTTTTTGCTGAATGCTGCGATCGCTATACTATAACTTTCTGTTCCAACTGAGTGAAAATAAGATTGTGAAACAGTTAAAGTTAATTTATTAGATAGCCAGTATAACAGCTTCCACTACAGTGGCGAATATCCACAATTGCTTATGAGAGCCATACGCACCCGCAGTCAAGAGCGGATTTTGAACCTACTGAAAAGCATAAAACAAGGCATTTCCGCCCAAGACATTTATATTGAATTGCGTAATCGCAATCAAAATATGGGTTTAGCCACAGTTTACCGCTCCTTGGAAGCTTTAAAACTCGAAGGTTTGGTGCAAGTGCGGACTTTAGCTAACGGTGAAGCCCTCTATAGCCTAGTGCAACAGGACAAACACCATTTAACTTGTCTGCAATGTGGTACTTCAATTCCCATTAATCAATGTCCAGTTCACGACCTAGAAGACCAACTCCAAACAAGTCACAAATTTAAGATTTTTTACCACACTCTAGAGTTTTTTGGTTTGTGTGGTCAATGTCAGGTTGGTCAATAGTCATTTGTCCTTTGTCATTTGTTACTGACTGCTGACACTGTTCTGTGTTCTCAGTTAGCATACTAGCCACTGAAAAAATCACACCAATGACTAATGACTATTGACCAATGACCAATGACCAATGACTATTGACCATTCACATCAGGTATTTCTCTACCCAACCAAGAGTTAGAATCTACCTTATTGTCAGAAACTATAGAGCGAATACCCTCAAAGGTAGCGGGAATGGTACGAGGGTCGATAAACATGACTTTGCTGCTGTCGCTTTTACCAATAGTAGCGCCCATATCTAGATAACCCAACGCGAAGAGAACTTCTAAAGCTTTACTAGCACTGGGATGAGAATTGATTTTTTGGGCGATAATTTCGGCTGATTCTGCAACAGCTTGGGCTTTGAGAACTTGCTGTTGACGTTCGGCTTGGGCTTTGAGAACAATTGCTTTTTGTTCGGCTTCAGCCTGCAAAACTAATGATTTTTGCCGCGCTTCTGCATCGAGAATTTGGGCTTCTGCTTTACCTCTAGCACTATTAACTGCTGCTTCTCGTTCACCTTCAGAATTTAAAATTGCAGCCCGTCTGCGGCGTTCTGCGGACATTTGCAATTCCATTGATTCTCGTACCGCTTGGGAGGGGATAATATCTCGCAGTTCTACCCGTGTGACTTTTACACCCCAAGGGTCGGTAGCAATATCTAAATCTCTTAATAAAATTTCATTAATTTGAGAACGGGCGGTAAAGGTTTCATCTAACTCTAGTTGTCCCATTTCGGAGCGAATTTGAGTTAGTACTAAGTTGGTCATTGCTGACTGAAGATTTTCTACCTTGTACCAGGCTTTTTCCATATCAACAATTCGCCAATACACCACCGCATCTACTTCAATACTCACGTTGTCACGGGTAATACATTTTTGGGGTGGAATATCTAAAACTTTTTCGCGGATAGTTTGTTGGTAGACGATTTTATCTAAAAAAGGCACAACAAAATTCAGTCCTGGTTCGAGCTTTTTGTTATAGCTACCCAATCTTTCTACTAAAGCTTCATTACCTTGATTGATTACTTTTACAGAACCAGCCACCGCAGAACCACCAAGGGCTAAGAAAATTAATAAAAACAACTGTTCCACTGTAAATCTCCTGGTTATTAAATATCTTTGTTGTTAACCTTTATACTTCATACTTCATACTTCACACTTCCTATGAATGCAATAAAGTTTCTGGCATAACAATTAACGTAGTACCTTCTCTTCTGACTACGTACACTCGTTGATGGGGAGCAATATCAAGTTTGTCATCATCACATTTAGCCCGCCAAGAATTGCCTTCATATAACACTCGTCCGGTTTGACCTGGCGGAATTTCTGTTAAGGTTTCCGCTATAACTGCATCCTGAATTTTTGACTTGCGTCGTCGCGGTTGTAAATACCGTCTGGACAGTAGTATCAACATTGTGGAAAGCAATAGCCAAACTGCTACTTGCAGCCATAAACTTAAACCAAATTGCGAAAGTAGCGCCACTACAAAGGCACTAATTCCCATCATGAAGGCTACAAAAGCTGATGGTAAAAACAATTCCAATAAACACAAACCTGAGCCAGCTAAAAGCCAAATTAAAGTAGTACTTGGCATAGCGCCATCCTAGACACTACATTTACGAAAAAAGATTTCTGAGATTAGATTCACTGAGAAATCAACGTTTTACAGAAAGCCAACTTTGTCTTATGAGAATTAATTTTGATTAACTTCGTTAACAAAATGTAGCAAGAGGTACACGAAACTAGTCTATTCTAGCCAGCCAGTCTTTGACATCTAAATGTAATTGAAATTCACCAAAAAAGTTGAACGCATCTGTCCCGCCTCGGAATAAATTCCGAGTCTCATAGCGCAAGTCCTCTTTCATCGGACTCAAACAGAAATTGATTCCAGTCTACTGAAGTAGACTTTGGCTATGAGCCTGGAACTTTAGTTCTAGGCGGGAATGGCTTGAACATGAAAATTTTCGACTTGTGTGTACACCGTAGGTAGCCTTTTTAAGGGGGGCTAGGCGGGATCAATGAGTGCTACAAGACACAGATAAATAATTTTAAAACAACCTCTAAGCACTACTGAAGAGTTGAGTATGGGAGCGATGATCGCACTTAAATTTCCCGCTGGAAACAGTAATGAGCAACAAAAAAACAAAAAACTTAGTACAGCTTTGCATTAATTCGTAGCGAATTTGTCCATCATTTGCGCCACTGTGTATGACCATTTTATTGGTTGTGCAGATTGATTGTGGCGGGCAATAAAATCGGTGATCCGTTGTTGCAATGTCTGAAGGTCAGGAAAATCATTTGGAGTCAGTAATTTTCGCTGTAGAATGCTG
>JAGKSW010000060.1 GCA_018993265.1 Nostoc sp. TH1S01
TCACGACTCGTAAAGTTAAAGGGTAAAGATGAAGCGATCGCTGTTTACGAACTTCAGATTAAATCCCAAAAATCGTAAATTCAGGACGCAAGACCTTGCACCCCTATTCCTTATTCTTCTTCAGGCAGAGTCAAAATTTCTACACCATCTTCTGTTACCACAATAGTATGTTCAAATTGTGCTGACAATTTGCGATCGCGCGTCACAGCTGTCCAACCATCACTCAGCATTTCTACTGCCCAAGTGCCTTCGTTAATCATCGGCTCGATGGTAAATACCATTCCTGGTCTCAGGCGCTTACCTTTCCCACGTGTACCATAGTGCGGTACATCGGGCGCAGTATGGAAAATATTACTGATGCCGTGTCCGACAAAATCGCGGACTACAGAAAAACCCTCAGACTCAGCATACTCTTGAATTGCTGCCCCAATATCACCAATCTTAGCTCCTGGTTTCACCTCAGCAATACCCCGATAAAGGCACTCTTGAGTTACTTCTACCAATTTTTTCGCTGTTTCTGAAGGCTCACCCACAATAAATGTCTTCGATGTATCACCGTGATAGCCATCTACAATCGGCGTAACATCAATATTAATAATGTCACCCTCTTTCAGGATTTGTTTAGCATTGGGAATGCCATGACAGATTACCTCATTGACGCTGGTACAGATTGACTTGGGAAAACCTTTATAGCCAAGGGGCGCGCTTTTTGCGCCGTGAGCTTGTGTCCAACGTTCAGCTTCATCATTGAGTTCGAGTGTACTTACCCCAGGTTTCACTAGTGGTTCCAGATGCTCTAGAAGTTTAGCTGCCAAGCGTCCTGCTCGACGCATTTTTTCAATTTCTCTTGAGGATAAAATAACGATTGTTTCGGTTTTCATGGGCATTAATCTAAAGCATCATTCAAAAATATAGTTAGTCCTGTTTTTGCTGCTTTTTGGGCAGCATCAGCCACCTTGAGGGTGTATAAACTTTCTTCTGGGGTGACATACAAGGGTGTGCCATTAAACAGATAGTCTAAGACCATAGTTGTGTCTTTGGCGAATAAACCCCGACGCGTTCCCACATCTATTGCTGTGGTTTCTCCGGCTTGGATTAAGTATCCAGTATTACCATCAAAAATTAAAGCGCCTTTTTCGCCGTGAACTTCAAATTTCCGCTCTGGCTGCCAAATAGTTTCGCCTTTGGCGTAAATTACTTGTGCTAACAGTCCACTGTGAAAGCACAGTTGACTCATACACATACAGGTTTGGTAGTATTCTGATTCTACTGCCCAATATCGCTGATGACAGTTAACTGTAAAGACTTTACCGAACAAATCAATCAGACGATGCAATCGAGAAATTGCCCCAATTAAAGGAAAGCCAAATAATTCATGATTATAAGTCCACTTGCGCGGTGCGGGATTTTGGGGATTGATGGTACTGTAGCGCACATAAAACACCTCACCAACTTTATCTAAGTTTTGTTTTAAAGCTTGGTGTAAGCCACCCAAAAGTTCTATGTGTTCCACATGCAGCAATTTCTTTTGGGCTTTTGCTAAGGCAATGATTTCTTCTGCTTCTGCTAAATCTACCGACAAGGGATATTCTACAATTACATGTTTGCCGTGGGTGAGGGCAGCACGGGCGATCGCTCCATGATCTCGATTCACTGTGGAGATCACTACCATATCCACATCTTCCCGTGCTACTAACTCTTGCCACGAATTTAAAGCTGTGGTTTGGTATTCTTTTGCAAAAATTTCTGTTGTTTCCGGGGTATGACCAACAACTGCGGCGAGATGCGTTCGCGAAGCGTGCGCCCCGCGCTCTCGCTCATCTTGCAGCAGTGCTTCTGCTCTAAGTTTTGCTGCATACCCAGTACCTACCAAGCCGACGCGCACTTATGCTTGTCCCAAAACTGCCTTTGAATTATAGCTGATTGTCAATGGTCATTGGTTATTCCTCTCCTACAACCTTGCATCTTGACAACCTTACTCCCCACTCCCGAATTCCTGGCTCGAAGTATAAATTAAACTTATTATTTCCATGTAACTAAATTTCATTACTAATCGCGGTCGATTTCGAGTTACATGATTTAATTTTTCCCGTAGTATCAGAATTGAAGTAAATATTCATGCGCGGCTAATCCTATAAGTTAAGCCGTAAGTATTGCTTTAGCATAACTTATACTGCCGTTTACAAAAGAGAGGAATACTAAAATGGCAACTTACAAAGTTACCCTGATCAACGCAGCTGAAGGCTTAGAAAAAACAATTGAGGTTGATGAAGATACATATATTCTAGACGCTGCTGAAGACGAAGGTCTGGATCTGCCCTACTCTTGCCGTGCTGGTGCTTGCTCTACCTGTGCTGGCAAACTCGTTTCTGGTAGTATTGATCAGTCTGATCAATCTTTCTTGGATGATGATCAAATCGAAGCTGGATATGTACTAACTTGTGTTGCTTATCCAGCATCTGACTGTGTAATCGAAACTCACAAAGAAGAAGAACTCTACTAAGAGTTACGTGTCTGAACCAAAAATCTCTTGCAAGAGTAATTAAAGTTGAAAAAGTTACAGCAGCACATATAGAGAATTTTTCTCTTTTCTATTTGTGCTTTTTCAACTTGAGTTGACAAAAGATTTCATTAAAATTCTCACCTTAAGCAGGAACAAACATAATTGTTGTGTTCCTGCTTTATTAGTAGGAATTTAAAACTTAATCTTGTCGTTGAAGATTTGGATTTTCGTTCCCGGATAGTAAAACTGGAGAATTTTTGGCGTTTCCCAACCCAGTTTGGCTAAATTTTGTGCGCCAGTCTGACTCAAGCCGACACCGTGTCCTAGTCCACCACCAATGAAGGCGTATCCCCACAATTCGGGTTTACCTTTATTTAAAGGTTGTAAGTAAAACAATGTACTGACAGGTGCAGCAAAGGCACTGCGTACTTCGTCTTTGTGTAAAGTAAATACGCCAATATCGGTTTTGACAGCTAATTCGAGGATGCGTCCACTTTGACTACGCTTGGTAACTGCGATCGCTTCAATTGTTTTAAATTTGGAGTATGGGTTGTTTTTCACCCGCAAGAATTTTTGCAAATCTTTAGCAATATTTTCGATGGAAGTTTCTTTGTGCCAACGAAATACATCCCAGTCACTTTCATTAAAGCCTTGCTTCATGTTGATAAATTTGCGGAAGTTATCTTCATCGGCCAAACTCTGTTGTGATAGATTCCAAAAATTAATCGGCGCATCTACTACTGGTTTTAAATAAGGACGGTCTTCACCATTCCAAACATCACTAAAAAAGGCTGTGACACCACCAGTTGTGGAAGAATACAAGGCATCAATTAGCTGGTTGTTATAAGTTAATACCATGCCTTTAGTTGCAGCGATCGCTTGATCTGTTTTGCTGGTTGCCCCACTCAGTCCGTAATAAACTTGACAGTGAGTATCAGCACATAATTGGTAGTTATCAACAGCAAATCTTCGCAAATTTCTTAAAGCGTAGGTGCGGGCTAAAATTGCTTGCGCTTCTAAGGCGGCTTTGGGCGCATTTGTCCCAATTTCGTTGGGAACAACACCACGTAAATAAGTTTCTAAAGATACTTCATTTACTAATGTATATGTGCCGTAAGCATTGGGCTGCAATGCCATTCGCCCTGCATACAAACGGCCAGTCCCAGATTTGTCACTTTTGTTGAGGCGAATTAAGTTTTTATCGGCACTGATGGCTAAATTCATTGGGCTGTAACGTTTGCCATTCACTACCCAACTGATTTTCGGCACTTGTTTTTGGACTTTGGTATCGAGATATGCCATTTTTGCGCCAGACTTTTGCAAGTTCTGCAATAACAATCGACGCAATAAAGGCGTACTATAAACATCCCGCTTTGCCCAGACTTGCCAACGTTCTGGCTGGGAAATTTCTACTTCTATCCCTTGAGAACGCCACTGGTTGGCACTATCTTCTGCTGTTTCAAAGGTACGGTATGTTCCTAAAACCACCACTTCCTCAACGACAGGTTTTGCCAAAGCTTGCATAACTGTTTCTAGTTTTACAGGCTTGTCGGTGACTATGGTTTGTTGCTTATTACCTGCTGGAAATTTTAACCGCAAGCGATCGCCTTTTGTTGGTTCTAGTTGTAGCTTAGCTGTGGATTTTTCTCCAAATCTCTGAACAATTCCTACTCTTAACTCTACGTCTTTGCTGTTGCTCCCAGGCCCAGATGCAGCTGTCAGCCCCAATAAGCAAAATGTCGTGATTACCGTATAAGACAAACGCCAAAACGAAAATTCGATTGTGACTTGATTCTGCCTTTTCGTATTGCGCTGGGGCAGAGTTACCATTTGCTTCGTAGCGTAGTGGTTTTGTCGCATGAACGCTCCAATAGTACCATTACCAATTTAGCTACCTAAATTACTTGCAAATCAAAGTCATAATGACTATGATTTATTTATAGGCACAGAATAGAATTAGTTGGATCAACTCCTTATGGCTAAAGTCCAAGAAATTCCATTAAATCAAATTAAACGTCCGCTGCCCCGTGCTAACGATCCACAGAAGGTAAGAGCCTTAATGGAATCCATTGCGGAAATTGGGCAGCAAGAACCCATCGATGTTTTAGAAGTAGACGGACAATATTATGGCTTTTCTGGCTGCCATCGTTATGAAGCTTGCCAGCGTTTAGGCCAAGAAACCATATTAGCCAGAGTCCGTAAAGCTCCCCGTAGCGTTCTTAAGATGCACTTCGCATAAAGAAGTATGAAGTATGAAGTGTGAAGTACGAAATTTCATAATTCAGCCTTTAAACTTCATCATTCTTAGTCCTTAATTCTCAAATAATAAGTTTAGGAGAAAATTATGTCATCTCAAGCAACAGTAAAAAATGTAAATATTGGTATCGACGAAGAAAATAGAACCAAAATTGCTGAAGGATTGTCGCGTCTGCTGGCTGATACTTACACACTTTATTTAAAAACTCATAACTTCCACTGGAATGTTACTGGGCCAATGTTCCAAACATTACACCTGATGTTTGAAACCCAGTATACAGAATTAGCTTTAGCAGTAGATTTAATCGCGGAACGCATCAGAGCCTTGGGTTATCCAGCACCCGGAACTTATAGCGAATATGCCAAACTCAGTTCAATTCCTGAAACGCCAGGAGTTCCGAAAGCTAAGGAGATGATTCAGTTACTAGTAGAAGGACAAGAGGCTGTAGTGCGAACTGCGCGGTCGATTTTTCCGATAGTAGATGAAGTCAACGACGAACCCACCGCCGATTTGTTAACTCAGCGGATGCAAGTGCATGAAAAGACTGCTTGGATGTTGAGAAGTTTGCTGGAAGAATAGAGATGAGGGAATGGGGAGTAGGGAGTAGGGAATAGGTTCTCAATCCCCAAACCTTAGTACCAATTCTCTAGTAACCAATGCCAAATCCTGATTTCACTCAAAAACTACAAGATTTATCCCAAAAAGTAGGGATTACAAGTTTTAAAGCTTTGAGTAAAGCTGCTGGGGTTTCCGAACGACAAATCTTGCGGTTACGACGGGGAGAGATACAACAGATCCGAGTAGATGTGTTGTTAAAGTTGGCTTCAGTTCTACAGGTATCGTTGAACGAATTAGTCACAACTTTTTCATCACTAGAATTGAGTCAAGCTCATGAAGTATCTACTCAACAAATGTTACAAAAGATTGCAGATTTAAAAACAGAATACCAGCGATCGCAATTACAAATAGAACAACAGCGAGATTTATTACTCCAAGAATTCCAGCAGTCAAGTTTGCAACTGCTGGAATCTTTATTATTACAATTTCCAGCCGCAGCTCAAAAAGCACGAGAAAATCCGCAGTTGGAGGCGGTGAAGATATTACCATTAGTGGAAAACCCACTCAAAAAACTTTTACAAGCTTGGGGTATAGAAGCGATCGCACCTGTAGGCGCAGAAATCCCCTACAATCCCCAACTGCATCAATTAATGACAGGAACAGTACAGCCTGGCGAATTAGTCAAAGTCCGCTACAGTGGCTACTTGCAAGGCGATAAACTGCTCTATCGAGCGAAAGTAAGTCCTATCGATACCCTTGGGATAGGTTGAGAATTTTTGCTTCATTTCTCCTTTTTAGTTGCACTAATTTTTGTTAAAAAAATTACATATTTTGGGAATAATAACAAGGTTGGGGCGATCGCTTCTGAAAATATCCATCAATTTCTTCATGGATTCACCATCTTGTTAAATAGATTTTGATGTTCTTGCTACAAAAATTACTTTGGCTTCTCAGTTATGTTCATATATCTAACTCTTTCGTTGCAATTTTGAAAAACTTAATTGCAAAAATTTCGTTTTGTCATCTAAGTTACGGCCAGATGAATAAACAATGTTTATGTATTTATCAATTTTTGTAAATGAATTTATGGATACTTCTTAATTTAAATTATGGATATATTATCAACAATCACATCTTAAAAATATTGCCAATCAATCTAGCATTCACTAGTAATAATCACTTGTATCATGCTAGGTTTCCGCTCACAATGGCTATTATTATATAATACTAGCAAAATCAGAATCTTTTCATACAATAATGGGAGAAAATATTATGGATCACCAAGTACAAGTTGTGAAGCTCAACGGCATTATCAACACAAACAATTCACAAAATCTTAGAGAAAATATTACTGATCTTCAAGAAAGCGGTGCCAAAATTGTGCTAGTTGATTGCCAAGATGTAACATTTATGGATAGTTCTGCTCTGGGTGCTTTAGTATTAGCCTTCAAAACATTAAGAGCTACAGGTACAAAATTAGTTCTGTGTTCGATTAATGAACAAGTCAGAATTTTATTTGAATTGACTGGTATGGACAAAGTTTTTGAAATTTTTCCTAGCCAAGATGAATTTAAGCAAGTTGTGCTTTCAAAAAATTAATTAAATTGAATTTGTAAGATTGATAAGTCATCATCAAATGCCTCTTTGGAGTTTAAAGCAATAAGGTAATTCAATATTTGTTCTAGTGGGCAATCAAGAGTATTCTGTAAGCTGACCAATATCTGAATTAAACCATCTAAACTCCAAAGAGTTCCATCAGATTTCGTAATTTCGTAAGCCCCATCACTAAAAATATAGAGATTACTAAATTCTTCAATTTGACAATAAGCATCAACATATTTTGCTTCCGGAAACATCCCAACTGGCATACCAGGAGTTCTCAGCAGATGAAATTCTGGACTTTTAGGAGATTTACCAGATACTAATACGGCTGGTGGATGTCCAGCACTAGCATAAACTAACTGCTTGGTAAGTCGATGATAAACTCCATACCATATAGTGAAGTATTTATCATTTTGATAGTTTATCTGAAAGGTTTCGTTTAGTCCCCGCAGAACATCACTAGGTTGATAGTAATTTAAACTTTTTAGTGCCCGCGATCGCAGCAAATTTAAGACAGAAATAGACGGAAGAGTTGCTTTGAGTCCATGTCCGGCTGTATCTAATAAATAAACTGCCAAATAATCGTCATCTAACCAATAATAATCGAAACAATCACCACCAAGCTGTCGTGAAGGAATAAAACAAGAATTAATCTTTAATGGTTCGGTTATTGGTAAAGGTAAAAGCGAACGCACATATTCAGCAGCTTGTGCCAATTCTGTTTCTAAAAGCTGCTTTTGAATTTGTAAATCTCGACTCAATTGATGTAGTCGCAATCCCGCTCTCACCCTAGCTTTTAATTCATTTTGCTCGATAGGTTTAGTAATAAAATCATCAGCACCAGCATCTAAGCCCTTAACGCGATCGGCAACAGAATCTAAAGATGTTAATAAAATAAAAAAACTGGTGGATAAGTTCGGATCATTCTTAATATAATTACATACTTCTAGTCCATTTAATACCGGCATAATCCAATCACAAATAATTAGTGCTGGACGACAGGCGAGCGCCTTGGCAATTCCCTGTTCTCCATTACAGGCAGTAATCACCTCATACCCTTGTTTTTCTAGCAGCCTTTTGAGAAATACTTGTATTGTTGGATCATCATCAATTACTAATATTTGGAACATAAAAAGTTTGATATAATTAATAATTATTTGATATCATAAAAAATCAAAAACCTAAAAGATTTAAAATTTCTCAACTTTACTATAGCAATCCAATGTGAATTGTAAAAATTCATAACCTCAGATCCCCGACTTCTCAAAGAAGCCGGGGATCTTGTTGTTCATGCATGATTTAGGACTGTTATATCTGAGCTGGAACATATAAAGAATTATGGTGGTGATAAAGGATTCATCCATAAGAGGATAGCACGCTGAAGTTGGTTCAAATCGCGGTAAACCTCTTGCTTAAACCATTGTCCTAAAGCGTCAAAAGGAGTGAATGAAGCTCCTGTTTGCCATTTAATATCTTGTCCGAGAGGAGTTGTATGAGTTCCAGGTAAGGTTTGTGCTGTCACCATTTCGGGAAAGCGTTGCTGTAATATTTTCGTTAAAGCTGCTGATTGGTCGAGAGTATCGTTATTGAATTTGATTAATAAATTCCGGCGGATTTTATAACCTTCTTGCACAATTTTATTGGTTTCTAATGGCGAGGGGGTAAACTCGATAGCCAAAGTAGAATTTAATTGCTCAACTAAGGGAATAGCATCTCTAGCCGCATAGTTATTAAAGGATATTAAGATATTTCCAGCTCTTTCTACAGGATATAAACTACCTATGAGTAAATGAAGTTTGCAACCCATACTATGTCCAATACCATAGGTAGGAAGATAAAGCTTACGCAATAAACCTGAGTCGTGTAAGCGTTCGAGAGTGCGTTCAAAGTTTAATAAAACAGACTGGGCGATCGCTATATGATCTAAAGTATTCACAAAGGGAGTAGCAATCACAACATACCCCTTACTGGCTACCTGTTCGAGTAACCAGCGATAAGTTAGGTGCGGTGCAGTAGCAACAAAGGCACCCCCTAAAAAATGGATAATACCTATAGGATTTTTGGGAATAAGTACCCAGTTACCTCTAATCTCTTTCCAGTCCATGCCTGTAGGCGATCGCTTAATTTACACTTCTTTATATTAGACTGTGAATTACAAGACTGGGGTAACATAGCAGAATTCAGAATTCAAAATGAGAATAGGCTCTCTAACTAGTTTTGAGAACTCAATTGTGTACTTCACTCATTTGAAATCTGCTGTATTGGTATTTTGATTTCGCTGAATTATAAATCCTATGAAACACAAAAAAGGGCGGGTAAATTACCCACCCTAGCAAATTAAGAGAATATGTTGGCTGTTGCGATTAACCCAACAATTGTTTAGCCTTAGCTAACACGTTATCAACGCTAAAGCCAAACTTCTCTAAACAAACGCCACCAGGAGCGGAAGCACCAAAGCGGTCAATGGTGACAGTATCGCCTTCAGTACCGATGTACTTGTGCCAGCCAAAGCTAGAAGCAGCTTCTACAGCTAAACGCTTGGTGACAGCTTTAGGTAAAACAGATTCTTTGTAAGCTGCGTCTTGTGCTTCAAATAAATCCCAAGCAGGTAAGGAGACAACACGTACTTTCTTACCTTCGGCTGTGAGTTTTTCCGCAGCAGTGACAGCGAGGCTCAATTCTGAACCAGTACCAATGATGATTAATTCTGGTGTACCTTCAGAATCGACAACAGTGTATCCACCCTTCGCTACACCTTCAATGGATGTACCTGCCAAGTTAGGAACGTTTTGCCGAGTTAACGCCAACAAAGTAGGATCATTTTGTTTTGCTCTTTCAATCGCTACTTTGTATGCACCAGAGGTTTCGTTACCATCGGCGGGACGAATCACTGTCAGGTTAGGGATAGCGCGGAGAGAAGCGAGGGTTTCGATGGGCTGGTGGGTGGGGCCGTCTTCACCTTGACCGATGGAGTCATGGGTCATTACCCAAATCGATCCTGCTAAAGACAGGGCAGATAAGCGAATAGCCGCCCGCATATAGTCTGTGAAGATCAGGAAGGTAGCACCGTAGGGAATTAACCCTGAACCATGCAAGGCAATACCGTTACAAATTGCGCCCATTGCATGTTCCCGCACACCAAAGTGAATGTTGGGGTTTTGGTATTGTCCTTTTTGGAAGTCACCTTTACCTTTGATTTCGGTCAAGTTGGAGTGGGTTAAGTCGGCGGAACCACCAATCAACTCTGGTACAACCGCAGCCAATTTGTTGAGGCAGGTTTCTGAGTGTTTACGGGTGGGAACACCTTTATCTTCAGGTGTATAGGTGGGGAGTACTTTATCCCAACCATCAGCCAGTTTGCCACTAAGATAGCGCTCAAATTCAGCAGCTTCTTGAGGATACTTAGCTTTGTAATCAGCAAATGTCTTGTTCCAGTCAGCTTCGTAACCTGCACCGCGTTCTACTGCTTTGCGGGTATGGTTGAGAACGTCTTGAGGAACTACAAATGGCTCATGTTCCCAACCCAGATTTTTCCGGGTTAATTCTACTTCATCTCCACCTAAAGCTGCACCGTGAATCCCGGCGGTGTTAGCTTTGTTAGGAGAACCATAACCAATAGTTGTTGTCACCTTAATCATTGATGGTTTGTCGGTGACAGCTTTTGCTTCTTCAATGGCTTGATGAATGGCTTCTAAATCGGTGTTGCCATCTTTGACATGAAGCACATGCCAGCCATAAGCTTCAAAACGCTTAGAAACATCTTCTGTAAATGCCACATCTGTAGAACCATCAATAGAGATGTGGTTGTCGTCGTATAGGGCGATGAGTTTACCTAAGCCCAAGTGTCCAGCCAGGGAAGCTGCTTCACCAGAAACACCTTCCATGTTGCAACCATCACCTAAAATCACATAAGTGTAATGGTCAACAATTTTGGCATCGGGTTTGTTGAACTTAGCTGCTAAATGAGCTTCAGCTATGGCTAAACCGACTCCATTGGCAATACCTTGTCCTAGAGGGCCAGTGGTAACTTCTACCCCAGCGGTCATAAAGTTTTCTGGGTGTCCAGGGGTTTTAGATTCCCACTGACGAAATTGCTTGATATCTTCGATGCTAACGCTGTCATAGCCGGCTAAGTACAGCAGTGCATACTGTAACATTGAGCCATGACCAGCAGACAAGACAAAGCGATCGCGGTTGAACCATTTGGGATTTTTGGGGTTATACCGCATAAAGCGATCCCATAGCACAAATGCCATTGGAGCAGCGCCCATCGGCAGCCCTGGGTGTCCCGATTTTGCCTTTTCTATAGCATCGACAGCCAAGAAGCGGATTGAGTTAATACACAGTTCTTCGAGGGATTGGGTTGCAACAGCCATAATAAGATTGTTTTTAACGACGGGTTAGCACTCTGCGATCTTCTCATTTACCGGGGTTATTAGAACAGTTAACAGTTAACAGTTATCAAGATAGAATTTACTACTGCTCTTAACTGATTACTGATAACTGATTACTGATTGGTATTCCCCTACCGTATCCTCATCATCCCATTCCCGATTGGCGATGGACAAGCGGGATCTCCTGAGTTTATGGTAATTAATCAACCTGAGAATATTGGTCATGCTGAACCCTTGGTTCAGCTGGGAATGATATCTATGATACTTTTGTCTGGCGCATCTGAGGAAAAGTATGAAGTATGAAGTGTGAAGTCTGAATCATAACTTAGCACTCAGCACTCACACTTCGACTTACCTCGACTCCCTTCTCCTATCAAAGACGCTGCGCGAACGACTACGCTCAGGGCAAGTCGCTCGGTACCAGTCGCTCAGTGTACAGCACTCAGCACTCAGTACTTTTTGAAGACTAGGGTGACATTATGGCCACCAAAGCCAAAGGAATTAGATAGAGCAACTTCAATTTTTTGGGCGCGGCTGGTGTGAGGAACATAATCTAAATCACACTCAGCATCAGGATTTTCGAGATTGATGGTTGGGGGAATTTTCTCGTTAGCGATCGCCAGTACGGTTGCAACTGCTTCAATACCGCCAGAACCACCCAACAAATGACCTGTCATCGACTTAGTAGAGCTAACTGCTACTTTATAAGCATGGTCGCCCAAGGCTGTTTTGATGGCTTTGGTTTCGTTGGAGTCGTTAGCTGGGGTGCTGGTGCCATGCGCGTTGATGTAGGTTACTTGTTCTGGGGTAATACCTGCATCTTTGAGTGCTAGTTGAATGGCTCTAGCTGCACCTTCTCCACCGGGAACTGGGGAGGTCATGTGATAAGCATCACAGGTCATCGCATAACCAATGATTTCCCCATAAATGCGTGCGCCACGACTGAGAGCGTGTTGTAGTTCTTCTAGAATTAAAATTCCCGCACCTTCACCCATGACAAATCCATCGCGATCGCGGTCAAAGGGACGGCAAGCATGAGTTGGATCATCATTGCGGAAAGATAGGGCTTTACAAGCGGCAAATCCAGCTACAGATAAGGGTGTAATTGCTGCTTCACAGCCACCGCAAATCATGGCTTGGGCGTACCCTCCTTGAATCAAGCGAAAAGCATCCCCAATGGCGTTGGAACCTGCGGCGCAAGCAGTCACAGTACAATTGTTTGGCCCTTTCGCCCCAGTGTGAATTGCTGTGAGTCCGGCTGCCATGTTGGCAATCATCATCGGGATCATGAACGGACTACAGCGATCAGGGCCACGATTCAGGTAGACTGTTTGCTGGTCTTCTAATACCTTAATCCCGCCTACACCAGAACCAATAATTACTCCTATCTGTTCAGCGTTTAGCTCATTAATTACTAGGTTTGCGTCAGCCAGTGCCTGTTTTGCTGCTGAAACCCCAAATTGTGAAAATCGATCCATGCGCTTAACTTCTTTGCGCTCTAAATGCTCATGTGGATCGAAGTTTTTTACTTCACCAGCAATGCGACAATCATGGCTAGACGCATCAAAATGTGTGATGTAATCAATGCCATTGCGTCCGCTGATCAATCCTTCCCAATATTCAGATGGTGTGTTGCCAATAGGTGTAATCGCGCCAACACCAGTTACCACAACGCGTTTACGTATATAATCTGTCATGACTCAGTTAAAGGTAGCGAGAAAGCTGCAAATTAAAGTGCTGAGTGCTGAGTGCTGAGTTTTTAAGTAGGAAGACTAAGTGAAAAAGATAAAATAATTCTTAACTCTTGACTACTCAGCACTCAGCACTTTTAACTCAGCACTTTCTTAAGCGGATGCGGCAACTTGTTTTTCAATGTAATCAACCGCATCTTGGACTGTCAAAATTTTCTCTGCGGCTTCATCAGGAATTTCAATCTCGAATTCTTCTTCAAAAGCCATAACTAGCTCGACGAGATCCAGGGAATCAGCACCTAGATCATCGATAAAATTAGATTGGGGAGTAATAGTAATCTTTTCTTCGTCAATACTTAGTTGATCAGCGACGCTTTTCTTGACCTTTTCAAAAGTTTCGTTTTGGCTCATACAATAAAATTCCTTGACCAGTTGCTATTAGCCGCTCTTGATGAGTGACATGGTTTTTGAGCATATACATCTTATCGGAAAGCGCGATCGCCCGTATACTACCGAGGTGTTTTCTTCTAGAAAACTCGCTCCCTAGCCCCCCAGGGTAAAACAAAGTAGTAGGGCAATTTCTGCGATCGCATACACTGTATAAATGCTTCTACTTATTAATTGTTACTATTTTTTTGGCTAATGTCCAAATAAATTCTTAGTGCTGAGTGCTGTGTAACAAACAAGACCAGCCTCCAACCCCTAACCCTTAGTCCCTTTTATTTTTATGATTACTCAAACCCTGAAATACGCTTATTTTCCAGGTTGTGTAGCCCAAGGTGCTTGTCGAGAACTGTATCAATCTACTCAAGCCCTCACGCAAGCTTTAGGTATTGAATTGATTGAACTCAAAAAAGCTGCTTGCTGTGGTTCCGGTACATTTAAAGAAGATTCTCAATTGTTGGAAGATACTGTTAACGCCAGAAATATTGCCTTAGCAGAAGCATTAAATCTACCACTACTCACTCATTGCAGTACCTGTCAAGGTGTAATAGGTCATGTAAATGAGCGCCTAAAAGATTGCCAAAATAGCAATCCGACTTACGTTGACCAAGTTAATGGCTTGCTACACAAAGAAGGCTGTTTACCTTATCGTGGCAGTACAGAAGTTACACATTTGCTTTATGCTTTGGTCAAAGATTATGGCTTAGAGGAAATTAAGCAACGTGTGACACGGAAGTTAACTAATTTAAAATGTGCCGCTTTTTACGGTTGCTATCTGCTGCGTGGACAAAAAACCATGCTATTAGATGATCCTTTCCAACCAGAAGCAATGGAAAATGTGTTTCGGGCTGTGGATGCAACACCAATTTATTATCGTGGTCGCACCCAATGTTGTGGCTGGCCGTTAGCTAGTTACGCTACGACCGAATCTTTTAAGATGGCGGGAATGCACATTCAAGAAGCTTTAGCAAATGGTGCTGATTGTTTAGTTACACCTTGTCCTTTATGCCATTTGAATTTAGATTCTCGTCAACCAGAAGTCGAGAAAGTGATTGGTAGAAAGTTAGGTTTGCCAGTGCTACATTTACCGCAGTTAATTGCTTTAGCACTGGGGGTCAGTCCGCAAGACCTTGGCTTAGAAAGACATATTGTTTCGACAAAACCAGTGTTAGAAAAATTGGGATTGTATAGCAGTCGAAGTATAGGTTAGGACTATGTTGGTGGCTGAAACTCATGAAAATACTTAGTTCCTACTCAGCACTCAGCACTCAGCACTTCACTATAATTAATTAAGGCAAAAATAAAAAGGTAAAATACTTTTTACTTTTACCTTTTTATTTTTTACTTTTAATTTTATTGACGTTGCAGGCGCTTGAATACTTGATACATATCTGGCAGACGACTAGTAATCGCACTGACCTTGAGATAAATTTTGTGAGGTATGGCTGGAGTACCAGAAACAATTTCTTTGGGCGGGACATCGCTGTGAATACCAGTTTGGGCAGAGGCGATCGCCCCATCACCGATTTTGACTTGATTGGCGACTCCTACTTGTCCTGCTAAAATCACACGATTACCAACTGTGACACCGCCAGCCATGCCTGCTTGACCAGCGATCGCACAACCCATCCCAATTTGGCAACCATGACCAATCTGTACTAAGTTGTCAATTTTGGTATCCTTGCCAATTCTGGTTTCGCCAACTGCTGGACGGTCAACAGCACTGTTACAGCCAATTTCTACACCATCTTCTAAAACTGTGTAGCCTGATTGTTCCATTTTGAACCAACCAGTGCGGGTAGGCACAAAGCCAAAACCTTCTGCACCGATGACAGCGCCACTGTGAACTACGCAATCTGCACCAATTTGGCTACGTTCGTGAATTGTGCAGTTAGCGTGTAAGGTAGTGCGATCGCCAATTTTGACATCAGGATAAATCACTACATTGGGATGAATAATTGCATTATTGCCAATTTCTACTCGTTCTTGCACTACTGCATGAGGGCCAATGTAAACATCACTGCCTATTTTGGCAGTGGGATGAATCACAGCCGTCGGATGAATTTCTGGGTTGGGGCGATATGGTTGATAAAACAGAGTCAAGACTTGGGCAAATAAAAGTTTTGGTTCTTTTGTACTTACCCAAGCAATCCCACGTTCTTGTGCTTGAGTCTGTAAATTTTTGTCTTCTGGCAAAATTAAAGCACTTGCGCTTGTCTGATCAATTAAAGATGCAAATTTACCGCCTTCTACATAACTGATAGTTCCAGTTGTGGCTTCATCAATAGCTGCTACTCCGGTAATGTCTATATCTCGGTCTGGGTGAGTTGTCAGGCTACTACTAGTGGTAATGTCCCCGAATTGGTCGATGATTTCGCTGAATTTCATTTTGAGATTGATTGAAAATTCGTTCAAAGCAAAATTATTGTCTCTCTTTTACTAGAACTTAGGCAGTGAATTGACAAATCAAAGATAAAGGCAAAGGGTGTAAAGAAGCAAAAAGCTTACACCCAATCTCAATAATGAAGTTTTTTATAAGTAAATACGGTTCAGTTAAGAAAGTTTCTCTGTAGAAGCAAGGGAACACTTCGACAAGCTTAGTGCATCGCAGGGAACGGGGAACAGCAAAAGAAAAAGGCTTATCTGAACTGTATTGTTTTATAAGTCCTGTTTATTTTCTGGCTTTTAGGTCGTTTACTGGCATTCTTCTGCTGATGGAACTTTGCTGTGGAGATTCTGCCTGAGTAAGACTTTTAGCCGTTGATTATCTTCAGCCGTGATGGTTTCACCATAGTGATGAAGCTGAAATAGTTGGCAATAACGGTCTTGTTTTGCACACATTAAACAACCGTAAGCATGATTGCCATTAGCGCCACAGAGTCGATGTCCCATGACTGGGCCAAGGGAAATTTTGTGTTCACTCGCCACTGTGCTGAGAATAGAACGTAGTTGAGACTCAAATTTTGCTGATAAAAGTTGCTTGCGCCCTGGTTGTGTACGATCCCATTGGGGTACAGTTAGTCCCTTTTTTAATAAACTCTCTTCAATTTCCTCAGACATGACAATCCCAGACAAAATTACATGGTGAGCCACGTAGGGTAGAAGTGTACGTGCCAATTGCCACATCAAAGCTTCATCAAACCACTGTTCAACCAAGGGACGGAGATACCAGCAGCAGGGAATGCCAAGTTTGACTAAATCTTGTAGCAGCTTAACTCGTCCTGGAATGGAGGCTTGTTCATAGCCTGGTTTTAAGGGTGGTAGACTCACAAAAACCGTGACTCGCAGGGCGTTCGGTCTGGCTAAGGTAGCTTTTAAACGTTCGAGAAATGCTTGACCAGGATGGACTTTGGTGGTGATGTAGACCATGTTGGCGGCTTGACGGTCAATCAGTGCATTGAGAATTGACAGTACACGTTCCCGATGCGCTGGAATAAATGGGTCGGAATAGTCGCACAAGGAAATGGGATAACCTTTTTGTCCTTCTGGGGTGGCAAAAATCCGGTCTAATAAACGATCAAGTAGGTCAGATGGAGTGAAGTTATTCTCAAAATTTTCTGGATGATGATGCCATTCACGGTCTTGATGGCAGACGCAATAAGCACATTCAACTGGACAACGATTCTGGGCATCTGGAAGAAATGGATTCAGACTAAAATATTTAACTGCTCGTTCTTGAGAGGGAATTCCTAATACGGGAAACCCATGTAGCATATACTGACTGCCCTGCAATGTAATTTCAGACAGAGTAGATTGGTAGTTTGTCATACACCCTTTAACAAAAAATATGCGAAAAATCGCTTACTCTAGGGTGACTGCTGTCAATATGGAGTGGCAATGAGAGAAATGCTTGAAAATTAGTATTATTTTTGACAAATATGAAGTTTTTACGGAAGTAATTTTGCTCCCTCTCTACAGAATAAAAAAATATACAGTACTTAAATAGCAAGAATTCTGAATTATTTAGTTTTTATTAATTTTCTGCCATTGCTAAACCTGCTAAATAAGCGGTTGTCCAGGCACTTTGAAAGTTAAAACCACCCGTAACACCATCAATATCTAAAATCTCTCCAGCAAAGTAAAGCCCAGTAATTAATTTACTTTCCATTGTCTTAAAGTTTACTTGATTGAGGCTGACACCACCACAGGTGACAAATTCTTCTTTGAAAACGCCTTTGCCACTAATTAAGTATTTACCCTGAGAAATTTCTTGCACTAGTTGATTTAGGGTCTTGTTGGAAATTTCTGCCCAACGAACTTCTGTATTAATACCGACGCGGTTGATAAAGTATTGCCAAAGACGATGAGGTAGATCAACTCCACGATGTAAGGCGATCGCTTTTTTGCTCCACTCATTTTTAACTGCTAAAATTTTTTCCCGGAGTTGTTCTTGCTGCAAATCTGGTAGCCAGTTAATCGATAATGTGGCTTGATAGCGGTTGTCATGCAGAATTCTTGCTCCCCAAGCCGAAAGCTTCAACACCGCCGGGCCACTCACTCCCCAGTGCGTGATTAACAAAGGCCCAATTTGTTCTAAGGTCGGTTGTTCTGGAACAGATAGCCGCAAGCGTACTGGATTCACACTCACACCACTTAAGGCACGCAAATTTGGGTCAGCAATGTTAAAGGTAAACAGTGAAGGAACTGGTGGTTCAATTTGATGGCCAAATTCTTGGGCGATTTTATAGCCTATCGGGTTACTACCAGTGGCTAATAATAGGCGATCGCATTTTAAAGTTTCACCCGATTTCAAATAAACTTCAAACTGAGTGTTGGGTAGCCGTTTCACCGAGACGACTGGTCTACCAGTCCGCAGTTCTACCTCATTGTCTTCAGCTGCATTCATCAAACATTGCACAATTGTTTCGGAACTGTCTGTCACAGGAAACATCCGGCCATCAGCTTCTTTTTTGAGTGGGACTCCGTGGTTAGCAAACCAAGAAACAGTATCTTTAGCTTGAAAGCGAGTAAACGCACCCCGCAGCGCCTTTCCACCTCTGGGGTAATTTGGTACTAAGCCTGCTGGTTCAAAACAAGCATGAGTGACATTGCAGCGTCCACCACCTGAAATCCTCACTTTGGCTAGTGGTTGACGGCTGGCTTCGAGTAAAATAACACGGGCGTAGGGGTTGGCATTAGCACAAGCGATCGCACCAAAAAATCCCGCAGCCCCACCCCCAATAACGATAATTGTTAACGGTTGCAATTTTAAAAAGTCTCTTTTGTCAATGGTCAATGGTCATTTGTCCTGAAGGCTGAAGGCAAGAGGCAGAAGGCAGAAGGATGAAATTTCACACTTCATACTTCACACTTCATACTTCCCCCTGTTCAAATTGATCTTTTGTCGCGCCGCAAACTGGACACACCCAATCCTCTGGGATATCTTCAAATGGGGTTCCTGGGGGAATACCACCATCAGGATCACCTACTTCTGGATCATATACGTAACCACAAATAGTGCATTCGTAAGTTTCCATTGTTTTATCCCTGAATTTATTAAATGATTTCTGGCGCATCTACGTTTGAGTGTAAGCTACAATCAACACACTTTCACACCCCAGAAGAACCAACAAATATGGCTTTTGTCCCCAAAATTGCTAAGATTGAAAAGTCTGTACTAGTTATATTTCAGCCAAATTCAATAATTTAATTTAAGTAAAATCACACAGTTTGGTAATGATTTATCGATTAAAAACGCCACCATGTTCTTTGAGCAAAATTAATAATTGCCACAGCGATCGCACCGAAGATAAATAGCCAGATAATTCCTCCTGGTAAAAATGTGAGAATCCCAAAACCCCTGAGAATCCAAATGGCGATGCCAATACCGAGTAGAATCCCAAAAGCCTGGGTTAGCAAACGATTTAATGAAGATTGACTCATGAAATGTGCCTTTGATTCAAAATTTATTACACTTCTATAGTAATCCGGTTTGATTTTGGAAATTATTTGTATAGACTGAGAATCGGGAGTGGGAAAGAGAATTTTTTTGGTGTACTGTATTTTCTCAGAAATCAAATATGAGTCCTATATATTTTAGAAGTAGTTATATTGTGAAAACGGCTTAAGCTTAGATTTGATTAAATGTAATCATCAATACGATTTTATAAGTGATTTCACATAAAAATGATCTGAGATGATATTCACTTCCGGAAAATTGCGCTTGAGAGGTGAAACTAAAATTTGATTGAGTGAATCTAAAGTTTATTAGGCTTATGATTAGCGTCAACTCTGGAAGTGTGGCAAAGTGAGGAGTGAGTGAATTAGTATGGCTGCGTCTCATATTTCCGACCCAATTATTGCAGGTTTAGATATGCCTTGGAGCGATGACAAGCGAAGATTATTAATGCAGGGCGAAATTTTGGTCGAAACGCGATCGTATACGGCGTGGGGTGGTGCAGTTACTGCATGGATGTATTTACCAATGATGCGATCGCAGGTATGGCAGCAGCTCACAGACTATCCTCGTTGGGTACAATATTTTCCTGATATCACCAGAAGCGAAGTTCTGCACAGAGGCGAAGTTAAACGCCTGTATCAAGCAGCACAAAAAGCCTTTTTATTTTTCACAGCCCAAGTTGAAATTTATCTCAGCGTTGCGGAAGTAATTGGACAACAAATCCACTTCCGTATGGAAAAAGGCACTTTTGAAGACTTTAGCGCCTGCGTAGATTTAAAAGATTTTGGTAACGGCACTTTGCTGGCTTATAACGTGCAAGCTACACCAAATATTCCCATTCCTTCAATTTTTATTCAGCAAGCTATGAATTTTGAACTACCTGCAAATATGCGTAAAATGCGTCAGGTTTTGTGTAAGCAGTAATCACAATATTGACAACAGAATTAATTTAGGCCTCTGCATATAGCCCAGACCATACAAACGTCTGGGCTAAATTTTTTGCCAGTAGAATTTTTCGTAAAATAGCAAGCCCTAATTATTTCATAACAGAAGCCGGGAATAGAGCTGTTAGTCAGTCCTTCCGGATGGCTATACGTGTTTGTCCTGGATTTATCGCCTAGATTCATAGTGCCGAGAAGGCTTACCCCACAAGAGTTTAATCAATTTTTTGGATATACCTCAGTCAGGACAATTGTAAAGAAATATTAAAGAGTCAGAAGTTTTGCGTAAATCCAAGACTTAAGTCTGTGGAATAATTAGCGGACAAAAAAACATTTATCAGTCTGCAATTCCAATCTAATTTTGTGATTTTGCCATTTATAAATCTGGCAATAATTATCATAATTTTAGAGACATAAACTATATTTCATGGAGAATTAATTATGCCATTAGTTTCAACATTTGAATTACTTGTTAATCCAATTGCTCCTACAGATAATTTAGGTAATTTACCACCCGATGTTGTTCAAAAGCTAGGAAAAGTTGCTCGCCGAGTTGTGCAAGGTTATTTTTTAACTATTGCTAACACTACTGATGCGGCCGCACGCTTGAGACTGGAATTTACAGCAACAACACCTGAATTAAATTTAGTAGATACAGTCACAATCCGTGATGTTTTAGGTAACAATGAATTTTCTGAGTTAATTCCAGTTCCGGGTAATCCTAAAAAATTTACTTTCAATGTCGGTATTCCTGCTCACGATACAGCACTAATTACTTTATTACCTGATCTACAAAATGTAGACCTATTTACAGGAGCCAAAAACTTAGAGATTCGTGGGTATGTGAGCATCTCTAGAGCTGCGATCGCCGGGCCAAGTTATGAACTGCTAGTTACTCCAGAACACCGAGGAACTTTCCTACCTAAAAATATCGATGATTCCGTTCCTGACTTTGATCAAATTGCCTACTCTCTGCCCACTGCTAGCGGTGGTAGCTTAGTTAGATTACCATCTATTATGCGTCCGCCTGTTGTGACATCTCAACCAGGCGAATCTAATAATGTAGAAGATGGACAAGAAGTACTCAGCTTAATGGCTCAACGCATTGAAGAGTTGGAACAACGCCTAGCAAATGTTTAGTTTGTGCAAGCTAATGTAGCCTGAACTGAACGAAGTTTATGTGTTTTAGATAATTAGAGTCACCGTAATTCACAAAACAACCCCACAAATTTTAGTGGGGTTTTTATTTTGTGACTGAAATGTAATAGCAATATAAGAGCGATCGCTTTTACATTTTTGTGCAAAACTGTTTCTAAATAATCCCAAACACAGACCCAACAGTTGATTTAATCGAATCTCTAGCATCCTTTAGTGTCTGAGTAATTGGGTGCTTCGATTGTAAAAATACCCGCGCACAATTGCGTCCTGGCATTCCCGAAATTGAACCACCTGGATGAGTACCCGCACCAGTTAAGAATAAATTGTCAATTGGGGTTTTATAGTTGGCGATTTCTGGTAAGGGGCGGAAAAAGACCATCTGATCTAAAGTCATATCAATATGATAATAATTTCCTTTGTATGCGCCTAATCTTTCTCCCAATTCTGCGGGACTTTCCACCCGTCGAGCAATAGTCGCTGTTTTGACATTAGGAGCATAAGTAGCTAACTTGTCAACTACTTTGTCTGCAACTTGATTTTTCAATTCATCAGTCCAACCAGTACCTTTTAAGCCTGTACCTTCTGCACCAGCAATTTGATAGGGTGCAAAAAATTCAATCCAAACAGTATGTTTCCCTGCTGGTGCTAAGGTGGGGTCAAGGTAACTGGGCATGACTACATACATTGATGGATCAGAATCTGGGATTTCGCCCAAGGTACACTTACTATGAGCCTGTTCCACATGAGCAACTGAATCTGCAATTAAGATAGAACCAACCAGATACTCATCTTTGTGCGCGTGGAAAGGAAAGCGCAGAGGTTCATTTAAAGCTAAATCTATTTTCAGAATGGTTTCGTTGTTGTTAACAATGCGGCGTTCTAATCTTTCCCACAAATCAGGATCGGCTGAGTCAATATCGCTTTTATCGGTCATTTGCAAAAACAACCGCTTGGCATCAATATTAGAAATTACACCATGTTTCGCCCGATATTCTGTGCCATCTGCAACGCGCACACCAACAGCTTTACCATTATCAATTAAAACTTTTTCGACGTGCTGATCTGTGAGAATGGTAGCGCCTTTACTAGTAACTAAATTGACTAAAGCTTTGACTAATGCACCCGTTCCACCACGTGGTCTAGCCATACCAGGATTATGACGCATTGCCATCATAATTGCACCGATCGCAATAGTTTTTTGTGATGGAGGCGCACCTAATTCAGATGCTAATCTGGCTAGTGGTGCTTTTAAAAATTCTGAATCAAACCACTCATTGAGTAAATCTTCAGCACTGGTCATCATGTTGCGAATAAAATCGAGGGTTTTATTTGGTGAACCAATGACTGAAAATAAATCTTTGATTTTTGTAATGTCGTAGTTACCCGCAATATCGATAATTGACTTTGGCGGTGCATTAAACATCGGAATCATTGCGCCAATTGCCCGTTGCCAATATTCAGTAAATTCGGCATATTTTTTAGCATCACGTTCACTATAACGGGCGATTTCGGCACAAGTTTTTTCTAATGATTTATGTGCTAAGAAATACTTGCCATCTGGATGAGGACAGAAAACTACTGGATCACATTCCAAATATTCTAAGCCATATTTTTTCAGTTCTAATTCTTCAACTACTGGCCCCAAGTGAATAAATTCATGGTCAATCGCACACAAATTAAATTTAAATCCGGGGGCTTCTTTAGGTAAACATTCTTCAGTTGTTGCTGCACCACCAGGGACAGAACGTTTTTCTAAAAGTAGGACACTATAACCAGCTTTGAGCAAATATGCTGCACAAACTAGTCCGTTATGTCCTGCACCGATAATTACAACATCATACTCTTGCATATTTGTAGTTTAGAATAGAGTGGCTTGTTAATATTACAAAGTGTCAACAGAAATTACAACCTTGAGTTTATTTGGTTCAATCAATTAATAATAGGATAATTTTCCTAATTAGAAATTTCTGAGATTGAAGGAGGTATATGTCGCATTTGAGTCTCAAGTAATAGTATCAAATTATGCTGTTTGACCTCCAGATTGATAATTTTAACTTTCGTGCCTTCCCAAGTAAAATCTGGGAGATTAACTAGTTCTTTAACTTTCTGTATCAGTGCTAAAACTAGTTCTAAAGTCACCCCTTCACCATGATGACAATCAAAGCTTTCTAAAATGATAGAATTAGCGTAAGTTTGGGGTTGGAATCTGGCTGTAAAACCAAGTGGACGACTTTTACCTTTCTCTTTAATTGCTATTAATCCTTGGAATTGAATTTTGTTATTGCCAGGGAAAGATAATTGCATATTTTGCATTTCAAAACTGACAATTTCGCCTTCGACATTCAAATCATAATTTTTGGCTGAATTTTGCACAAATTCTGAATTTAATGCTTGATTAATATCCGATTCTGTCATGACAATCCGGGCGATCGCATTTACTGGTGCATTGAATTCAATCTGTCCAAAAATTGCACTTAAAGGATTTACAGCAATACTATCTGTTTGCAGTTTGATGTCTTGAACCCGGATATTTTCTTTAAAAACTAATCCTTTCCCACTCAGGGAAACACCATCTGCTTGTCCTTGAACTATTTTGAACAAATCAGTCTGCACATCTACATCAATTTGTTCAGCTTCATCCAGTTGGTTGGATAGCCGACGTTCGGCTTCCTGTGAGATTAATTGTTCTTCCAACCTGCGTTCTTCTGGCATGAATTTTTATCTCATAGCGTCCCATAATGGTTACTTTAGACTTTACATACCTCAAAATGGATCTATAAGATGATATATGCAGGTGGGAGTATAGATGAAAAGGGAATAGGCACCAGGGAACAGAGAAATCTTGAGAATAATGAGATTGAAATTAGGCAAGTAAATATTAATTCATTAATTCCACTAAGAGGATGTTTTAAAAGTTTTGGGCGAATATAATTCGCTACTACACAAACAAAGTCCGCCTGCGCGGACTAATGAAAAATCAATGGTTTTGAACCCACGCAGGTGGGTTTTGTCTGTGTAGCCGCGATTTCTAATCGCCAAGAAAAGTAATAAATTAGACTTTTAAAACAACCTCTAAGCATTAAATATCAGACTCCTACTTGATTGTTGATTGTTGAAACAAACTCAGCACACTTTCTGTTCCCTGTTCCCTACCCCATATAAGTTTTTCTGTAGCAATCATTTAAACTGCTTATCCTTTGGTTGTGAAAATGCAATCAACTGTGACAACCCCAAAGATGTAAAATTTTTGTTAAATTCAACGGGCATCTACAGTTTCCCTTCATCCTTATAAGGTACTCAGCATGACAGCAATTACACCAAAGGCATCTTCCGCGCTGCCTGAATTTTGCGAAGGAATTCAATATTTTGGCGAGGCGTTACCAGATTTTGCCACTTATGGTGCTACACCTGCGATAGATTCAGATAAAGTAGCGATCGCATCTCCTACAGATACCACAGCCGTATATCAAACTTTACTTGCTGCTGATGCCTTGCGTTACCTGACATTGCAAATCACTGGTAGTAAAGCATCAGGACACCCAGGCGGGTTTGCCAGCCAAGCGGAAGCGTATGCAGCATTAGTCATGCTGGGCTACAAAAATATTATTACCGAAGTCGGACACCACGCCCCTGGATTTTATAGTGCCATGTTTTTGGATCGTTCCTTAGAAGACATGGGCATTTTTACAGTACAACAATTGCGCGATCGCTTCCGCGAAAAGCACGGACTTTTAGGACACCTCTCCGGTTACATTCCTGGCATTCTCGCACCCGCCGGGCCTTTGGGACAAGGGCAACACTTTGCAATGGCGGCTGCACTTCTGCACAGAGACAAACTTTTCCCCTTCACCCTTGGCGACGGTGGACTAGGCGAACCATACATTATGAGTTCAATGGCACACTTCAACACCGCCTATCCCAGCGTCACCAACTTCTTACCTGTGCTGGTATGGAATGGATACAGCCAAGAACATCACAGTATGGTTTCCCTAAAAACCAATGATGAGATGAAAGCTTACTGGCAAGGTAACGGTTTTGAGGAAGTCATTCTCGTCGATGCCAAAGAATTTGACGACCAAAATCAACCAGGAGACTACGTTGATAGTACCGCCTTTTCCTTTGAGAAACGCCTCGCCTTTACCCAAGCTGTATTAGTAGCTGTTGATAAAGCCGCCCGTTCCGCCCTTAGCGGTAAACTCACCGTCTTCATTATCAAACAACTCAAAGGCGCAGGCGTTCACGCCAGAGGTGCGAAATCTCATAACTTGTATCCCAAAGACACCTTAGATGCACCACACATTGTCAGCGCATTGCAAGCACGCGCCTTATCACCCGAAGCTTGGCAAACAGTCAGAACCAACGCCGAACGCGCTGGTGGTGGCCCGGCTGCCAAAACTGTCGTCACAGAATTTGAATTAGAATTACCAGATTTAGGTAAATTACCTTTAGAAGAATATGCAGTAGGCGGCGAACCCAAAGTTTCAACCACCGCAATGGGACGACTGGTGGGTGTAGTTGGACAAAAAGACCAAAATTTCCTCGTCACCAACGCCGACGGTAACGAAGCATCAGGAATTGGCAACATCAACCAAGCATTAAAGATTATTCACCCCACAACCGACGATTTATATAACCAAGCACCAAACGGTCAAGTTTATGAACCATTAAGTGAAGATGCTTGTGCAGGTTTAGCTGTTGGTTTATCACTCATGGGTGCAAGAAGTTTGTGGTGTTCTTATGAATCTTTTGCCATCAATGGTTTACCAATTTGGCAAACAGTCACCCAAGCAATGGCAGAATTACGCCGTCAAACACCCTCAACAATTACATTATTTACTGCTGGCGCATTAGAACAAGGTCGTAATGGTTGGACACACCAACGTCCTGAAATTGAAGCTTACTTTGCATCGATGATGCGGAATGGAAATGTCTTTCCTGTATTCCCATCCGATGCTAATAGTATTCAAGCTTGTTATGACTGGGCATTACAAACAAGAAATAAAGGAATTGTCATTACTGCTAGTAAGTCACCATTGCCAATTCGCACAACATTAAAACAAACCCAACAAGGCTTAGAAGATGGTGCAATATTATTGCATGAAATTGCTGGTGATAAGCAAGTTGTATTTGCTGTTATTGGCGATATGACATTAATTCCTGTATTTGAAGCCGCAGCATTTTTAGAAACAGAAGGTATCGGGGTGAAGATAGTTTCTATCATTAACCCTCGCCGTTTATATCGTCCTAGTGATGTTGCTTGGGATACTTGTTCTGAACCCGATGGTGGTTTTATTGATGATGCGAAATTCGCTGAATTATTTGGTGGTGATGCACTAATTGGTGTGACTGGTGGCGCTGCGGCAATGCTAGAACCAATTATGTTAAGAAGCAACAGCAAGCGCGATACTTTTGCCTGGAAACGTGGTGAAACTACAGCCAGTGCTGGTGAGTTGATGGCGTTTAATGGTTTGACTGCTGAAGCGTTGACGAAGCGGGCTATTGAATTGGTGCATTAAATGTAACACCCCATCTAGGGTTACACTTAGGTGGGGATTATAATCTACTAATAAATATCTATTACATCATTTTGAACTCTTTAATATATTTATGGAAGGAAAATTTAAATTAGAGTTACCTACCAGAACAGGTGGAAAAGAAGAGTTATCAACTAATAGTAGTTTGTTATTTATCGGTGCTAATGGCTCAGGAAAAACTCGATTAGGCGTTTGGATTGACTCAGAACATCCAGAAAAGGTACATCGTATTTCAGCACAAAAGTCATTATCAATGCCAGACACAACAATACCTATATCTATCAACCAAGCAAAGCTTGCTTTGCTTTGTGGATATGCGGGTGTTAATGATGATAATTTTAGTCAAAATTACAAATCTCATAAAAATAGTCAGCGATGGCAGAACAAACCAGCTATTGCGTTACTGAACGATTTTGACAAATTAATGAGTTATCTGTTTTCTGAAGAAACGGAGAACAATGCAGAATACCGGAACGCAGCAAAAGCAAGTAAAGAACGTATAGAACCTCCTACAACTAAACTCGATCAGGTAAAAAAGGTATGGGAGAAAATTCTTCCTCATCGAGAATTAATTATTAGTGGTTTAGAGATAAAAACTAAAGTTCGAGACTCCTTAGACGACAGGTATAACTCTTCTGAAATGAGTGACGGAGAAAGGGTTATATTCTACCTAATTGGCCAATGTCTTGCAGCACCTGAAAATGGTATTATTATTATTGACGAGCCAGAGATTCATTTACACAAATCTATTCAAGCTCCTTTGTGGGCTGAAATTGAAAAATTACGCCCAGACTGTCTTTTTGTATATCTTACTCATGACATAGATTTTGCCACAGCACAAGAAAGTGCAGGAAAAATATGGCTAAAGTCATATGATGGTAATAATTGGGATTGGCAACGGATTGAAAAGGTAGATGGTTTACCAGAAGAATTAGTTATCCAAATCCTTGGTAGTAGAAAGAATGTCGTTTTCGTTGAAGGCGAAAATGGCAAATTTGATGCAACCTTTTACAGATCACTACTTAGTAATTTTCTTGTAATTCCACTGGGTAGTTGTACACAAGTTATCCAATCTGTTAAAGCTCTTAGAGCTAGTAATCAACTCCATCATTTGGAGATTTATGGCATTATTGATAGAGACCGAAGAGTTGAAAATGAAATTAGACAACTTTTGAACGATGGCATTTACGTTCTAGAAGTCGCTGAAGTAGAAAACTTGTTTTTGACTCCTGAAATTTTAGACCTTGTTAGCCAAAGACTTGCAAGAAATCCCGACGATGATTTTAAAAAAGTTTCTGATTTGGTTTTCAAACAACTTAAATCAGAAATAGAAACGCAAATATCACTAAGAACTGTTAATGAAATCAAATTTAGATTAAATCTATTTGGCGACAAATCTAAACTTCAAGAAGCTGACGACAAATCTAAAGAGGAGATAAAACTTCAAGAAGCTGACGGCAAATCCAAAGAGGAGATAAAACTTCAAAAAGCTTTGGATAATCTTGTTAAAGGTATTAATATATCTGACATTTATAACTCTAGCAAGATCATTTTTGAAAAAATAATCGAAACGAAAAATTACAAAGATTTACTAAAGTATTTCAATCGTAAAACATTGGCTAAACAGGTGAGCGAATGTTTCGAGTTCAAAAATGGTAAAAGCGATGAACCTGGTCAACTTATTGAATTTGTTGTTAGACTGGCCAAAAGTAGTGACCAAGATGAAATTAAAAATCGGTTGAAAAGATACTTTGGTGAGTTTTCTCAGCACATGGACTAAAGCTGAAAAATTGGGTTTCATAGTAACATTTATAAAATTTATATTGCACTTCTTAGTTACTACAATTTTGTAGTATTCATTCAGTAAACTAATCATCTAAGTATAAATTTTCTATGATCTCAAGCATTTTTTTCTCACCTATACCTTTCTGCATTTTTTTTCCATGAGGAATTTTAACTCTCTCTATTACATCTTGTAATGATTGAAACTGCTTTTTTTCGCGTTCATCTATTACTAATGCTGCGATCCGATTAGCTCTTTTTGGTTGCAATCCAGTATTCCGTAGTTTAGCAGCAATTTTATCTACACTTAATTTTTTAAAAAACTCTAAAGGTTCAACCTTATCATTTAGCTTCTTTCTAAGCTCTTTGTTTTCATTTTCTAACTTTACTTTGGTTGTTGACTCCTCTAGTAATTGTTTAGCAAGCTTATCTAAGCGAGATTCTAAATTGTTTAAAAATTTCTCTAAATCTTCTGAAGTTAAATTTATCTTTTCTGAAGCCTCATCTTTTTGCTTTCTAAATAATTCAACTTGCTTAGTTAAATTTTCCTCATTTTCAGGCTCAATAATAAATACGCCAATCATCTCACCTTTACGTGGATCTATTTCTCTAGCTCTAGCCGCAGCATAATACTCAAAATCTCCATCTACAACTTCATAAGATTGCAAACCATTTCTGCGAACTACGATAGGGTTAATGACTCCTTCAGAATCTAAAATCAACTGAGCAGCCTTTTCTAAATCATCCTCTACAAAAAGAGAGCGGGGAGTATTAGAAGTAATTTTTTTGATAGCAACAAGTGATGTGGATAATTTCATTAAGCCATCCTGATTTTTTGTAATACTTCTATAGCTAGTAGCTGAAATTCCTGCGCTGATGTTGAATCAGGTTTAAAATCTAGCACTGAGATAGGATCAGCTATCTCCATATCTCCAATAATTTGAATTTTCTCTGCACACTTAGCCAAATCATCTCTTTCGTAAATCACAGTATCCATTACATCAACACCATATCTGCTAGAAATTTTTTCTATGCGATTCTTTAAGGTTGATTGCACAAACCTAGCATTTGTTGATATTTTACAAGGTAAAACACCTATAACTTCAATTGTCGATTTCCTAATCTGTTTTCTAAACGCATTAATAGTTTTGATAAATTCTTTAACATTAGTTAGTCCTTGATTAGCAAATGGTTTTAAATCAGATGGAATAATAAGATAATCTGCGGCTATCAAGGCAATTTTGGCATACAAGTTTAAAGAAGGTGGAGTGTCAATGAGTACGATATCATATTCATTTTTAACTTCTTCTAGTTTCTCAATTAGTATCAGTCGGCTGTAATCAAGTGCATTTAGTTCTGATTCTTGTCTAATCAAATCTATATGTGCAGGAACGACATAAATTTCTGGATTACTAAAATTAGATTTTCTAGCAACTTCTGAAATGGGATAAAAATCTTCTGATGATAATACATGAAAAATATTAGAATCTTTAATATCATCGAATTCTTCATCATCAAATTTAACTAAACCAGTAGCAAAGGTAGTATTCGCCTGACTATCTAAGTCAATTACTAAAACTCTTTTGCCTTTCTTTCTAATAGCAGCAGCTAGATTCACTACAGTGGTAGTTTTTCCTACTCCGCCTTTATTATGGTAGACAGCAATGATTTTCATTGAATATTGCTCCTTGATTTCAACTTGATAACTATTTGGAATTACTGAAGGTTTTATTTTCTCCAGAGGTTCATTATTCTTCAAACTATCTCTACCAATCAAAGCTTTAATTTCTTCTAGTTTTGTCTCTACATCCTTCCCGGAACAAGAAAAAACCAAATTAACATCATTGCCTAATTTTTCATAAATTTTAATTTCTTTGCCGTTAGTTAATAATCCATATCTCACATTTAAGCTGGTTAAATAATGCCTAATCCTAAGAAAGTGATTATTTAAGTTCTGTTTAGGATGCTTTGCTTCCATCACCACACTCAATGGAGAGTTAGCATCAATGACAAAAGGTAAGACTTGTGCCGCAAATGCTAGAAAATCTAAGCGGATGCTACCAACAGCAACTTCTTGATGCCAAGTATCTGGTGTATATCCAAGCTGTGGTAGCAAATATTGAACGATGAGTTTGCTTTCAACTTCGCTTTCATTACGGCACAACTCAGGATTGAAAGCCAAATTATTTACCTCGATAGAATTTAATTTATTGCATCATGCTTATATCTGTTTGATTCTGCCACAAAATTACTGATAAAAGCGGTGTATAAATAATTTTTAAGTATTTGTAAAAAAAAGAAATATCATTGTGAACAGAGTAATTGTGGAAAGGCTCAGATCCCCGACTTCTTCAATAAGTCAGGGATCTCTTTGTTTGGGAATGATTCAAGACTGCTATAATCTGACAGCCTTAATTTTTGATTTTTCACAAATATTAAATTTAACGAAAGTTTTAGTGGTTCAGGATGGGTGTACGCTACCTAGATGGGAATGCGTCGTCAGAGGAATTAACCAATGGGATATGTAATTGCTACTGCAAATATGAAAGGCGGTGTTGGGAAAACTACTCTCACCGTCAATTTAGCAACTTGTTTGGCGAAAAATCATGGTAAGCGCGTGCTTGTCTTAGATTTAGATACTCAAATCAGCGCCACACTCAGTCTGATGTCGCCTTTAGAGTTTGCCAAGCGTCGCAAACAAAGACTGACGTTTAGATATTTAATCGATGATGTTATCAATCCAGATCCCAATAGTAAGGTAACAATTAACGATATTATTCAAACCCAAGTCTGTGGACTCCCCGAACTTAATTTATTACCAGGGGATATCGATTTATATGATGAGTTTGTTGTGTCAGAAATGCTGCACAAACAAACAGTTGCTTTTGGTGAACAAAACTTTGAAACTGTTTGGAATCGGTTTGAAAGAGTTTTGTTAAATAACATTTTAAAACCCGTACGTGATCAATATGATTTTATTCTTTTAGATTGCGCTCCTGGTTATAATTTGCTAACTCGCAGTGCTTTAGCTGCTAGTGATTTTTACATTCTACCCGCCAAGCCAGAACCTTTATCTGTAGTGGGAATTCAACTTTTAGAAAGACGCATCGGCCAGTTAAAAGATAGTCACGAACAAGAAGCAAAAATAAATATCAAAATGTTGGGAATTGTTTTTAGTATGTGCAATACTAATTTGCTTACTGGCAGATATTACAAACAAGTTATGCACCGCGTTGTGGAAGATTTTGGTGTAGAACAAATTTGTAAGGCACAAATCCCAGTTGATATTAATGTGGCTAAAGCTGTTGATAGTTTTATGCCGGCTGTTTTGAATGCACCTCAATCTGCTGGTTCTAAAGCATTTTTGCAGTTAACTCAAGAGTTGTTGCAGAAACTGTAGGGGCTAGAGGCTAGAGGTTAGAGGTTAAATCTATGCAACTAGTTTCTAGTCCCTAGCCCCCAGCCTCTAATCCCTAAAAGCTTCCAGCAGCGATCGCACCTAAACTAAAATCAAGATAGTTTCATCAAGGTATGGGTTGGAAATTGAGCAATGGTCACAGAAACAATTACGCTGCAAATTCCACAAATACTTTATCAACGTTTAGTCAACACTGCCCAGGCTCAACGTCGTCCCATTGAAGAGGTAATAGTTCATGCTTTACAGGTAGGAAGTCCACCAGCATGGGACGATGTACCAGAAGAATTTCAAGCTGATATCGCAGCTTTAGATAAACTAGATGACAATAGTTTGTGGCAAATTCTTCGCAGTTGCAAAACAGCAGAGCAAATGGAGCGATATGACTGGCTATTAGAGCGTAATTCTAGTGGTAACATAACAGATACAGAAAAATTAGAACTCATAAAACTGCGCCACGAAACTGACCTTTTTATGCTTTGTAAAGCTCAAGCTGCTGTTTTACTCCGTTGGCGGGGACATCATGTGCCAAATTTGTAAGATATTGTGTCTAAATACATTCCTGAAAGTTTAAAAACTCAAATAGCTGTTATTGATAAAGGGCGTTGTTGTTATTGCTTAACTACTGAAGCTAATAGCGGTATTCCCATGAGTTACGATCATATTCAACCCCGTTCAAAAGGTGGTGAAACTACCTTGAATAATTTTTGTTTGGCTTGTCGTTCTTGCAATGAATTTAAAGCTGATGCAACAGAAGCCATAGATCCTTTGAGTGGAGAAACAACGCCTCTATTTAATCCACGTCAACAAAAATGGTCTGAACATTTTACTTGGAATTATAATGCTACAAAAGTTGAAGGTTTAACTACTATTGGTAGGGCTACAATTGTTTGTTTACGAATGAATAATCCAGTTATAGTTGTTGCCCGACGACGTTGGACAATTAGTGGTTGGCATCCTCCTGATGATGTATTTTAACTTGAGTTTTATAAGTCTTTTTTGACCTCTCCCCCAACCCCTCTCCGCGTCGGAGAGGGGAGAAATTTATGCTGGGGAAATCAGTTTTTGAAAAATACCTAAATACAGAACATTATCCATATTTACAGCATATTTTGGGTACATGAGGTACAAGAGTAAAACCTAAAACCATGTAGAGACGTTAGAGGATGTCTGAAAACTTTTTGGTGTTGTATTTAAGACTTGTAGATCCCCCTAAATCCCCCTTAAAAAGGGGGACTTTAACTCTAGTTCCCCCCTTTTTAAGGGGGGCTAGGGGGGATCAAGTGCAATATTTAATACTTTTCAGACATCCTCTTACATGGGGAGCATCCCAGTTTTTTGCAAACAGGGAAAGAATCAAGGAAGATAGGTAACAGACGAGAGTATTGACCAAGCTATGACTCCAGAGCAAGAGCAAGCCCTTCAAGAACACATTCAGGCGATCGCGAAAATATTATACGAAGATACAGCACCAGAAAAGCTAACAAGTCTTGCGGGGATTGAACAAGCAGTGCGAAGTCAAATGCAGAAGCATGTCATGCCAAAAGTAGGGGTTTTTTTATCGAAACGATTACAGGAACAACAGCAGGATACCAACGGAGACTAAAAAGCATCTTGGGAGAGTTACCCATAACCAGCAAACAAGCGATAGAGTTAGAAGTTGAACCGAGTAGTCAATTAAGTCCATATCTAGAAACTTGCTGTTTACGGGTAAGTGCGAATGTCAGCTATGAAAGTGCAGCATCAGATATCGAGTACTTTACAGGTATAAAAGTTTCGCGCAGCAGTCAACAACGATTAGTCCATCGCCAGAACTTTGAATTGCCAACACAACAACAGACAGTAGAAGAATTAAGTGTTGATGGCGGAAACATCCGTGTGCGAACTCCTCAAGGTGAAATATGTTCCTGGCTGGGCTATAAAGCGATCAGCTTACATCATCTAGGGATGGTGGGAACTTCATTTCAAGATAATCAGGTTGTGGTTAATTGGGTAAATGAGCAACCATTAGCTAGTACTCTCACTTGTATCGGTGATGGACACGACGGCATTTGGAATATCGTTGAACAACTAGCCCCGAATACACAGCGTCGAGAAGTACTTGATTGGTTCCATTTAATCGAGAACCTCCACAAAGCTGGGGGTTCGCTCAAACGCTTGAAACAAGCGCGAGCTTTTCTCTGGAAGGGTCAAGTTGAGGAGACTAAAGCCTTATTTGCTCATTGCAAAGGTAAACACGCCCAGAATTTTTGCCGTTACCTTGATAAGCATCGCGATCGCATTATCAATTATCAGTACCATCAAGCTGAACAGATTTGTTCAATTGGGTCTGGGTCGGTTGAATCTGCTGTTAAACGGGTTGACCGTCGAACTAAGATATCTGGAGCGCAATGGAAACAGGAAAATGTGCCTCAAGTCCTTGCCCATCGTTGTGCCTACCTCAATGGATTATTGTCTGTTTGACTTTTCTTCAAAAAGTGAGATGCTCCCCTTACATGTAACGTCTCTACAGTATTTCACGAATATCGAAACTGCTGTAGGTATATCATTTTTAAAACACCATTAAAATAATGAATAAAGGATTTATTAATCTTCTTTATAATATTATCCGCTTACCAAATTTGACTTAAATCTAAAACAAATTCTAGTAATAGATTTTCACCGCTTAATGTCGAAGGGTTATCTAATTCTTCTACAGCTTTTTCAGGACGATAAATAAATACTTTGTGTTGTTTTCTATCTATTAACCAACTTAATTCTGTACCATTAGCTATATATTCTGCCATTTTTTCTTGTAATGTTTTCAGATTATCTGTCTCTGAACGCAATTCCACTACAAATTCAGGACAAATAGGCGCAAACTTCTTTCTTTGTTCTAAAGGTATTGCTTCCCATCGGGCTTTTTTTATCCAGGCTGTATCAGGAGAACGCACTGCACCATTAGGTAAGGTAAAACCACCGCTAGAACCAAAACCTACACCCGTACCATCTTGCTTTGTCCAAATACCTAACTGGACAATTAAATTAAAATTGCGTTCATCTGTTTCTGCGCCTGTGGGGGGCATAATTAATAATTCTCCCTGGTGATTACGTTCAATGCGAAAATCACGATTTACTTGACAGAAATCAAAAAGTTGCTCGTCACTCACGATGATGTTTGCTTGCATTTTCAGCACCATTCCTAAGAAGTCTGTGGTTACAGGTGATTGGGTGTTCATCATCTTGGAAAATATAAATTCCTAAATAAAACGCCATGTGCAACTTTTTCTCAAACCTAATCCCCAACCCCTTCCCTACGAGGGAAGGGGAGCAAAATTCAAAGCCTCTCTCCGCTTCGGGGAGAGGTTTGGAGAGGGGTTTAAAGAATAAGTCGCACATCACGTTAAATAAATGTAGAGACGTTTGATCAAACGTCTCTACATTCATGTTAAACCTGTTTTAAAACTCACCAGCTAAGGCAGGAATGCACCTTTCGCACAATAAGGGATGCTCTTGTGATTCTCCCACATGGGTTGAGTAATTCCAGCAGCGATCGCATTTTTCCCCATCTGCATTCACTACCCCAATTCCCCAACTATCAGACTGCAAGTTATATTTCACATCTTGCAATTTCTCAGGCGAATCTAATAACTCTACCTGAGAAGTGAGGAATAAATAGCGCAGTTCATCGATACCGTTACCGCTAACAGGATTTAAAGTTGCAATGGTGGTGCGAGATTTTTCATCCTTGACGTAAATCAAAGCTTTAGCTTCTAGGGAAGAGCCAATCATTTTTTCTATCCTAGCTTGTTCTAAAACCTTGTTTACATCAGTACGCAACTGGCGTAATTGTTGCCAAGATTCCGCCAACTCTGGATTATGCCATTTATCCTCTAGTTTCACCCAACCAGCTTCAAATACTGATTTGTAGGGTGTTTTGTAGGGGAGATATTGCCAGATATCTTCGGCAGTATGGCAGAGAACAGGTGCGATCGCTCGTGCTAAATTCTCTAAAGCGATGTGTATTACTGTTTGGCAACTGCGACGGCGGAAAGCATTCGGCGCACTGATATATAGCCTATCTTTAGCGATATCTAAATAGAAGTTGGATAAATCCACAACGCAGAAATTCTGCACTGTTTGGAAGAAGCGGAAGAATTGGAAACTCTCAAACGCTTCCGTCACTTCTTGAAACACCTCACGGATGCGGTGCAGCATATATTTATCTAACTGCGGCAAATCCTCAAAAGGTACTGCATCTTTTTCTGGGTCAAAATCATGCAAGCTACCCAGCAAGAACCGCGCTGTATTGCGAATCTTACCGCGCACATCGTTAAGCTGCTTGATGATATTTTTACCAATGCGGACATCACCGGAATAGTCTACCGATGATACCCACAATCTCAGTACATCTGCACCATAAGCTGGGTCAGATTTTTGATTTTTCCCACCTTCAATGATTGCATTGGGGTCAACCACATTTCCTTCAGACTTGCTCATCTTACGCCCTTGCTCATCCAAAGCAAAGCCGTGAGTTAACACAGTTTTATAAGGTGCAATCCCATTTACTGCCACACTGGTTAGCAAACTCGACTGAAACCAACCGCGATGCTGGTCGGAACCTTCTAAATAGATATCGGCGGGATAGCGTAACTCTGGACGTTGCTTAAGTACAGCTGCCCAAGATGAACCAGAATCAAACCATACGTCCATTGTGTCTGTACCTCTGCGGTAAGACTTGCCGTTATTGCGATAAGACTCTGGTAACAATTCTTCTACCGACAATTCCCACCAAGCATCAGAACCTTTTTCGGCGATGATGGCTTGAACGTGGTTGATAGTTTCCTCATTTAATAGTGGTTCGCCTGTGGCTTCATCGTAGAACACTGGAATTGGCACACCCCAAGCACGCTGACGAGAAATACACCAGTCAGAACGTTCCGCCACCATTGGCGTGATGCGATTTTCACCTTGGGCTGGAATCCATTTTACCGATGCGATCGCCTTTAGTGCCTCATCCCTAAATCCTTGCACCGAAGCAAACCACTGTTCCGTCGCCCGGAAAATTGTTGGTTTTTTCGTCCGCCAGTCATAAGGATATTTGTGCTGATAAGGTTCCTCCTTCAACAGCGAACCCGCCGCCGTCAGCGCATCAATTACCGCCTGATTCCCATCACCCAACACATTCAACCCAGCAAACTGTCCCGCCTCCTCGGTAAAGTTGCCGTTATCATCCACCGGCGCAAGGATAGGCAAACCGTAACGCTGACCTACAATGTAGTCTTCTTGACCATGACCAGGGGCAGTATGCACCAACCCAGTACCCGACTCAGTAGTGATGTAATCACCACCTACTACAACCGGACTTTCGCGGTTATATAAAGGATGACGGTAAGTAGTATGTTCTAACTCCTTGCCTTTAAATGTCGCTTTGACAGTCAACTCAGCCGAGATAGTCGCCGCTAACCGTTCTACCAAATCCGCCGCCACAATAAGATACTTAAAGCCTCTCTGCGCCTCTGCGTCTCTGCGAGAAACTTCCACCACCGCGTAATTCAAATCCCCATTCACCGCCACAGCCAAGTTACCGGGAATTGTCCAAGGCGTAGTCGTCCACACAGCCACACCCAACTCTGACTGATATTCTCCCAATATCGATTTCGCCGCCTCCGACAAACCAGTCACAGGGAACGCAGCATAAATACTCCGGGAAGTATGACCTTCTGGATATTCCAATTCCGCCTCAGCCAAAGCAGTTTTAGAACTCGGACTCCAATGAACCGGCTTTAACCCGCGATAGATGTATCCTTTTAACACCATCTGCCCAAATACACCAATCTGCGCCGCTTCATATTCCGGCTTCAGCGTCAGATATGGGTTATCCCAGTCACCCCAAACACCGTAGCGTTTAAAACTTTGGCGTTGAGCATCTACCGTTGCTAAAGCGAATTCCTTAGCTTTTTGCCGCAATTGCAAAGGCGTTAAACTCTGCCGTTCTGCCGACTTAAGATTTTGCAAAACTTTCAGTTCAATTGGTAAGCCGTGGCAGTCCCAACCAGGCACATAACGAACCTTACGCCCTTGTAACAACTGGTAGCGGTTAATAATATCTTTGAGAATTTTATTTAAGGCATGACCAATATGCAGAGAGCCATTTGCGTAGGGAGGGCCATCGTGCAGTATAAATAATTCGCCTGGATTTTCTTGCGACAGGCGTTCAAAAATTTGATTATCTGCCCAAAACTTTTGAATTTCCGGTTCACGCTTGATGGCGTTAGCCCGCATCTCAAAATTAGTTTTAGGTAGATTTACAGTGTCTTTGTAACTTCCAGTTTCCGTCACAGCTTCATGCCTAAGAATATATGTGCAGGTTTTATCAATTATAGAAGATGCCAGGAAGTCTAAAATTACCTCTTTTGCTCACACGCGCAAGTTTAACTAAGCAATATGAATTTGGACAAAGCTACACAGTAGACAGTGCTTTAGAAAGGCAAAATATAAACGCAACTATGTTTACTAGTTGGATTATAGAAAATAATTCTGATGTTGCAACGTTAACAAGTTGCTATATTAAGTTGGAAAATTTAGAGATTATACCTAATGAGTAACAATATACCGGATTTACTAGATATAGTAGCACTGACAATTGACCTGCCTGAATATAATTTGTTACGTGGTCAAGTTGGTACGATAGTCGAAATATTAGCTGATGGTGATGCGTTTGAAGTAGAGTTTAGTAACCACAATGGTCAAACTTACGAATCTGTTGGTTTACGTCCAGAGCAAATTGTGGTGTTACATTTTGAGCCAGCATCACCTAGTTATGCATCAGAAATTGTTAAAGCATAAATAAGCGTAGGCTAGTTTTAATTAAAAAAACTAACACTAATACTTAAAAATCAAAGGTTTGGGTAATTTGAGCGATCGCTTTAATTATTCATCTTATCTTCATGCCAGAGTCTGATTAAAAACAAAGTAGGCAGTTACCCTACAATTAAAACAGTGCGAAGATATAGAGTTGCGATCGCTCCTACAATCTCCAAGACAGAGCCAGATTAGCACGATTTTTTTAGTCTTGTTTAAGGCTGCGCTTCGACAACTCCGGTGTCAGGATCAGCACGATAAATGCCAGTAGTGCCATCCGCAAGTTTGGCATAAAAAACAACTTGACTGTTATTATTCAGGCTCTTGCTAGAAACATAAAGGTCTGTAACTGTTGAACCAAACAGTTTGTCACCTGCGGCAACTACTTTATCAGCTACAGGGTCTGCGCCAGTATAGATACCTAAAGTACCATTTTTCAAAACACCCTTAAAGACAACCTTACCTGCATCGTTGATAGCTGGGTTTTCAAAAAAGTTAAAAGAGCTAACATTATCGGCAATAGTCACGGTACTTTGACCATCAGTGGTAAAAACTCCCTGTCCACCAATTTTCCGCAGCGCCTTAAATACTAATGTACCAAGGTTGTTCATTGCCGGGGTATACAGAAAGCTAAATGGGCTATAAGGATCTTTTGTGTAAATTAATCGATTTGAAACTCCATTGGTATTGAGGTAAAGTGCATAACCGCCAACATCCAACCTAGTTACAAAAGCGGCAGTACCTACATCATTGATGGTATATCCATAGAAGTTGCTGATCTCTCCTTGGGTGTCAGCAATAGTGGTAGTTTTTCCACCACTAGAACGGAACACCGCACGACCAGTATTTGAAGAACCCGCAAACAAAATAACGTTATCATTATTGATTTTTGGCTCGTCAAAAGCACCTGTAGCAGTACTACTGCTGGCAATAGTATTCACCGTTCCTTTATTAATAGTGAAAATACTACTACCAATGCTATCTAAGTTAGCCCGAAATGCAACTGTGCCTAAATCATTGAGTACAGGAACATTGCCAAATAAGCTAAAAACATTACTAGTATTAGCAGCAGCAATAGTAGTAGTTTGTCCACCATTGCCGATGACAATACTAGTTGCTCCCCCATCTGGAGCTAGGTTAGCTGCAAAGACAACATTTCCAGCATTATTAATGATGGGGTAACGCCCGAAGCTAGTAAAGTTGGGATTGCTAGTATCGGCGATTTTTGTGTAAGTGTAAGCAAAAGCCTCACCTATTGTCAGCCAACTCATGGTCAGACCGACTGTTGTAGCTACTAAGCATCGTTTCAGTGTATTTACAGACATTATGTGTTACTCCCGCGATTTTTAAGTAATAATAATTTGTTAAAATTCATTCATCCACAGTGATTTGACTGTGAATTGTTAACTTTATAATCTCGCAATACGGCGAATATTCCACCAAATCATCTTCGTTATCCCGATAAAACTTAGTAATTGATGTTTAATAGCTTGATTAAAGCAGTTTATCAGCTACTTGTATTTAAGTCCATAATTAATGATGTCAAGAATATACAGAAAAAATAACCACGATAAATAGTATATAATAATACTAAAATTGCGTATCTTTACGAAAAGTTATTGTAATTAAAGTTAAATAGTCTGATCCCAATTGCTATTGATGTCATAAAACAACAGGGTTTGCAACAGCAGTGTATATAGTGTGGCGATCGCTGGCAAACATACTTGCTTTTAACATTGAGATAAAATGAAACCCAACATCATATTGGGTTAAGGTTGGGTTTCACACAATTGAACTAACTTAACTATTCGGTGGAATTTGTTCTGGTGGTGTTTCCGCAGGGGGAGCAAGCACCGCATCAGGCGCAATTTCTTCTACAGGGATTGGTTCTTTATTTTCTGCTTCTGGATGTACTTGTGCAGCTTCCACCAATTCCGGGGATGGAGGATGGGGTGGAATTACTTCTGGAACAGTTTCAGTTACAGGTGCAGTATCTGTAGTTGCAGGTACTTCTTCAGCAGCAGGTTCTGGTATGGGTGTAGTTTTGTCAATAATCTCAACAGCAGGTTTTTCTGCTGGTACATTTTTACTGACAGATGGTTGTACTTTGTCCTTCACACCGCTAAATGTACTAGTCAAACTTTGTTGTAACTTGCCAAGGCGTTCTTGAAGCGATAACTTTGTCACCTGTTCTTGAAGAGAAGTTTTCACAGCTTCCGAACTAGGTACAGGCGTTTGTTGTAACTGTGGTGTGACTTGGCGACGCAGTGATAAAGTTTGCCAACCAAACCACACTAAAAGAGCCACACTTGCCACATGGCCTAGTAATAATCCGCCACCAATGTGCGGTGCAAATACCCATAATACTAAAGCGTAAAACAGCCCAATGCCACTCCAAATAAAATCATTCTTGCGATGGATTTCGGGAAAAAAGAACGCCGATATGTAGAGTAATAAACTACCAATACCGACTACCAAAGCTAGGACGTATGCCAGCATTTTTGGTTACTCCTTAATTGTTCACTAGAGGCTAGGGGCTAGAGGTTAGAGACTAGAATCAGAAGTTACTCTAGTCCCTAACCCCTAGTCTCTAGCCTCTTTAACTAGTTATTTCAATTTTGCAAATTTTGCAGCACAATTGTTGAATTAGATACAATTTAAAACTTGTTATATGTGATGTTAGTTCTGAGCTTTTACTAATCAAGGTAACTCTTAATGTCTTCTTTAGGGGATAAGAGAAACTCTCGGATTACCCTAAAAGATGAAAGAATCTGCAAGAGTTAGCCAAACTAGTTATGACACTACAAAGCTTTGGTGTGATTGGATTAGCCGTTATGGGCGAGAATATCGCTCTCAACGTGGAACGTAATGGTTTTCCAATTGCAGTATACAACCGCTCCCGCGAAAAAACCGATGCTTTCATGGCTGAACGTGCGCCTGGGCGGAACGTTAAAGCAGCCTTTACTTTAGAAGAATTCGTCGCAGCACTAGAACGTCCCCGCAAGATTCTAGTGATGGTGCAAGCTGGTAAACCCGTAGATGCGGTTATTCAACAGCTAAAACCGTTGCTCGACGAAGGCGATATCATTATTGATGGTGGCAACTCTTGGTTTGAAGATACCCAAAGACGTACCGAAGAATTAGAACCTCTAGGTCTGCGGTTTATTGGTATGGGTGTAAGTGGTGGTGAAGAAGGTGCATTAAACGGCCCTTCACTTATGCCTGGTGGTACCCAAAGTTCTTATGAGTATCTCTCACCAATTTTCAATAAAATTGCTGCCCAAGTTGATGATGGGCCTTGTGTGACCTACGTTGGCCCTGGTGGTTCCGGTCACTATGTGAAGATGGTACACAACGGCATCGAGTACGGTGACATGCAGCTGATTGCTGAAGCCTACGACCTCCTAAAGAATGCTGGTGGACTTGACCACAATCAGCTTCACGAAGTGTTTGCTGAATGGAACACTACAGACGAACTCAACTCATTTTTGATTGAGATTACAGCTAATATCTTCCCTTACATTGACCCAGAAACCAGCCTACCTCTGGTAGATTTGATTGTGGACGCAGCAGGTCAAAAGGGTACTGGTCGTTGGACTGTACAAACTGCTTTGGAATTGGGTGTTTCTATTCCTACCATTACAGCAGCGGTGAATGCTCGGATTATCTCTTCGATTAAAGACGAGCGGATAGCTGCATCTAAACAACTCTCAGGCCCCAGCGGCAAATATAGCGGTACTACCAAAGAGTTTATTAACAAAGTCCGGGATGCGTTATATTGCTCCAAGATTTGTTCTTACGCTCAAGGGATGGCATTGCTATCCACCGCTTCCAAAACCTTCAACTGGAATTTGGAATTAGGCGAATTAGCTCGGATTTGGAAAGGTGGCTGTATTATTCGCGCTGGCTTCTTAAATAAGATTAAAAAGGCCTTTACCGAAAATCCCGCATTGCCTAACTTGCTCTTAGCTCCTGAATTTAAGCAAACAATTCTTGACAGACAAGCAGCTTGGCGGGAAGTTATCATTACTGCTGCTCAACTGGGTATTCCTGTCCCAGCTTTTAGCGCATCTTTAGATTATTTTGACAGCTATCGCCGCGATCGCTTGCCCCAAAACCTCACTCAAGCACAACGCGACTACTTCGGCGCACACACCTATCTGCGTCTCGACAAACCTGGTTCTTTCCACACAGAATGGGTTCCCATCGAAGAGGCTAAAAAGTAAACTTTCACTTTGAGTATCTTATGAAAGTTTAATTTGCTGTCGGTTAAAAATGAGAAAGAGACTCTGAATTTCAGAGTCTCTTTCTTTTTAAAATTATTGTGACTTTACCCATAACTTTGCCGTAGCTGGAAGCATAAGCTTGCCGCAAAATGTCACTTAAAGGATAATGTGGCCGTTTTTAAAGCATAAAGTGGCCGCAGTAGTGAAACCTGAGAAAAAGGCGAAGAAATAAGA
>JAGKSW010000006.1 GCA_018993265.1 Nostoc sp. TH1S01
GTGACATATTCTAGAAAATCTAGATTTGTCAATTAGACGCTGGCGTTGTCCTTCATGTCGATCCGAAAATGATAGAGACGAGAACGCCAGCTTGAATATTAGAAGAGTCGGGAGTTCGACTCTAGGCGTAGGAGATTTTAGACAGTCCCAGACTGCAATCTCTGTCTGATGCCTGAATCCCCCGTTTTGAAAACGGGGGAGTGGCTCAATTCCTGACAATTCACCAGATTGTGCAATCAATTAATGCTTAAAATACCGCCTGTCTCCCAGAGTCAGGCGGTTTTATTGTACTGTTTTCTAAACAAGTGCTAGAAAATTCAGTCTATATGTTATTAGGTTCAAATCACTTTTATAGTGAAGAACCAATACCAGCGTAGGCTCCGTAGAAGAAGATACCTACAACAGTAATCACGCCTAAACCTGCGATTGTAGCTACAACCCACAGGGGAATTCTTCCAGTTCCAGCAGACACAGATTTTCCTCCTCCCTTAACAACAAATCAACACAGATTTTAGATAAACAAATTTTCCCAAAAACAGTTCCAGTTAGTTAAAGAAATAACTGGAGAATAGAATACCTAGAACAAAAATCAGTAGCAATCCCAGGTATAAAGAAGTACGGTTAAGTTCAACCGGTTGGTTATTGGGATTGGGCGTTCTTTCCATGATTTGCTCCTAGCGTTGAATAAATTGCATTGCGGCGATCGCGCCCAAGAAAAACACGGTTGGCACACCTAAAGTGTGAACTGCCAGCCATCTAACTGTAAAAATTGGATAGGTAACTGGTTGATTGATGTTATTTCCGCTAGTCATGATCTCAAACTACTTTCCAATAAATTGTTCAACTTGTTTTTTAGCTTCATAACGGTTATTCACAATTGGCACTTCTTGCCGTGTTTGTGTGTAATACTCGTTAGGGCGAGGTGTGCCAAATACATCATAAGCCAGCCCCGTGCTAACAAATAGCCAGCCTGCAATAAATAATGCTGGGATGGTGATGCTGTGAATTACCCAGTAACGAATGCTGGTAATAATGTCCGAAAACGGACGTTCTCCAGTGGTACCTGACATTTAGATCCCTACCTTCACAAAGACTGTTATTGAGTTTATTATCCTACAAAGTTTAGAAAGAGTTACAACTTGCAACGCTCTTCTCATAAATCAGAATTAACACTTAAACTTTGGCTAGGTCTAAGCTGCTTTTTCTGACGCAGTTTTTTCAGCCTCGGCGTTATATTTCAGCAATACACCGCGATCGCCAATAATAAATCCTTGGTCGGGACTGAGAAACACTATCTTATATAGATTAGCGGCTACCTGTTCTACATCACGGTCTTTTTCCCAGGTTTTACCACCATCTGTACTCCGCAGCAAGTTACCGCTACCACCGCCTATCCACAGTTCTTCGGGTGTGCGATAAGCCAAATCAAGTAAACCCCAACTGGTGGATAACTCTGGATATAAAGCTTCTTGCCATTCTTCGGTGTTATTGGGTTCACTAAATTGAACTTGACCACCCCGCGCTAATAACCACAGTTGGCCGTTGTCATTGAAACCCATGTTTTCGACGCGCCGCGAACTGTTGCGGTTATGAGGAACCCAAGCATTTTCCCCTGGTTCCCAAGTAGAGTAAAAGCTACCCTTCGCCGAAACAGCTACATATTTGCCATCAGCAGAACGCTGCATATTCCGCACCACACCGACTGCGGCTTCAACTTGGGCTTTCCAGTTGAGTCCAGCATCTGTAGTTTTGTAAATTGCACCGACATCAGTAGCCATTTCTGCTGAGTTAGTTCCTAACGCATGAACAGAAATTGGATTACCTGGTAACTTTTCACTCAAAGGAATCCGCGACCAAGAACGACCTTCATCGCTGGTATGCAGTAGCAGCGAAGGTTCACCGACAATCCAACCTTCTTTGCCAGAAAAACTTACGGAATCAAAACGATATCTGGAATCATCGAGTGCTAAAGACAAGGGTTGCCAAGTTTTACCACCGTCTTTTGTTTCCAAAAGTGTGGCATTGCTACCTACTAAAAAACCATGCTGAGAATCTTGAGTAAAAGCAATATCTAGCAACTTCTCGTTGGTTGGCAAAGTAATAATTTCCCAAGGATTGAAGCTAGTGGAAGGCACTTTGCTACAACCTATACACAAAACAACTACCATTAACAAGGCAATTATGCGTTGCCAACTTCTGACAATGAGATGCATCTGTATTTCTTAGTGTTTTCTAAATTCGTTTAGGTTTTACCTTAAGAGAGGCGATCGCTCTCTAAAATAGGTAAAAAAGATAGCGGGTCTTATTGTAAGCCGTAAAGACTGATAAAGAACAAGAAAGCTAGAGCCAAAGCCCCAAAAATTAAGATATTCTTCTGCCCTGGAGTGAGCTTGTTCACACCCAAACCATAACCAAGATTTTCTTTAAAACCGGATGCTGTACCAGCCGGGCCAATGTTAGTAAAAGCAGTTTTCTTGGCACTACAAACTGGACAGCGCCAGTTTACAGGCAAGTCTGTGAACAGTGTCCCGGAAGGGATATCATGCTTATCATCTCCCTTCTCAGGTTCATAAACATAACCGCAGGCGCGACACTCATAGCGGTCTAACGCTGGAGTCTCAACAGCTTGTTCGCTCATGGCTAAGGTCTCCCAGAGGGGAATTATTAAATATACGTTAAAAATTATGACATAACTGTTAGACTTTTCTATCACTCATACAAACGAATCAAATACCTGAAATCCGTCTGTTTCCCAGATTTCAGAAAACTCGAAAAGATATAATGTAAAAGAAAGTAACAGCGTTATTTACACCATAAGCGGTAGAAATTCATTGTGTTTGTCCTTAGCGGTTACGAGTACTTCCTAGGCTTCTTAATTATCTGTAGCCTAGTGCCAGCCCTGGCGCTTTCTGCTTCCAAGCTTCTCAGACCCAGTGGTAACAGCCTGGAACGCCGCACGACTTATGAATCTGGGATGGAACCCATCGGTGGAGCCTGGATTCAGTTCAACATTCGCTACTACATGTTTGCGCTAGTTTTTGTCGTCTTTGACGTAGAAACTGTGTTTTTGTATCCTTGGGCGGTTGCTTTCCACCGTTTAGGGCTATTAGCATTCATTGAGGCGCTAATTTTTATTGCAATTCTTGTAGTTGCTTTAGTTTACGCATGGCGTAAAGGAGCTTTGGAATGGTCTTGAATTCTGATTTAAGCACCCAAGACAAAGAGCGAATCATCAACCCAATTGAGCGTCCTACAGTCACTCAAGACCTTTCAGAAAATATTATCTTGACAACGGTTGATGACCTCTACAACTGGGCTAGGCTTTCAAGTCTTTGGCCTTTATTGTTTGGTACAGCTTGCTGCTTTATTGAGTTTGCAGCTTTAATTGGCTCTCGGTTTGACTTTGACCGCTTTGGTTTAATTCCCCGTTCTAGTCCCCGCCAAGCTGACTTAATTATTACCGCCGGAACAATCACTATGAAGATGGCACCCCAGTTAGTGCGTCTTTATGAACAAATGCCTGAGCCAAAATATGTGATTGCAATGGGCGCTTGTACAATTACTGGCGGGATGTTCAGTGTGGATTCTCCAACAGCTGTACGCGGAGTTGATAAGTTAATTCCGGTAGATGTGTATTTGCCTGGTTGTCCTCCCCGTCCCGAAGCGATTATTGATGCGATCATTAAGCTGCGGAAGAAAATTGCTAATGATTCCATGCAAGAACGCTCTCAAATCAAGCAAACCCACCGCTTTTACAGTACAACTCACAACTTGAAGCCAGTCGCAGAAATTTTAACTGGCAAGTATATGCAGTCAGAAACTCGCTTCACTCCACCAAAAGAATTAACAGAAGCAATTGGTCTACCAGTACCACCTGCGCTGCTAACTTCTCAAACCAAGGAGGAATTGAACCGTGGCTGATGAAGAATCTAAACCAGTACCCGCAGGACAAGATGCTTTAGTTCCGGCTGGGCCGATTTCGCAATGGTTGGCAGAAAATGGCTTTGATCATGAATCTTTAGCGCCTGATAAAAATGGCGTAGAGATTATTAAAGTCGGGCCAGAATTTTTGCTACCCATTGCTACAGCTTTGTATGCTTATGGGTTTAATTATCTCCAGTTTCAATCAGGTATTGACCTTGGCCCAGGACAGGATTTAGTCAGTGTGTATCACTTAGTCAAAGTTGGTGATAATGCTGATAAACCCGAAGAAGTGCGAGTTAAGGTATTCCTCCCCAGAGAAAATCCCACAATCCCTTCAGTTTACTGGATTTGGAAAACCGCAGACTGGCAAGAACGCGAAACCTACGATATGTTCGGCATAGTCTACGAAGGACATCCCAACCTGAAGCGGATTTTGATGCCAGAAGATTGGGTGGGTTGGCCTTTGCGGAAAGATTACATCTCGCCTGATTTTTACGAGTTACAAGACGCTTATTAGGTAGTGCTGAGTGCTGTTAGCGATAGCGGGGCGTTTAGCCCATGCTAAGTGTCAGCTAGTGGGAATTTTAATGTCTCATTTCTAACCCCTCTCCGGCGGCGGAGGGGGGTAATGTTTTTTTGGCGTTAGGATGAAAAGAAGTAATATTCCGTTTCCAGCAGAGATACGAAAAAATAAAAGAAAGATTTTTGAGTTGAGGCTAGGTAGGCATTAACATAAATAGGCGGTAAAAAAATATTATTTTGTCAGAGCCAATGTCTAACGAATTACAAGAATCTTTTAAACAAGCGTATGCCAATCTCGAATTATTTCCACTGCTAGAAAAGAAAGAAACAGAAAGTTTTAGAGTAGATTATGGTAATGATTCTATAGAAAAGTTAATTCAATACATTGAGTATAGTCCTAATGGTGATGCGAAGATTATCTTTACTGGACATACGGGATGCGGTAAATCATCTTTATTAGCTGAATTAAGTAGACAAATTGAAGGTAATTATTTTGTAGTGTTATTTTCTATTGCTGACAGTATTGAAAGGTCGGCTGTTGATCATATTAATATTTTGTTTGCGATCGCTCTTAATTTAATGTCTGAAGCCGAAGCACGCAAAGTAGAAATTCCTAAATCTACTAAAGAGCAAATCTATGGTTGGTTTGCAACTCGCACTCGGACTACAGAGACAGAGTTAGGAAGTGGGCTTGAACTAGGTTTTGATTTGCTCAAAGTTATTAAAGCCCAATTAAAAGCTGATGCCAAAGTTAGAGAAGAAATTACACAGGAATTTGAACGCAAAATATCTGATTTAGTCGCCAGAATTAATGAAATTGCGGCGTTGATTCAAACTGCTAGTAAGAAAGAAACTATAGTCATTATTGATGACTTAGATAAGTTAGATTTAGAAAGAGTCAATGAAATTTATGGAAACAACATTAAATCCCTCTTTCAACCTAATATTAGGATTATTTACACTGTCCCGATTGCGGTAATGTGTAACACTTTTCTCTGGAATATTATTAAGGCAGAAAGTAACTACCGAATTGTGGTTATGCCTGTTATCAAAATTTTTAGTAAGGGTGATAATCGCTTAACGGATGCCAAGCCTCGAACTGAAGCAACAAATATTTTATGTGAAATTTTACAAAAACGCATTTCTAGTGAATTAATAGATAAGTCAGCCGCAGAAAAAATTGTTGTTTACAGTGGGGGAGTGCTGCGGGAGTTGATTCGTATAGCTAATGTATGTTGTCTTATTTGTTTACGCCTAATCAAGCAGACACCAGAAGCAAGAATTGTAATTGATAGCCAAGTTATAGAACAAGCCATCAAAGAAATTCGTAATGAACTTTCTCTGCGTTTAGGAAAAGAAGATTTTAAAATTTTGAAAACTATTTATGAAGATTTTGAACCTGACGATGTAAAGCAGTCGGAGTTTTTAGAATTACTGCATGGGTTGTTTATATTGGAATATCGTAATGATGAAACTTGGTATGATATACACCCTATTCTTATAGAAACTTTGAAACGTAGGGGGTTGATTAATTAATCATGAATGAAGACTTGCTGGCAGACGATGAAAATAGAGAAGCTTATGAGTATTTAACTGTTTCCATTGAGGCTAAAGCACATCGGTTGAATTTGCTAATCGGTGTTTGTGATGATGCTAGTTTTCGGGATGAAATTATTGCTCAGTATGAGGCAGAATTACAGCCACAAATTCGTTGCTATAGAGTGACATTAGCAAGGGGCGAACCTAGTTTGAGGGCTGCTGTTGCTCAACTAGTAGAATCTGAAGAATATTTGCAGCAAAATAACCCAGCAGTAATTAGTGTGACTGGTGCAGAACAGCTTCATTTTTTAAAACTGGGACAAGAACGTTCAGAACAAGAGATTTTTTTCGGTTATTTGCAGTGGACTAGGGAAGGGTTAAGAGAATTTCCTTTTGCGATTGTCTTGTGGGTGACTAATCAAATATTAGTTGAGTTAATTAAAAAAGCGCCTGATTTTTGGAGTTGGCGCAATGGTGTTTTTCGGTTTGCGTCTAGAAGGAAAAACACTGTTTCTGCTAAAGAGTTAGAGCCGATTCGGTTTGCTTTTACAGGTAATGAGTTATCAGGTTTTGATGATGAAAATGATTATTTATTGCCTATAGAAGATTTGCAAGGATTTATTCAAGATTTAGAACAGCGCGGTGTTAAAGATACAACTTTAGCAACTTTATACTTTAGCTTAGGAGATATTTATAGAAAAAGACTCAACCGGAGTGAGTGTCAAGATTATAAACAAGAGCAAGAATTAGGCATTAAGTATTTAAACAAAGCTGTAGAATTGCAAAAAGAATTAAGTTTAGAGAAAGACTTAGCCACCAGCCTCAACAATCTAGCATCACTTTACGAATCTCAAGGCAGATACAGCGAAGCCGAACCTTTGTATATTCAAGCTTTGGCACTGTACAGCAAACTCCTGGGTGAAGAACATCCCTCAGTCGCACAAAGCCTCAACAATTTAGCCGGACTCTAC
>JAGKSW010000007.1 GCA_018993265.1 Nostoc sp. TH1S01
CCAGCCTCAACAATTTAGCATTACTCTACGATTCCCAAGGCAGATACAGCGAAGCCGAACCGTTGTACATTCAAGCTTTGGCACTGAGGCGCAAACTCCTGGGTGAAGAACATCCCTCTGTCGCCACCAGCCTCAACAATTTAGCCGGACTCTACCACTCCCAAGGCAGATACAGCGAAGCTGAACCTTTGTTCATTCAAGCCCTAGATATTTGTAAGCGACGCTTAGGGGTAGATCATCCTAATACTGTTACTGTGCGTGAAAATTTAGCACTTTTGCGCGATCGCCTATCCTCAGAACAATCACGTTGAGTCCCATATCTTTTTTTATCTCGCGCAAAGGCGCAAAGAGGAGCGCAAGAGTGTAGTTTCAAGCTCGAAGTTTCGTGTTCGGAAGTGAAATGATGAAGTTGTGAAGGTGATCGCTTGACCTTTTTACTCAAAGTTTCGTGTTCTGAGTTGGAATGATGGAGTGACGAAGGCAATCGCTTGACCTTTTTACTCAAAGTTTCGTGTTCTGAGGCGGAATGATGGAGTTATGAAGGCGATCGCTTCACCTTTTGACTCGGCGTTTCGTGTTCTGAAGTGGAATGATGAAGTTTTGAAGGCGATCGCTTGACCTTTTTACTCGAAGTTTCGTGTTCTGAAGTGGAATGATGAGCTTTTGAAGGCGATCGCTTGACCTTTTGACTCGGAGTTTTAGGTTCTAAGTTGAAATCCTTATATTGTTTTTGTTCTACTCTCATCAAGGTTGCCTTCGCATTTGAGATTACCTCGATAAGCCTTGATTTTTTCTTGCTGCTTTAGTTTAATCAGTGTCTTCAACCCAAGTTCAATTACTTCTTGTGTCGTCTTCAGCCCAGTGACTCTAATTGCTTCATCTATCAACTTTTCGTCAATCACAAAATCAGTTTTCATAACAGGTTGAGATGTTTGTATTACGATTTTACTGAAAACTTTGCGTTCAGAAGGGGAATAATGGGGTTGAAAGGGTGATCGCTATCGTTGAAAACATCCGCTGTAAACTGTTTTGTCATCTATTCCAGCAATATAATGCGATCGCTTAATCCCTGGATTTTGCGGATTCATGCGTAAGTGCTAAATGTGTAAAGTTGATACAGCAGATAGCCATCAAGCTTTTATATATGCAAAATAGAAATTTGTAGGAACTGCAATTTAAAACTAAGTTAGTAAATCGATATTTTTCAGCCAGTATGATGGAGCCAAATCAGCATCAACAGCGCCGCGCCGCTAATCAAGACTTTGAAGAATCTCTCAACCAATTAGGAGGTATTTTACACGAGGAAAATCTGGCTGAGAATGAAGCAACACAGGCTGAGGAGATAACTGATGCTGACTTAGCGGATGAGTTGACAGATATTGATTTAGCAGCTTTTGAGGATGCAGTTGCAGATATTGAACAGTATTTAGAAGAAAACGCCAAGTGATGCTTGTTTAGCTTGTAGTTATTTGTCGTCGAGCTTCGTATAACATTAAAGCAGCTGCGATCGCCACATTTAAAGACTCGACTCCCGGACTCAGGGGAATATTGACTTGTTTATCTGCCATGTTTGCCAAGTCTGCCGATAAACCCGCGCCTTCATTCCCCAATAAAATTAAACTGGGTTTGCGCCAATCAATTTCCCAATAAGTTAATTTTGCTGTCGGCAAAGTCGCTATCACTTGCATTCCCGCCTGCTGACTTTGCTGGACTGTGGTTAATAAATCTTCACTCACTGCCATATTTAAGCGAAACCATTGTCCAGCAGTCGCCCGCAACACCTTGGGATTATCTAAATCTACACTATCACCAGTCAACCATAATCCCGATGCACCAGCCGCCGCAGCTGTACGAATAATCGTACCTAGATTCCCAGGGTCTTGGATGGTTTCTAAAGCTAAAACAATCCCATCAAAGGGGACTTGATTGATAGATTCGCTGCGTCTGGCTGTGGCAACTACTCCATCTGGTTGTATTGTAGTAGCGATCGCTCCTAAAACTTCCTCGCTGACAATTTCTGCCCTTTCACAACGACTGCACAATTCTGCCCACAAGGAAGCATGAGCAGCTTGCCAGTCTGGTGTACAACACACCGTGACTAAAGGATAATTCACCGCACAAGCTTCTTCTAGCAAATGCGTCCCTTCTAACAAAAACAATTCTTGCTTGTGACGCTCCTTAGTAGAGTGCAGCTTGCGAATTTGCTTGACTAGAGGATTTTGTAAACTAGTTAACATTTGCTCATAATTTGCTAGTAGTGGAGCCTTGATTTTACTCAGCACGGGCTAAACGCCCCGCTCCGCTAACAGCACTCAGCACTTTTTACTTTAAAATGCGGAACCCGGGACTTGAACCCGGAAGCCTTGCGGCACTAGAACCTGAATCTAGCGCGTCTGCCAATTCCGCCAGTTCCGCTGGCATCGTTTTTATATCGACAATTTCTAATTGTTACTCAATTATTTATTTTTGTCAACTAATCCTCAAATATCTGTGTTGTAGATATTTCAAATTTCCGATTGGGAACTATGATGGGTGGTTGAGTTTCAAAATAAACTTGAGTATCGACGACGGAGTGTGGCGATCGCAACTGAGCGGAATTTCTCAATTCACCTTAGACTAAACTATGGTTGTTTTCCGCCCTCAGTTCACGAGCAAAAAAATATATTGATTAATACAAAATGTAGACAAATTAAATCTTTACTGTAGAATCAAAACCAACTTCAACCCTTGAAAATTACGTATTATTTTTGGAGGTAGGCTTATTAATCCTTCTACCAGCTTACCAGATGCCAAGCTTGCATCTCAAGCAGACTCCTCAGTCTTGCAAATTTGGGGTGGGCATCCTTTGCACGGTCATGTAAAAATTAGCGGAGCAAAAAATTCAGCACTGGTAATCATGGCTGGAGCATTGCTCTGTTCAGGAGATTGTCACATCCGTAATGTTCCCTTGTTGGCGGATGTGGAAAAAATGGGGCAAGTTTTATCAGCTTTAGGTGTAAGTGTTTCACGTCAGGGCGACATTTTAGATATTAATGCCAGCAACATTAGTACATCTAAAGCTCCCTACGAACTTGTTACTCAACTACGAGCCAGTTTTTTTGCCATTGGTTCTATACTAGCCAGGCTAGGGGTAGCACAAATGCCATTACCTGGTGGCTGTGCAATTGGCGCTCGACCAGTTGATTTGCACGTTCGGGGGCTACAAGCGATGGGAGCCGAAGTGCAGATTGAACATGGCATTTGTAATGCGTATGTTCCCGGTGGTGGCAGATTAAAAGGAGCCAAAATTTACCTCGACACTCCTAGCGTGGGAGCAACAGAAACATTGATGATGGCTGCCACGCTTGCAGATGGCGAAACTATCATCGAAAATGCGGCGCGTGAGCCAGAAGTTGCTGATTTAGCGAATTTCTGTAACGCAATGGGAGCCAAAATTCACGGTGCTGGCACTAGCATAATTACAATTGTGGGTGTTCCCCAATTGCATTCTGTTGACTACAGCATTATTCCCGATCGCATTGAAACTGGAACTTTTTTAGTTGCTGGTGCAATTACTCGTTCTGAAATCTCATTATCCCCAGTTGTCCCCGACCATTTAATTCCCGTAATTGCTAAACTGCGGGAAATTGGTGTACCCATCATTGAGGAAGCCCCAGATTGTTTGCGACTGCTACCTGCGGAGAATCTCAAGGCGACATATATTGAAACCTTGCCTCATCCCGGCTTTCCCACAGATATGCAAGCACCGTTTATGGCATTGCTCACCTTAGCTGAAGGTGACAGCATCATTAACGAATCTGTGTTTGAAAATCGCTTGCGTCATGCTTCCGAGTTAAATCGCTTGGGTGCAGATATTCGCGTTAAAGGAAATGCAGCCTTTATCAGGGGAGTACCAAAGTTATCAGGTGCGCCCGTTTTAGGCACAGACTTGCGTGCATCAGCCGCCCTAGTCTTAGCTGGACTAGCAGCAGAAGGACAAACTACCTTCCAAGGATTGCATCACCTAGATCGCGGCTATGATCGCCTGGATATTAAGTTGCAACAATTGGGCGCTAAAATCAAGCGTGTGAATGAAGTTTCAACACCAGGGGTGACACCTAATGGTAGTACCCCACCAGTAACGATTTCAACCTAGTACTTGGGTGGGCAATGCCCACCTTAACCAACTTATTCTCAAACAACCGATAATCTTTGTGCGTAAGTCCTTGACTAATGACAAATGATAACCTTGACAATTGGTTATGTAATTTTGATTCTGTTTTAGCTTACTATTCATTGTGAAATTTGCATTTTGAATTGATTAGCTATGCCCAAATACGTACTCTGGGGAACTTACTGTGACGACGTTTTAGAAAAACGCGCTCCTTACCGTCAAGCTCATTTGGATGGGTTAGCCAAACAAAAAGAATCTGGTGTGTTAATTACCATTGGCCCAACCAAAGATGTCACAAAAGTTTTTGGAATTTACGAAGCTGAAGACGAAGCCACTGTCCGCCAATTAATCGAAAATGACCCCTATTGGCAAAATGGGATTTGGACAGAATACTCTATCAAAGAGTGGATTCAAGCTTTTTAACTTCAGGAAATTAATGAGTAAGAATTCAGGAATCAGAATATTTTCTGCTGATTTCTGAATTCTTATTTTTGCTATATATATTTAATTCTTGCTGTTGATGTGTCAGTTTATTTATTGTCTACTACGTTAATAAGCCAAGTTTTAGCTAAGCAAAAGAGGTGAAAATAACCGAACTATGTAAATAAAAATCAAACCCTCTTAACTCTTGCCTTATACCAGATTTTGAAGTAAAGATTCCTAACTTTTAGTAGATGTAATTATATTTCTATTTATGTAATTATCAAAATATATCTCTCAGAGATAATGTTGTTATTGTCTAGAATAAAAAAGAGTTAGCGATCGCACTTTAATTTAGCTGTTCACCAATCGTTTGATTTTGAGGGGGTACTACCCATGCAACACATCCTAAAACGTGCATTTCTACCTAGTTTAATGGCTGTTAGTTTAACCAGTGTCAGCCTCATTCCATCTCAACCTGCTGCTGCTGATGATAGAGTATTAAATAATGCAGCGATAGGTGCTGGTGCTGGTGCTTTAACTGGAGCTTTAACAGGTTGCGGGTCTTTTTTAAATAATGCCTTGACAGGTGCTGCGGCTGGTGCAGCTGTTAATGGTGCTAACGGTCTAAGAACTAGAAGTGACAGAAGAGTTAACGGACGTAGCATTATTCGAGATGCTGGTGTAGGCGCAGGCGCTGGTGTAGTAACAGGTGCCATTACTGGCGGTTGTCGAAATACCTTGAAAAATGGCATTAATGGTGCTGCTGCTGGTGCGGCTGTGCATTTGCTAGATCGCAGACCTGCCAAAGTCAGAAGAAGATAATTTATGATGGATAATTCGTAATTAATGACCAAGCACGAATTATCCATTGTGGATTATGCCAATGTAAACACTCTGAGAAATAAATAGATTAATTATGGGGGTGCAGCTAGCTGTTTGCATCCCCATTTTGTTAATTCAGGTCTTTCTAATTTTTGAAAAGAGTCATTATATCTTGTCTGGCGAAAGACTTATAATGAATGCCGCAGGGGAGCAGAAGAATTTTTCGGAAAGTTTGTTCAATTTTAATGCAGTGATGTTAATACTCAGCACTTTGCTTTAAAAATCAGTTTGGACTACAATTTTCTTTAATTTATATAAGCTTACTTCTATTTTTACTAGCAGCATCTAAAGACAGATAAGACATTTTAAAAATAAGTTTAGAATATAGCGGACAGATAAGACAATTAAGACATTTAAAAACCTTTAAAAGTAAATTTTTGCTTGGTTTTTAATAAAAAAAATGCAAAATTAGAGTTCAGATGTTTACAATAAAGGAACTCTTATTAAAAATATTAATTATAAAATTTAATTTTGGTCTTCTTGTGAAGATGCTTACAGCATTATGAAATACCAAGTTGGTGGTAGTCTCCCTAGTGATGATCCAAGCTATGTGATTCGGAAGGCAGACGAACAGTTATATACCAGCTTAAAAGCTGGAAATTTTTGTTACGTCTTAAATTCCCGCCAAATGGGAAAATCCTCTTTATTACATCGCACAAGTGGTCATCTCGCACAAGAAGGTTACAGTTGTATTTACTTAGATGTCACTCGCCTCGGCAGTGAAGATACCACAGCCGAACAATGGTATAAAGGCATTATCCTCAGTCTTTTTTATCACTTAAATTTAGCCGAAAATTTCAATTTTAAAACTTGGTGGTCAACACAAACAGGTGTTTCTCCGGTGAGAAAACTGCATCAATTTGTTGAGGAAGTATTACTGAATTTGACAGCAAATCAATCAATTTTGATTTTTATTGATGAAATTGATAGTTTATTAAGTTTAAGTTTTGCGGTAAATGACTTTTTTGCTTGGATTCGTCATTGTTATAACCAAAGAGCCTATGATGCTAAATATCAACGCTTAGGTTTTGCGCTGTTTGGTGTGGCAAGTCCGGCAGATTTGATTACTGATAAACGCCGCACACCTTTTAATATTGGCACAGCAATTGAATTAGATGGTTTTACTTTAGATGAAGCTACACCCTTACTGTGCGGCTTGAATGGTGTTGTTAGTCAACCAAAGATAATTTTACAAAAAATTCTAGAGTGGACAAGTGGACAACCGTTTCTCACGCAAAAACTCTGTCAGTTAGTGGTGCAAATTGGCTCACAAACAGCCAATGGCAGAATTGATTTACCTCAAGGTACCGAAGGGTATTGGGTCGAACAACTCGTCCACAAGCAAATTATTCAACATTGGGAATCAAAGGATGAACCAGAACATCTTCGCACAATCCGCGATCGCCTGTTGTTTGATCAGCAGAAAGCTGCACGGTTGTTAGGACTGTATCAACAAGTCCTGCAAGCTGAAGAACAACAAGTTAACTCTCCATTAGCGTTGAATGATAGCCGTGAACAAACAGAATTGTTACTGTCTGGTTTAGTGAAAAGACAAGATGGCTATCTCAAAATTAAAAACCCAATTTATCGTTGTGTATTTAATCAGCAATGGGTAGTGCGACAGTTAGATAGTTTGCGGCCTTACTCACAAATCTTTAATGCATGGGTGTTATCAGGTTATGAAGATGAGTCGCGCTTGTTGCGGGGACAGGCGCTCAAAGATGCTCAAAGTTGGGCGCAGGGGAAAAGTTTGAGCGATTTGGATTATCAATTTTTGGTGGCGAGTCAAGAATGTGAACGGCGTGAGGTGCAAATTGCTTTAGAGGCTGCACGAGTGAAGGAAATAGAAACAAGGTTGGCTCAACAGAAGAAAACTGCTTTGTTGCAGAGATATTTGTTAGTTGCAGTCTGTATTGGTTTATTTGTTTCTACTAGCTTGGGCATAGGCACTTTTATTTTGTATCGCCAAGCCAAACAAAGTGAAACTCAAGCCAAAAATAGCGAAATGCGAGCGTTAATCTCGGCTTCGGAAGGAATGTTTGCCTCAAATCGCCGCTTGGATGCACTTGTAGAAGCAATCAAAGCCAAACAAAAACTAGGCAAACTCAGTCGAGTTAACCCCAAAATAGCGCGACAGGTTGATGCTGTATTACAACAAGCAATTTATGGTGCAGATGAATACAATCGTTTTTGGGGTCATACAGCAGCTGTTTTAGCAGTCGATGTCAGTCCTGACAGTTCTTTAATTGCCTCAGCCAGCGTAGATAAAACCATCAAACTTTGGCGACGTGACGGTACAGCAGTCGCCACTCTCACAGGTCATACAGCCACAGTTAGATGCGTCAAATTTAGTCCTGATGGTCAAGTGCTGGCCTCGGCGAGTGAAGATGGTACTGTGAAACTGTGGACAAAAGAAGGTAGGTTATTAAAAACACTCAAAGGCCACAATGCTTCTATTTGGGGAGTCGCCTTTAGTCCTGATGGCCAAACTATTGCCTCTGCCAGTTATGACAGAACCATAAAACTCTGGAAGCAAGACGGTACATTACTCAAAACTTTTTCCGGTGAACGAGTGGGGTTTTGGGGAGTTGCTTTTAGTCCCGATGGTCAACTTGTGGCAGCCAGTAGCATAGATGGGGTAGTCAAAATTTGGAAAAAAGCAGGTGCAGACTGGCAAAACGCCCAACTGCTGCAAACTCTCAAAGGTCATAGTACTTGGGTAATTGCAGTAGCTTTCAGCCCTGACAGTCAAATGATTGCTTCTGCTAGTGAAGATAAAACAGTCAAACTGTGGCGACGCAACCCTGAAGATTATACCTATCGCTTGGATAAAACTCTGCAAGGTCATAGTGCAGGTGTTTGGGGAGTAGCATTCAGTCCCGATGGCCAGACTGTTGCTTCTGCTAGTCTCGACAAAACAATTAAACTTTGGAACATTGATGGTACAGAATTAAGAACTCTCAAGGGACACACCGCATCTGTTTGGGGAGTAAGTTTTAGTCCTGATGGTAACTTTATTGCTTCGGCGGGTGCAGAAAATGTTGTCAGACTTTGGCAAAGTCAAAACCCCTTTCAAAAGTCGGTCATTGCCCATAAATCGGGAATTTGGTCATTGGATATCACTTCAGACAGTGCCATCATTGGTACAGCTGGTCACGAAAACACCGCTAAACTGTGGAGTCGCCAAGGTAAATTGCTGCAAACTTTTACGGAATCTGGGGGGGCAATTTTCGAGATTTCCTTCAGTCGTGATGGTAAACTAATTGCTCTTCGGACTTATGGCGATAAAATAAAACTTCAGCAACGAGATGGAAAGTTAATTGCTACTTATCAAGATCCTCTCGGTAAACTTTTAGCAGCCGTATTGAGTCCCGACGGTCAAGCGATCGCTATGTCAAATGTTGATAAAATAGCGCAAATCTGGCATCGCAATCAACCTGCACCACAGATTCTTAAAGGACATCAAGCAGAAGTTTGGCAAGTGGCTTTTAGTCCAGACGGTAAAATGCTGGTATCCGTCAGTGGTGATGGTACTGCTAAATTATGGACATTAGATGGCAAATTACGCACAAACTTGGTAGGACACGCAGCCGCAGTTTGGCGAGCAGCTTTTAGTCCAGACGGTAAAATGGTGGCAACTGGTAGTGGCGATAATACTGTTAAATTGTGGACAATTGACGGTAAGTTACTGCAAACATTCAAAGGTCACACAGCGGCAATTTGGGGAGTTGCATTTAGTCCTGATGGCAAAATCCTAGCTTCGGGGAGTATCGATGCCACAATTAAACTGTGGAAATTGGATGGAACAGAAATCACCACCCTCAGAGGACATACCGCAGGTATTCGCAAAATTGCCATCAGCCGCGACGGCAGTTTTTTAGCCTCTGGTGGTGATGATAACACCCTGATTTTATGGAATTTGCAGCGGATTCTCAACCTCAAAGCACTGAATTATGCTTGTTCTCTTGTCCGCGATTATTTAAGAACTAATACAACATTAGAGGAGAGCGATCGCTCTTTGTGCCAGAGTTAGGGAATAGGGATAGGACTTAGGGACTTCAGCTTAAATGTTGGCTTCGTCACCCGCCTTGAACTCAAGTTCAAGGCTAATAGCTCAAGTCTACTCAAGTAGACTAAATAATTTTAGCTATATTTAGTCATCTTCAGAGGACTTTTGCTATCAGCAAGGAACTTAAGTTCCTTGCTGGATATGAGCTATACGTTAAGTAGACAGGTATGACGGCCGTTCGCCCCTACAAATTCTAACTTTTGCTGTAACTACAACACTCAACTATTTTCTGAGTGGAGAGCATTCAAAGCAAGTTCCGCTGGATGAACTGCGCCGTTATCTGATTTGGCTGGCTCTAATCTGCGAAGTACAATCATCCCACGAGAGCGATTTGATGAGGAATCTTTATCTACGCAAGCAGCATACATCCGCTGAATTGAGCATTTCCAAAACCTGGTATACCGCTTGGGATTTGTATCTGCGATGGTGACTTCTTGAGTTTGTGGGTCATAATCTGCTAATAAAGAGAAGTGACCACCTTCTAAACTGGGATTTTCATGAGAAATCCGAGTATTGAAGTTGAGAATATGCACATCATTTTCATTACAAACGGCAGTTTCAACTTCGCGGATGAATGCTTCAAGTGTCATACTCGGTTTGTCAAAATGATCCATCCGAATTGACAAAGGTAATCCCTTTCTTTCTATGTAAATTTTGCAGGTGTCGTAAGTTTCTGCTAAAGTCATGCCATCATCTAAAACTGAGGCAATTGGCAGTTGCGTGACATAGAAAATCTCATCAACAGTGGTTAAATATCCTAATGCTGTCAAAGCATAGGCGATCGCAGTTACATTACAACAATAGATAGGTTGTTGAAACTGATGTAGTTGAATTATTTCTAGGTCTCTTTTAGAAATTTGACCTATATTATCAATATCCATATTTTCTGACTCCTTTAAATATTATATTGATTGATTATAGTGGTAGACTAAAATTAATAGACTAATAATTTAGATTGTTGAAATAATTTCCTAAATTCCTCTCAATAAAGTTTATTTTTTATTTACATTTAGTCTTTAACTCGTACACTTAATAATTCCCTTTCTGACGCTCATATATTTTCTTCATATTTGCGACAACATACAAGGACAGTTAAGACATTTAAGCAACTAAATTCAGACAGTTAAGACATTTAAGGAAATTTAAGTGTGAATTATGTATAAGCTGGTTCACCAAAGCACTGAATTAGAACCTAAAGAAGCAATCCCATAGGTAGAATTTTCGACCATTGCATATTTCTGAAGATGAGCAAACCTGTCGTCAGAGAGAAGCCAAGGTTTTCTAGGAATGATAGGAATATTTTGGTACGTTAGCGATCGCTGCTTAAAATTTAACTTTTATGAATCGTTCCGCCTGTCTTATTTTCAATCCAGTAGCGGGTCAAGGCAACCCAGAACAAGAACTGATAGAAATTCGCGCATTATTAGAACCAACTATTGACTTAGATATTCATTTCACAACCGAAGAAGTCGGCGCTGATCAACTTGCTTATGACGCAGTTCAGCGAGGAGTGGATGAAATTATCGCCTCTGGTGGTGATGGTACACTCTCAGCAGCAGCAGCAGCGGTGATTAATACGAATATTCCTTTTGGAATTATTTCACGGGGAACAGCCAACGCTTTTGCCAATGCTTTAGGTATTCCCGACACAATTGATGCAGCCTGTCAAACAATTTTACAAGGGGCAACTCGGAATGTAGATGTAGCTTACTGCAACGATCGCCCATTAATATTACTCGCTGGTGTGGGTTTTGAGGCGGAAACTGTAGAAAAAGCTAACCGAGAAGCGAAAAACCGCTTTGGAATTATTGCTTACATCTTGGCAGGACTCCAACAATTACGGGAATTACAGAGTTTTGATGTCGAAATTGAGACAGAAGAAAAAATCATTAAAACCACCGCCGCAGCCGTGACAGTTGCTAACGCGGCACCACCGACATCCGTTTTGGCGCAAGGGCCAGGCGGAATAATTTATGATGATGGATTACTTGATGTCACAATTGTAGCTCCCGTAAATAAAGCTGGCGCGATCGCTGCGACATATCATTTATTTCAAAGTGCTTCTTCTGGGAATGCAGCCGAACGAGATGATATTGGCTATCTCCGCGCTAAACAATTTAAAATCACTACTGACCCAGTACAAAAAGTTGTCTTGGATGGCGAGATAGTAGGCACAACACCAATAGAAGTGAAGTGTGTCCCGGCAGGTTTGCGAGTATTTGTACCAACGGTAGAAGAAGTTGAACTCGCGGAAAAACTGGAAGGATTGCCGAATTTAGTCATTGAGTTGAAAAATCCTCAAGAAACTGAGGCGGAGGCGGCAGAGTTATCTTCTGTGCAGTGAGTGATGATCATAGAGGAGTAAAATGTTTTGAAGCTTGTTTCTGATCCGGCGATCGCCAAAAAAATTCAGAAGATGAACCAGCGAGTCCGCTGGCAAGATCCTGTAATTAAAAGGCGCGGTATAGACCAAACTCACTTGGTATTGGAAGATGGTCAAGCCGATAATCCTGAATTTTCGTTTTTGGTAGTCGGAGATAGCGGTTCAGGGAGACATGGGGGACAAAATCCCCAAAGGCAAGTAGCGGAACTGACATTACCTCATCTCAATGACTGTCGTTTTATGCTGCATACAGGCGATGTCATTTATTTAGTGGGGTCAAGTGAGTATTATCAGCAAAACTTTATTCGGCCTTACAAAGAATATCTTGTTGGTGGAGATTTTCCTAAAAAAATTGCCTACGACAAGATGACTTTTCGTGTACCGATTTTGCCTGTACCGGGAAATCACGATTATTATGATTTACCCATAGTCTTGAACTTGCTATCAGTTACAACATTACCAATTCGCCGCTTATTGCGATCGCGCCTCGATATGGATGTTGGTTTACATGGTTCAGCAATAGGCGAGGCTTACGCCAAAGCATTTCTTGATTATCTCTGTGCGTTGAAGTTTCCTGGTGATTTAGACCGACATTTAGAGACATACTACACCGCCAACACAGATACAGGTCGCTGTCTGTCCTACCAGCCGGGAAAATTTACCCGTCTACCAAATCGTTATTATAGTTTTCGTTATGGTGGGATTGACTTCTTTGCTTTAGATTCCAATACCTTCAATGATCCGCCATCACTCCCCCAAACCGCAGAAGGCGACGCACAACGGAAAAACTTAGAACAACGTCGCCAGGAATTTGAACAAGAAAAACAGCAAATTCTAGAAACATCCAGCAAACTAAATCCAGATAATCCCCACGAAGCCGAACATCTGGATGATTTATACGTCAAGTTGTCGCAAATTGAAGAACTGGTAGTTGATATTGACAAACAATTAGCGCCGCAACAAGCCACCCACACAGATATAGAACAGTTGGAATGGCTAAAACAAAGGTTAATTGCATCTTGGCATAATTCCCAAGTGCGAGGAAGGGTGGTTTATTTCCATCATCCTCCCTATGTTACGGAAGCAACCAAATGGCAACAAGCACAAACACTAGCAATTCGTAGTCGCTTGCGTGAAGTTTTCAACGCAGTAGCGCAAACAGTGGGTGATGTAACTCAAGGTCGTGCTGTAGTAGATTTGGTATTAAACGGCCATGCTCATTGTTTAGAATATCTGCAAACATATAACACTGGACATGCAGACTCTGCGATTAACTGGATTGTGTGTGGCGGAAGTGGGTTTAGTTTGCGGCGACAACGAACTGAAGGTGCTGATTTAGTTGAGGGAAATCAATTAATTGCGCGATCGCATTTTTTTGTTGGTCGTAATGGTCATGGATCGGAAAAACGCCGTCCTTACTCATGTTTGCGAATTGATGTCACAGGCGAAGGTCGTCCTAAATTTATCGTCCGACCTTTAGTCGCCGAATGGTATCAACGCCACTGGCACAATTACGAACTAGAACCTTTGGTGATTTAAGATTAATTAACCGCAGATGAACGCCGATAAAAGATAGTAAGGGACTTCCAAGTAAAAAAATATCCAAAATTTCTTGTGGGATGGGTGTCCTCACCCGTCCCGTCTCAAGGGCAGCCAAGATGCCTACCCTACAAAATAAATAATTTATTTCTTGGAAATCACTAATATTTTACCTCCGGTTGGTGAACGGAGCCGAACCACTGCCTCCTCCTATAAAACTACGACTTTCGGAAACATACTTTACCCCCTAAGAAAGTGTCAGCTAAAGAATTTGGTACTTAGCGTAGGAAGTAGCCAGTTGTTTTAAAAATAACTGGCATTTAATGAGTATGAATGAGAAAATACTATGCTTCAAATTGTCGAAAATTCTTTAGGATGGCATTGGCTGAATCATAGATTAGCAGCCATAACCGAAGTGCAAGAAATACTAACTCCAGAACAAGCATCTTTGGTTTTTTCTGGGCCGAAATTTTTAGTTTCATTAGTGGCTGGTGTCTTAATGGCATTTGCCTTTCAATTGTTACTGACTAACTTCGCAGTCGCTTTAAGAATTTCTGCCGCAGATAATGATTCATCTTCTAGTGATGATGATGAAAGCTTAGGTGATACAATTCGTAAAGTAGAGAATAAAGTGGGTTTTTGGGCCTTAATTAGCGCCACTATTGCATTATTCATTGCTTCCTTTTTTGCAGTAAAACTCAGCTTAATTGATAGTGCATTTTTAGGCGCAATTATTGGTGTAGTTATTTGGTCTGCCTATTTTTCTATAGTTGTTTGGTTTGGTTCTTCGACAGTTGGTTCATTAATTGGTGCAGTGGCGAATACTGCTAATAGTGGCATCAAGTCATTAATGGGAACTGCGACTAGTGCTATTGGTGCAAATGTGGCTAAACAACAGATGGTTTCGACTGCGGAAGATATTACAGCCGCCGTTCGCCGCGAATTAACTTCTGGGTTTGATGTTGGCAGTATTCAAAATACACTGCAAAATTCTTTGAGTGCTTTGCAAAGACCACAACTAGATTTACCAAATATCCGCAAACAATTTGATCAGATTTTCGGTGATATCGATTGGCAATCTCTCCCTGATAATTTGACGCAAAATTTCAATCGTCAAACTTTTGTTGATTTAATTAGCGATCGCACAGATTTCTCGAAAGCTGATATTAATAAAATCGCTGACCAATTAGAAGCGGCTTGGAATCAAACTTTAGCGCGTCGCAACCCGGCACAGCAAGTAATTAACTTGATTACATCGGCAACTCCCGAAGAATTGCAATCAGATGAATTAGGCGATCGCTTGCAAGAGTTAGTGACTGTCGGTGGTAACGATAATGGTAGTAATGGCGGCATCAGTAAAGCCATTCAATCGGGTTTAACTGCTGCTTTACCAGTAGTTTTAGAAAGAGTCAATGTCTCTGATATAGATGTGAACAAAATCACAAATCAGTTGCAAAAGCTCAAAGATAAAGTTCAAGATTTAGATATTGAGAATATCACTCATCAACTGCAAGAAACTATTGAAAAGACTACCCAAGGACGAGGCGGTGCATCAAACTCTAACTACCGTCAAGATGTAGAATCTTACATTCAAAATTCTTTACCTTGGCACTTTAACCGCATCACCATTAAAGATGAATTCCGCGATGTTATCTATGACCCGCAAGCAGATGCGGCAACTATGCGGCAAGAATTAGAAGGATTCAATCAAGAAGAGTTTGCAAATTTGCTTATCCGTCGGAGTGATATTAGCGAAGTTAGAGTCAAAGAAATTGCTCAGCAGATGGAAGAAATTCGCCAAGAAGTTTTAGAAACTTTGCAACAGACGGAAGTTAAAGATAAGAGTCAAGATTTACGTAACCGCCTCGAAAATTATCTACGTTCGACAGATAAAAAAGAATTAAACTCTGAAGCTGTTGAGCGAGATTTTGCTAAATTACTGACAGAATTAAATGCGGATTTCGATGATTTAAATGGTCGCTTACAGGGATTTGACCGGGATGTGTTACTGCAAGTTTTACAGCAACGACAAGATTTCAGTAACGAAGAAGCTAATAATTTGCTGAATCAGTTAGAAAGTGTCCGGGATTCTGTTTTAAATCAATTACAGGAACAAGCGACAACCCAAACTGAAAACTTACGCCAAAGAGTCGAAGATTATTTACGAAATACTAATAAGGAAGAATTAAATCCTGAAGGTATTCGTCGTGATTTCAGCACTTTACTGCAAGACCCCCAAGCCGGATTTAATTTGTTGCGTCAGCGTTTATCGCAGTTTGATCGTGATACTTTAGTTAGCCTGCTAACTCAGCGTCAAGATTTGAATGAGGATGAAGTTAACCAAATTATTGATCAGCTAGAAGCAGTCAGAGATAACATCTTGCAAACCCCACAAGCTGTAGCAGATCAAGCTAAAGAACAGTACGAACAAACCATAACTAAAATTGGAGAATATCTCCGCAATACTAACTTGGAAGAACTCAATCCAGAAGGTATCCGCCAAGATTTAGAAAAATTGCTAGTTGATCCGCAAGCAGGAATTTCTGCAATTCGCGATCGCTTGTCGCAAGTTGACCGCGAAACCTTAGTTAAACTCGTCAGCCAACGGGGAGAGTTAAGCGAAGAACAAGTTGAGCGGCTAATTGACCAAGTACAAGAGGCGATTACTAACATTATTAAAGCGCCGCGTCGCTTGGCAAACCGTACCATTCAGCAAGTTGTCGATTTTGAAAGAAATCTCGAAGATTATCTGCGTCACACCAATAAAGAAGAACTCAACCCAGACAGCATTAAGCGTGATTTACAACTGCTGTTGCGAGACCCCCGCGCCGGAGTTGGTAACTTAAGCGATCGCTTATCTCAAGTTGACCGTTCCACAATTGTGGCGTTACTATCCCAACGTGAGGATATTTCTGAAGAAGACGTTAACCGCATTGCTGATCAAATATTATCGGTGCGGGATGTAGTTGTGAAGCAATTCCGGCAAATTCAACAAGGTGTGCAATCAGCAACCGAACGAGTGAGAAATAGAATTCGTAACTATCTCAATTCGTTGAATCGTCCTGAACTGGATTATGAAGGGATCAGACATGATTTTGCTAAATTGTTTGATGACCCCCAAGCCGGATTTGAAGCCTTGCGCGATCGCTTGAGTGAATTTGACCGTGATACCTTAGTTGCTGTCCTCAGTTCCCGCGAGGACATTTCCCAGGAAGACGCTAACCGCATTATCAACCAAATCGAATCCGCCCGCGATAGTGTCCTGCAACGCGCTGAACGCATTCAGCAAATCACCAAAGAACGCTTACACAGCATTCAACACCAAGCGAAAAAACAAGCCGAAGAAACCAAAAAAACCGTTGCTAACGCCGCTTGGTGGTTATTTGGGACAGCACTCACCTCTTTGGTTGCAAGTGCGATCGCTGGTGCTATAGCTGTAACAGGTTTAACTATCTCTGCTATTGGTTAGAAGGCAGGAGGCAGGAGGTAGGAAGAAAAGTCTTAGTATTCCTAGCATTCACGCTTCAAATTGTCCTCACAACCGCTATAACCCTCTTGTGTCACTTTCCCGGAGAGCAATCGCTATAAGCCTGACCAGGCAATCAATACAAGCTATCCTATTAGAAAAAAATGGGTCTTGTATTTTTGATTAGAAAATAATCGTGCGATCGCTTGCTATGCAAAAGCCTTAGAATTCAGCAACAGCAAATGTTTTCGGAGAGTGACAGAAGAGGGATAACTCTCAATCAATGCTTGTGACTACAAGCTTATAGCTATCACCCAACAGATCACGAAAATGATTATGTGTTTGGGTGATGGCTTTTTCCATTGCTGCGATCGCTGAAAACTGAGATGAAAGCCGTTTTGCGATCGCTCCTACCTATATACTCTGTATAGTTACTTAGCTATTGAATTTTAATTTGATATTGAGGGATTTAAAAATGTCTACCGAAGCTGGTACAGTTGCCGATATTCAAGAAAGTGAATTTTATACCCTTTTAACTCAAGAGAAAATTCTAGTTGTTGATTTTACTGCTACTTGGTGCGGCCCCTGTCGCCTTGTCAGTCCCTTAATGGAACAACTTGCAGCAGAATACAACGGACGCGCTAAGGTCGTTAAAGTAGACGTAGATAACAACAAACCACTATTTCGACAATATGCGCTTCGTAGTATTCCCGCCATTTTAATCTTTAAAGATGGTGATTTAGTTGAAAAAATTATTGGAGTTTCACCTTACGAAAAGTTTAAAGAAGCTGTTGACAACCTTCTTTAACAAAGTAGAGACGTTACATGTAACGTCTCTACATAGTTTTGGGTTTTACCCTTGTATCTTATGTACCCAAAACATGCTGTAGCGAGTATTTTAACCTTATTAATACTCATTAATAGATGCTAGATTTCGCCTTTTTACTCGCAGATTGGCTGTTAAATCCTTTATTACTACCGTAATATACAGTTTTAAATTCCACTTGATTGCTACTAGGGTGATAAAGAGTGTAAGTTGCTTGTCCTGGTGTGCATCCTACGTTACCAACACCGATGACTTGACGAGGGGAGACGGTAATCATTTGCTGAGACTGTTGGGAATCAAGTGTTGTAAGACTTGTGGTAATCGAACCAGTTTGCAATTGATATTGAAAGGTTAAACCAGAACGACCGCAAAACAAATTATTTGCTTGCATCCGCGACAGCCTATCAAGCATTTGAATTGGCGGAGTTTCGGGAGTCAGTTCTTCAGCCACACTGACTGTTGAACCGTGGATTAACAAACAATCTAATTCAAAAAAACCAAAGTCGAGCGATCGCAACCATTGTATAGTCTTACGAGAAACACTATCCCACAGCAGTTTTACGGTATCGCCCCCATATTTGGCAATTAATTCTGGAGCATCCCCACTCGCCCCCAAACCATGCAAAATCAAACATTGTTCTTCCCACCATCCCTTACAAATCAAGGGTTCTAATTCTCCCCGTCTTGGGTTCATTACTCTTTCGACTAACTTTTCTGTTTCAGGTCTTGGCCCTACCAAATCACCTAAAATATACAAAGCTTCTATCTGATGACCATAACGTTTAATATCTGCCATTACAGCCTCATAAGCGGCAAGATTTCCGGTAATGCCACTTAAAATTGCCCATTTATTCATAATCGTTGATTTTTTTAATACAGAGGAATGGGAAGGAAGTCCTAATGAAACTGATTTCACAAACCTAGTACAACAAGGCAAAAGTAAAAAGTGAGCCACTGCGTTGGGCGGGTTTCCCGACTTGAAGCAAGTGGCGAACTCTGAAGGAGTCAAAAGGAAAAAGAAGGAATATTTATACCACCAGCCTTTTAGCAATTCCAGATGATCACTGAGCATAGTCGAAGTGTGGTCTGTTTATTTACACCTTGCTGTACTAGTATGTTTACTCAGCACTCAGCACTTTCAACTTAGAAAAGAGAGAAATTACCTTGTACATACATGGGTTGGGTCATCGGCTCGTTCTGCATACTCCAACCCATGTGCTAAACGCCAAGCAAAAATGGCAGGTAAACCTTTTTCGATAATTGCTGCACAGGTTTTTTGGTAATCGTAAGCTACTTCTCGCAGTTGGATGTCTTGAGTATCTGTGTTGTAAATTACATAAGTGGCGTTTGGCCTACCATGTCGGGGTTCGCCCACTGAACCGACATTGACAATTCGTTTGAGAGGCGATTTAAAGCTAATTTCTTGTGCTTTTTCTTCTTGAGCAACCTTTACTTGCAACTGACCTGCATCTAAAGTTCGGGCATAAGGTACATGGGTATGACCACAAAACAACACATCTGCTTCTGTGGAAAGTACACGTTCTAGTGCCGTAAAAGCATTGATTTCTGGTAACAAATACTCATGGTTACTGTAAGGGCTACCATGAACAAAGGCTAAATTTCCTTGTTTGAGACTGTGGGGTAATTGGGCTAAAAATTCACGGTTCTCTGGATAAATTTCTTTATTAGTCCATTCATGAGCCTTGATACCTCTTTTTTCTGCCAATAATGAAGGATAGCTACACTCACAAGCGTTCAATCCTTCGATGATATCTTCATCCCAACAACCGACACAGGTAGGAATATCCAAAGACCGAATTTGGCTAATCACTGCATTGGGATGCGGCCCATATCCAACTAAATCACCAACACAAAAGATTTTCTCAGCTTTTTGTTGGTCAATATCAAGTAATACCGCTTCTAAGGCGGCGTAATTGCCATGAATACATGACATAACGGCAATTTTCACACTAATTCCCCTTGTAATAAAATTTGCTGTACTTGTTTTTGGTATTGCGAAATCAACCCATCAGATAAACAGCAATCTAGTAAGGTTTGTTTTAAATTTGCTTCATCTAAGTTTTGTCCTACCACTTCCAAACCACTGAAACGCTGAGGTCTACCATCCAAGCAACGTGGTAGGTCTAATTCCAGAAAATCTGTTTGAGGAACACCAGCCACAAAATCACAGTAAATTGAACGACCATCGTTAACATCAAAAATACCTTTGGCGCGGCTGATAACACCGTAAGCACCGTGGGTAATTTCGTACCAAAATTCTTCTAAACTGGTTTCATCCACGACTTGAACGTTGCTGGCTACCCGCCATAAACTTGCAGTCTGATTTGCTGGGGCTGGTGCGCCTGGTATAATTTCGGTTGCCCAAGTGTGATATTCAGAGTTCATCAGGTTGGGTGGTAAGACAGCGACAGCATGGTAATCTTGATTACCTAAAATTTGGGCGATCGCTCCCAACTCAAAGTAAAAACCTAATTCTAAATACACTGCTTCGGCTTGGGGTATTTGGCTGAGAAATTCAGTTTCCTGTCCTTCACCAAAAACTTTTATTCCCGGAAACTCAGTTAATATGAGGGTTTTGTCAATTGGAACAGTCCCAGTACCAGGGCTGAAATAAATTACTTGGTCAACAGCACTCATATCTCTTAACTGTTGACAAATCCAGGTAGTTTTTCCAGCGCCAGATGTGCCAACAATAACGGTGATCGTTGGTTTAGTCATAATAGAATGATAATCATTTTTATTCAATATTAAACATATTACTTTTTAGTTGCATTGAAAGTTACTCTGGTTGGTCAATTAACTTGAAACCCCAAGGTTTTAAAGCTGCGATCGCAATTTCTCGATCTACACCTTCATACACCTCCCATTCATAGGGATGTTCTTTCGGATGTCCTTCACCGACATTACCAGCAACCTTGATTACTGGAAAATTCGCTACGCGATCGCGTTCTAATCTTTTTGGTACGACCAATCGGACTTTATGTCCAATAAACTTAGTTGTACTGTCCTTCACTACAGATTCACGGATTAAACAGATATCACCAGCAGTCCCCCAAGTCGTCTCGTAGATGTAGAGAAAGGATATGTAAATTGCTGGCTTGATGGGTCTTTTTATCGGTCGCATTATCTGTAATCCTTACGCAAGGCATGAAAAATCATACAACTGTTGTCTATCACTAGCTACAGCCATTTTTATTTTAAAACCCTAATCCAAATAACGTTAATGGCGTTTTGCTAATAACCATACAAAATATCTCATTTCTCCGCGTTCTCTAGGCGACGGACACGATTCGTGGAGGTCGATATTATAAGCGATCGCTCATTATCCCTCACAATTGTGGAAAATAATAAATTAAGTCGAGTATCACAATACTCACTTCATTTCCAATATTCTCGGATAAAACTTCGAGCGTCCTAAAATAAGATCCCCCCGCCTACGGCGACCCCCTTCAAAAGGGGGTTAAAAAAATCATCCTCTTCAAAAGTAGAGGATAAGTAGAAAAATAGCCCCCCTGCTTTTTAAGGGGGGTTGGGGGGATCTCCTCAACTGAAAAATCATTTCTTCTAGGAAAATATGACTCATCCTTTCCTTGAACGCCTGCGTAGTCCTGATAGCCCGGTGATTGTTTTTGACGGGGCGATGGGGACTAACTTGCAAACCCAAAACCTGACTGCTGAAGATTTCGGTGGCGCACAATATGAAGGTTGTAACGAATATTTAGTCCACACAAAACCTGAAGCTGTCGCCAAAGTGCATCGTGACTTTCTCGCGGCTGGTGCGGATGTAATTGAAACAGATAGTTTTGGTAGTACCTCGATTGTACTGGCAGAGTATGACTTGGCAGACCAAGCCTATTACCTCAGCAAAAAAGCTGCTGAACTAGCCAAAAGTGTGGCTGCGGAATTTTCCACACTCGAAAAACCCCGCTTCGTTGCAGGTTCCATCGGCCCGACAACCAAACTCCCCACCTTGGGACATATTGACTTTGACACCATGAAGGCTGCTTTTGCGGAACAAGCCGAAGCATTAATAGATGGTGGTGTTGATTTATTGTTGGTTGAAACTTGCCAAGATGTGTTGCAAATCAAAGCTGCACTGAATGGGATAGAAGAAACCTTTGCGAAGAAAGGCGATCGCATACCGTTGATGGTATCGGTGACAATGGAAAGTATGGGGACAATGCTGGTAGGTACAGAAATCAGTGCTGTCCTGACAATTTTAGAACCTTATCAAATAGATATTCTTGGTTTGAACTGTGCCACAGGCCCAGACTTGATGAAACCACACATCAAGTATTTGGCAGAACATTCGCCGTTTACTGTTTCTTGTATTCCCAATGCGGGTTTACCGGAGAATGTTGGCGGTCAAGCACACTACCGCTTGACACCGCTAGAATTACGTATGGCTTTGATGCACTTTGTTGAAGATTTGGGTGTCCAAGTGATAGGGGGTTGCTGTGGGACGCGTCCAGAACACATTCAACAATTGGCTGAAATCGCCAAAGACTTAAAGCCAAAAGTCAGACAGCCAAGCCTAGAACCGGCAGCTGCATCAATATATACTACTCAGCCGTACACCCAAGACAATTCTTTCTTGATTGTCGGGGAACGTCTCAACGCCAGCGGTTCTAAAAAGTGCCGCGATTTACTCAACGCCGAAGACTGGGACGGACTGGTTTCAATGGCCAGGGCGCAAGTGAAAGAAGGCGCACACATCTTGGATGTCAACGTCGATTATGTTGGGCGTGACGGTGTGCGGGATATGCACGAATTAGTTTCGCGCATCGTGAATAATGTTACCTTACCTTTAATGCTCGACTCCACCGAATGGGAAAAAATGGAGGCAGGGTTAAAGGTAGCTGGTGGTAAGTGTTTGCTGAACTCCACCAACTACGAAGACGGCGAACCGCGCTTTTTGAAAGTGCTGGAGTTAGCTAAACAGTACGGTGCGGGTGTAGTTATTGGTACTATCGATGAAGAAGGTATGGCGCGAACAGCCGAGAGAAAATTTGCGATCGCTCAACGTGCCTACCGTCAAGCTGTAGAATATGGCATTCCACCCACAGAAATCTTCTTTGATACCTTAGCCCTACCAATTTCTACCGGGATTGAAGAAGACCGAGAAAACGGCAAAGCCACCATTGCAGCCATTCGTCGCATTCGCCAAGAATTACCCGGATGTCATGTAATTTTGGGTGTTTCCAATATTTCCTTTGGACTTTCCGCCGCTGCGCGTATCGTCCTTAACTCCATGTTTCTCCACGAAGCAATGGCAGTAGGAATGGATGCCGCAATTGTCAGCGCCAGCAAAATTTTACCACTGGCGAAGATTGAAGCCCGACATCAAGAAGTTTGTCGCCAGTTGATTTATGATGAGCGAAAATTTGAGGGCGATGTCTGCATTTACGACCCCCTAGCAGAACTTACTACATTATTTGCCGGAGTCAGCGCGAAACGCGACAAAGGCGTTGACGAAAGCCTCCCCATTGAAGAAATTCTTAAACGCCACATTATTGACGGCGAACGCATCGGTTTAGAAAAGCACCTCACCAAAGCCTTAGAAACCTACAAACCACTAGATATTATCAATACTTTCTTACTAGATGGGATGAAAGTAGTCGGTGAATTGTTTGGTTCAGGGCAAATGCAGCTACCCTTTGTATTGCAGTCTGCCGAAACCATGAAAGCAGCGGTAGCTTACCTAGAACCTTTCATGGAAAAATCCGAGGCGGGGAATAATGCCAAAGGCAAGGTAATTATTGCCACAGTCAAGGGTGATGTCCACGACATTGGTAAAAACCTAGTGGATATTATCTTGTCCAACAACGGCTACAAGGTAATTAACCTGGGAATTAAGCAGCCAGTAGAAAACATCATCGAGGCGTACAATCAACACAAAGCTGATTGTATTGCCATGAGTGGTTTGCTGGTAAAATCCACCGCCTTCATGAAAGAAAACTTAGAAATATTCAACGAAAAAGGAATTACTGTCCCCGTAATTTTAGGCGGCGCGGCGTTAACTCCTAAATTTGTTCATGATGATTGCCAAAACACTTACAAAGGTAAAGTAGTTTATGGCAAAGATGCCTTTTCTGACTTGCATTTCATGGATAAATTAATGCCAGCCAAAGCCGCTGGTAACTGGGATGACTTGCAAGGGTTTTTGGATGAAGTCAGTGATGAAGCAGAAATCACTCAGCACTCAGCACTCAGCACTCAGCACTCAGCACCCAGCACTCCCCACTCCCCACTCCCCATTGATACAAGGCGTTCTGAAGCCGTCGCGGTAGATATAGAACGTCCCACGCCGCCATTCTGGGGAACCAAGTTATTACAACCTGCTGATATTCCTCTAGAAGAATTGTTCTGGTATTTGGACTTGCAAGCTTTGATTGCGGGACAATGGCAATTCCGTAAGCCAAAGGAACAATCAAAAGAAGAATATCAGGCTTTCTTAGATGCAAAAGTTTACCCAATTTTAGAAAGTTGGAAGCAGCGAATTATTGAGGAGAATTTATTACATCCTCAAGTAATTTACGGGTATTTCCCTTGTCAGGCTGATGGGAATACGCTGTATGTGTATGAAACCAATAACTTAGATGCAAAAGTAAAAGCCAGCTTTGAATTTCCCAGACAGAAATCTTTGCGACGCTTGTGCATTGCAGATTTCTTTGCGCCCAAGGAGTCGGGAATCATTGATGTTTTCCCGATGCAGGCGGTGACTGTGGGTGAAATTGCGACAGAATACGCTCAAAAGCTGTTTGCAGATAATCAATACACCGATTATCTCTACTTCCACGGTTTATCCGTACAGATGGCGGAAGCTTTAGCTGAGTGGACACACGCCAGAATTCGCCAGGAGTTAGGTTTTGCTGCTGAGGAACCTGATAATATTCGGGATATTTTAGCCCAACGCTATCGCGGTTCGCGCTATAGTTTCGGCTATCCAGCTTGTCCCAATATTCAAGACCAGTACAAGCAATTAGAGTTGTTAGACACTGCCAGAATTAATCTGTATATGGATGAAAGTGAGCAACTTTATCCCGAACAGTCCACAACGGCAATTATTACCTACCACCCAGTAGCAAAGTACTTTAGTGCATAGGTAATTAAGGGTGTAAGGGTGTGAGGGTGTAGGTATTCAAAACTCTTATAACCCTTCACCCTTAAACCTTGAGTACTGACGCAAGAACTCTCTTAAACTCTTATAACTTTGTGTCCTTTGCGTCCTTTGCGGTTCGTTTTTCCATAATTTTGCGCCAGTCATAACCTTTTTTCTCAAACATCTGTATTCTTCTGATGAGTAGAATCTGGGGTTGTAGTATTTAGTATGGCGTGCTAAAAGTGTGTAGTTGCATTCTGAATCAGAAGTCACAGCAGTGTCTCTTAAATGTTAATGCTGCACTAACAGTACCTCAAAATTCAATTGAATGCTCTGTAAGGAAACATGGTCAAACCGATGTCTGAAAAGTTTGAAGAAAAATCAAAACCAGAAAAACCCGAAAGATCAGAAAGATACGAAAGATCAGAAAGTTCAGAAAAACCAGAAAAATTTTATCCCACACAACACCTAAAAGTCTATCAAACGAGTGATGCAGGACAGTTAATAATTTGTGAATGTCGTCATTGTTCGACTCCATTATCTATTGATGTGATTTTTCTAACACCACAAAATTCTAAACCTAAACCAAAAAATAAACCTGGCACCCAACAAGATGATGTGATGAAATGTCCTAATTGTGAACGAGTTCCTATATTTTTGGAAGGCTGTTCTGTACAAACTATTGCCCAACTACCTTCTTCACCTTGGAAATAGTTTTTCTACCCATCATTAGCCATCATTGAATTTACTTGAGGAGATGATGAAATTGTGATGGGTATTCCTGTTTATTTGGTGAGTAATAAAATAACCAAAAAGAGATTTATTGGTAATCTCAGGTGTTGTTATGCACTAAGTTAGCAATTTACTTGAGAACGTAATATTAATATTTATATGGGTCGTAGCAAAACCCAATTTGATTGTAAGCACACCTTGAATATCTCAAATATCAAGGTATTTATCCCACTGTTTGTACTGGCTAAAAACTTCTATGATTCCCCAGGAAACTGATACAAAAGCAGCTAATACCTCATCAAAAACATGGCGTGGTTGGCGAGAAAATTTAACTTTAGTAGCGATCGCTTTATTACTGGCAGTATTAATCAGAACTTTTGTAGCCGAACCTCGCTACATCCCTTCTGATTCTATGGTGCCAACTTTATATGAAGGCGATCGCTTGGTGGTAGAAAAAATTTCTTACCATTTTCAACCTCCCGCCACTGGGGATATCGTAGTTTTTCAAGCCCCTGAAGAATTGCAACGTCGCGGCTATCCCAAAGACCAAGCTTTTATTAAACGCGTAATTGCGACACCAGGAGAAACCATTAAAGTGGCTGGTGGCAAAGTTTATCTCAACGGTCAACCTTTGCAAGAAGATTATATCGCCGAACCACCAAATCAACCCTTTCCAGCAGTGCAAGTTCCACCAGATGAATTATTTGTCATGGGAGACAATCGTAACGATAGTAATGACTCCCGTTATTGGGGTTTTCTCCCCAGACAAAATATCATTGGTCGGGCAGTATTTCGCTTTTGGCCACTCAACCGCATAGGGTTTATTTAATACCAAGTGGGCGTAGGGAATAGCACTCAGCACTTTACAAAAATTACGGAAATTTTCGCTCCCGCACTTCCATTGCGTAATTCTGTACAGCTTGAGTAATTGTCTCTCGCAGGTTGGTGTAGTTTTTAGCAAATGGTGGTTGCTTGGCGGAAAGACCAAGAACATCTGAAGTAACTAACACTTGACCATCGCAGTAGGAACCAGCACCAATCCCAATTGTGGGAATGCTGAGTTTTTCTGTGATTTGCCTTGCCAAATCTGCGGGAATATGCTCTAACACAATGGAGAAGACACCTGCTTGTTCTAAAGCGATCGCTTCATTTAAAATTCTTTCTGCTTGTTCTTCAGTCTTTCCCTGCTGGCGCAAACCCAGTTGATGAACGGATTGCGGTGTCAACCCCACATGACCCATCACCGGAATTCCCGCTTGGACTAAACGCGCAATTGTTTCTACCATTGCTGGGTAGCCACCTTCTAGCTTGACTGCTTGCGCCCCAGTTTCCTTTAAAATTCTGCCAGCTGAGTGCATAGCTTGAGCAATACTTTCTTGATAAGTTAAGAATGGCAAATCAACCACCACTAAAGCGCGTTTGACACCCCGACGCACCGCTTTAGCATGAAATAGCATTTCCTCTAGGGTAATGGGGAGTGTGGTTTCATAACCTAAAATCACCGCCATTGAGTCTCCAACCAAAATTAAGTCTACACCAGCCGCGTCGATCAGTTGGGCGATCGCATAATCCCAAGCAGTTAACGCGGCGATCGCACGTCCCTGTTGTTTCCATTGAATCAATTGCTGGGTAGTAACTGGCATTTTTTACTGGGGGGGAGTAGGGGTTAGAGGCTAGAGGTTAGAGGCTAGAGGTTAGATGTTAGGGTTAGTGTAAAGTTTCTAATCCCTAGTCCCTAGCCTCTAGTCCCTACTTAACTGCACGACTGAAAGCAAGATGGGGTTTTGCACCATTCTTTTTGGGCATTAACCAAGCTAAACCTTCACTAGTACCGATCCATAATTTATTACCAATATCGGGTACAAGAGCAAGAACTCGACTAGAAGGAAGTCCCCCAACTTGATCTAAAAGAACGCCTGTATTTGGATTTAATCGTAACAAACCGTTACTCGTCCCTACCCAAACACTACCATCTTGGGCAAAGCGCACTGCTGTGACATTTCTCCCTCGCAATGGAGTTACAGACCGTAGTACTTTATCTGTTTTTGGGTCGATTACTAGCAAATTATTTGCCATTCCCGCCCAAATCAAACCTTCTGGACTAATAGCTAAAGTTTGTACTGTTGTGCCTGGTAATCCGTCAATCCGCTTCATAATATAAGCATTAGCAGTATTTACCCGCACCAATCCATCCAAAGTCCCCACCCAAAGTTGACCTTCCGCATCTAAAGTCAAAGTATTGGCGCTGACTCCAGGCAAATTTTTCACTGTCGTCATAATTAAACCTTGGTCGGGACTAATTAAAGCTAAACCGCTATCAGTTCCTACCCACAAGTAACCACGTTTATCAACCAACATCGACAACACCCGCTTGGAAGGCAAAAATAAATTCTGCGCTGTAATCTCATTAGTGCGGGGGTCAACTCGCATTAGTCCTTCATAAGTTCCCACCCATAAACGCCCTACTTTATCTTGTGCTAAAGCACCAATAGCAACATTGGGTAAATTTACACGCGCCAATATCTTACCTGTCTTGGGGTCAATCCGCGATAGTCCCCGCCAAGAACCCACCCACAGATTGCCTTTAAAGTCCTTCAGCAAGTTACTTACACGATAATCTGTTTCTATAAATCTTTCTTCAACATTTCTCTCATCAGGTAAAGGTTTTACTTGTGGCGGTGGTGCTGAAGCTGGGTAATAAGGAGCCAACTCAGATGGCTTAATATCTGGAGTTTGGGGTGATGGAGTACCACTACTTGTTTGCGCCTTTGCTGGATTTGTCATCAGTACAAGGCCAATGTTTGCCAAAGTCATTAATCCCAGCAACATCGAAGTAATCAAAAAACTAATACGCTTGCGAAACAATACCACAGTGACATTTCCTCAAAAGAGAGTAAGTTTAGCCATTGCCTAAACTGGCTGGCGGTTAAACTCAGTGTTCCCCTGATTGATATTGTTTAAATCGTCTTCAAGAATTTTTCCTAGAAATTGCTGAGTAATGGTTAATAGTGATTTTCCCCTGCACCCTTATTCCCTATTCTCGACTCCCTATCCCCTACTCCCCAATCTATCGTTCATATTTCATTACAATCAAAAGCAACATTTGTAAACTAGGTTTAACAAAATGTTTAAATATTTATGTAATAACAAATTTAAATATATAAGTTAAGAACTTTCAAAGAATAACTTATGCAATTTATTGATATATTGTGAGACAAGTTACAAATTACGTTGTGTGCCATTTTGTCTTTCGCTCACTGCTCGACTAAATCAGCGTCCAGCAGATTCTCTCCTAGACTGGTTTCTATAAGAGGAACACAGCAAGAGTGCGGATGCAGGAGTGTAAGCTAGATAGCTCATTCCCTGAAATAACCGAATTTAAAAGAGAATAATCTCATACTTTCTGCGAAGTGGAGAGTTTTTAGTGAGGCTGAGAAGATTTAGCGAGTAAAGAGGAATAAATAAAAGAAATATTTTCATCAAACGAGGGAAAAGCAAGAGCGTCAGATGATGCCCTGCTAGGCGTGAATGGCACTGGTGAAGCGGGTTGCCGCCACAGCAAGTGTTAATAAGAAAAATGCTCCCTTTTGGCGAAGACAACCTCTAACAAAAATTTTGCCTAATCTTCTCCTCTGCTGATCAGGGAAAGAAAAAAAGGTGAGAGGAAGTTGCACAAAACGTGATTTGATAAGTAAAAAGAGTGACATCTTGGAAGGATAGATATGTCTTACGCTCAAACGAAGACTCAGTCAAAAGCTGGGTATCAAGCCGGGGTTAAAGATTACAGACTTACATATTACACACCCGATTACACACCAAAAGACACAGATATTCTGGCAGCGTTCCGTGTTACACCTCAGCCCGGAGTTCCTTTTGAGGAAGCAGGCGCGGCTGTAGCGGCTGAGTCTTCCACTGGTACTTGGACAACCGTATGGACAGACTTGTTGACCGACCTAGATCGCTACAAAGGTCGTTGCTACGATATCGAACCCGTTCCTGGCGAAGACAATCAATTTATTGCCTACATTGCCTATCCTCTAGATTTGTTTGAAGAAGGTTCTGTAACCAATATGTTTACCTCCATTGTAGGTAACGTATTTGGTTTCAAAGCGTTGAAAGCTCTGCGTCTAGAAGACTTACGGATTCCTGTTGCTTACCTCAAGACCTTCCAAGGCCCTCCCCACGGTATCCAAGTTGAGCGTGACAAGTTAAACAAATACGGTCGTCCTCTGTTGGGATGTACAATCAAACCCAAATTGGGTTTGTCTGCTAAGAACTACGGTCGTGCAGTATATGAGTGCTTGCGCGGCGGTTTGGACTTTACAAAAGATGATGAAAACATCAACTCTGCACCATTCCAAAGATGGCGCGATCGCTTCTTGTTCGTAGCTGACGCTATCCACAAGTCTCAAGCAGAAACAGGCGAAATCAAAGGTCACTACTTAAACGTAACCGCTCCTACCTGCGAAGAAATGTTGAAGCGGGCTGAGTACGCTAAAGAACTCGGTATGCCCATCATCATGCATGACTACCTAACCGCAGGTTTCACCGCTAACACCACCTTGGCTCGTTGGTGTCGTGACAACGGTTTGTTGCTGCACATCCACCGCGCGATGCACGCAGTAATCGACCGTCAAAAGAACCACGGTATCCACTTCCGTGTATTGGCTAAAGCTCTGCGGATGTCTGGTGGTGACCACATCCACACCGGTACTGTTGTAGGTAAACTAGAAGGCGATCGCGGTATCACAATGGGCTTCGTTGACCTGTTGCGTGAAAACTACGTTGAGCAAGACAGATCTCGCGGTATCTACTTCACCCAAGATTGGGCTTCCATGCCTGGTGTAATGGCAGTTGCTTCTGGTGGTATCCACATTTGGCACATGCCCGCACTAGTTGAAATCTTCGGTGATGACTCCGTACTACAATTCGGTGGTGGTACACTAGGCCACCCCTGGGGTAACGCTCCTGGTGCAACCGCTAACCGTGTTGCGCTCGAAGCTTGTATCCAAGCTCGTAACGAAGGTCGCAACCTAGCTCGTGAAGGTAACGATATCATCCGCGAAGCTGCTAAGTGGTCTCCTGAATTGGCTGCTGCTTGCGAACTGTGGAAAGAAATTAAGTTCGAGTTTGAGACTGTTGATACCGTCTGATAATCAAGTAAAAGGTAAAAAGTTAAAAGGTAAAAGAAATCTTTTTACTTATTTACTTTTTACTTTTAACTTAAATTTGGGCTGGGTCAAGCATGAATCTCAAGCAAATTGCGAAAGATACAGCCAAAACTCTCCAAAGCTACCTGACTTATCAGGCGTTGAGGACTGTACTGGCACAGCTAGGCGAAACAAATCCACCATTGGCAGTTTGGCTGCATAACTTTTCCGCCGGAAAAGTCCAGGATGGAGAAGCTTATATAGAACAACTTATCCAAGAAAAGCCAGAATTAGCTTTGCGGATAATGACAGTCAGAGAACATATTGCTGAAGAAGTTGCTGAATTTTTACCAGAAATGGTTCGCACTGGTATTCAGCAAGCCAATATGGAACAGCGTCGCCAGCATTTAGAACGCATCACGCAGCTGAGTTTATCAAACCCCAGTCCTGAATCAGAACAACAAAGATTTTCCGATCCTGACTGGGACAACTTAGCCAGTTAGGAAATATCCAAGCCGTCACAAAATAGCAAACCGTTATTATTTAGCTATGCAAACCCTACCAAAAGAGCGCCGCTACGAAACCCTTTCTTATCTTCCTCCTCTGAGCGATGCTCAAATCGAGAAGCAAGTTCAGTACATTCTGAATCAAGGTTACATCCCAGCGATCGAGTTTAACGAAACCTCTGAACCCACCGAGTTCTACTGGACACTGTGGAAGTTGCCTTTGTTCGGTGCTAAATCCACACGCGAAGTATTGAGCGAAGTTCAATCCTGCCGTTCTCAATATCCTACCCACTATATTCGTGTTGTAGGTTTCGATAACATCAAGCAGTGCCAAGTTCTCAGCTTCATCGTTCACAAACCCAACAGATACTGAAAAGGTTACAGGTAAAGGGTAAAAATCCTAATACCTGTGTTGATTCAATTTAAAGAAGAGAGGTCAAAGTAACAGCCTCTCTTTTTTTTGGGTATGCATGAAAAATAGCATGATTCTTAATCATACTTAACATTACACTCTTGTATGTGTTTCTAGTTATGATTGTGTCCTTTACAGTTAGGACTTACGCAAAAAAACTCTCAAACTCTCATTCTTCCATGAAGCGCCAATGAGGGAGTCTGGCGAGCAAATGCACTGGCTTCTCTGTGTCTGGAGTGGTAACCTGCGGAAAACCCTTCGAGTTCAGCAGTGAGTCGGGAACCCGCCCAACGCACTGCTTCACCGCTAGCGCGTCTAAAGTTTTTCTTAGCCTCTGCGTAAGTCCTGAAGTGATATTCAAAAATTTTTTTTGCCAAACCCTTGACGATCCGATAAGTAGTTGTTAATCTAGATAAGTGTCAAGGCAAGAGCCGAGACGACTGAACCGAGAAAAAAAAATACTTTGAAAGCTTAAATATAGACCAATCCTCGTCAAGCAAATTGGTTTTGGGATATCCCA
>JAGKSW010000061.1 GCA_018993265.1 Nostoc sp. TH1S01
TCTGTTACCTGAATCCTTACATATTTATATGTGGAGAAGAAAAGATATGGGCTACACTATAAACTTAATACACCAGAAATTTATTGGTTGGCTGAGGCAATCAGTAATTTTTTAGATATACCCATTACTTGGGTTTAGATGTAACTATTTCATGTCGGATTCAGTGAAAGACTTATCATTAAGACCACAAGTAAGAGGGTTTTGTGGTTTTTGCATAGATGTCTTGAATTATTGCTAATTAGCCGGATATAATATTAATAATTACCAATTTAGTCTTTCTAAAATTCTCTAGATATGGCGATTACATATATTAAAATTCATCCCAGCACCTGTCTAGAAAGTAAGATGTTGGGATCAATTACAATCGCTATTACTGAAATTAAATTTTAGTGCGATCAGTCAAAATTTCATAACCAGTTTCTGTCACTAAAACTGTATGCTCAAATTGAGCCGACAGAGAATTATCTACCGTTACCGCTGTCCAACGGTCAGCTAATGTGCGCGTGTGTTTAGAACCTGCATTTAAAATTGGTTCAATTGCCAAAGTCATTCCCGCACGCAATTTCACATTCGGCATCTCTCTTGTACGGAAGTTAAATACTGATGGTTCTTCGTGCAAGTTACGACCAACACCATGTCCGGTAAATTCTTCCACTACACTATAACCATTAGCTTTTACATGGTCTTCTATAGCTCCAGCTAGGTCAAGTAAATATGCACCAGCTTTAACTTGTTCTATACCTTTATATAAAGCTTCTTCAGCTACACGAATTAGGTTAGCAGCTTCGAGAGTGACTTCACCGACAGCAATTGTAATGCAAGAATCGCCGTGGAAACCTTGGTAACATGCACCTGTATCTACTTTTAATACATCCCCCGCACGGATGACTTTTTTAGGACTAGGGATACCATGCACTACTTCATTGTTGATACTAGCGCAAATAGAGCCAGTAAAACCGTGATATCCTTTAAAACTAGGTATTGCATCCATTTCCCGGATGCGTTTTTCCGCATAAGCATCCAAGTCAGCTGTTGTCATCCCTGGCTTTACCAGTTCAGAAATTTCTTTCAATACCGTTGCGACAATTTTCGCAGATTGCCGCATAATTTCAATTTCACGCGGCGATTTGATTTCAATTCCCCGGCGCTGCTTTTGTGGAGGCGTGGTCTTAACTGGTTGCGAAAGCAAGTTGCTAAAAATGTTCATGTGCTAATAATAATTACTTGGGTCTTGTCAATTGTGAGACAGACTTTATCCAAAATTCAGAACTTGGTTCTCTTTATACGGCAAAAACTTTAGCTTTTTGGCAATGACTTTTCCTATCTCACAGATTTTCGGTGAAATCGAAACAGTCAAACGATAGGCCTACAAAGGTTTTAGCGTGTGCGATCGCATTCTGCGAAATATGGATAAAGTTGAGCTAAGTTGAGAAATAATATCTATAATTACCTTAACTTATATTAAGTCTTACGAAAGATATTACAAACTTCTAAATAAAAAACTGTTCGATTATAGCAAGTAACGTGAGATTGTCTTCTTTTTTCTCAGTTAGCTCCGGAGCCTACATTTGCAGTAAGTCTGAAACTGTTGCATAATTTTAGGCGATCGTATAAATAATAATGATAATATTGCCCAAAGTCTTACACAATCTACACTTGTCACAGTCTGAATCTTATAGAATATCTGCCAAATGCCAAACTATCTCCCTTGACTATTCATCAATTCATACATTGAAGGGATGAGACCAGTGCCTTAATGTTCAACTGGTTACAGATAATTACAGGCTATGTGTTGACTTTTACTTTTCCTTAAGATATATTTCTTTCGTAACGACTTAGACGTTGTAGTTGCTAGCAAGCAGCTTGATGTTTAAGAAATTATAAATAGTATCAGAGTAATAAAACTAAATTTTAATTAGTTAGATTGCTTTGTTACAAGGTTTAATTGAATATTCTTTATTGAGATAACTTTGGTATTTAGAAGAAGCTGGGCTTCGATGGTCTTAATGATCTCAGTCCCTTCTGACTAACCTTTAGCTTTTTGTGATGTATTTACATAAAGCCAAGGAGGAATTTTGCAGTATAACTGTCTCTACAACTACAAGCCAGAATTAAGCACAAAATACACCCGGAATTTCCGGTAAATCAACCATAACAAAAAATAACCCTAACGTAAACAGTCTAACACATAAGAAATAATAATCTTAGGCATGGATTTTTTAGACGTACAATCTAGCACAGGTTTACACGCTATATGGTAGCATCATCAATATTTTTTACAAAAAAATACTTTTATCAATAAAAGGATAGCAGCCGCCCTCGTTGATAATAAACTTATCCGTACTTTCGTAGATATCTGCAATTATGGAAACTAATCCCAACATTGAAGAGATAGATTTTCAAAAATACCTACTTGTTCTCAAACGGCGTTGGGTTCCCGCAGTAGGAGTTTTTGGAATGGTTGTTGCACTCGCATCCTTGTCTGCTTTTTCAGCAAAACCATCCTACGAAGCACAGGGAAGACTGTTGATTAGTACGAATCGTACCCCTTCACTCACAGGTTTAGGAGAAGCCATCGGTAGGATAGAGTCTCTGAGTGCTACAAACAATCCTATAGACACTCAAGCACAGATATTGCAATCTGTGCCTGTAGTTGAAGAAACAATTAAAACACTGAACCTGAAGGATGAGCAAGGAGGATTTATTACCATTGATGACTTTACTAGTAGAGTTAAGGCCGTCAATGTAAGAGGAACTGAGATATTAGAAATTTCCTATACAGATGGAGATCCAGTTTTGGCAGCAAAAGTTGTCAATCAACTGATGAAAGTCTATATCAAAAACAACATAGAGGCTAATCGCGCTGATGCAGTCTCGGCTCGCAAGTTTATTGATGAAGAACTACCTAAGACTGAAGCGGCTGTTAAGATAGCAGAATTAAACTTACGTAAATTTAAAGAACAAAACAAAATAATTGATTTGACCGAAGAGGCTAATTTATCGGTACAAACCATTGCTACCCTAGAACAGCAAATTGCTCAAACCCAAGCTCAATTAGCCAACGCTACAGCTCGGACACAACAATTGCAAAATCAGGCAAGTATTGATGCCAAGCAATCTGTAACTTTTGCATCTTTAAGTCAAATACCAGGAATTCAGTTAGTACTTACTCAACTCCAAGAAGCACAAAACCAATTAGCAGTTGAGCGCACTCGTCTGCAACCAACGAATCCCACCATTGTTAACTTAGAAGAAAAAATTGTTGGGTTGAAAAATTTACTAGATGAACGCATCCAACAAGTTTTGGGTAGTAATCAGCAAATTTCTGTGGGCAATATCCAGATTGGTGAGCTGAGACAAAGATTGATTGCAGACTTTGCTCAGGCTGAATCAGAGCGTGTAGGTTTAGCCCAACAAATAACTGCATTATCAAGTAAATGGTATGCATACAAACAAAGAGCAAATATTTTACCCAAACTAGAACAGACTCAAAGACAACTAGAACGTCAGCTTAAAGCAGCTCAAACAACCTACGAAGCACTTTTAACAAAACTACAAGAAGTTCAAGTAGCAGAAAATCAAAATATTGGCAATGCCCGTGTCATTTCCCCAGCATTAGTTCCAGATCAACCTTCAGGCCCGCGCAAAGCACTGACTATTTTAGGTGGCGGAGTATTCGGCATCATAATTGCCCTAATTGCAGCCTTCACTTTAGATTTAATTGACCAGTCAGTGAAGACGGTTAAAGAAGCTAAGGGATTGTTTCAATATACCTTGTTGGGTGTGATTCCTTATGTAGGCAAAAATAGTCATGGTCAAAGAAGTTCTTATAAATCCGGGTTTGATAAACAAATCCCCAGAGTGATTGGTAGAGATATCCCCCAATTTCCTGTTGGGGATGCGTACCAAATGCTACAAGCAAATTTAAATTTTCTCAGTTCTGATCAAAAATTAAAAGCGATCGTAGTTACTAGTTGTGTGCCTAGAGAAGGTAAATCTGCGGTAGCAGCAAATTTAGCTGTGTCAATGACACAGATGGGGCATAGGGTTCTACTGGTTGATGCAGATATGCGCTCTCCTATGCAGCACCATATATGGGAGATGACAAATGCGGTAGGATTGTCAAATGTTATGGTTGATCAAGCAACTCTTGATGTAGCTGTACAACGAGTCTTGCCTAATCTCTGCGTTCTTACCGCTGGAGTTGTACCTCCCAATCCAGTAGCATTGTTAGATTCTCAAAAGATGAATGCTCTCGTTGCATCTTTTCGAGAAAATTATGATTTCGTAATTTTCGATACCCCTCCTCTAGCAGGAATGGCTGATGCTGCTGTTTTAAGCAAGCTAGCTGACGGAATCTTATTAGTAGTTCGTCCTGGGGTAATTGAGTATTCTAGTGGTAATGCTGCGAAAGAGTTCCTCAAACAGTCAGGACAACAAGTTTTGGGTATGGTAATCAATGGTGTGAATATTAAGCAAGAGCCTGACAGCTACTTCTATTACTCTAGAGAATCTTTTGAATTTGTTGAAACTCCAAGCAATTCTGTTATTGCTAAATAGACTTATTCAACTTTGAATGAAGATGAAATTAATAAGTTATTGACCTGCATTTTACTAACTTCAAACCATGAAAACCCCAGTTGCTTTCATAATATTCAAAAGACCAGATACCACAGAGAAAGTATTTGAAGCAATTCGTCAAGCGAAACCATCAAAACTTTTTGTCATTGCAGATGGAGCGCGTGATGAACGTCCTGGTGAGGAAAAAAAGTGTGAAGATACTCGTGCAATTATTGACAAAGTAGATTGGGAGTGTGAAGTACTTAAGAATTACTCTCCTATTAACTTGGGTTGTGGTAGGCGCGTTGCTAGTGGGCTGGACTGGGTATTTCAAAACGTTGAAGAAGCAATTATTTTAGAGGATGATTGTGTACCTCATCCTAGTTTTTTTCCATTCTGTGAAGAATTATTGCAAATTTACAAATATGATGAACGCATTATGTCAATTGGAGGCTTGAGTATACCTCACAAAAAAAATCAAGCAGATTATAGTTATCACTTTTCTCTTTATCCCCGTATTTGGGGTTGGGCTACTTGGAGAAGAGCTTGGAAATATTTTGATTTTGATATGAAACTTTGGCCGGAATTACGTAATATAAATTTACTAGCATCTTTATTTAAAGATAATAAAACAGTAAATCATTGGACAAAAATATTTCAATCAACGTACGAAAAAAGAAAAAATGTTTGGGGATATCAGTGGACTTTTGCTTGTTGGTTTCAAAACGGGCTTACTATTATTCCTTGTGCTAACTTGGTCAGGAATATCGGATTTGGTGAAGATGCAACTAATACAATATACTTAGATGAATTTCGTTCCCAAGCTATTTTAGAAAAAATGAATTTTCCACTTCAGCACCCCCCCTTTGTAACTAGAGATTTTCAAACTGAAGAGTGGTTACAAAATAATATCCATAACCATAGTTTTATTAGGCGATTTTCTCAAAAGATTTCAAAGATTTTGAAATAAAAGTTAATGACTAAACTAAAATAGTTTTTTAATTTAAAATTAGGAACAAAAATGAAAGTAGGAATTTGGGGTTCATATAATTATGGAAACTATGGTGATGATTTAATGGCAATTAAATTCGCCAGTGAATTAAAAAAAATGAGCGTTGAACCTTGGGTCTATCGTTTAGATACTAATTTAGCTCAAAGGTATCAAATTCATACAACTCACTCCATAAAAGAACTATTCGAGAACACTAAATTTTGTATTATTGGTGGTGGTGGAATGCTGACAGAATGTTCAGCAGCAAAAGTTGATTTTGAAGAATTGGATTATGCTGTTACTAGCAATCAGTGCCCTCTATTTCCTATTTCTGTAGGTAGTAATGGTCAAGAAAAAAATACAACACTGCCATTAGAAAATATAAAGTTATGGCAAAATCCTTATTGCCAGACATCTACTGTTAGGCTTTTAGGAGATGTTGCTCTTGTTGAAAAGTTGGGAAACAAAGCAATTTATTATCCTGATGTTTTGTTGTCAATCAGCGATTTATGGGACATTAAACCATTACCAAAGTCTAGCACGCAATTGCATGTAGGAATTAATATTGGTAAGTCTTTGAGCCGAAGTTTTATCTTATCTCAGCTGAGTTGGATTGCTGAGATTAAAAAAGATATTGTGTTTCATTTTATCAGCACAAACTTACCTAACTCTTCGTATCGTAATCACATTCTTCCTCATAAAGAGTCTGACTATATTAAAAGTCATATTTATACAGATCCTATATCAACTTTAAAATTTCTTAAATCTTTGGATTTATTAGTATCAAGTAAATTGCATCTAGGCTTAACTGCATTATCTTTAAACACACCATTTTATAGTTATGGTGGGACAGGAAAAACAAAAGCATTTCTCAAAAGTATAAATGCAGAATTTGCTATTTTTAACTCTAAAAACATTATTGATTTATTCAAAGTAATAACTAATCCTTCCGAGGTGATTCAAGCTAAGAAGAAGTTTGATTTTAATAAATTGGAAGAGGAAAAGGTATTAAGTAAAGGCCATATTAAATTTTTAAAACAAGTTATTCAAACTTGTTGATACTTTGGGTTTAGTGTTAGCCTTAGTAATTACTGCTAGTTGTTCGCTGGTACAAGCAGGTGCAAAATAAGTACTTTCAAAACTAAATCCACTACGCTATCTCTTTCGTATCTTAATTCCAATCTGGATTGATGAAGGCTAACGAGGCAAAAATTTTCATCATTCGGTTGAGGAGCTTAAGTAAGAATTGTGAACAACTAACGCAGAATTCAGCGAAATTAATTGTATGTTGCCATAAGTTTAATTAAGTTTCAGCGGCTTGCATAATTTTTAGCTCTCTACTACTTTTCAACCATTGTCTAAATTAGAGATTTGCAATAGAAATTTAATGTTAAACAAATTGAAATTTAAAAAACTATCTTTTTTTAAATCTCGTAAGGATTTAGCTGCAATTATTGTCAACACAGGTTGGTTGTTTGCTGATCGCATCCTCCGTATGGGTGGCAGCTTAATAGTAGGAGTTTGGGTAGCACGATACCTGGGCGTACACAACTATGGTCTTTTTAATTATTCCTCTGCTTTTGTTGCATTATTTAGTCCAATTGCTAGTCTAGGATTAGATAGATTGGTAGTTCGCAGTGTTGTTAATGATTTATCAGCTAAAGACAATATTTTAGGAACGACTTTTTGGCTAAAACTGATTGGTGCATTTTTATCGTCATTATTAGCTATTGGCTTGGCCTTGTTGTTAAATGAGAATCAACCACAAGCATTTTGGTTAGTAGTAATTTTTTCATCAGCTTCCATGTTTCAAGCTTTTGATACAATTGACATTTGGTTTCAATCGCAAGTTCAGTCAAAGTACACTGTAATTGGCAAGAATACAGCATTTTTTCTAACTATATTACTCAGAATTACTTTAGTTATTACTAAGTCACCCTTGTTATCTTTTGCTTGGGCTTCATTCGCTGAATCTGCCATAGGTGCATTAGGTTTGGTGGTTTTGTATAATTTTAAACATCATTCTCTTCATTCGTGGCGTTGGAAATTTGCTGTTGCAAAGTCTTTACTACGTGAAAGTTGGCCACTAATATTCTCTGGTTTGTCCATTGTAGTCTATATGAAGATAGACCAGGTTATGTTAGGTCAAATGGTTGGTCAAGAAGCTGTAGGAGTTTATTCTGCTGCTGCTCGTATGTCTGAAGTATGGTATTTTATCCCTACGACTATTGTCTCTTCGTCTGCTCCTGCAATTTATGCTGCTAAAAAAGCAGCAAATGAAAACCTATATTATGGGCGGATAAAAAAGTTGCTTCGTTTGTTAACACTTACTAGTATTAGCATTGCTATACCCATGACCTTTTTATCAGGCAAAATAATAACAGTTTTATTTGGTAATAGCTATACAGAAGCAGGTACAATCTTATCAATTCATATTTGGGCTTCTTTATTTGTATTCTTAGGAGTAGCATCAGGCCCGTGGTTTTTAGCCGAAGGTTTGTCTCATCTTTCTATGTATAGGACTCTAGCCGGAGCAATAACGAACATAGTGCTAAATATTATACTAATTCCCAGGTACTCAGGTGTTGGTGCTGCTATAGCGACTGTTATTTCTTATGCTGTTGGCTCATGTTTATTGAATGCTACCCATCCAAAAACAAAGAAATTTTTCCTGCTTCAAGTCAAATCACTGTTTCTGTAAAATTTATTTTTAAATATCGAATTTTACAATACCTAACTTTTATGGTTACTTCATCAGATAAACAAAATTCTATAAAATTTAAGTATCAACAAATCAGCTTAATAAGCTTATTACGGTTTGAACTATTAAGTTTATATGGAAGAAAAATATTGCGTCCAAAGCCTAAACTAAAAAAAGATAGTTTAAATTTATTAAATTTAGGTTGCGGCTCAACTATTTTTGAAGGTTGGATAAATGCAGATTTTTTTACCAATACTGTTAGATTCTGGGAAAGACCTGCTAGCAGTCGTGATTGGATGCTTGATTTGAGATATCCAATGAATTGTGATGATAATGTTTGGGATGGAGTTTTTTCAGAACATACTCTGGAACATTTGTATCCTCATCAAGCCCTGCATTTACTCAAAGAGATATATCGAACAATGAAACCTGGTGCATGGTTAAGAGTTACTGTCCCTGATTTAAGGAAATATGTGCATTACTATTGCGGTGAGCTAGTAGATGAAAGATTTAATACTTGGCAGACAGGATGTGAGGCAATTAGATATTTAACACAAGATAATCTTCATTTATCTATTTGGGATTGTGAGCTATTAAGTAGTTATTTAAAGGAAGTAGGTTTTATTAATATAAAAGAAGTTTCTTTCATGGAAGGAACGGATACTTTACTACTTAAAGACAAATATAAGAGGGCTTGGGAAACTTTGTACATGGAAGCTCAAAAACCTAATTATAATTTTAGTAAAGGGCAGTTAAATGATGAACAAAATAAATTTTTTACCGACTCAAAGTCAATTGATTAAAGAATTTTATGAAGAAAATGGCTATGTAATAGTCAAAAATGTAATTGAGCAAACTCATATTACAGCTTTTTTACAAGAGTTGGATAAATTTAAACTAATAAAAAAATATTATTATTTTGCCCATGATAATCACAAATTTGAGAAACTAACAATTGATCAGGCAGGCTTATTAGAACATTCAATTCTAAATCCTTTAGATATGCCTTTTCAAAAAAGATTTGGTTATGCTGCATCAAAAATCATTTGGTCAAGTTCTGTATCTAGATTATTGGCAAGTTTAACTGATAGACAGAAGCATATAATGTGGCAATCAATTTTTATTGAAAAGTCTCATGGTATTTCGCCGCATCAAGATCACTACTATTTAGATACTGACCCTCCAGGGAACTTAGTTGCATGTTGGTTTGCATTAGAAAATATTAAAGAAGATGCAGGCTCTTTTTTTGTAGTTCCTCAAAGTCATCGTGGTTTCTTAGTTACCAGAGATAGAAAAACTCCAATTTTTAAAGACCATGATGGTTATCGATATAAAGTTAAAGAATTAATGGAAACCGAAAACTGCAAAATGGTACCTATTACACCAGAAAAAGGAAGTGTAATTTTATGGCATCCTTTTCTAATTCATGGTTCTTTTCAAAATAAGAATCCGCGTCTTTCTAGAAAATCTTTAATTGCTCATTTTCTTCCAGAAGGGTATACTCTGCTCAGAACTTCTCAACCTAAATCAACTATTACTTCTACAAATTCAGACATTTTGTTGCCAAAGAAAAGTATTTTGAGGAAAATGAAAGAAAGTTTAATTTATATTCCTTACTTGCTTCAGCAAATATTATAATTAATTTTTTCGACAAACTTGGGCGTATTTATAATATAATTCTGTTCATTACAGTTGATATATGAAAAAATTCTGGTTATTCAGTGTATTTTATAAAAAGTTAATGTTACATTAATGAAACCTCTTTTAATAAATACTTCTGATATTATTGGTGGTTCATCTCGTGCGGCCTATCGGTTGCATAAGGGGTTGCAACAGATTGGTGTAAATTCGCAGATGCTAGTGCAAGAAAAATCTAGCGACGACAGTAGTATAATAGCGCCTCCCGTTAGATTTTATCAAGGAATAGCGCGTTCTAAAATCTCCATTGATGCCTTCCCTTTAAAGTATTATCAAAATTCAACTAGAGAGACATTTTCTCTTCAATGGTTACCAGACAGAGTTATTAATAAAGTTAATAAAATTAATCCAGATATAATTAATTTACACTGGATTTGTGGAGGTTTTTTGCAAATAGAAACGCTGTCCAAACTTAAGCGCCCTGTAGTATGGACAATGCATGATATGTGGCCATTTACTGGAGGATGTCACTACAGTGGGGAATGCGATCGCTACACTAAATATTGTGGAGCTTGTCATTATCTTGGTAGTACTCAGGAGTTGGATATTTCACGTTGGGTATGGAAACGCAAAGCTAAAGCGTGGAGAAAAGTTAATTTAACCATTGTTACACCTAGTCATTGGTTAGCTAAATGTGCACGTTCAAGTTCGCTTTTTCATAATTTACCAATAGAAGTCATTCCTAATGGAATTGACATCTCGATTTATCAACCTATTGAGCGTCAATTAGCTAGGAAATTACTCAAATTACCACAAAATAAAAAAATAATATTATTTGGGGCTTTAAAAGCAGATTCTAACAAAAGAAAAGGATTTAATTTATTAATATCAGCTTTGCAAAAACTAAATGAAACAGTCTGGAAAGATAATTTAGAAGTTGCTATTTTTGGAGCATCAAAGCCGGGAACATTACCAAGATTTGGTTTCAAAAGTCATTATTTAGGTACATTTCAAGATGATATCTCCTTAGCTTTAGTTTATTCTATGGCTGACGTGTTTGTTCTACCTTCTGTTCAAGAGAACTTGGCAAACACTGTAATGGAATCGCTTGCATGTGGAACACCTTGTGTCGCCTTTAATATTGGTGGTACATCGGATATGATTGACCATCTGATAAATGGTTATTTAGCTCACCCTTATGAGATAGAAGACTTAGCTCAAGGCATTTCTTGGATACTAGAAAATCAGGAAAGGTACAAAAAACTATCATATCAAGCTCTTGAAAAGGCAAAAAGTTTTACACAAGAAATTCAAGCGCGTCGCTACTTATCGCTTTTTAAAAATCTCAAAAATTATAAAGAATCATAACTCTCATAGTTAATTATTCGTGCCTGTATCTCGCTCGGTTGGTAACAGCTATTAACAATAAATTAAGCGACATCTAGAAATTCAAAAAATAACTATAACTTTATGATGAAAACCTTGCATTTAGCTGTAATAATGACCTGCCATAACCGATGTGCGAAAACCTTAGCTTGTTTGGAAGCGTTATTTAAGCAGGAAATATCATCAGATGTGGAGATTCAAGTCTACTTAGTAGATGACGGTAGCACTGATGGTACAGGAGAAGCTGTGCGTACTAACTACCCTGAAGTCATAGTTATTCAGGGAAATGGAAATTTATTTTGGAATAGAGGGATGAGACTAGCCTTCAGCGAGGCTATGAAATCTGACTATGACTACTATCTTTGGTTAAATGATGACACCTTGCTTTATCCAAAAGCTATCGATACTTTGATGGCAACTTCCCAATATCTAATCCAGCAAGGTCATACGCAAACAATTGTAGTAGGGTCTACTCAAGATCCAATAACTGGTTTATTGAGCTATGGAGGTGTGATTAATAGTTCCTGGTGGCATCCTCTTAAGTTTCATAAAGTAGAACCAGGTGAAGAGGTAAAACCCTGTCTAACAGTAAATGGCAATTGCGTCCTTATATGCCGAAAAGTAGTGCAAGTAGTAGGCAATCTCGATTCATCATTCATTCATAGCACTGGAGATTTTGATTACGGACTCAGAAATCATCACCAAGGTGGTTCATCTTGGATTGCACCTGGATATATAGGCACTTGCAAGTTGAATGACCTAGCAAATCGTCATTTAGTCTGGGATGAACCAAGTTTAAACTTGCGCCAGCGATGGCAGAAGATAAATCACCCCTTATGTTTACCCATTTCTGAGTGGAGAGTATATGCTGGTAGACATGGAGGGTTATTCTGGCCAATATATTGGCTATTTCCATATATAAGGTTGATAGTAAAATCAGTTTTGATATTCTGAATACTTTTTAAAACCTACTGCATTCTCCGTGCTTAGGTTGCTATAGAGAAACCATTTGATATCTTTTTTTGAAATATAACAGCTTCAGGAAAGCAGTTTTAAACTCACCCTCGTAAATTGGCAAAGGTATTGTTCTAGACAACCGATTTTTCTCAAATTACTTGAATAAAATAATTTTAGTTTGGGGTATTCTTGGACATGAAACAATTATTCATAGCATGGGTTCCTTTTCAACGCCGTCCACTATCAATGCAATCTTATTTTGGATACGAGATTGAATTTCTATCATTTGCATTTAACACTCGTCTACTCAGACCATTAGAGTATCTCTTGAAAGCTTGGAAAACACTAAATTTATTTATCCGCCAGCAGCCTCATGTTATATGGGTACAACTTCCTCCAACGCCTTTACTTCATTTGGCTCATCTCTATAAAGTATTCTTAAACCAAAAAGTTATAATTATTGCAGACTGCCATAATCCTACTTTCCTTTCACCTTGGATAAACTTTCCGGGAACAGTTTCTCTTCTCAATCGCTGTGACCTAGTACTGATACACAATCATGCTGTCAAAGAGCCAGCTTTTATAAATGGTGTCAAGAATCAAGTTTTATATGTTTTAGAAACTCTACCTGCATCAACTGAAGATAGTAAAATAAGTAATCAGAAATTATTTTCATACCCGTGGATTTTATGTCCATGTTCCTTCGATCAAGATGAATCTATTGAAGCTATTTTGGATGCAGCTCGTTTAGCTCCCGAAATTACTTTTGTATTGACAGGAAAAGTGTCTCGCGCAAAAGGTATTCATGACTTAAGTAATGTTCCACCTAATATTAATTTAGTTGGATTTCTACCAACTGCTGAATTTAATCATTTACTGTACAGCACAGATATTGTTCTGGCTTTAACAAAGCTAGAGGGTATACAGCTTAGTGTTGCTAATGAGGCTGTAGGGTTTGGTAAACCTATGGTTCTTGCTAATACGAAAATTTTGAAAGAATTGTTTTATAAAGGAGCTATTTACGTAAATGCGCTTGACCCATACTCAATAGCACAAGGTTGTAGGGAAGCTTTTTTGAAAAAAAATGAATTAACTAATGAGGTTCAGGAATTGGCTTTGGAACGCAAACAAAAATGGCTTGCTCAAGCTTCACAGATAGACAAAGCTTTATTAGTATAAACTTCCCACTCTGCAAATGTAGTAAATAGTCCATAAGTCATTAAGTAATCAATCTGGATTTTAAAGTTATTTTAGGTTTGGTTTTCCTATGAAAATTAGCGTTTTTGGACTTGGATATGTTGGTGCTGTGACTGCTGCATGTTTGGCGAAAGACGGACACCAAGTGATTGGAGTCGATGTCAATGCAGAAAAGGTGGCTTTGATTGCTAGTGGAGAATCACCCATTGTGGAGCCTAATCTAGGCGATTTACTAGCTGAAGGCGTAGCCACAGGTCTGATTCGAGCCACCACAGACGTTGAAGAAGCAGTAATAGCCTCAGATATTTCCTTAATTAGTGTTGGTACACCTCCAACAGACAAAGGAGAGCCTGACCTTAATTACGTTTGGGGGGTGTGCAAAGATATTGGTGCAGCAGTAAAAAGTAAAGCAGAAACGCATGTAGTGGTATTACGCAGTACTGTCCCTCCTGGAACCTTGGATAAGTGTCAACATCTACTAGAAAATTTATTTGATCATAACTTGATACACTTAGCCTTTAACCCAGAGTTTTTACGAGAGAGTTCAGCTGTCCGAGATTACTTTCAACCTCCTTATACAATCATCGGCACTGAATCTCCAGTGGCAGAAAATGCAGTCCGGCAGATTTACGAAAAAATAGACGCACCAGTTCTGGTAGTTAAGCCTACTGTGGCGGAAATGGTTAAATATGTAGCCAACACTTGGCATGCTGCCAAGGTCAGTTTTGCCAACGAAATTGGACGCATTTCCCAAGCTTTTGGTGTAAATGGACGAGAAGTCATGAACATAATCGTACAAGATACGAAGTTAAATATCTCTCCTGTATATATGCGTCCTGGCTTTGCTTATGGAGGTTCCTGCTTACCCAAGGATGTGAGTGCTTTGCTGTACTATGCACGAATGATGGATGTACCTGTTCCCCTACTAAATACCCTTCCTACAACTAACAGTTTACAGATTGATTTGGCAGTTCAGCAGGTATTGCGGCTTGGAGTAAGAAAAATTGCTGTCTTGGGTTTAGCTTTTAAATCAGGTACTGATGACTTAAGGGAAAGTCCGGCAGTCATACTAGTTAAACGTTTACTGGGAGAGGGGTGTGAAGTGAGAATATACGATAAAGCAGTCTATGAGGCTCGGTTGATGGGTACAAATCTCGCTTACATCCAGAATAATCTACCTCATTTTGAAGCTTTGCTGGTTTCAGAACCTCAGTATGCTCTGCAAAAATTTGCAGAACTGGTAGTAGTTACCCATGCCACAGCAGAGTTTAGTCAAATACTATTGAAACTCCCCAAAGAAATCCAAATTATGGATTTGGCAGGTGTATTAACTCAAGAACAATAAATAGTAATTTAAACAAACAAATACTACCACGAGATAACATCACTCGTGGAAAAAAGAATCTTCTAAGAGTAGAGACAGTCCTAATATGAGTGCTGAACTCTCATTAGCTATGCTTGGTTTTTGTAAATTTTTTCTGGAGTAAGTAAAATATGTCTGTAGTTATCATTACAGGTTCAGCAGGTTTAATTGGTTCTGAAGCAGTTCGATTCTTTTCCAAGTTGGCTATGCAGATTGTTGGCATCGACAACAATCTGCGTAAATTCTTCTTTGGAGAAGAAGCGTCAACAGAATGGAATCTTCAACGATTACAGTCAGAAATTACAAATTACGAACATTTTGACATAGACATTCGAGATTATGCAAAGATAGAAGCAATTTTCAAGCGATTTGGTAAAGATATATCATTAATTATTCATACAGCCGCTCAACCTTCTCACGACTGGGCTGCTAGAGATCCTTTCTCCGATTTTTCTGTTAATGCCAATGGAACACTCAATTTATTACAGGCTACCCGTAAATATTGTTCAGAAGCTGCATTCATTTTTACATCTACAAACAAAGTTTATGGAGATTTGCCTAATTACCTACCCTTAATTGAACAAGAGAAAAGATGGGAAATTGATATATCTCATAAATACTACGGCGGCATTTCTGAAGATATGAGTATAGATCAATGTAAGCATTCATTATTTGGAGCGTCTAAAGTTGCTGCGGATGTTCTCGTACAAGAATATGGTCGCTACTTTGAAATGAAAACTGTATCTTTTCGAGGTGGATGTCTCACTGGACCAAATCATTCAGGAACTCAACTGCACGGATTTTTGGCTTATCTGATGAAATGTGCAGTTACTGGAAAGCAATATACAATTTTTGGTTACAAAGGTAAGCAAGTACGTGATAATATTCACTCGTCTGATCTAATATCTGCATTCTATGAATTTTATAAAAATCCTAGTGTAGCTGCGGTTTATAACATTGGAGGTGGTCGGGACAGCAATTGTTCAATGCTAGAGGCTATAGATATTTGTCAAGAGATTACGGGTAAGGAGATGAACTACTACTATACGGACAGTAATCGTATTGGTGATCATATTTGGTACATAAGCGATCTCTCAAAATTTAAAGCACATTATCCAGACTGGTCAATTAAATATGATGTAGCGCAAATTTTGCGTGAGATTTATGAATATAACCTTGAAAGGTGGATCAATGATTAACGAGGGCAAATTTTCTATATTAGGTGTGAATGTACACGCTGTAGACTATGAGTTTGCAGTTACAAAAATTGTCTCAGCTGCTGAAAAAAATCAACCTTATTCTGTGAGTGCTTTAGCTGTACACGGAGTAATGACGGGTTTTTTAGAGCCATTACATGCGAAACGTTTGAATGGAATAGATATGATTGTTCCAGATGGACAACCTGTTCGTTGGGCTTTGTGGTGGTTACATAAAAAGAGACTACCTGATCGTGTCTATGGACCGAATCTTACATTACGTGTTGCTAAAGCTTTTGCTGAAAGTGGATTAAGTGTTTATCTATACGGTAGTAAGCAGGAAACTCTGACCAGATTTGCACAAAATCTGAAGCAATTATTTCCTACTCTCAATATTGTTGGTATGGAACCGTCAAAATTTCGCAGGCTAACTGAGGATGAACGTCTAGAATTAGTCAATCGAATTAAAGCTTCTGGTTCAAACGCTGTTATTTTGGGTTTGGGTTGTCCTAGGCAAGAAGTCTGGGCGTATGAATACCGCAATCTTTTAAACATTCCAATTTTAGCAGTTGGTGCTGCTTTTGATTTTCATGCAGGTACTGTACCGCAAGCGCCGCAAGTTATGCAAAATTTGGGTTTAGAGTGGTTGTATCGATTGATTCAAGAACCTAAACGTTTATGGCAGCGGTATATTTTACTAAATCCTCTATATGTATGGAATATATTTTTACAGTATGTAGGCTTGAGAAAGTTTACTCCAGACGAACCAGATGGTAGTGAAAAAATAGAATCATACGGATAAAAATATTGTAAGGATTCATCTACTGATATTTTTTCAGAAATCAAATCGGATTCCTATATATGTTTTGAATGTCAATACCGTTTCCAAAATAAGAGCATGAAGAGGTAGGGCGTTTCGTAGTAGAGTTATTGTCTCTCACAACGACAACTCAAAAACCACTTCTCGCCCATACCCGATATCTTATGACTCCTGCAATGCCTGCTGCCGCAAATAAACGCAACAACGATGCGGCAATTGAACCAAATTATCCTAGCTTTGATATCTAACATTTTTGCTGTCTCATTCACCTGAATTACAACCAGCAGAAAGACTGTGGACTGTAATTGATGAACAAATTGCTAATCAATCTTTTGAGACACTCGATGATTTGGAGAATGTTTTATCTCATCGCTGTCAATCTTTACTCCAGCAGCAAGATTTAATTCGCGGTCTAACTGGTTTTTATTGGTTGATTAAAATTGGGTTTTAATCGTAACTACTTACCTGGATATGATATGAATCCATATATTTATAATTTGACTACCCTCTGTCTTCTTAGACTACCTTATCTTCCCTTTGTTCACAACCTATTTAGGATTGCTGTATGTACTTTATTTTAGTTAAGAAATTATTATCTGTTATGTTACCTCTTTATTAAAGGAGTAAATAGTAACTTGAACAACCAAAATTTAGTTATTCCCAAAAAAGTTGAATTGGTTTTAGTTGTATGCCTTCTTGTATTAATAGAGGTTAGTAAATTACCACGTTTTGGACAACAGATTATTAGTTTATTTTATTATGTAATTCCCTTTATTGTAATGATTAATCGTTGGAATAGATTTACATATGTTATCTTCCAAGATATATTTTTACTGTTATTGACTTTACTAGCTATTACTTCTGTCTTATGGTCTGAAAATCCAAGTTGGACTCTACAAGCATCACTATTCTTAGTGCGCTGTACTATTTTTGGAGTATATTTAGGCATGACATATACACCAAAAGAATTACTAGGTCTATTATCTTTGGTATTTTTTTTACTCATTGTTATTTCTCTATTTGTTGGCTTGTTATTCCCAAGTTATAACTTGCAGTTGTTCTATGATGGAAGTTTGGCATGGAGCGGTGTTTTTGGACACAAGCAGAGCTTTGGACCTTACATGGGCTTGGCGGCATTAACTTATTTAATAAATTGCTTTGATCAGCGTATCAATAGATTGTTTGCTTTATGTGTACTTTCAATGGCGTTGGTATTAATAATACTTTCAAAAAGTGCAACGAGTTTAATCATTTTTTGTGTAGCTTTAAACCTCATGCTCTTGTACAAAGTTATTAAACAAAAAAGTTTCAGAGGAATTTTGCTAATAATTATATTATCTATATATGCTTCATTATTTTTTAATGTAGTATCAAACTTAGAAATAATAGTAGAGCTTTTAAACAAAGATATTGAATTTAACGGACGTACTCCAATTTGGACATTAGCCATTGAATCTGCCTTAAAGCGTCCTTGGCTAGGATACGGGTATCAGGGGTTTTGGTCATCAGAAGTTTCTGCCCAAGAAGTTAGTGCTTATACGTGGATAAGTAGGACTGAAAGTTATTTGAATGGAGAAAATGGCTTTCATGCTCATAATGGTTATATCGACTTATTTTTAGATTTAGGTGTATTAGGGTTAAGTTTGTTTGTAATTAATATATTTAATTTATTAAAGCGTATTATATACTTGAGCTTTATTAATAGAAGAATAGAAAACTTTTGGTATTTTCAATTTGTTGTGTTTTTTTTAGTTAATATATTGGCTAATGGAAGGGGCATATTATGGTACCGAACAGATTGGGTTATTTACATAGCAATATGCTTTTCATCTGCTCTTGAATACCGCAAAATCCAAAAGGATAAACATTATAAAAAATTAAGTTTTTAAAGAAATTAAATGCGTGTAACCGCAGAATATTCAAGAATACTTCAAGCTCGATATCTAACTAGTTTTTTTTAAGCAATGATAAAGACTTCGGTAGCATTTTTAATCTTTAACCGGCCTGATAAAACTGAAAAAGTATTTGAAGCAATTCGGCAAGCCAAACCACCTAAACTTTTAGTAGTTGCAGACGGCCCACGTACTGACCGTCCAGGTGAAGCTGAAAAATGTGCTGCAACACGTGCAGTAATCGACCGTGTAGATTGGGAATGTGAGGTTTTAACTAATTACTCAGATGTTAATTTAGGATGTAAGCTAAGGGTTTCTAGTGGCTTAGATTGGGTTTTTCAGCAAGTAGAGGAAGCAATTATCCTAGAAGATGACTGTTTACCTCATTCAAGCTTTTTTAATTATTGTGAGGAGTTATTAGAAAAGTATAGAAATGACGAGCGTATTATGATGATTACCGGAACTAATGTATTAGGTACATGGAAAGCCGATAGGCACAGTTATCATTTTAGTTATTATGGGAGTATTTGGGGATGGGCTTCTTGGAGGAGAGTTTGGCAATATTATGATGTTAATATGAAATTGTGGGCAGAGTCTGAAATTCAAGATAGAATCAGAGATTTAATTTGTGATGAAAAACAATATGCTGTACGTAAAAAGCAGTTTGATGCTACATATAAAGGCGAGATAGATACCTGGGATTTTCAGTGGTTTTTTGCTCGTTTGTTACAGTCAGGGTTAACCATAAATCCTTCAGTAAACCTAATTTCTAATATTGGTTTCACTGAAGAAGCAACACACACTAAAGCATTTGTTGATGGAATATCTAATCTTGATGTAATTGCAATGAATTTTCCCTTAAGACATCCTTATGTAGTCTGTGTGGATAGAGAGTACAGTCAAAAACACCATCAAAAATTTACTAAACATCAGAAAGCCCTTCGGCGAATTTGGAAAAAAATAAAAAATATCCTCTTCCGTGAAAATGCATTACCGAGTTTCAAGAAATAAGCTACTTAATCTTCTGGATTGAGCATCTCAGCTTCGCTAATATAAAGATGTACAATATGCCTACACCACAAATCAGTAGTAGATCAAAAGTTTTGATAAAAAGAGAAAAAATAAAAGGCACAAAATATTATGAGACTATCAAGAATTAGCCCCATAGGATCAATTCTCATGGCTTTTGATTTCTACGGATCTGGTAATATTGGAGACGATCTTATGGTTGCGGGCTTTCAGGAGGCTTTATCAACGCTAAATCCTGAATATAGCCCAAAAGTTTTTGCGAGAACTAAGCATAATTTAAACTGTCAAAAACTTCGTTTCCCTAATATTAGTTGGATAAACAATTCTAAATCATTTGACACCTCAGCAGATCATTATAATGAAATGGAGTGTTGGGCAGGAGTAGGTGACACCCCCTTCCAGCTTACGAGTGGAGATTGGTTTCTTAATTTTTTATTATCTGAAACCAAGCAGTTCTCTCATTTCAAACACAAAGTTTTAGTTTCTGTTGGAGCCGAAACAGAAATTCAGCCAAAGCTCAAAGAATTTAGTCAGGTTGCAAAACTTTTTGATCGAATATCGGTTAGAGATGAGCATACCTATGCTATTTTAGTAGACAAATTAAAAGTTCCAAGCCAAAAAGTTTTTCTAGGAGCAGATTTAGCTAATATTAGCCTACCAATGGTTTTAGCAGATTGTAACCAAGCTAAAGAATTTAATTTAGGTTTGATCGTAGCATCTGAGACGCTTTCAAAAAAAGATATTCAAGAAGTCGGAATCTTTATTGCTGCACAATCAGAACCAGTTGCTTTTCTTGCAGGGGAAACTCGTAACTTGAAAAATTCGGAATCATATATTTTTTCTAGATTAACCAGATTTCCTTGTTCTCGTGCAAGAGGTAATATAGTTTTGAAATTTCCTGATTACAACCGAGGCTCACTATATGATTTGGTTCAACCGCTTTGTGCATGTAAAACTGTGATTAGTTCCCGTTATCACTGTTTATTATCAGCAGCCTGGGCTGGATGTAAAGTAGCTGCAATTGGAAGAAGTTCCAAAGTTATTGAGTTAGCCAAGGAATTAAATATACCTTACTGTACCTTCCCCATCACTAGCGAAAAACTAGAGAATTTGTTCAAAGAAGCCACTATAGTTTCAAACAAACTTCTCCTCTCTAAAAGAGACAAGGCATTGGCTGGTGTAGCCTTCTGTTTCAGTTAGGTAACTGGGCAAGAAACCACTCACTATATATAGGCAATTTAGTGTTTGTAAAATCACGAACTGGAGAATTTGTCAGCACGTGGCAAATAGTTAATGCTTTATTGTCCTACTGCCTAACTTTGGAGTATTGATTAATGATTATTTTAGTTAAATTCATGTATGTTCTTGAGAAAGTGAAAATATTATGAAAAATAAGCAAGATGTAGAAGAATTATCACAGAGTTACTCACTTTTACAAACAAACATTTTCAAAATAATAGAGGAACATTCTTCAGTTATCAAATTTTTAGCTAATTACTTATCTGAGATTGAAGAAATAGCCACTGTTGTAGTCAATACTTTAAAGGCAGGTAAAAAAGTTTTACTGATGGGTAATGGTGGTAGTGCGGGTGATGCTCAACATATAGCTGCGGAACTAGTGGGAAGGTTCTCCAAAGAACGGCGTGGACTACCAGCGATCGCCTTAACAACAGATACATCAATTTTAACCTCAATTGGTAATGATTACGGTTATGAAAATATTTTTAGCCGTCAAATTGAGGCACTAGCTAATAGTGATGATTTTGTGGTAGGCATCTCTACATCAGGTAACAGCAATAACGTTTTACAAGCTTTAAAAATAGCTAAGAATATTGGCTGTAAAACAGCAGCTTTATTGGGTAAAGATGGAGGCGAAATAAAAAATATTGTAGACCTACCACTGATTGTTCCATCTGCCAACACAGCCCGAATTCAGGAAGCACACATCTTGATTGGACATATAGTATGTGAAATTGTTGACTTGTACTTCACTTAGTTAGCCTGCGGTTATAACCAAAAACACAAACTCATATGGATGGAACACGTGAACCAAAAAGTTAAAGATTGTAAGAGTGTATTAATTTTACGACCTGACAATTTAGGAGATGTAGTTTTATTTTCTGGCGCTCTTCGGCATATCCGTAATTATTTCCCAAATGCAACCATCTCTATTTGTGTCAAAGAGTATGTAAAAAACTATATTGAGCATTGTCCATACATTGATTACATATATACTTGGGAGAAGTATGCTGTACCATCTAGCATCTTTGATTACAATGCGCGTCTTCGCAAATATTGGTTAAGCAAACATTGGATAGGGTTGTTTGATCGACTGTACCGCAAACACTTGTTGAAAGACTTAAATGCAGACCTTTTATTAGTGCCTACACGTTCACCAAAGAAGGGTGTCTATGGTGAACATACAGTTATTTCCGATATTCCTGCTCAAATTAAAATTGGAATAGCCGGAGATTATTCAAATCAAAACCATCAAACTGACTTGAAAGCTGAACGCTTATATACTCAGCGTCTAAAGCTAGATCAAGGTTTGCAAGATTTGCATGAATTCAATGTGACTGCTGAGTTACTTCAATTTCTTGGTCTAAATATTAGTGTCCCAGATTTGTGGCCTGAAGTTTGGACAATGGAAGAAGATCGAATTTGGGCAGAACAAAGAATACCCAAGAGTTCTAAATCTATTGTCTTAGGTTTATGTCCAGGAGCTACATATACAAAAAAGTTGTACCCAATTGAGCAATACAAAGCTATATTTGAATCAGTCAATGATGAGACTTTTACAATTATTTTGTTCGGAAGCAAGTCGGAAAGAAATTTGTGTGAACAAATACAACAAGAGATACAAAATTGCAAAAATGTAATTAAAGTATTGAATCTTGCGGGAGATAGTACAATCAGACAGTTAATTGAAGGACTGAGAAATTGTGATGTTGTACTTTCAGCAGATTCAGCCTCTCTTCATTTGAGTGTATCGCTCAGAAAACCTGTTGTTGGAATAATGGGTGGTGGGCATTATGGTCGGTTTTATCCTTGGGGAGATCCTCGCATACACCGAGTTGTCAACAAACCGATGGATTGTTACTGGTGTAATTGGCGTTGTAGATTTCCAAGTGTTAGATGTATTGAAGAAATCGATCCTACTCAAATTGCTTTTGAATTGCAAAGCTTAATAAAGGAACTGTATCGTGCCAAAAAAATATGAGCCAGTTGATTTGAAAAATGTCAAGACGTTTCCACTTGAGGATCGCCCAACCAAAGTTCAATCATCGGATTTTATACAACCCTGTCGAGTTAATCCACATATTACGGAGTTTCTAGACTGCTTACCACATATTCTCAAAGCACGAGAATTACGTGGAGCTATTGATGCTATTGTAAATGCTGCTGAACTGAAGAAGCCAGTAGTTATAGGGTTTGGCGGACATGTTATTAAGTGTGGTCTTGCCCCTTTGATAATCCAACTTATGAAAGAGGGTGTCATTAGCGGTATAGCGATGAACGGTGGAGCCAGTATTCACGATTTTGAAATGGCTTTAATTGGACGAACATCAGAAGACGTTGCTGCTAGCTTAGAGTCTGGCATGTTCGGCATGGTGAGAGAAACTGGAGAGTCCATGAACCATGCTATTAAATTAGGAGCAGAAAAAGGTTTAGGATTAGGTGAAAGCCTTGGTACTCAGTTAATTGAGATTAACACTCCTTTTCTTGAATACAGTATTCTCGCTGCTGGCAAGAAACTTGGTATACCTGTAACCGTGCATACTGCCATAGGAGGCGACACAATTCATATGCATCCTGGCGCAGACGGTTCTGCATTAGGGTATACAAGTTTCATTGATTTTCGGTTGTTAACTTCTATTATTATGGATTTTAATAATGGAGGTGTCTACTTAAACTTAGGATCTGCTGTTATCCTACCAGAGGTATTTTTGAAAGCGCTTAATCTGGCTCGAAATTTGTCACCCCATAAAATAGAGGGTTTTACAACTGTAAATATGGATATGCTTCAACATTATCGTCCACTCCAAAATGTGGTTCAAAGACCAACAAAAATTGAAGGGCAAGGCTATTCCATTACAGGACACCACGAAATTATGATTCCTCTACTTATACATAGTGTACTGGCAAAGCTTAAGAAAAATTCTGTTTCCGGTCTGTAAAATATTAAAATGTTTTTCAAAACTATATATGTTGTTGATTGATTATTGAAATACTGTGATTGGGATTAAAGGATAAATAAATGCTCCAGTTTATTCAAAAATCAACCATTGAAAAAGTCATTAAAGAAAAGTTTTTCCATTGTAAAATAGCAGTGATTGGTGACTTAATCCTAGACCAATATCTATGGGGAAGGGTATCTCGGATTTCTCCAGAAGCCCCTGTTCCTGTGGTTAGGTTAGAACACGAGACTTGCTCTCTGGGAGGCGCGGGAAATGTTGCTCATAACTTAGCAGCTTTGGGTTGTCAGGTTCAGTTAATTGGTGTAGTTGGTATTGATAAAGAAGCAGATATTTTAAGAAGCGAAATACTTAATTTAAATATCCCCACAGATGGTTTAGTGGCTGATATAACTCGTCCAACAACCGTAAAAACTAGAGTTATCAGTGATTCACAACAATTAATCCGTCTAGATAATGAATCTACTCAAAAAATTAGCCAAAAAGTTGAACAAGAGTTACTTGAATATAGCATCGCTCAACTTGATCATGTAAATATTGTAATTTTGTCAGATTATAACAAAGGAGTTTTGACCGATGATTTTCTTCAAACATTCCTTGCCATAGCTAAACAGAAGCAGATTCCAGTTTTAGTAGATCCCAAGCGTAGTGATTACACTGCTTATTCAGGTGCAACCGCCATAACACCTAATCGTTCCGAATCTGAGTTAGCCGTCAAACGTCCACTCTTTACTGATAAAGACTTTGAAGTGGCTGGTGAAGAATTGCAACGTAAGTATTCCTTTGAAGCCGTGCTGATAACACGGAGTGAGAAGGGGATGACTTTATTTTCAGATGGAAAAGCTTATCATTTTCCCACTCAAGCTAGAGAAGTTTTTGACATTTCAGGTGCTGGCGATTCAGTTATTGCCATTTTAGCAGCAAGCCTATTAGCTGGATTATCTTGGACAGAAGCTGTTGAATTATCAAATCTCGGTGCTGGAATTGCTGTGCAAAAAGTAGGAACTTCCCCTGTCTATAAAGAGGAGTTACTACAAGTATTAGAACAAGAAGGAATTAGTACTACTAATAGTAAAATTCTCCGGTTACCGGATTTAATTCGCAGAATAGCTGCTTGGAGAGGAGAAGGCAAGAAAATTGTTTTTACAAATGGTTGTTTTGACTTACTGCATGTAGGTCATGTGGTGTATTTAGATAAAGCTAAGGCTACAGGAGATATTTTAATTGTTGGTTTAAACGCTGATGATTCAGTGAAGCGGTTAAAAGGGCCAGAAAGACCTATAATTTCTGAATCTGATAGAGCGCGAGTTTTGGCATCCCTGAGTTCAGTAGATGCTGTTGTCTTGTTTGACCAGGATACTCCTATTGAATTGATCGAAGCAATAAAACCTGATGTTCTTGTTAAGGGTGCTGACTATCGAGAAGAGCAAGTAGTTGGTGCTAGCTTTGTAAGTTCCTATCAAGGAGAGGTAGTACTAGTCCCACTAGTGGATGATAGATCTACCACCAAAATTGCAAGTAAGATAGGGAAGCTTTCTTCAATCTCAGCAAATTGAAATTCACCTTTGACAAATCCTCAAAATTATTGCTTAGGTTTGAAATGAGGAGATATACTCTTTGGAAAACCAGAAAATTTTGCATTTAACTAACAATTTAAATTCGCAATCTAAAATACCAGCAGTATTTATAGATAAAGATGGCACTTTGATTGAGGATGTACCCTATAATGTAGACCCACAATTAATGCGGTTGACAACAGGTGCTATTGAGGGATTACAGCTACTAAGCAAAGCTGGATATAAGTTAATTATAATTACCAACCAGTCGGGAGTAGCACGGGGTTATTTTCCAGAATCTTCCTTAGTGGCGGTAGAAGCGCGATTATCTGAAGTATTAGCCGAAGGGAATTTACTGCTGGATGGTTTTTACTACTGTCCGCATCATCCAAATGGTGTGGTGTCGGAGTACGCGATTGATTGTGATTGTCGTAAACCGAAACCAGGCTTAATTTTACGTGCAGTTGTTGAACACAATATAGATTTGCAAAATTCTTGGTTGATTGGCGATAGTCTTAGTGATGTGGAAGCTGGAAAGCTGGCAGGATGTAAAACAATCTTGATAGCTCATGATCATAAGCCTAACTTGCAAATGTCTCATTTACAAATTCCTCATCATATAGCAAGTACTCTTTCAAGAGCGGCGCAGATAATATTATATGATGAGCATAATTTTCAAATTTAAGTAACTTGCCATGAAAAAACATCCAATTTTTAAGGATGCTTTATGGGGAGCCTTAACAGTGTTAGAAAAAGTCTGCAATTCCGACAAGTTTATTATACAATTCCCAAAAATATTCTTGGTAATGCAGTACTCCGGTTGGTGTAGATAGAGTACTGCATGACTATTTTTGTAGTTTACGGTTTACGCTCCAATGCACCTATATCGATAAGTGCAATACCGTTACCATCTCCATCTTGTGGACGGGATACACCGAGTCTATCAGTTTTAGGTGCTGCAACGCCATTGAAAGAACTAGTGCCAGAATCAATTGCAAAGCTACCATAATTCAGTGAAAAGTTACCTGTTGCAGGATTTGCAAATTTTGGGTCTTTGCCAATGAGATTGCTTAGTCCCAAATTTGTGTATTTGGAAGAATTGTAAACTAAGTTATTTTCATAGATGGTGTTAGTTGATGTCTTAGATACTTTGTTAACTATTCCATCTTTCTTAGCGTACATTATGTTGTTGAACACTCTTACATTATCTGACTTGACAGAATCAATTTCGCCCAATACATTCTGAAGATCAGGACTCTGAGCATTCTGATAGGTAGTGTTGTTGATTATATCCACATTAGCACTATTATTTAGGACAATTCCAGAACCGCCATTTTTGTAAACTATGTTGTTGGCAATTAAGGTTCTGCCAGTGTATGGTTCACCAATGGAACTATTTTTGATATGCTTTCCATCATCAATAATGATGCCATGCCCTTCAGAGACTTTTCCTTGAGTATTCTGATACCAGGGAATGTAGTTAATATTGTCGTGAACAATATTACCCCTAATAATCATTTTGTATTTAGTGGTGTTATTGTCTTCATTTCTGTTATGTAGTAAGCTAATAGGACTAGTTCCTTGAGGGCTATACAACGATGTTTGAGAAATGACGTTATTCTCAATAGTAATGTAGTCAGATACCCTTGTGCCAATTCCACCACCACCAAATTTAGAGATATTGTTGTTGCGAATTACTATATGGTGAGAATACTCTGAGCCTCCCTCTGTAACTTTAATTCCCGCACCCGCTGTCAGTGGGTTCTTGAGATTGTTTTTTTGCTGTTGAGCATATTCCAAGGTAATTTGGTCGTTGCTCCCTACCAATGTAAAACCCTCTATATTAATATATGAGGAACCACCGATGAAGATAGCAACCATATTACTCGATTTGAGTACTGGTTTATGGCCAGGATAAGCTTTAAAGGTAATTGGAGCAGTAGCTGTGCCTTGTTTCTGATAAATGTAGAGTATTGATTGATTAGGATCTTCCTGGGTGTAAGTGCCGTTCATGACGTACACTGTATCGCCTGCGGCTATATTTTTTGCGGCTTTTTGCAAAGTCCGAAACGCGGTAGTTGTTGTTAACCCATCATTACTATCGTCACCGCTACCAGAGACATAGTATGTCGTGCCGGTGGTAGCTTGGGCTAATTTAGCAGAGCCTATTTTAGAAGTAGATGTGCCTTTAATTTGGTTAAATTTTGCTGTGGCACTTGTACGTATCAGGTTGGAAGAGTTTAAGGTTGCGTTATCAATTATGCTTTGTTGATTATTGGATAACGGTTGAATAATTGTCGCTACAGAAATATTTTGTACATTGCCAAGACCGCTTAATACCCAAGGAAGTACTAGGGATGCGGTGAAACCGAAACTCTTATTAAACATAGGAAACACAATCGTCGAGAACACACTTGATAAAAAGATACCTTGAAGTAGACAGTGTGACCTCTGTATTACTACTAATTGATGATGTTACAAAAAAAATAAATAGAAAATAATAAATGTATACTTTAAATCAGTAAGTGTTTCAGACAGATGTAGTGTATATTCCTGATTTCAAATAAAATTTATGTTTCAAACTCTATCTGTGTATAAAATAAGTATTTTTAACCTTTTATTACTTAGAACAATATAGTAACAAATGTTATTTTTATATTTTATATGAAAATAATATTTAATTATTTATTAATAAATTCAAATTCATTTGGATTTCTCTATGTTTATCAAAATAGAATTCAGGAGTCAAGAGCCAGAATTCTCCAATTGAATTTTGTGCGAATGACGGATGAATAAGCGGTGAAAAACCACACTAAATCGAAGATTTAGTGGTCTTCAATTAGTGGTGGCTCTTTTTCCCCAACGAAAAAGACTATAAATGAGGAAATTATATTTGATTTCTTAACAAATTTAGGTAGCTAGAATGTATAATTTGTTTTAAGGCTCAAAAAGAATCATCTTGTAAAGCTTAAGTCAAAAATTTGGCTATAAGTAATTCGGTGTAATTAAAGATAACTAATGAAAAACGCCATTCGTTGTTTGTCCTTAGTCATTAGTAAGAGTTTCAAACCTATTTGCGTTTTGTCATTTAGATTTTTTTATTTCTACCAACTTACTTGAAACAGTTAGTCCTTGTCTTCCCTCTGCAAGTCTCAAAACTATTGAGGTCAAAAAAATGATTATTTCACATTCAAAAAAATTTGTCTTTATTCATGTTTACAAAACTGCGGGAACATCAGTTACAGATGCTCTTCAAAAATGGAATTCTTTAACAGAAAATATATTTTTAAGAGGAATAGAAAAAACATTGAATATTGAAATATATACTAAAGGATATATGTCTAAGCTAAGAATGATAAATAGATTGAAAGGAGGCTGTCATGCAGATGTATGTGATCTTCAACGAAATATGCCAGAGGAAATGTTTAAAAGCTATTTTAAGTTTGCTTTTGTGAGAAATCCTTGGGCATGGCAAGTTTCATTGTATGAGTATAGTAAGCGGAAAAAGGGACACCATCAACGTGAAATGATGAATAAATTTTTAGATTTCAACGAATATATTCATTGGAGAGTAGAGAATGAAGTGAGATATCAAACTGATGTGCTACTTAACAAACAAGGAAAGTTTGGCTTAAATTATTTAGGTAGAGTTGAGGATATAGACAAAGATTTTGAATTCTGTTGTAAACAACTAAATATTCAAGCTGTACTACCTAAACATAATGTATCAGTTACAAAAGATTACCGCACATACTATAGTGAAAAAACAGCACAAATGGTGGCAGAGGCTTTTCAAAAAGATATAGATAATTTTGGATATGATTTTGATGGTGTTTCTTCAACAGCAAAACCAAAGCTTCCTGTACAAGAAATTGTAAATAACTAATAAATGATAGATTAAAACATTGTCATGACCAAATATATCGCTCTCTTGAGAGGATGTTTAAAAAGGAGATAGATGAAGTCTGTGGGGAAGGTGACTTCCCCGTCTCTTTTACAGAGCGATAACAGAGGAGCCTGCTGTCACCACCACAATTTTATCTGGGTGGAGTAACTCACGGGCTGACTGATTGACTTGGGCAAGAGTAACTTGTTTGATTTTATCAGTGAAGGAATTTAGTTCTGTTATGTTCATTCCATGTACCTGATTCATTAGCATTGTATGTGCTAATTCTTCGGGGTCAGCTAGGGAAATTTTATAGTTGCTAATTAAAGTATTCTTAGCTGTCTCTACATCATTTGCTGTGACACCTTGCTGATGAATTTCTTGTAAGAGTTGGCGAGTACTAGCGATCGCTTTATTACTATCTTCAGGACTAGTTTGCATTTCTATCCAAAATGTCCCAGCATTTTTCTGTGCTTGTAAGTAGCTATAGATACTGTAGGTTAACCCTTGGCGATCGCGCACTTCTGCACCTAAGTAACTAGATAACGTATCGCCTCCCAAAATTTGGTTCAATACTAAAGCTGCATAATAACGAGGGTCTTGACGATTAATCCCTGTGTTACCCATAAAAGTAATGGCTTGCGCTTTACCTGCCATCACCGGGTTTAGACTTAAGACATTATCTGGTAATTTTACATTTGGATATTGGATTGTTGGTGGTTGACCACTTACTTGCCAATCTCCCAATTCTTTTTCGATCAGCGATCGCACTTGGGTAGATTCAAAATCTCCGACGATCACCAGCACTGTTGTATCTGGACGATAATGCTTGGCCTTAAAAGCAATTACATCCTCACGTTTAATTCGTCTCAAGCTTTGTTCGGTAGGAAAAGAATGTAAAGGATGTTGTTTTGGGTAGAGGGATTGGACAAAAATTCTTTTCGCTACTTCTGCGGGATCATCTAATTCTTGTTTAAGGTCAGTTAAAGCTTGCTGGCGATTTAATTCCAATTCTTTTTTGGGAAATGTACTGTTTTTCACTACATCCGCTAAAGTTTGAATCAGAATAGGTAAATCTGTTGCTAAACCATCGCCTTCAATCCGTACACCTTCACGATAAGCGGTAAAATCCAGGGATGCGCCTCTATCTTCCAAGGCTTTAGCCAAAGTTAAAGCATTCTTGCTTTTTGTTCCACTCATTAAGTTATCAGCCACCAGTGATGCTAGTCCCGCTTGATTTTCTAAATCAAATTCTTTTCCAGCTTTGATATGACCATTTAAAGTTACGGTGGGTGTACTTTTATCTGGTAATAGCAATACTTGTAGACCGTTAGCTAAAGTAAATTGCTCTGGTAGCGTCAGATTAGAAGTTTTTTGACTTGCCTCGTGAGATACTTGCTTAACAACGTCTGTTGTTTCCTCTAGTGGCGGTAGATACTTATCCAGTTCTGATACGGGTATAGGTCTAGCAGCAGATAAATTTTCTGTAGTTTGATTTAAGTTTAATTTTTTACTAGTTTCTGTCGGATATTGCTGAGTTGGCTGGAATAATCCGACTACACGGGTTTCTGGTTGGAGATATTTTTTGGCTACATTGACAATATCTGCACCAGTCACTTGACTAACAGCAACTAAATAGCGGTCAGTATAGCGATAGTCACCAGCGGTTATTTCATCGTTACCTAATTGCATTGCTTGGCTGGTGATGTCCCGATTACTCAAAATCACGCCAGCTTCTAACTGCATTTTAGCCCTGGTTAATTCTTCTGGCTTGACTCCTTTTTGTACTAAATTAGCGATCGCACGATTTAATACCGTTTCAATCTTCTTTAAATCTTGATGATCATCTGCTGTAACTAACAACTCATACCAGCCAGCCTCTTGCAAGCTAGAAACAGATGCAGAGATTTCACTCGCTAAACCAGATTCCACCAAAGCTTGATAAAGTCGTGAGTTTCTTCCCTCTGTCAAAACATAATCCATCACTTCCAACGCAGGAATATCTGGGTGATGTAAATTAGGGAGTGGATAAACCACTTGCAGCATCGCGGCGGCTCCCTGTTCTCGTAAGATTAGGGGAGTGGGGAGTAGGGAGTGGGGAGTGGGGAGTAGGGAGTGCTGAGTGCTGAGTTTTGAGTTTTGACTCTTCGGTAATTTCCCAAATATTTTTTTGACTGTTTCTAAAGTTTTACTAGTTTGAAAATCTCCCACAATTACTAATACAGCATTATCAGGAGTATAAAATTTGCGGTAATATTCTCTGACTTGCTCAACTTGGAATTTTTCTACATCTGCTTTGTTACCACCCACAGGTAATCCGTAAGCATGATTAGGAAACAAGGCGTGCATAACAGCACGGTTGAGGCGATATTCAGGACTATTTTCGTAACCTTGTAATTCTGAAATTACTACTCGTTTTTCGGTTGCTAGTTGGTCTGGTTCAATGAGAGAATTTTGCATTCTATCTGCTTCTAGAACTAGCAGTGCTTTGAGTTTGTCTCGTTCTACAGTGTTATAGTAAGCTGTTTGGTCATAACTAGTAAAAGCGTTGGAGTCACTACCTAAAGCACTAAATAACCTACCAAATTGCACGGGACGGTTTTTTGTACCTTTGAACATCATGTGTTCGAGTTGATGTGCAATACCGTTTATTCCTGGTGCTTCGTGGCGTGAACCGACTTTGTACCACATTTGCACACTCACAACTGGTGCAGTATGCACTTCTTTTGTTAAAACAGTCAGACCATTTTCTAATACTGTTTTACGTACGTTGGCTGTAATTGTGGAGTTATTTATATGAGTTGCAATCAATTGTGTTTGAATATTTTCTGATTTGATTGTAGCCGTATACTTGCTGTCAGCAGGTTGATCACTTAAACAAAATACTGTGATTATCCACAGACTTAAAAATAAAAATGACCAACGATATCTATACCCTATAAAAAACAGAGCCATTTTTTTAGTAGATGCATTTATTAAATGCAATTATATATTTATAAGCGCAATTAGTAATAGTTTATTCTTTCTTCGGGATGGATGGAATCAGAGACACTACCAAAAAAAGTTCGTTTAATCACAAAAAGTATATAAAGATATAAACTGATTTAACCGAGTTTATTTAAAGTCCGAATAAATTCTAATGGTAAACCATCACTGTCTGCAATAAAGGTAACTTCCCAGATGCGATCGCCTATTTGCTGTTGTGTAGGTTCTAAAAGGACTTTCAGGGGTGATAATTGTTCTGGCTGGTTTTGTGCTGCTAATGCAAAGCTGGTTTTTAAATCGATTAACCAGCTAGGTAAATCTGGGGTAAGTTCTGTTAAATCAAAGGACAAATGATAATACCCCACATAATGCTCATCATCAAACGCATCAGGTGCAGGTTTTGGTTGAGGGATTTGAATCAGTTCAATACGTCCACCTAAGCCTTCCATCCAACAAGCTAGGGTATAGCCTGTAGTGAAGCGTTCACATACGCTAAACCCCAACAATTCATAAAATGCGATCGCGCGATGAATATTCGCAGTCCGGATAGAGGCGTGGTGCATAATCAACAGGAGTGAGAGGTGAGAGGCTAGGGGCTAGTGGAAAGATAAAATTAACCAGTAATAACTTTATTCTCCCTAATTCCTAGCCTCTAGCCTCTAGTCCCTAATTTTACTACTCAAACAACCTGAAATAAGGGTAGCGCACAGGCACTCCCGGCTCTTTTTCCAAATCGAAATTAATCACTTCCCAGCAAGGTTCTTCTGTGGAATCGGGACTAAATTCTACTGGTAAGCCATACAGTCGCGCCGATGTCGTCTCTGGCTGTCCAGAACGCCAAGGGGTACTGCGTTCTAAATAACCACTCATCAATTCCTGATAACGTCTGGCAATAATTACCTTTGTTGCTCGGTAGCCTTGGGTATACAGTTTGTCTAAAGCTTCGTGAATTTCAAACCGTATCCCATCAGGATGAGTGTGTTGTCTATACCATTCCCCATTCCATCTGCGCCAATGACGACCTGACTGTAGATGAATTAACTCCTCAGTCTTAGGGTTGGCTTCAAATGCGCCATGACGAGGACAAAGATAGGTATCTGTAAGTGTCAAAGCCGGAATAGTTTGCCGACAATGGGGACACTGAATTTCGTGACCAAATATTGGGTACTGCAAACCTGGATTCATCATGAAGTGCGTACAAACATAATTTCTTCTTCACTAGCACCATTAGGTTCGATTTTACACTTCGGCTCCTCACTTTGAGTTAACTGTTCGTAACTGCACGGAAACGTATTTGCAGTTTAGAACAATTGTAAACTGTGTCTTCCTCAGTGTAGAGGTTTAACAACATGATATTCTGGTTGTGCAACCAGCTTCTCAAAGGTTGGAGTTTCTCCAGTGTTCCTGGGTACCATATTCCTATTCTATCGTGTCTACTGCTTCTTACTGGCCATCTCCTGATTTTTCTCTAGCAGCCTTCGTTGCAGACAATGCTGTTGTAATTGGTGCTGTGAACATCCAAGCCGGAGCCAGCATTTGGTATGGCGCAGTAGTCAGAGCAGATGTAGAGCGGATTGAGATTGGTGAATGCACAAATATCCAAGATGGAGCCATTCTGCACGGCGATCCTGGGTTGCCCACCATTTTAGAAGATCATGTGACTGTCGGACATCGCGCTGTGATACATTCTGCCCATATTGAGCGCGGCTGTTTAATTGGCATTGGGGCGGTAGTTTTGGATGGAGTCAGGGTAGGCAGCGGTAGTATTATCGGTGCAGGCGCAGTTGTTACGAAAGATGTACCGCCTTTATCGTTAGTTGTCGGCGTTCCTGGCAAAGTGTTGCGTCAAATTAGCGCCACCGAAGCCGCAGAACTCATAGAACATGCTGAACGTTACAAAAAGTTAGCTTTGGTTCATGCGGGGAAGGGCGATGATATTGGTTTTTAGGAAAGTCTGAAGTGTGAAGTGTGAAGTCTGAAATTTTATTTTTTAGCCTGCTGCCTTTTAACTAATGACCATTGACAAATGACAAATGACTATTTCGTAATCTTTCTTTACATATAAAGTTGGAAAAAATGCCCACTTGGGCTAAAAATAAAAATGAGAAGAGTTGATAAAACTTTAATTTCTACTTAACAGAGGGGTTCTAAATTATGGATATCGATTTTCGTGTAGCGATCGTTTTAGCGCCTATTGCTGTTGCAGCTGGCTGGGCTTTGTTTAACATTGGTGCAGCAGCTTTGAGACAAGTTCAAACCTTTTTGAACAGAGAAGCATAAACATAAATTTACATTATCACCTTACAACCGACTGTTTCTAGGAAATCTGGGCAGTCGGTTTTGTCAATGGTCATTTGTCATTTGTTATTTGTCAATGGTCATTTGTCATTTGTCATTGGTCATTAGTTAAACTCCTCTGCCCCCTGCACCCTGCACCCCTGCTTCCCCACTCCCAACTCCCAACTCCCCCTCCAGTGAATATCGATTCTGTACTTCAACCTTTGCAACATTTTGGTGTGAATCTGGGACTGTCGCGTATTGTCAAACTATTGGCAAACCTGGGCAACCCTCATGAGCGGATCTCGGTCATTCATGTTGCTGGGACAAATGGTAAAGGTTCTGTCTGTGCTTATCTCTCTTCAGTACTTACCACAGCTGGTTATCGGACAGGACGTTACATTTCGCCGCATTTAATTGATTGGACAGAACGAATTTGTATCAATGAAGAACCAATTTCTGCTGAAGAATTAAGTCAACTTTTGCAAAAAGTCCAGGCGGCTGTTTCTCCTGATGATGAATATCCCACTCAGTTTGAAATTATTACTGCGGCTGCTTGGTTGTATTTTGCCCAGCAGCAAGTTGATATTGCAGTGATAGAAGTTGGGTTAGGGGGACGTTTAGATGCGACTAATGTTTGTTCCGAACCTTTGGTGACAGTAATTACTTCCATTAGCCGCGAACATTGGCAACAACTAGGCCCCACAGTGGCTGATATTGCTAGAGAAAAAGCTGGAATTATCAAGCCTGGGTGTCCGGTTGTCATGGGTTCATTGCCAGCCGATGCCGAAAAAGTTGTGCGATCGCGTGCCAAAGAATTACAATGCCCAATATTTACACCCCAACCTGCACTGCAAATCTCTCCAGGCTGGGCAGAATATCAAACACTTCAACATCCCCAAAATTCAATTCAATATCCTTTACCATTACAAGGGCAAATTCAATTAACTAATTCAGCTTTAGCTTTAGCAACCTTAGAAATTCTCCAACAACAAGGTTGGCAAATTCCTAAATCAGCCATCATCAATGGTATGGTAAACACCAAATGGCCAGGAAGAATGCAATGGCTAACTTGGCACAACCATAAATTATTAATTGATGGCGCACATAACCCCGCAGCGGCTCAAGTATTACGTAATTATGTAGATAGTTTAAATCCTCAAAATGTAACTTGGGTAATTGGTATGCTCTCCACAAAAGACCATGCCGAAATTTTTCAAGCTCTGCTACGAACAAAAGATAAATTATATTTAGTACCAGTACCAGATAGTAATTCAGCTAATCCTGTAGAATTAGCAAATCTGGCTAATAATATTTGTCCAGGACTCAGTTTATGTCAAACAAATAATGATTTAACGTCAGCATTAGAATCTGCATTTACTGACACAGATAATTTAGTAGTTTTGTGTGGTTCTCTTTATCTAATCGGACACTTTCTAGGAACATTAAATCATTCGTAGACAAAAAGATCCCCGACTTCTTAAAGAAGTCGGGGATCTGAGCATTTCAAAATCTACCGATTATTCCATTGTTGCGTGGCATCTTCAACAGCTTGATCAACAGTTTTTTGACCTAACATAGCTGCTTGTAAATTGTCGTAGATTGCCTTTTGCAATTTCTTGAAATCTTTTAATTTTGGGGTTAAAACCTCAGCTTGCTGTAATTGCGTTGCACTAATAACTCTAGCTTTTTCAACTGTAGAAGCATTAGCTGGCATATCTTTAAAGTAACTATCAGATAGTGCTTTGGTAGTTGAAGGTAAAACGTTAGCAGCTTTAGCAAAAGCTAATTGATTTTCGTCATTCGTGACAAATAAAGCAAATTTAGTAGCAGCATCAGGATGTTTACTAGCGCGAGGAATAATTATATTCATCACAGCCACATTTTTCTTACCTGTATCACCAGTAATTTGTGGTGCAATAGCTGAAGCTTGAGCAATTTTTGGCGCGTTGTTAGCTATTGTTTTGAGAAATTCTGGCCCCGAAGCTAAAAATGCAGTTTCACCAGATTGATATAAATCAATAGCATGACGATGACCTTGGGTTAACACTTCTTTTGGTAATAGTCCTTTTTTGTACAAGTCAACCCAATATTGAAATGCGGCTTTACCTTGTGGTGAATTAAAAGCGGCTTTACCATCAGCATCTACTAAAGTCACCCCCATTTGTACTAAAGACTCCATCACTTCACCGGAATCTTGCGGTACAAAAGTCATAAAAAAGGCATACTTACCAGTCTTATCTTTAATTTGTTGTGCTGCTTGTGCTAATTCTGCATAAGTAGCCGGTGGTTTACTGATACCTGCCTGTTTTAATAATTCAGTGTTATAAATAGTTAGCCGTGTTGTGAGATACCAAGGAATTCCGAAACTTTTGCCATTAAGTGTGCTGGCTTTCCAAATGTTGGGTAAATAAGCAGAACGGGCATCTTTTGGAATTGCCGTATCTAGGTCTAACCAAGCATTTCGTCCTGCTAGTTGGGAAGCAAAATCTGGATTGAGGTTAACAACATCAGGTGGCGTTTTTGCGGAGACAGCTGTTAGAATTTTGTTCTCCATAGCAGCCCAAGGCACATCAACCCAGTTAATTTTTACACCGGGATTTTGTGACTCAAAATTAGAAATCAAAGTTTTAAAGTAGTCAGTAAATTGAGGCTGGAGTTGCATTGTCCAAAACTCAATATTGGCTGCTTCCGTTGTCGCTGGTTTTGTACTTGTGCCGACGTTACCTGTGCTGCAACTAACAATCCAACTAGTCAATAAACCAATTATTGCCCAAGCAGTTAGTTGTTTGAATTTTTGCAATCGAATCATTTTACCAGTATTTTCACCCTTGATAGAAATGAAAAGCTTATGGAGAATTAACGAGATTATAGGCTAAATCAATTACCCGTAAAGACGCAATATACTGCGTTGACAATTTAAATTTTCTATTTAGTAGTCCGGCGGAACTGTGGTGAAAAGCTTCAATAGTCTGTTTGGCAAATCTAATAAAGGGGTTGGCATCGAACTTGCATCAGAACGGGTAAATATCGTTCAGTTACGCAAGCAGCGCCAAGGCTTAAAACTAGAATCATTTACATCTGTTCCAGTTCCCGAAGGTGTGGTGACAGATGGTCAAATTACTGACCCCCCAACAATGGCGCAAATCATTCAGCAAGGGTTGGCTGAAAGTAAAATCAAGGCTTCTCGTGTTGCTACCGGTGTACCTGGACGAGATTCTATTGTACGTCTGATTCCAGTGCCAGCTGAGTTAGATGACAAAGAATTGAGGGACATGGTGTTAAATCATGAAGCTGGCTTATATCTGCCATATCCGCGTGAGGAAGCTGATGTAGATTATCAAAAACTTGGGTATTTTGTAGATGAGGATGGCATTGAAAAAGTACAGGTGTTGTTAGTTGCCACCCGCAAGGAGGTGACAGATACCTATCTTAGTACTTTTGAGCAAGCTGGATTGCAAATTGATGTTTTAGAGATTAACAGTTTTGCGCTGATTCGGACAATCCGCGACCAACTGCGGCAATTTGGCCCACAGGAAGCGGTAGTACTGGTTGACATTGAGTTTGACAGTACAGAAATAGCCATCATTGTCAACGGAGTACCTCAATTTTCGCGGACTGTGCCAATTGGCACTTATCAAATGCAAGAAGCTCTAGCAAGGACGATGAGTTTACCCATATCACGCGATATGGAACTTTTACGGGAAATGACTATTCCTGCGACTCCTATGGATGGTGGGCAAACTGGGGTAACAGGAATCAACCCAGGGATGGCAGCGATGATGAGAGTTTTGGGAGAACTAACGGATGAACTGCGCCGTTCTATCGATTTTTACTTAAATCAAAGTGAGAATTTGGAAATCGCGCAGATTTTATTGGCTGGGCCGGGTGGCGGACTGCAACAGCTAGACGAGTTCTTCACACAACGCTTAAGTTTGCCAACTGCACAAATAGATCCGGTCGGGGCCTTATCTTTGCAAGTTGATGAACAAAAATATCCAGCTTTGGAACGTTCTGGTTTAGCGATCGCAATTGGCCTCGGAATGCGGGAGGTGTAACGGGATGTACAGTTTAGATGTTAACTTTCTTAAAGACCGCCCAATTTACCAAAATAAGAATGACAAAAAAGGGGGTAAAAAGCTTTCAGTTGGCGACCCTAAACCAATTTTTTTAGGAGTTGGGGTGGGTTTATGTTTACCCATTTTTGCAGGGGCTGGTTGGTGGGTTCTGCAAGGGAAAAATGGTGAACTAGAGCAGAACATAGCACAGTTACAGCAAGAAGTCACTAAATTAGATACAGAAATAGGAAATATTAATAAAATCAAGGAAGAAACGAATGCAGTTAAAGCGGAAACTCAAAGTTTAGTAACTGTATTTGACCAGATTCGACCTTGGTCAGCGATGTTACAAGATTTGCGCGATCGCATTCCAGCTACAGTACAAATTGAGAACGTCAAACAAATTCCACCTACTCCAGCCGCAGAAGGACAGCCGCCAACAAATCCAGCTGGTGGCATCGAAATCACCGGAGTAGCTCGGTCTTTTAATGATGTCAACGATTTCTTATTAAGTCTGCAACAATCTCAATTTTTGAAAGCTTCAGACAGCAAAATTACCACTGCAACCTTAGTAGATGCACCGCTACCACCAACTGCGAGTACATCTAAAGTCCTCATCAAACTGCCACCAATAGTTAAATACACTATCCAATCGAGTTTAAGCGATGTTCCCGCTTCGGAATTAGTTCGGGAGTTAGAACAGAAAGGCACGGTAGGACTAGTAGCTCGAATTCGCACTATGCAACAAACAGGAGTCATCCCGAAATGACGCTGAGTGAAGATTTGAATTTTGCCGATCAAGGCGAGGAATTTGATTCCGCTGCATCGCCCTACCCCGTAGCGTTTGGTATTACTTTCACTCCTCAAATTATTGGGGCGATTGCGGGGGTAGCAGGACTTGCTGGGGCATTATTCATACTGCTAAATCTCGTGATGCCAGCATGGGACACCTATCAGCAGCAGCAAGCAAAAAGTGGGGAATTGCAAGGACAAATTGATCAAAAAAAAGCCAATCTTAAACAAATTGAGCAAATAAAAAAAGATTTGGCCGATGCAAAACAACAAAAAATACAGGTTTTAGGTTTGTTTTCTAATGAGAAAACTTTAGATACTTTACTATTAGATTTAAATCGATTGATTGAGTCTGGCAATGCTCAAGTTCCTCCTAACGCTGTAAAAGCCAAACTTCAGAAGTTTGCGCCGGTTACTAATAAAGCAGAACCGATTACAGATGGCTCTTTAGGGGTAGCAGTCAACAACAAGCTGAAACGGTTGAACATTAATGTTGAATTTGTTGGCACTTATGAGCAAACTCAATCTATTCTACGTAATATAGAGCGTTTGCAGCCTTTATTAATAGTTAAAGATTATCAGTCAGTATTAGCTCCGGTACAAGCCTCTACCCAATCGGGCAAAACCATACGTCAAGTAGGGCCTGCACCAATTACGACATCTTTTCAACTACAGGCTTTGATCCCACTTACGCCAGAAGAATTGGCAGCGGCGGCTAAAGCACCGCCTAAACAATAGTGCTGAGGAATCAGTTAACAGTAAACAGTGACCAGTGAACAATAACTGATAACTGATAACTGATAACTGATAACTGATAACTGTTGAAAGTGCTGAGTTTTTTTGCCAAAAAGTGTTGCTTAAAAATGTTTATAAAGTGAGGAATGAACTGTGAAACAGCTTCACGGTAATAGTTTAATATTGGGTGCTGCTGCTTTAACATTTTTGGCAGCTCAACCAGGATGGGCGCAGATAGCTCAGATTAATGAAGTCAAGTTAAATCTTGTTGATGGTGGCATTAACGTTATATTAAAAACGTCTTCAGGTTCTCGCCCGCAGGTTTTTACAACTAAAAGAGGTAAAACTTTAGTTTCTGATATTATTAACGCACAACTACGTTTACCACAAAGAAGTAACTTTCGTCAAGATAGACCTGCATCAGGAATTGCTTCTGTTGAAGTCGTTCAGCTAGATGCTAATAGTATTCGGGTAATAGTAACTGGTGAAAACGATGCACCTGCTGGTCAACCAGTAACGCGCAAAGATGACAAAATTACCCTTGGCTTTACCTCCTCAACCGGAAGCATCGCATCAACGCCAACACCAACAACTCCAACACCATCGACAGTGCCGCCTGGGAATGTTCCTGTGCCAGTGCAACCAAGCCAAAAGCCAGATGTTCTCGTTCCTAACCCGGAAATTACTATTGATGGCAGACCTGCTCAAGCGGCTGGGCCTGGTCAACCTGTAAGCCAAGCGCCGCCATTCTTACCCAGAGCCGTTGCGCCACCAGTAGGCGATATTGCAGTTTCTACGACAGATGCTTCTCCCAGTGTGATTGATTTAGGAACTCAAGAGCGTGTGCCGCGACTTGTGCTAAGGGATGCACCAGTGCGGGAAGTATTATCACTGTTGGCTCGTGCGGCTAACCTCAATTTGGCTTACATCAGTGGTGATCCTACTGCAAATCAGCAGCAAGGTGCTGCTCCAGGCAGTGGTGCAGGCTCTCAAACAATCTCTTTGGATATAGAAAACGAACCTGTGCAAGACGTGTTTAACTATGTCTTGCGTTTAAGTGGTTTAGAAGCTAACCGTAATGGCCGTACAGTTTTTGTAGGGCCGAGATTACCTAATTCAACTCGTGATGTTGTTGTACGTAGCTTGCGACTGAATCAGGTAGATGTGGGAGTCGCTTTGAACTTTTTAGTTGGGATGGGGGCTGAAAGTGCTGTCAGCAGGGAACGACAAGTTACAAGCGTAACTGCTGTAGCTGTGGGTGGTGGTGCTAACCCAGTTACTCAAAGTCAAACTACTACAGAAACTAAGATTGAACGTCTCACCCTTGAAGACTCTAAATACACCACACCTTTGCTACGGGGTTTACAAGCATTAGGTGATGAGCGTACAAATTCAATAACTTTAATTGGCCCTGCCAAACAGATTGATATCGCAATTTCTCAACTAACTCAGCTTGATGTTCGTCGTCGTCAAGTAGCAGTTAACGTCAAGATTGTTGATGTTAACCTTTTAAACACGCATGACAACAATACAAGTTTTTCCTTTGGTATAGGCAAGAACTTTTTTAGCAGTGATGGTGGTGCTGCATCTTTCAATTTTGGTGGTTCTAGACCACCTACTAGTGCTGAAGCAGCAAGTAGCATAACTAGTACACCAGTCATCAAGAATCCTATTACAGGACAAGCTTTTTTGAACCAAAATGGTACATTTACCGTTCCAAATGGAGGTTCAGGTGTTAGAGTTATACAAGATGGTATACTTTTACAAGACACTTCTGGTGATGCGACTTTTTTAAATCCAATCTCTCCAGCAAACAGCAGTCCCACTACTCCTGGACTTACCACTTTTACTCCAGGAACACCAGATACAGTAACAATTACTACTGACCCAACCACAGGAAGACAAACTGCTAGTTATGCAGCAGGCTCTCGTGCAACGGCTGAATTCAGTTTGCCAACTTTATACCAATTCCCCAAACGTTTCCTTGCTAGTTTGCAAGCTCAGGTAACAAGTGGCAATGCTAAGATTTTGACTGATCCAACTTTAATTGTTCAAGAAGGTCAACAAGCTCTTGTCAACTTAACCCAAGAAGTAGTAGGAAACGTAACGCTCCAAACTACTGACAATGCAGGTGGCTCTAGAACAGAAAGAAGAGTTGATAAACAAAAAATTGGCTTGACGTTAAATGTAAAAATTGAGCGAATAGACGATAATGGGTTCGTTTCTTTATCGGTTGCTCCTACTGTCAGTTCACCTTCAGGTTCAGCAGATACAGGAAATGGACAAATAATTCTAGTATCTGAACGCTCTCTTACTTCTGGCTTGATTCGTTTACGTGACGGTCAGACATTAATTCTTTCCGGTATTATTCAAGATCAAGACCGGATCAGTGTCTCTAAACTTCCAATACTAGGTGATTTGCCACTGATTGGTTCACTTTTTAGGAAAACCAACAAAACTAATCAGCGTCAGGAGGTAATTGTATTACTCACACCTCAAGTTATGGATGATTCGGAAAACTCTTCTTACGGCTACAATTACACCCCTAGCCCAGAGGTGCGGAATGTACTTGAGCATCGTGGCTTTGGTGCGCCTAAACGGTAAGCTGTTAGACAAACAGTCATATAAATAAGAAGCTCAGAATCCCGATTTCTTGAAGAAGTCGGGGTTCTAGTTGTTCACGGCGTAAGAGGTTGTTTGAAAAGTGGTTGGTTGTGATTTTAAGCACTTCTCGATCCCCCTTAGTCCCCCTTAAAAAGGCTACCGTGTACACACAAGTCTTATCAAGTTGTCTAGTAGCATTTAGATCCCCCCTAGCCCCCCTTAAAAAGGGGGGAATTTTCTTAAAGTCCCCCTTTTTAAGAGGGATTTAGGGGGATCAGATGATTTGTGTGTACACCGTAGCTTTTTAAGGAGGGAAAGCTTCTTAAAGTCCCCCTTTTTAAGGGGGATTTAGGGGGATCTAAAACATTTTGCTACCAACAAAAAGACTTTTAAAACATCTTCCAAGTTTTTAAGCTGCGACAGAGATTTTCTCTTGTTCACGAGCATCGACTACTAAAACTAAGCATAAAGCTGCGATCGCTTTTTGCCATTCTTTTCTGACTACTGCATCTTGTACACCGTCAAACAAACTTATCAGGCGAGGAACTGAAGCTTCTAAAGCTGGACGTGGTACTGGACGATGTAATTCAACTAGGTGAGTTAAACTTTCTTGATTGTTAACAAAACCAATTACCCATGCAGTCGCATGATCTGGGCTGTCGGGAACACGTTTAACACCCAACTCGTTTTTTAACCAGTTGTAAAAAGGTGGTAATTCTTGAGCTAAAACTGCTCCGGCTGTGGGTAATGTTTCTTTTAGCAAATTAATATCTAAACCTGCTAATTCTTGTTGTAATTCCGGTAAAACAAGCACTTCATTGAGCGATTTTGACAGTATAGATTCAAGTTGTGCTTGGGAAAAATCTAAGTGTTGGGTGAATGTTGTAAGTAGCAAATTCATACTTTAATCCTCTATCAATCACTAATTAATTTTTGCTACCTTTTAGCAACAAAATTATGCTCAAAATATAGATAAACTTTAGGGATAATTTTAGTATCTCCAGGAAGATAGCATTGTAGTTAAAGTTATAAATTCGGGTTCAATTATTTCATGATAAAAAATATCCCCGACTTCTTTAAGAGGATGTCTGAGAAGTATTAAATATTTTGCTTGATCCCCCCTAGCCCCCCTTAGAAAGGGGAGAAATGAATCAAAGTCCCCCTTAAAAAGGGGGATTTAGGGGGATCTACAAGTCTCAAATACAACATCAAAAAATTTTCAGACATCCTCTAAGAAGTCGGGGATATAAATCTCACAATTCTTTTGTTCGTCTGCAATAATCTCCAGCTAGATTAGGTTGTGATTAATGTGACGGTAGAGCTTTTTTACCAGGGAAAGATTGAGGATTTTCCAGAAGCGGCTGCTTGATGACTGGTGTTTTTTCTGGAGTAATTTTGAGGATGCTTTCTAGAGAAGAAATGCTGCTTCTTGATAAAAATCTGATTTCTCTTTCAAATTTTTCCCTTCCTTCTCTGAAAAAGCTGGACTCTCTAGGATGGTATATTCCATTAGCTACAGGTGCAGGAATTTGTTGAGCAGTGACTGGAGTGATTAATGACAATGCGCCTGTTGTCACGACTGTAGCTATAACAAGGCGGGAGGCTAGGCAAGATTTCATCTTGTTTATGGTATGCCAATCAGAGATAGACACGATAGCATATACTGAGCATCGACGTTTGAACGCCAAGATTTGTTGTTGTGCAACCAGTTGACTTTACCACCCTCACATCTGCTTGTAGCGAACTACGCGCTTACTGGCTGCCATCGCGTTTAGAACAAGTTTATCAGCGCGATCGCTACACTATTTCTATCGCATTACGCACCCTGAAACAACGGGGTTGGCTGGAAATTTCTTGGCATCCCCAAGCTGCACGGATTTGTATTGGTGATCCGCCGCCGCGATCGCCTGATACTTTTACTTTTAGCCAGCAGCTAGTACACCAATTGGGTGGTTTGGCTTTAATTGCTATTGAAGCGATCGCACCTTGGGAGAGGGCGATTGATTTACAATTTGCCCGTCGTCCGGGAGAATCTGCCCTATATCACTTGTATGTGGAAATTATGGGCAAATACAGCAATGTAATTTTGACTGATGCCAATAATTCAATCATTACGGCTGCCCATCAAGTTAGTGAGCAGCAATCAAGTGTCCGACCGATTCAAACTGGACAACTGTACGAATTTCCCCCCAAACTCACAGGCCCAGTTCCTAGTTTGAGCGAACCTCAAGCACGTTGGCAAGAACGGGTGAGCTTGGTTCCTGGTGCAATTAAGCGTCAAATCATCAAAAGTTATAGCGGTTTAAGTGCATCACTGGTAGATTCTATGCTGTTGGCAGCGAGTATTGCACCAGAAACAACTACTGATCAACTAAATTCTGACGATTGGCAAAAACTCTTTGAACGTTGGCAAGAATGGTTGCAAGCTTTAGATGTCGGTAAATTCCAACCAGCTTGGACAGCAACCGGATATACCGTGATGGGATGGGGTGCGGTTGCACCAGTCAAAGATACCCAAACCTTGTTGAATAAGTATTACACTGACCAACTCAATCAACAGGTATTTGCTCAATTGCGCCATCAACTGAGTCAGAAGTTAAATAATATTTTGGCGAAGTTACAGATTAAAGCGCAAGCTTTTAAGGAACGTTTGCAGCAATCAGATCAAGCGGATGATTATCGCCAAAAAGCAGATTTGTTGATGGCTAACTTGCAAAATTGGGAACCGGGAATGAAAGAAATCACCATACCTGATTTTGAAACAGGGGAACCAGTAGCGATCGCACTTCAGCCTGATAAAAACGGTGTGCAGAATGCTCAAAATTTTTACAAGCAGCACCAAAAACTCAAACGCGCTCGTTTGGCAGTGGAACCGTTATTGTTAGAAGTACAATCAGAGATTGATTATTTAGAGCAAGTAGAAGCTGCGATCGCGCAAATCGAAAACTACGAAACAGCCGAAGACTTGCAAGCTTTAGAAGAAATCCGTGATGAGCTAATTGGACAAAAATATTTAGAAGATCCACAATACCGCGATCGCAGTACTAACGACACTGCTATTACCAATTTCCATCGCTACCGCACTCCCAACGGCTTGGAAATCTTAATCGGTCGGAACAATCGCCAAAATGACCAATTAACTTTTCGGGTGGCGGGAGATTATGACTTGTGGTTCCACGCGCAAGAAATTCCGGGAAGCCATCTCCTCATGCGTTTAGAACCAGGTACTGTCCCCGACACAGATGATTTGCAATTTGCGGCTAACCTCGCCGCCTACTACAGCCGCGCTCGTCAAAGTGACCAAGTACCAGTAGTCTACACTCAGCCCAAGTACGTCTACAAACCCAAAGGAGCCAAACCGGGAATTGCGATTTATAAACAAGAGCGCATTCTCTGGGGAAAACCGCAGTTAGTCAATAGTCAATAGTCAATGCTCAATGGTCAAAAGGCAGGAGGCAGAAGGCTAAAGGATAAAATTTCATACTTCATACTTCAAACTTCATACTTTTTATCCCCAACCCCTCTACCTTCCGGTTTGTTGAAATATTCTCAAAGATGGAAGCCAATCTTAAGTAGCTATATCTTTTTTTAGTAAATTTTTAAGAAAAAACTGTGTTGGCTGTTACAATATTGTTAAGAAAAGTTGCCCGTTGCATTTTGGGAACGCGCAATCGGGTTTTAACTCTATTGAGAAGACAACGCGAAAAAACATTTTTAGACCAGCTGTGGGAGGCTGGTCTTTTTATTTCAAAATGCTTACTACCAAATATATCTTTTGGCACTGGTGAATTAACTGAGAAAAATACCATGATGCTATCTGGCAGATGACTGAAAAATGTTGAATTGATGACATTTTCAGTTGCCGAACATTCATCCAGAACATCATTAAACGGGAGGATACTGTGTGAAAATTGGCGCTAACTACTTAGGTAACGGCGAGTGTGAGTTTACTGTTTGGTCTCCCACACTAAACAGCGTTGCGGTAGAGATTTTAACGCCAGAACCGCAGTTAATTCCGCTGAAACCGCAAGCAGAAGGATACTGGCAGATAAAAGTAAATGATGTCTATCCTGGTACACTGTATCGATATAAATTAAATGAGCAAGAGGCCTTTGCTGACCCAGCTTCGCAGTTTCAACCCCAAGGAGTTCACGGCCCTTCTCAAGTTGTAGATCATCATTTTGAGTGGACAGATAAAACCTGGACGGGTATTCCCTTAGAATCGATGATTTTCTATGAACTCCATGTAGGGACATTCACACCGGAAGGAACTTTTGCTGCAATTATTCCCCGTTTACCAGAACTGCGAGAGTTAGGAATTAATGCGATTGAAATTATGCCCATTGCCCAATTTCCGGGCGATGATCATATTCAGTCTGATTTGGCATATCGCAATTGGGGATATGATGGCGTTTATCTTTATGCGGTACAAAATTCCTACGGTAGTCCCGCTGATTTCAAGCAATTTGTGAATGCTTGTCACGCAAATGGCATTGCTGTAGTGCTGGATGTGGTTTATAACCACTTTGGCCCAGAAGGTAATTATATGGGTCAATTCGCGCCCTATTTTACTAAAACTTATAAGACACCTTGGGGCAACGCGATGAATTTCGATGATGCTTATAGCCAAGGTGTGCGAAATTATTTTATTCAAAATGCGCTGTATTGGTTGCGAGACTTTCATATAGATGCTTTGCGGCTGGATGCAATTCAAGCAATTTATGATTTGGGTGCAAAGCATGTTTTATGGGAATTGGCGGAAACTGTGCATAACTTTTCCCAAGGGGAAACATGGAAACGCCATTTAATTGCAGAAAGTGACTTGAATAACCCGCAAATTGTGCGTCCACCAGAATTGGGAGGATATGGAATTGATGCACAGTGGAGTGATGATTTTCACCACGCATTGCACACATTGTTAACAGGCGATCGCCAAGGGTATTATCAAGACTTCGGTAAGTGTGCGGATTTAGCTAAAGCTTACCAAGATACGTTTGTCTACGATTGGCAATATGCACCCCACCGTAAGCGTTTTCATGGGATATCTTGCCGCGATCGCCCATTATCTCAGTTTTCAGTCTGTATTCAAAATCACGACCAAATTGGTAATCAAATGAAAGGAGAACGCTTATCTGAGCGAATTTCCTTTGCTGGGTTGAAATTAGCGGCTGGTGCTGTATTGTTATCACCTTACTTACCGTTACTATTCATGGGTGAAGAATATGGCGAAACAGCACCCTTTATCTATTTTGTCAGTCACTCTGACCCTGAGTTGATTCAAGCTGTGCGTGCTGGACGCAAAAAAGAGTTTGAAGCGTTCCACTATGCAGAAGACCCACCAGATCCCGAATCTGCACAGACATTTCTGCGGTGTAAACTTAACTGGGAATTGCGTCACCAAGGACAACACAAGGTTTTATGGAATTGGTATCGTCAGTTAATTCATTTACGCCAAACTCATCCCGCGTTGTTGAATTATGACCGCGACAGTATTGCAGCAACTAGTGATGAAGAGAAAAAATTAGTTGTAGTGCGGCGTTGGTGTGAGTCGGGTGAAGTGGTATTTGCGATGAATTTTAATTCGTCATCGGTGGTGGTAAGTTTACCAATTCAGAAAAGTGCGCGGAAGCTATTAGATTCGGCCGATGCCGTATGGTCTGGTGAAGGTTCTCAAGCGCCTGACAAACTTGCGGTTGGAGATGAGGTTGTGTTGGAGGCTATGAGTTTGGTGTTGTATGAGGTTTTTTAACGCAGAGGTGCGCTGAGTTGAACGCAAAGGGGCGCTGAGTGTTTTTTCCTTACACCTCTTTTTTAGCCTATTCAGGACTTAAGCAAGAACTCTCTCAAACTCTTATAACTTTGTGTCCTACCCTGCGGGAAGCCGCTATCGCGTCTATGCGTCCTTTGTGGTTCGTTTTTTCATACTTTTGCGTAAGTCCTGCTATTTATATACAAGTAACAATATTATGCGAATCCCAAAAGTAACTTATAGAATTCAGTTTACACCCCAGTTTGGCTTTGAGGATGCTAGAGCGATCGCATCCTATTTATCAGATTTAGGTATTTCTGATTTGTATGCTTCGCCAATTTTTAAGGCGAGAACTGGGAGTACACATGGTTATGATGTGGTGGATGCTTCACAGTTAAATCCGCAATTGGGAACTCAGGAAAATTTTGCAGCTTTAGTGGCGAAATTACAATCTTTGGGGATGGGTTGGCTACAAGATATTGTACCGAATCACATGGCTTATAGTAGCGAAAATTCCTATTTAATGGATGTGTTGGAACACGGTGCAGATTCTAGTTATACCGATTATTTTGATATTTGTTGGAACTCGCCTTTTGCTAATAGTCAAGAGCGCATTCTTGCACCATTGTTAGGAGATTTTTATGGTGAAGCTTTAGAAAAGGGAGATATTCAACTCCAATATGAGCAGAATGGTTTAACTGTTAACTATTACAGCTTAAAATTACCATTGCGTTTAGAATCTTATAGCAAATTTCTGACTTACAACCTTGGGAAACTTACTCGGACACTGGGGAGAAATCATCCTGATTTTATTAAAGTTTTAGGTGTTCTCTACGTTCTCAAAAGTGTGCCTTCTGAGGTTACTGGTAAACAGCGTCAAGACCAAATTGCTTTTATCAAAGGTTTGATTTGGGAACTCTACAGCACTAATGATGATATCCGGGAATTCATTGACGAAAACCTAAAAAGTTTTAATGGCGAACCAGGTAATTCGGAAAGTTTTAACTTACTCGATGACTTACTCAACGACCAGTTTTATCGTCTCGCCTTCTGGAAAGTTGGCGCAGAGGAAATGAACTATCGCCGTTTCTTTACTGTTAACGAACTTATCTCAGTGAAAGTTGAAGAAATGCGCGTGTTTAACAACACTCATAGTTTAATTCATAAACTGGTAGAGGACGGTGTATTCACTGGCTTAAGAATTGATCATATTGATGGACTATACAACCCAACGCAGTATTTAGAAAGACTGCAAGAAAAAATGGGTGATGTTTATATTACAGTTGAAAAGATTTTAGAACTCACGGAAGATTTACCAAACAACTGGCAGATTCAAGGTACTTCGGGATATGATTTTTTGAATTATGTCAATGGCGTATTTTGTCAATCTCAAAACGAAACAGCATTTGATAAAATCTACCATTCATTTATCGGGTCAGGCATCGATTATCCTTCACTGGTTAAAGAGAAAAAACATCTCATATTAGAAAAGAATTTAGCAGGTGATGTTGATAATTTAGCCAGTTTATTAAAGAATATTGCCAGCAAATATCGCTATGGTAATGACTTTACATTGAATGGTTTGAAGCGAGCGATCGCAGAACTGCTCACTCTCTTCCCCATCTACCGTACTTATATCACGCCCGATGCAATTTCCGATGACGATAAAGCCTGCATTCAACAAGTAATTCATACGGCGAGAAAACAAGTACCTCTGTTGCAACATGAAATGAACTTTTTAGAAAAAGTCTTGCTGTTGCAGTTTGATGAATCTCTCAGCCAAACAGAAAAAGAACAGTGGATTTATTTTGTGTTGCGGATGCAGCAGTACACTGGCCCACTCATGGCTAAAGGTGTGGAAGATACTACTTTATATGTTTACAACCGTCTAATTTCACTGAATGAAGTCGGCGGAAACCCCAGTCATTTTGGTATTACTATTGAGCAATTTCATAACTTTAACCAACAACACCAACAGAACTGGCCTCACACAATGAACGCCACCGCAACCCATGATACCAAGCGCGGCGAAGATGTCAGAGCGAGGTTAAATGTGTTGTCAGAAATTCCTCAAGAGTGGGAACAACAAGTAAATAACTGGAGTGAACTGAATCAATCACATCGTAGCTTAGTCGATCGCAACGATGAATACTTCCTCTATCAAACCCTAGTTGGCGCGTTTCCCTTTGCAGAACATGAACAAGCCTCCTTCGTGGAACGAGTGCAAGAATACATGATTAAAGCCATCCGGGAAGCGAAAGTTCACACCGCATGGTTACGCCCCGATAACGAATACGAAGCAGCTTGTACCACCTTTGTGCAGAAAATACTAGACCCCAACTTATCACGGGAATTTTTAGATAACTTCCGTCCCTTTCAACAAAAAATTGCCGAATATGGCATATTTAACTCTCTTTCCCAAACCCTTCTCAAGATTACTGCACCTGGAGTTCCCGACTTTTACCAAGGAACAGAACTGTGGGATTTCAGCTTAGTTGATCCCGATAACCGCCGTCCCGTAGATTTTGAATTACGACGTAGTTATTTGAGTACCATCCAAGCACAAATCAAAACAGATATTCTCGACTGCATTCCCGAACTACTAACTCAGAAAACCGACGGTAGAATCAAACTGTTTTTAACACTGCAAGCACTCAAAGCTAGAACAAAATATCTCTCCTTATTCCAAAACGGCGAATATCAACCTCTACAAGTCCACGGAACTCACGCCAACCATATCATCGCCTTTGCCCGACAACATGACAAGCAAACCGCGATCGCCATTGTCCCCCGTTTCCTCACCAGCCTCATCCCACCCGGACAACCCCCACTAGGCGAGTCAGTATGGCAAGATACACACCTAAAACTCCCCACCAAAACTTGGCAAAACCTCCTCACCCACCAAACCCTACAAACCAGAGACACTCTCCCCATCTCTCAAGCCCTCTCCCACTTCCCCGTAGCCCTATTAATTGCTGAATAACTCTTCCCTTTGCGTCTTTGCGCCTTTGCGCGAAACAAAACTCATGACCATACAACTCACCACACAGACACAAGTCCGCACCTACATCAAACAAACCTGGAAAACCCTCACCCGTTCCCACACCCACTTACTAGAATCAGCCCAAGACACCAAACTAGAACACCCACCCAATACCCCGTGGCTAGTTTACATATCTCCCCAAGAAGACTGTAATACAGTCAAGTCTGTGTTAGAGCGATCGCTATCTGCAACCGAAATGCAGCAAATCGAAATTCGCACCTTACCCAACGAAGTTGCAGATATTCAAGAACACGGCTTGTTATATCTCCCCGGCGCTTATGTTGTCCCTGGTGGACGTTTTAACGAGATGTATGGCTGGGACAGCTATTTTATTTTGCTGGGCTTACTGCGGGATGAAGAATGGGAATTAGCTCAAAGTCAAGTTGATCAATTACTTTATCAAGTACAGCATTACGGCACTATTCTCAATGCCAACCGTACCTATATGCTGACGCGATCGCAACCCCCTGTCCTCAGTTTGATGGTGCTGGCGTTGTTTCAACATACCCAAGATCAAGCCTGGTTAAAATCAACTTTGCCCTTATTAGAACAGTTTTATTACTACTGGGTAGTACCGCCGCATCTCAATCCCGCCACAGGTTTATCTCGATATTTTGCTTTAGGCGAAGGGCCAGCCCCCGAAGTTTTGTTTTCGGAACTGGACGAAGCAGGACGCAGCCACTACGAACGTGTCAAGGAGTATTATCGAAAATTTGAGATTGATGATTATGATGTGAATTTGTATTATGACCGCGAAAAAGACGAACTCACAGATTTATTTTACAAAGGCGATCGCTCTATGCGAGAGTCTGGGTTTGATATTTCCAACCGCTTTGGCCCCTTCAGTGTTGATATCATCCACTATGCGCCTGTTTGTTTAAACACTTTGCTGTATCAAATGGAGCAAGACTTGGCACAAATTTACGATATTTTAGGTAATCCAGAACTGAGACAACAATGGAGCGATCGCGCCAATCTCCGCCGTGAGCGTATCAATCAATACTTATGGGATGAAGAAACAGGACTTTACCTAGACTATCATTTCCCCAGTGGCAAACGTCGTCATTATGAATTTGCCACCACCTTTTATCCTCTCTGGACAGGACTTGCATCACCTACGCAAGCCGAGAGAATCGTCCAAAATCTGCCGATATTCGCCGCCCCAGGGGGAATTTTTACCAGTTCTCATGTCACAGGAAATCAATGGGATGCGCCTTTTGGTTGGGCTCCCCTCACATTAATTGCTGTCCAAGGACTTCGCCGCTATGGATATCATACCGAAGGCCAGGATATTGCTGATAAATTCCTCTCTATGGCGATGAAAGAATTTACAAAATTAGGTTTCTTCGTCGAAAAATATGACGTTGAGCGGTGTTCTGCTCAAGTTTCTGATGAAATTTGCTTTGGTTACAGTTCTAACGAAATAGGTTTTGGTTGGACTAATGGAGTGATTTTAGAACTTCTAGCGTAGATATTGCAGGTAAGTGACCATTGATAAACTAAAAGGGAATAGTAAATCTCAAGTAGGGTGCGTTAGGCGCTCGTATACAGTTTTTGTGATGAATTAGCTCACAATCTGTGCCTAACCCACCTTCCGGGAATGATTTTTACTTTATAAATAACCTCTTCAACATAGTTTTTCAATATTTATTGCTTTCAAGGCGATTTACACCTCTAGTGCTAAGCAAATTTCATTCTTTAGAGATAAATCTCCTATTTGATTTCTGAAAAAATATAGTATACTCAAAAAATGCTATTTTCAACTCTCCGCCTGTACATATACTTTCAGAAATCAAAATAGATTAACATACATTTTTTTACAATAAACTACCCATTTATTTAAAAATGATTATAATTACAATTATTCAATTTTTTTTGATAAAAATCATAATTTTAAAAAATTAAATACTTTCATAAAATTAAGAAAATGAACAATAATAAAAATAAACGTATTCTGGTATGTGATGATTGTGCTGCAACTTGTCTTTTATTACAAACAATTATAGAAATAAATGGTTATCAAGTTAGCACAGTGTCGAGTGGAGAAGGAGTACTTGCAGAACTAGAAAGGCAAGTATTTGATTTACTAGTATTGGATGTAACAATGTCGGGAATTGATGGTTACGAAGTTGCCTACCGCATCCAACAAAATCCCAATTTAAAGTGTTTACCAATTTTGCTACTGAGTGGATATGAAGAAGAAACAGTCAGAGAGAAATGCCGCGCAAGAATAGCAGGCATTATCCGCAAGCCGATTGATATGAATGGATTGATAGAAGCAGTGGAAAAAGCTTTACAATCATGTAAATGTCAGCAAACAAGTGTTGTTTAACACAGGACTTACGCGCAAATAACGTAACTCCGTCATTACGAGCTAAGCCGAAGCCGCGAGCCGAAGGCGTGGCGGGAAGTAATCCCCCCTGACCCTGGGATTGCTTCCCTACACTTCGTTCCGGTCGCAATGACAATATCGGCGCTGCGTAAGTCCTAAACATCAGCGATCGCTGGAATTTTTTAAACCAGAAAAATCGTAATTTACACAGAAAATACGGCTTACCACCCCAACCCAAGTAGGTATCGAGTTGCTCAAGTCGGAGTGAAAACTACTAAGCTTGTAGATAGCACGTTAAAACTCTACCGGAAATTCTGCATCGCTCTCAGCGACAATTCCGGCTTCCTCATTGGCTAACTACTTGTAACTAAGATATGTTTGATGCACTAGCAGACCGTTTAGAATCCGCCTGGAAAAAACTTCGGGGTCAAGACAAAATCTCGCAATCCAATATTCAAGAGGCTTTGCGAGAAGTCCGCCGCGCCTTATTAGAAGCAGATGTCAACCTCCAGGTAGTTAAAGATTTTATTAGCGAAGTTGAAGCCAAGGCGCAGGGAGCCGAGGTGATTTCTGGCGTGCGCCCTGACCAGCAGTTCATCAAAATTGTTTACGATGAATTAGTACAGGTGATGGGGGAAGAAAACGTTCCCCTGGCGGAAACTGAACAAAAACCGACAATTGTGTTGATGGCTGGTTTGCAAGGTACTGGTAAAACCACAGCCACAGCCAAATTAGCTTTACATCTACGGAAATTAGAGCGCAGCTGTTTGTTAGTCGCCACAGACGTATATCGCCCGGCTGCGATTGATCAGTTGATCACCTTGGGTAAACAAATTGACGTACCAGTATTTGATATGGGCAGTGATGCTGACCCAGTAGAAATTGCTCGTCAAGGTGTAGAACGCGCCAAAGCCGAAGGTGTCAATACAGTCATCATTGATACTGCGGGTCGCCTGCAAATCGATGAAGACATGATGGCGGAATTAGCCCGCATTAAACAAACAGTCCAACCCCACGAAACTTTGTTGGTGGTTGACTCTATGACTGGTCAAGAAGCCGCCAACCTCACCCGCACCTTCCACGAGCAAATCGGGATTACAGGCGCAATTCTCACCAAGTTAGATGGTGATAGCCGTGGTGGTGCAGCCTTATCAGTCCGTCAAATTTCCGGCGCACCCATCAAATTTGTCGGTATCGGCGAAAAAGTCGAAGCCCTACAACCGTTCTACCCTGACCGGATGGCATCACGGATTTTAGGGATGGGCGATGTCTTGACTCTGGTAGAAAAAGCCCAAGAAGAAATTGACTTGGCAGATGCCGAAAAAATGCAGGAGAAAATTTTGTCGGCGAAGTTTGACTTTACCGACTTTCTCAAACAGCTGCGTTTGTTGAAAAATATGGGGTCGCTGGGAGGAATCATGAAATTGATTCCTGGTATGGGCAAACTGTCTGATGACCAACTCAAGCAGGGAGAAACTCAGCTAAAACGCTGCGAAGCCATGATTAATTCCATGACCAAGCAAGAACGCCAAGACCCGGATTTATTGGCAAGTTCTCCCAGCCGCAGACGACGGGTGGCCAAGGGTTCTGGTTACAAAGAAGCTGATGTGAGTAAGCTGGTATCAGACTTCCAAAAAATGCGATCGCTCATGCAACAAATGGGTAAAGGTAACTTCCCCGGTATGCCTGGTATGCCGGGAATGTTCGGCGGCGGCGGTATGGGCAACGCCTACGCAGGTGGCCGTCCCGCAGCCCCCGGATGGCGCGGTTATAACGGCGGCGGTGGTACGAAAAAGAAAAAACCCAAGGATAAGAAGAAAAAAGGCTTTGGGAATTTATAGAAGAGGGAACAAGGAACAGGGAACAGGGAACAGGGAACGGGGAACAATTTTTTATTCCCTACTCCCTCACCAGTGTAGGTTTTTAGTAATGTGAGGAGTAATGACTCTAAAAATCACGGTTTCATCACCCCTACACCCGTCAGATCCCCACTCCCAACTCCCCAACTTAATAGCCGTAAACACTAATCAAGTGTTAAAATAAGCATTTCAGCATGGGAAGTAATCAACCAAGGCACTTTCGCCAAATTACTTCCTGAATTTATCAGCTGCAAAAATCCATACAAACAGGAGAACGATTCTTCAACATGATCAAACTGCGCTTGAAGCGATACGGAAAAAAGCGGGAAGCGAGCTACCGTATTGTCGCTATGAATAGCCTCTCTCGCCGCGATGGTCGTCCTTTAGAAGAACTGGGCTTTTACAACCCCAGAACCGATGAAGTTAGACTAGATGTTCCCGGCATCGTCAAGCGACTACAACAAGGCGCACAGCCCACTGACACCGTACGTCGCATCCTAGTAAAAGCTAATGTTCTTGAACAGGTCAGTGCAAAACCCGCATCATAACGTCAATACGCCATCTTTCGCAGCTAATCCCAACTATGTTGGACTAGTGCGATTTTTGATGCAGCCGTTTTTAGAATCTCCAAAGACCTTAAGCGTTGATTGTGAAATTTCTCACACCCTGAAAAAAGCTTGGATTCGCATTGCCTTTGACAGTGCAGATAAAGGCAAAGTATTTGGTCGAGGCGGACGCAATATTCAGGCGATTCGGACAGTAATTGCCGCAGCGGCGGAGCTTGCTGGACAATCAGTATATCTGGATATCTATGGCAGCACTGCTATGGGGCGAGAGGGCATGTCTTTTGATGAAGACCGCGAAGAGCGACCGCCACTGCCAAAAACTAGGGAAAGACGCGGAAACAACGGGCCTAGACCTGTTGCTAAACCTCGTTTCCGCTAGGTTTAAACTATAAAGAAAGGAAGATGAGGGAGAAAAGTATGAAGTGTGAAGTGTGAAGTATGAAATTCATCCTTTTTGCTTCTGCTTCCTGTCTTCTCTCATTGACCTGATTTCTAAATGCTATTTTTGAATGCAACTTCTAAATATCTCTGTCAGGGGGTGAAATTAGGGAGTGGCTGAAGTCCGTCTAGGTGAAAATGAAACAATTGACTCGGCACTAAGACGTTTTAAAAAGAAAATTCAAAGAGCCGGGATATTATCTGAGGTTAAACGTCGGGAAAGATACGAAAAACCCAGTCTGCGCCGGAAGCGTAAAGCAGAAGCAGCACGTAAAGGCGTTCGCTACTAAGCGATTAACCGCAGTCAATCGTGAAATTTGAGGTAAGTAAGTTTGCTTAACTTCAACCTCACCAGTGTAGAGGCGCGATCGCGTCTCTACTTCACTAGAAAATTCTCTAATATCATGTTCGGTGGATTCAGTAATGATTCCTTGCATCTGTGCAAGAACGTAAAAACTTTCTCCCCTGCTCCCTTGCACCTCTGCTCCCTCTGCGATCGTTACGATCGGTCTTGCAGCAGACACAACAGAACTAGCGCAGCGATGCAAAAGCGCAAAACTAGAAAATAATGTAAAAATAAAGTTAATTAAAAACCATAATCAAAAATATCCAGAAATAATAGACAGTTGTTAAAAATTACTCCTCACACATTTAAGAAATAACTATGGCAGATGCCTTAAAGATTCAGCTGCCTAATATTCCGAGTGCGATCGCTCTTGCAGGTGATGGTGAAGAAAATCTCAAAATCCTGTCTCGGCAAACAGGCGCGGTGTTAGTGCTACGCGGACAGGAACTACAAATTACTGGTACAGATGCCCAAATTAATTTAGCATCCAGGTTGGTGCGATCGCTCGAAGACCTGTGGATTAAAGGCAATACCATTTCCAATGCCGATATTTTAACAGCTCGTCAAGCTTTAGATAGCGATCGGGAAGACGAACTCCAAGAATTACGCCGAGATGTTCTCGCTAGAACTCGCCGTGGTGAAGAAGTCCGCGCTAAAACATTTCGTCAACGACAGTATATTGAAACCATCCGCAAACGAGACATTACCTTCTGCACTGGGCCTGCTGGTACAGGTAAAACCTATCTCGCCGTTGTTGTCGCTGTGCAAGCACTCCTCGCCAACCAAGTAGAAAAGCTAATTTTAACTCGTCCAGCCGTCGAAGCTGGTGAAAGATTGGGCTTTTTACCAGGAGACTTACAGCAAAAAATTAATCCTTATCTGCGTCCACTTTACGATGCCATTTACGAATTCATTGATGCCGAAAAAGTCCCCAATTTAATAGAACGCGGCATTATTGAAGTTGCACCACTTGCATATATGCGCGGACGTACCCTAAATCATGCTTTCATAATAGTGGATGAAGCTCAAAATACCACACCCGCACAAATCAAAATGGTTTTGACGCGGTTGGGTTTTCGTTCGCGGATGGTGATTACAGGCGATACAACACAAACAGATTTGCCGCATAATCAACAATCAGGTCTATCAGTTGCTTTAGACATTTTAAAACACGTCGAAGGCATTGGTTTTTGTGAATTTACCCAAAAAGATGTAGTGCGTCATCCCCTAGTTCAGCGAATTGTTGCTGCTTATGAAAAATACGAAAAATAGTCACTGGTCAAACATTACCAAATAACCAATGACAAATAACCAAGGACAATTAATTATGAGTGCAAATTTAAAAGAATTTTTAGAAGCTTGTGAAACTTTAGGAACTTTGCGTTTAATTGTTACCAGCAGTGCTGCTGTATTAGAAGCACGCGGCAAAATTGAGAAATTATTTTATGCCGAATTAGCCAAAGGTAAATATGCCAATATGCACACCGAAGGCTTTGAATTTCACCTAAATATGGATAAAATTACCCAGGTGAAGTTTGAAACAGGTGAAGCAAAAAGAGGTAACTTTACAACTTATGCCATCCGGTTTTTAGATGATAAACAAGAACCTGCTTTAAGCTTATTTCTGCAATGGGGCAAACCAGGAGAATATGAACCCGGTCAAGTAGAAGCCTGGCACGATTTGAAAGAGAAATATGGCGAAGTTTGGCAGCCTTTACCAGTAGAGTTATAAGTCATTTGTCATTTGTGGTAGGTTGGGTGGAGCGACAGCGAAACCCAACATCAATATTGGTGTAATAAATTGACAGACTACTAGGACTTACACAAAATATCTCTCAAACTCTTATTTCTCTGTGACCTCTGCGCCTCTGCGGTACCCTGCGGGAAGCCACTTGCGCGTCTACGTTATTCCGTAACTCGTGCGTAAGTCCTAACTACATAATATTTAATTACGAATTACAATGAAGGCAATTTGCAGATTTTGCTTAATTGTTTTATTTTTGCTGGGATGGAGCGGAAATGCAATAGCAGGTGAATTATCTGAACGTTTAGAGAACTTTGCTCAGTGGGAAAAATTAACTTCTGTACAGCCAGCTTCCGGCGATTTAGCTTATCCTGAATGGATGGCTGGTACTTGGAAAGTTACAAGCACATTGGTCGATTTAGTTGCACCTTTAGCACCAGATATTGTGACCCCTGGTTTTGAAAGTAACCGTAAACAACTTAATCAACCTGTAAGTTTTATTGTCAGATTTATTAAACAAAAACCATCAATAACTGTTGGCTTAAAATTTATTCCACAAATCAATAATTTACAACCGATTTTAGTAGCAGATAGAGCATTTAATAGTTTGAATTTAGCTAAAGCTTATTTAGGTGAAGAGGCGGTATTATCTGTCAAAGTAGATCCAGATTCGCCTAACCGCCAAATCACACTTTTACGTGGAGAACGGCAATTAGTCTCGATTGTGACAGCACGCGCTATAGAAAGTATTTCTGAGCATAAATATATCACTGCGGAAGTATTTCAACAACTATTTAAAGGTGGTTCTCGCCCTTATTTTAATTCTGTAGAGTCTACAACTGCTTACCATCAATTAGCCACACATAATCCCACAATTGAGGCAGATCAAGTTACTGCTGTCTATCTTTCACCCCAAGATCCAGATTACTTTCAGGCGGGTTCTCGACCTGTTGCACTTTATCGCTATCGTCTAGAATTTTTTCCGGTGGAATTTCCCCCTCCTCCAGAAGGATGATTTCTTGTATTAGCTCTTGACTCTCTTGTAATACATTATGTAGTATATTGTTCCAAGCTCACGATCGCACTCTTGGACAGTATAGATCATGGCAAAATTTCGAGATATTCTCAATTATTTTCATCCCTACTGGAAACTGAGCCTTTTCAGTATTACAGCATCGAGCATTTACGAAATTATTGATTTGGTTGTCCCTTATGCGATTGGGCAGATTTTAAATGTTTTGTCTAACCAACCGTTAGATAAACCTCTACAAAGTGCGATCGCATCTATCTCCGAACTTACCAATTACCCAGTTGGTAAAACACTATCTTTAGCGGTTTTACTAGGTCTCATTTTTATAGTGACTGTAGTGAGAGCGCCAACACAACCTTGGTTAACAGTGTGGTTTAACTGGGATATTGCTTTAAGGGCGCGTCGAGATAAATCTCAAATAGCTGTAGAAAAAATCCTCTCTTTGCCCCTAGAATTTTATGATGTAAATAATCCCGGACGTATTGCCGGCAGAGTAGCTAGAGGTATTTCTAACCATACTTGGACATATCCAGAAATTGCCGGACAGTTAATCCCTAAAGTGCTGCGTTTGATAGGAATTTTTGTATTTATTGTAGTGATTGAATGGCGAATTGCAGTTTTATACATGATTTCCTTCGTAATTATTCTCGCCTTTAGTTTGAAAGAATTACGGCGAATAATTTGGCACGAAGGTCGCTTAGATAAATATATGGAAGATACCGAAAGTCGGACTTCCGAAATCATCACCAACATCAAAACGGTGAAAGCATTTGCTACAGAAGCTAAGGAATTAAAACGCCAAAAACAACGTTTAAATCGGGAGCTAACAGTAGTTGATTACCGCATCCACAAAAATTATACAAAACTGGTAGCTTGGCAAAAAACTGTCATTCAGTTTTGTGTGTTTACAATTTTAGGTTTAACTTTAGCAGCAACAGTAAATGGTCGAATTTCTCTTGGTCAGTTTGTCATGATCTTGACACTTTCGAGCATGGCGTATGCTGAACTAGAACCGATTAGCAATGTGGCAGAAGTTTTTGCTCGACGCTATTCTTCTATGTTGCGGTTTCATGAATTTTTGGAAGAGCCAACAGGGTCTGATACATCCAGTCTTTTAGTAGAAAATGAAACCGAATCGCCTTATAAATTTACTGGCAAAGTGGAATTTTCTCATGTGAGTTTTGGGTATCTTGCCAACCGTCCAGTTTTGCAAGATATCAATTTATTGATTGAACCTTACCAAACAGTTGCCTTAGTAGGGCGTTCTGGTTCTGGTAAATCAACTTTAGTGAAACTACTATTGCGATATTTTGAACCTCAAGATGGTCAAATTCTGATTGATGGGCAAGATATTCGTACCTTGGATGTGGGTAAGTATAGACGCAGATTAGCGATCGTTCACCAAGAGGTAGATGTTTTTAACGGCACAATTTTGGAAAACCTCACATACGGTAGACCAAACGCCACCATTGAAGAGGTTCAAGAAGCCTGTAAGATTGCCAGAGTTGATGAGGTGGTACAGGTGCTACCCCAAGGCTATAACACCGTTGTTGGGGAACGCGGCGTGAGGCTATCTGGCGGACAAAGACAACGCCTCGGAATTGCGAGGGCGTTGTTAGTTAAACCAGATGTACTGATTTTTGACGAAGCTACCTCTAGCTTAGATTATGAGTCAGAACGTTCCATCCAATTAGCTATGCGATCAATTCAGGGAACTTGTACCACAATTGTGATTGCTCACCGTCTGAGTACAGTCCGCGAAGCTGACAAGATTGTAGTGTTAGAACAAGGCAGAATTGTCGAAGTTGGTAGCCACGAAGAACTGTTGCGCCATGAAGGTATTTACCAACGCTTACATTCTCTCCAAGAAACCGGCGAACTCTTGAGTTAATCTCAAGTTGCAATCAAAGATACTAACTTAGGGTGGGTATGATTATTCTCACCCTAAACACATCTCTAGGAACTGACTAAAAATTTTTCTTACTCCCCTTGCAGTTATTAAAATCTACTGCTAATATAATAAATCGTGGGACATGCGGGTCGGTGTCCGAGTGGTTAATGGAGACGGACTGTAAATCCGTTGGTTTACGCCTACGCTGGTTCAAATCCAGCCCGGCCCACCTTCTCAAAGTGAAATTTATGAGTTATAATGACTGAGTATTCGGTAGAGTTAACAGCATTATAGCTCATAGTTCAAAAGATAAATTCTGCCCGTGTGGCTCAGTGGTAGAGCACACCCTTGGTAAGGGTGAGGTCACGAGTTCAATCCTCGTCACGGGCTTTTTGATATATATTAAAAATCAATATTGGTCAGATAATTTGGTAATCAAGAAATTGTGGGTTTTGGTGACAGTGGCTTGTATATCTGCCTTGTCACTAGCGATCGCGACTACAGCTACCAGTATTTATTTATATGGTAGCACTAGCAATAATCTCAAGGCAGATGCAGCAATTGTTTTAGGAGCAGCGGTTTGGGGAGAAGAACCATCTCCTGTGTTTCGAGAGCGAATTAACCACGCCATTGACTTATATAAAAATGGATTAGTTAAGACGATTATTTTTACTGGCGGAGTTGGTGAAACTAATGAACCAGCTGAAGCTATAGTTGGAAAAAATTATGCGATCGCACAACAGGTAAAACCATCTAATATTCTCACAGAAACTCAATCTCGCACAACTTCCCAAAATCTCAAAAATGCTTGGGAAGTAGCGAAAGCTCACCAATTAACTAAGTTTTTGATTGTGAGCGATCCTTTGCATATGAAGCGAGCTGTATTGATGGCGCGAGGCTTAGGAATGGATGCATATTCTTCTCCCACGCCTACTACCCGCTATCGTAGTTTTTCTAGTCAGATGGAGTTTTTGAGCCGAGAAACTTATTTTTATTTTGTCTATTTAGTGTTTAAAATCTAACATTTATAGCAGAAGGTAGTAAGTAGAGAACAGATGTATGTAGATAATTTAATAACTTGCCTCTCAGTCTGATAGTCCACAGTCAAAAACCTTTAAACTATTGACTACGGACTCTTATTTAGATGGTTATGACTATTTGGTTAAGTTTGTGTGGGGCGATTTTAGTAGTCGCTTACTTGCTGGGTTCTTTTCCCACTGGCTATATTGCGGTGAAGCAGCTAAAAGGTATTGATATTCGGGAAGTGGGTTCAGGTTCAACGGGGGCGACTAATGTACTAAGAACGTTGGGTAAAGGGCCGGGAGCGTTTGTTTTGGGGGTTGATTGCTTAAAGGGAGTATCAGCGATCGCTTTGGTTTATGCTTTATTTAATTTTGGTGCTACTTCTGAATTCATACCTGCAACTGTAGATTTGCAATTATGGCAACCTTTGATGGTAACGTTAGCTGGGTTAGCTGCAATTTTAGGACACAGTAAATCAATATTTCTCGGTTTTACTGGTGGTAAATCTGTGGCTACCAGTTTGGGAATATTATTGGCGATGAGTTGGCAAGTAGGTTTAGCAACTTTGGGAGTATTTGCCGTTGTTGTAGCGATTTCGAGAATAGTATCGTTGAGTTCAATTTCTGGTGCGATCGCTGTGTCTATTTTTATGGTAATTTTTCACCAACCAATGCCTTATATTTTGTTTGGTATTCTTGGCGGTTTGTATGTAATTATCCGCCACCGCAGTAATATAGAGCGCCTTTTAGCTGGTACTGAACCAAAAATTGGGCAGAAAGTTACAGAAGCAGAAAAGACAGAACAGACTGTTTAGTTTTTGATGTTAATACAGCGTTTCTTAGTTTTATGCAGTACATCAAGGGGAGAGAGGCTAGGGGCTAGGGGCTAGAGACTAGAAAAATTTACCTTATCAAGATAAAAAATGCTGTATTTCAATTTGTAGTTATTTACTATAGTAATCTGATTTAATTTTCTCGTAATGGCGTGGCGAGGCTAAAATATTGCATTATGAATTTCTTGTGGGATGGGCTTCTAGCCCGTCCGGTGCGGGCAGGATGCCCACACCACAAGAATTATATTTATGCACTACTTTAGCTTTGCCACGCCACTATTTCTGAATTTATTTAATCCAATAATTACTGAATTTGGAAAGCGATTAAACCAATCAGTACCACTAAACCTAACGCTCTACGAAAATAATTAACGCCCTGAAATAATTCTAACCACGACCAAGTAAATAAAGCACCATTTGCTAATATCTGCAACACTGTATGAATTGTGCCACTGGGAACAATTAAAGTTAGTAAACTCGCTGCTAACCAAAGAATTAGCGGTGGGTTTGGCGGTTGAGCAATCACAATATTGCCGTTGCTGTCACGAAAGATTTTATCAAATAATGTACTTTGTGTATTTTCCATAAGATGAGATTTCTAATTACTAAAAATGATTAACTTCTACAAATTGCCATTGCCTTAATTACATTAAAACATTCACCTAAATATCGCACATACATCTAATTGCTGAAATTAGAACGGTAAGTCATATCATATATTCAGAGATAATTCCCCCGATAGATACATCTCAATATAATCTGCGTTATTTTATCTTGCTCATCTGTGGTTATCTATGTACAAAGTCCTTGCTAAACAAACTGCATCTATGTACACCCGCGATGGTGTCAGGCTAGATGCAGATATTTATCGCCCTGATGCAGCAGAGAATTTTCCGGTATTATTAATGCGACAACCTTATGGTAGAGCGATCGCATCTACTGTAGTTTATGCTCATCCCAGTTGGTATGCTGCCCAAGGTTATATTGTAGTTATTCAAGATGTTCGCGGACGAGGTACTTCTGCTGGCGAATTTAAGTTATTTGCTCATGAAATTGCTGATGGTGAAGATAGCATTTATTGGGCAGCGCATTTACCAGGGAGTAATGGCAAAGTTGGGATGTATGGTTTTTCTTATCAAGGAATGACCCAACTCTACGCCGCAGTTGCTAAACCCAGTGCTTTAAAAACAATTTGTCCCGCCATGATTGGTTATGATTTGTATACAGATTGGGCTTATGAAGGTGGCGCATTCTGTTTACAAACTAATCTTGCTTGGGCAATTCAATTAGCCACCGAAACCGCACGTCTAGGCAATGATCAAACCGCCTATCAAGCTTTATTTACTGCTGCACGCAATTTACCTATAAATAGTCCCGAAATTCTGCAACAACTTGCTCCTGAGTCTTTTTATCATGAATGGATAGCCCATCCCCAAGCTGATGCTTATTGGGAAGAACTTTCACCCAAACATAACCTGCAAGCTGTTGATTTGCCAATGTTTCATATAGGGGGATGGTTTGATACTTACCTGCGCGGTACACTGCATTTATACAAAGATATGGCAGCCCGTTGCACCCAACCCCAACATTTATTAGTCGGCCCTTGGGCGCATTTGCCTTGGGGTCGAAAAGTAGGGGAAGTTGACTTTGGTGCGACAGCCGCCAGTCCTGTAGATAGAATGCAAATTCGTTGGTTTGATCAATTTTTGAAAGATATAGATACAGGCTTATTGCAGGAGTCTTCTATTTGCCTGTTTGAAATGGGAAGTAATATTTGGCGCACTTTCCCTAGTTTAAATACAGCAAACCAGAAATCTTATTTTTTGTCAACCACTGGACTCGCCAGCATCCGCGAAGACTCAGGAATTTTAATTCAAAATCCCAAATCCCAAATCCCAAATTCTTTTGATGTGTTAGTTCATGACCCTTGGCGACCTGCACCATCTTTAGGTGGTCATGCTGGATTACCAGCGGGTGTATTTGAGCGATCGCATCTTGATTGCCGTTCAGATGTTTTAACTTATACTAGTCAACCTTTAACAGCAGACTTACATATATTGGGGGGTATAGTAGTAGAAATTTATTGCAGTGCCGATCAACCCAGTTATGATTTATGTGCTGTATTATCGCAAGTGCAACCTGATGGCAAAGTATATAATTTGACACAGGGATATGTGCATTGCCAGTCTACAACTCCTGTCCCAATTAAAATTCAACTGCAAACAACTTGTGTATGCATTGCCAAAGGTAATGCCTTACGTTTAAGTTTGAGTGCGGCTTGTTTTCCTGCTTATGCAATGAATTCTGGTAATGGCGCAGTGATGAATAGCAATGATTTACGCAATGCTCAGATTATCACCTTGACAGTCAATTGTGGTAGCGATCGCAGTTCTCAAATTTTACTACCAATGATTTAAATATAATGCAAATCACAACTAAAACCTTTCAAATTACACCAAAAGAATTACGCGCACTGTTAACTATTGACTATTACAGGCGCATGAAAATTACTTTTATTCTCTTAGCAGCTATATTACTCATAAATATTATTTTATCAGTCTTACGAAATAGCTTTGATTGGTGGTTAATATATTTTCTAGGCTTGGTTGCATACTTGGTTTCATTACCTTTGTTCTTTCAAGTTCATAAACGAAATTCTACATTAAATTTTCAAAATAGATATTGTGAAATTGATGAAACCTTTTTGGCTGTATTTTATGAAGATGGCAGTATTATTAAACTGAATTATTCACACTTTATGAAAGTCATTAAAAAATCAGATTATTATTTTTTATACACGACCCAAGCTCAATTTCATTACTTACCAGTTGCTGCTTTTGAAAATGAAAAAGATATCCATAGATTTGAAATGTTTTTACAAAGCAAGCAATTAATTAAATTATGGTAATTTATCTATAGGAATCCAGTTTGATTTCTGAATTTACTCGTAAAGGTAGGGAACAGGGAACGGGGAACAGAAACTGTACTGAGTTTTGTTCACAAATCAAATACGAGTCCTATATCAAAAGCAGAGAGATAAAGTCATATTTAATCTCATTTTCTTTTTGTTAACTCCATAATTTTTTCAAATTCAAAATCGTGCGCTAAATCAGTTAAATACTCTTGAAAAATATCGTTTTTAACAGGTATATCTACCATCAAATATAAAATCAAATCATCACTACACTGGGCAGCAGCATTATGTAATTTTGCCAGCCATTCCTTTGGCATTTGAGCCAACCAAGATAATAAATCTTGGTGTATGATATTGGGTTTGGCATTTTGCTGGATTACATTGGCAATTTTTTGATTATCTTCCTGATAGATATATTTGACATCTAAATATTGTTGAATTTTTTCTAATACTTCTTCGTCGCGGAAAGGCTTATTAATTAAATCATCACAGCCTGCTGATAGTATTGCTTCTCGTTGTTCTTCAAAAGCATGGGCAGTTACAGCAATAATAATAGGATGAAACTGAGACAAAGCAGTTGCTTCATTGGTAGCTTTAATCAGTTTTGTAGCTGCATAACCATCCACAACAGGCATACGCATATCCATAAAAATTAAATGAGGTTGCCATTCCTGCCACAGATTGATAGCTTCCTGTCCATTTGCTGCTTCGCGCACAACAAAACCCCTAATTTGCAGCAATTTCACTAATACCAACCGATTTTCTAAAACATCATCGACAACTAAAATTCGATAATCAGTTTGTCCTGGTGCTAAACCGAGAACTCGGTGTTGAGTTTGCCTAGCTGCAACGTAAATATTTGAGACGATACCCACATCAATCTGAAAAGTAAAAGTAGTGCCAACTTTTTCTTGACTGCTGACAGTTATATCTCCCCCCATCAATTGCACATATTTACGACTAATTGCTAAACCTAGTCCAGTTCCTTGTTGAGATTTTCGACCGATTTCAGTTTGTGCAAAAGCTTGAAATAATAGGCCAATTTCTTGGGAGGAAATACCCACACCTGTGTCTTGTACCTCGAATATGAGGGAGTGGGGAAATTGAGAAAGAATATTTTCGTCTTGCTTTCTGACTGGTTCTGCTAATTTAACACGCAGTGTTACACTACCTTGAGAAGTAAATTTAATTGCATTTCCCAAGAGGTTGAGTAAAACTTGCCGCAGTTTGTTGTCGTCTGTTTGCACATGTTGTGGTAGCCGTGGTGCATATTCAAATCGCAGTTGTAAACCTTTCGACTCGGCACGCAAACGCAACATTTCTTCGAGACTGTTTAATAAGGCAATTAAATCAAAATTACTGATGTTTAATGTGGTTCTGCCAGCTTCAATTTTCGACATTTCTAAGATATCGTTGATTAAGTTGAGCAAATGTTCACCAGCACGATTGATAATTGCCAAGTTTTGTTGATGTTCTGTGGAAAGTTTATGGTCATAGCTCATAATTTGCGTAAAGCCAAGAATTGCGTTGAGTGGTGTGCGTAATTCGTGGCTCATGTTGGCAAGAAATTCGCTTTTGGCTTTGTTGGCAGTATCAGCAGTAATCACTGCTGCTTGTAATGCTTGTGATTGTCTTTGTGTTTGTGCAAGAAGTTCAACTTGTTGTAAAGCAATTCCTAAATGGTTGCCAATTTGAACGACAATGTTAATTTCTGCTGTTTTCCATTGCCGTGGACTAGAGTTTTGATAACTTGCTAGTAATCCCCACAGTTTGTTACCGCAGAAAATTGGGACAATAATATATGCTTTTGCTTGAAAACGCTCTAATAAATTTAGATAACAAGAATCAAAATCGGCGGTGTAAATATCTGAAACACAACGAAAACTGCCATCTTGGTTATAAATACCACCTTGGTTTGCTTGCAGATAAGTATCTTGAATTGGATTAGCAGCACTCTGTAAAATCGTTTCTAGACATCGGCCATCTTCTAAAGCGTTGTTGGTGAGGCTGCGATCGCTTTTTTGTTCTAACATTAAAGAAATCCAACCTTCGCTCATTGACTCCGAAACAAATTCACCACTCCAATCGGGATTGAAGCGATAAACAACCACCCGATCGCAATTTAATGCTTGGCGTAATTCTTCAGTTGTGGCGGCAAAAATTGTCTTTAAATCTAAACTCTGGCGCATTCTTTTAATGACTTGCGCGATCGCTTTTTCGCGTTCAGCACTATCCTGCAAGGCGGCTTCTGCTAGTTTACGTTCAGTAATATCTGTAATTGTCCCTACGTGTCCGGTAATTTCTCCATTCTCATCAAGTTCGGGTATGGCTTGGCAAATCACCCAAACACTTTTCCCATCAGGACGCACAAAGCGATGCTCACATTTATACAAAGATTTAGCTGCTGCTGCATTATTCCAGGTAGCAAAAACCTGAGCGAAATCCTCTGGATGTAAGGCTTTGGCCCAGCCAGTACCCATTGCTTTTGATTGTTCTAAGCCAGTAATCTCACACCAGCGCCGATTAAAATAAATGCAATTGCCAAATTTATCGGTATGGTAGATCCCTACTGGTGATGTTTCGGCTAATGCTTGATAGCGCAGCCGACTTTCTTGTAAAGCTAATTCTGCCTGTTTGCGATCGTTAATTTCTACTACAACTGTACCTACTCCAGAAATGCAGTTGTTCTCATCGGGAATTGGAAAATAAGAAGCCAGATAATAACCCAGTGTTTCTGGTTGCTTGGGTTTGGGTGTACAAACTTCAATATTGAGAATTTTTTCTCCAGTTAATAAGACATGTTCATAAAATGGCACTACTAAAGGTGCTATTTGAGGAATAATTTCGTAGATTGTTTTACCAATATGCTCTGCTTGAGATACACCGTGAATATCTGCTAAAACTGGATTAATCTGCACATAGCGCAATTGATGATCTAGTATTGTCATCCCCACAGGCGCACTGCTGAAAAAAGCATTGAGACGTGCTTCTCGCAGCGCCAGTTCTCGTTCTAAAGTTTTGCGTTCTGTAATATCTTTACTAGTCCCAGTCATCCGTAAAGGCTGACCCCAATCATTGTATTCGACAATTTTCCCGCGAGCCTGAGTCCACTTCCATTCTCCGTTGGCACAGCGTATCCGAAACTCAGCTTCATAAACAGCACTCACCCCTTGGAAATGATCTTTTAAAGCGGAATGGACTTTTGGTAAGTCTTCGGGATGGGTAAATTGCTCAAAAAATTGGGAAGTATTTGTCATATAGGGTTCTTCGTACCCCAGCACTTTTTTCCACTGCGAGTCACTATAAACCTCACCAGTGCTGAGATTCCAATCCCATAAGCTCAAATCACTGGCTTCTAGGGCGAGTTGTAGACGTTCTTCACTTTTTCTATGGGCGGCTTCAATTATTTTGCGTTGAATTAAACTACCTAACTGAGTAGCAACAGCCCCAACTAACATTAACAGACGCTGATCGATTAATGCGGCACTGCGTTTTAAGAATACTAAAATTGCTAACACTTCGCCATCAGCTAAAATTGGCACACCAAAGGCTGCTTTTAATCCTACCTTGGTAGCTTGTGGCGATCGCAAAAATTTTGGTTGTCCAACAATCGAAACATCTTCAATCCATTCTGGTTGTTTAGTTTCCCAAATCCGCCCAGGAAGCCCCTCGCCTAAGACAAATTTGATTGTTTGGTTATCTAGGGCGAATTGCTTTAAGCTGACTTCCTCTCCATGCCAAACTAAACTATGCTCTAAAACTGTGCCATCTTCACTAGGTAGCCATGCTTCGCCAAAATCCCAGTTGATAGAATGACAAATTAAGCCTAGCACTACTTTTAAAGCACTATTCACATCAACAGCGCGGGTAATAGCTTGAGAGGTTAACACCAGTAACCTACTTTCATTTTCTGCCTGCTTACGGTCAGTAATATCTTTAGCTGTGCCTAAAACATATTTTTGCCCATCAATTTCGACCATTTCTGCACTGAACAACATGGTTTTGATTTCCCCCTTTGAGTTGCGGAAATCAACTTCATAGTTGCGTAAAGATTTGGTTTGTTGCAGAATTTGGTTCAGGAAAACACTTTCTTGCCAATTAGCCCAAATTTGCAATTCTTGCTCAGTGTGACCAATTACTTGGTTACGAGAATAACCAAACAACTGGCAAAAACTGTCATTAACTTCGATGTAGCGAATTTCTGGAAGCGTACACAAGATAATTGGGTCAGGAGAGGCTTTAAAAGCAGATGCTAACTTGGCTTCAGAAGCTCGACGCGCAGTTTCGGCTCGTTGACGTTCCCGTGCTTCCAGCGCCAAAGATGCTAAATTCACCAGAGAACGAGCAAAGTTTTGGTCTTCTAGTGTCCATGAACGCAATACTCCCACCGCTTCCAAACACAACACTCCTACTGTCTTTCCCGCTAATCGAATCGGTGTATCTAGAATAGAAATAATGTTTAGGGCTGAGTAGGATTTAGAAAATTCTTGCGTTCGAGGATCAGTTTGAGCATTCTCAATAGCAATTACTTCTTCTTGCTGCAAAGCCTGAAAATAAATAGGATAGTCTGCTATGGCTAAAATATGCCCTTCACTATGTCGGTTATAACTTTGCTCAAATAAGTCGAGGCAAGAAATAGCCGTTGAAGTTTGATTGTATAACCAGACGCTAGCTCGTTCAATTTCCAGATTTTTAGTAGCTGCTTCTGTAATTACTTTGAATGCTGTCTTGAGATCACCTTGATATAATAGCTGATTTTTAACTAATTCTGTTAATACTAAGTTATGGTTACGCAGCTTAATATTGAGTAATTTGAGACTTTGTTCTGTAGATTTATCTTCTCTTTGTGTTAATGCCAACTCTTGCTGTTGAGGATGAGATTTTGCTGGTTTTCGCTGGAGTTGAATATGAAGGCAATTTTGCACTCTAATTAAAACTTCTTGCGAGCAGAGTGGCTTGGTAATATAGTCAATAGCGCCTAATTCAAAAAATTTTTCTTTATCTTGTAAAGTTTCTATAGAACTAAGCAAAATAATTGGAATATTTTGAGTTTTTTGGTGATTTTTGAGATATTGACAGACTGCATAGCCACCAATTTCTGGCATGATCACGTCAAGTAAAATTAAATCAGGTAATGTTTCTAATACTGCATCCATTGCCAGTTTACCCGACGTAAATTTTTGTACCTGATAATTTTTGCCTTCCAGAATTTGAGTTAACAAATTTAACTCAGCAGGTTGATCATCAATTAATAAAATTTTCATCAATTGATTATACATATAGGAATCCGATTTGATTTCTGAATCTAGTTGTGTAGGCAGGGAGTAGGGAATGGGGAGTAGGGAGTAGGAAAGAAGCTTGACCTGGTTGTACTGATTTTTTTCATAAATCAAATATGAGTCCTATAGTTATTACATAATTTTGTAATTTGTTTAAAATTTACCGTAATCAAAGCGAAAATAAAATATATTGCTCAAATTAGAAGATTATTAATAGGTGATTCAAGGTCTAGACAAGACATCTTCACAAGTTCCTCATTTTTTTAGTATTCAATGTTGGTTGGATTGTTGACAGTACCGTAACCACCAAAATTAGAAGCGGTTTAGTCAAATCAAATGCAGTATGTCGATTAACTGGTAGCGATAATTGCTTTTATGAAGTTTTTGACAGCGATCGCACCGCATAATTCCAAATCAGAACATCAACAGTATTGGGTAATTTAAGCACAGGAGGAAACAGATGGAAACTCAATCAACTCACCCATCGCCAACACTTCCAGAAATTCCCCCTGGCTATCTCAACATTATGGGTTATGTTGACGAGTCAGAAGTGAATGGCCCTGGTTGTCGCGCTGTTATTTGGGTACAAGGTTGTCCCCGCGCCTGTCCTGGTTGCTTTAATCCGGAGTCGTGGCCCTTTGAGATTAACCAACTGATTTCTGTTGATACCCTCGCCGAGCAAATACTCAGTAAACCACAAAACACAGGTGTCACTTTTTCTGGTGGTGAACCTTTTTGGCAAGCACCTGCTTTAGCCGCTTTAGCACGTAAACTTAAAGCTGCGGGCTTAAATGTGATGTCTTTTACAGGTTTTACCCTCAAGCAACTCCAATCTGACTCTGCACCTCCAGGTTCGCAAGAATTATTAGAACAGTTAGATATTTTAATTGATGGGCCATTTGTCGAATCTCTGGCGATTAATTCTCCTAACTCCCCTGTTTCTTCCAGCAATCAACGGGTGAACGTCTTTAACCCAGCTTTAGCCGACCAAATTACTTGGGCTAGTGACCAAATCGAAATCCACATTCTCAAGGATGGTAGCCGTATCGTCACCGGCTACCGTGGACGGTTGGAACTCACTTAAATATAACTTTTCGATACCAATTAAAAAGTTGGTTACTTTACTTCAGATCCCCGGCTTCTTGGCGAAGCCGGGGATCTTATTGTTCACGAATGTACAATCACAAGCAATAGTTAATTATTAGGAATCCGGTTTGATTTCCGAATTTGCTTATGTAGTCAGGGAGTTTTCTGGGTGTACTGATTTTCTTCAGAAATCAAATATTAGTCCTATATCTTTGAGTACAACTTGGTATAAGCAGTAAAAGTCCGTCTTTAGACTCAAGTAAGTAATTGAGGTAAATGTTAAGAATAAAAAATAGGTTACACCAGAATTCAAGATTGGTTGTAATCGAAAATCTATCCAAAAAATTAAGAGAAAAACGTAAAATTATGTCCACTTCCACAAACAGCGATCGCCAAATTCAAGAACTGCAAAAATTAATTGAAGATATTGACTATGGGATGTTGACCACAGTCAATGATGATGGTAGCTTGCACAGTTGTCCTATGTATTCAATCAATGAAATAGATGCAGAAGGGATACTCTGGTTTTTTACTAGCGCCAAGTCCCATAGAGTGAGTGAAATTGAGCATAATCAGCAAGTAAATGTCAGTTTTACTTCATGTGAACAGCAGCGTTATGTTTCTATCTCTGGTACAGCACAACTCCTCAAAGACCGTCAAAAAATGGAAGAATTATGGAAACCAGAATTACAAACTTGGTTTTCTCAAGGCTTAAATGAGCCAGATTTGGGATTACTCAAAGTCAGTGTTAAACAAGCTGATTATTGGGATAGTAGTTCGAGTTATCATCCCCAAACCATAAATTTTTCTTCACTATCACGAGTTTAAAATATGGGGGTAAGGATTTTATGCCCTATCAACAAATTGAAGAATTACCAGATTCCATAAAAAACCACTTACCTAAACACGCTCAAGAAATTTTTCGAGCTGCATTTAACAATGCGGAAACAGAATATGATAACGAAGAGAGTGCTTTTCGAGTGGCGTGGAGTGCGGTAAAGCGTGATTACGAAAAAGGTGAAGATGGGCAGTGGCACAAAAAGCCAAATAACTAATGGGTGATCAATTCTACCGCTGTTCAGCTTAACTGCAAAAAAGCTATTTCTTTAGTTAGACGCTAACAGAACTAGTAAAAGATATTTTTCTTACTGGCAGTAGTAGTAAACTTCCGTCCTGGGGATTTGAGCAAACAGCAGTAAAACTCTTGAGTATTCAAGATGAGTAACTACAAGTTTGTGCTATTCCCAGGTTATTTCTTAGGTAAAACATCATCAACAAGAGTCGTTTGGAGAATTTATTTCTACTTCACTTTGCGGATGAGCATGATTGATATGCTGAATTAAGCTTTCAGCCATCTCTACAGCCACAATAATTAATTGTTGTTCCATCTGCCCATATCCCCCTTCATCACTAACTTGGGGGTAAATGTGGGGGTTAGATAGCATTGCGGCTAGTAATTGAGTCGCAGTTTCTTTCAATTCATAGATTTGGAAGTTCACACACTCATTACCTCTGGTTGAAAAAGCATCTTGCCTGTATCAGAAAAGCTAGAGAACTTATGCCACAAGAAAGCCAGCAACTATAATTTCAGCAGATTGTCGCACAGTTGCGATCGCTTTTCTTCCCTGCTATAAATTTTTAAGTCTTAACGTGCATTTTTCCCTGGCTTCCAGAATCAAACAAAGGATCATATTCTGACGGCAGTTGAGAGCGGATATCATCAATCTCGCCTGGACTGATTGCTTCTTGCAATACCTCAATTACCGCACGTGCATGGTAAACCGCATCAGGAAGTTCTGCACCTTCTTTTAAACTGACGCGCTGAAAAAATTCATCCAAAGAAAAACGTGTGCCAGATCCAGCATATTGGTGTTGCATGTATTGAGCAAGACCTTTTGGTAGTTGCGCCGCCGCATTCAATGGTTCTTGTCCTGCTAGGCGTTCGGCTAAAGTTTCTAAAGTAGCACGAGTTGCAAGTTCGGCATCACCGCGAGAACTAAGATGAGCGCGATGTTGCACTTGTCCAATAAACTCATCGTGTTGCATTTTTCCTCCAAATTTTGATTAATGAATTTTGTGTTGACACACAAAAATATCCACAAGTCAATGGGCTTTCGGAAAATATGTGTGATAGTTAATTAGGGACTTCCAGAAATTAAATTATTCAACCATTTACAGCAAAGATATTGATCAGAATCTTTTTCTCCCTCTGCACCCTCTGCTACCCCTGATGATTGGATATTTTTTTAGTTGGAAGTCCCTTAATTCTGGCGACTGTTTACAATCTTCTGCCCCGATTCTAAAAAGCAAATAATTATCTGTCCTCTGACTAACGGGACGATATCTGAATTTTCCATATCTATCTGGTGGGTGGTGCTTTTTCCGCAAACATAATATTTGGCGTTGAAGTATGATGACATTTAGGAAGCCAGCTTGTCTTGCAGAGAATGAACAACACCTACTTATGTTGAAATGCAATTAAGCAAAAACTCATAATAGATATATGAAAAAACGCTATTTTTTAGAGGCGAGTGCCGTATTAACAGGTGCAGCCTTATTATCACAGTTTATTAATCCGAGGTCAGAAATCGTGGCAAGTTCTAATACTGAGTTTGAAGTTACCAAATCTGAAGAAGAATGGCGCAGTACTTTAACACCAGAACAGTTTCGTGTTTTGCGTAAGCATGGAACAGAACGCGCTTTTACCAGTCCTCTTGATAAGGAGTATTCACAAGGTACTTATGTATGTGCTGCTTGTGACTTACCACTGTTTAAATCTGATACTAAGTTTAATAGCGGGACTGGCTGGCCTAGCTTTTATGCACCCATTGAAGGTGCGATCGCCACTACTGTGGATCGTTCATTATTCATGACGCGTACAGAAGTCCATTGTCATCGTTGCGGTGGACATTTAGGCCATGTATTTCCTGATGGCCCTGCGCCTACTGGTCAGCGTTATTGTATGAATGGTGTGGCGTTGAAATTTATTCCTGCTTAATTAGTCAAGTGCGATCGCTATCATATTTCGACAACTAAAAATTTTATAAGCCCAGTTTTTTATAAAGCTGGGTTTTTTCTTTTTTCCGAAGTATAAAAAAAAACCTATTTATTTTTGTAAAACCATACTCATGTATTGTATTTCTGGTTAATATCCATACGAAAATTTTTTAACCAGAGAAATAACAATGCGTCCCCAATTAAAAAGCATCACCATCACCACCCTCCTACTTACCCTATTTTCTCCCGTAGCAATATCAGCAAACAATGTATTAATCAAAGAGACATTAGCACAAACTGTCGCTCAATCTAACCGCAAAGCCGAAGCAGATAAACTCTACGAACAAGGCGCGCAACAATATCGGCGTGGATATTATGAAGATGCAATAAAAACCTACGAGCAAGCACTAACTATTTACCGTCAAATTAATGATAAAAAAGGAATTGGACAAACTCTCAATAATTTAGGACAGACTTATAACTTATCATCTCAAAATCAAAAAGCATTAGATATTTTACAACAAGCATTAGCAATTCGCCAAGAAATTAAAGACCGTGCAGGTGAAGGAGAAACCCTTGATAACATTGGTGCAGCTTACTATAGTTTAAATCAACTGGAGAAAGCATTAGAAACATTACAACAAGCTTTAGCAATTCGCCGTGAAGTAAAAGACAAAACCGGAGAAGGTATTACTCTCAGTAGAATAGGTTTGACTTATTCTTATTTAAAACAAGCTGATAAAGCTTTAGAAATTTCACAGCAAGCATTAAAAATCCAGCAAGATTTAGGAGATCAATTTCAAGAAGCATATACCCTATTCAGAATAGGAGCGGTTTACCGTAATATGTCAAACTATCCTAACGCCCTGGAATGGTATAACAAAGCTTTATCTATTAGTCGTGCAGTCAGAAACCGTGATTTAGAAGGCAGAATTCTTTATTGGATTGGAGTTACTTACGCCCAGCTAAATAAAAATGACCGCGCTCTAGATTTTTACCAACAAGCATTAGTAGTACAGCACGAGATTAGAGCAAATAATTTACAACTTACAACATTAATATCAATTATTAATCAATATGAGCTAATTGCTTCCAATGCTGATTCTAATGGAATGACATCTCAAATCAAAGAAGTATCTAATCAAATAATCAAGTTAGCAGAGGAGGCTTTAATTCTTGCTAAAAAGCTAAATCAGCGCGAAGAAGAAGCAAATATATTTCAATCATTAGGAGCGGCTTACAGATATTTAGGAGACAATAAACAAGCAATCGTTTTATTACAAGAATCAATTAAAATTGCTCAACAAATCAACGCGTTTACTATAGAATATAATGCTTTATTTCAGTTAGCAGTAATTTATGATAAACAAGGAGAATATCGCAAATTAGTTGAATTAGACGAACGACAATTAGAAATTGCTACAAAACAGAAAAACTTTGTTAATGAGGCTTTAATATTAAACGCTATATGTAGTAATTACAATGTCTTGGGAGAGTTTCAAAAAGCGATAGAAGCTTGTCAACAAAGTCTAGTTAAAGCACGAGAAATCAACATTGCTGAGTTACCACCTACAACACAAAATTATGCTCGCAGATTACCCGTAGATACTTTAGGGTTGTTAGAGCTGATTCATATCAGTCTTGGAGAATATGATCAAGCATTAGATTTTGCTAAACAGCGTTTAAGTATAGTACAAAATCTTAACCAACCAAAATTAGAGGTTAATGTACTAGTTGATTTAGGTTCTGTTTATGATAAGTTAAAGGATTTTCCTAAAGCTATTGAAGTGACTGAAAAAGCTTTAATGATTGCTCGCAAAATTAAAGAAGCGCCGCTAGAAGTACGAGCTTTAAAGCAACTCAGCAGCATTTACACAAAACAGAAAAGTTATGCCTCTGCAATTGAGTCGGCACAGCAAATTTTAGCAATTGCTAAACGCTTAGACAACCCAGACTTAGAGGCAGATGCTTTAGGTGTATTTAGTAATATTTATCAAGCACAAGGTAATTATCAAAAAGCAATAGAATTTACACAACAACAATTAGCGATTTTTCAAAAAACCAAGCAGCGCGGTTTTGAATTTTCAGCTTTAAGTAGTCTCAGTAGTATTTATCTTTCCTCTGGTGATACCCAAAAAGCTATTGAAGTTGCCAATCAGTCTTTAATAATAGCCAGACAGTTATTAAGCAATGTTGGAATACAAATTGCTTTGTTAAGACTGAGTAGAACATACTATATAAGAGGAGAATACGAAGAATCAATAAAATATACTCAACAAAGCTTGGAAATAGCTGATAAAACCAAAAATTTTTTAGGTAAAGTTGCTGCTTCAGTTAATCTGAGTGATATATATAATTCTTTAGGTGAATATAACAAAGTAATTGCAGTTGCAGAACCGCAATTATTAGAAGCAAGGAAACTTAAGGATCGTCCTTCAGAAGCGGGATTACTACTTAATTTAAGTAGTGCTTACACCAATATTGGCAATTACCAAAAAGGAAAAGAACTAGTGGGTCATTTGGCACGCTTATAGCCATAGAAAAAATTTAATGGCAAAGTAAAAATATGAACTGTTAAATCTAAGGAGGGCAATGTAGATATGTCACGTTGTCCAAAAAACCCACTACGCTCTTTGACGGAACAAGAACGAA